>JAUCGA010000002.1:0-80131 GCA_030377865.1 Anaerolineales bacterium HSG25 | reverse complement strand
CAAAACGGCGCGGGCGTAGGAATAGTACTTTCTTGCTTATATCTTCAAGTAACCGAATTTTGTCGGTTCGGTCAACATAAAAGTAGTTCTCAGTAATAATACTATAAAAATCGGCATCGCCATAAGGAAATCTTTTCATTTTATCACCTCTTATATTTCTTCGATCAAGTCTAATATTTTATCGTATTCAAAATTATTCATCGCTTAAGATGCTTCAGCATGGCCTCCGCTACACATTTTTTCATGCATCACTGACCACCTCCTGCCACACCAACCTATCATACCCCACCGAGACCACCGCGTAAGTTCGTAGCCGCAGATACCCTGCACCATAAACCTGATTCAAGGTAGCCCGATATGAGAGCAACTGTTTCTTAGCATCCGCTAACTCAGCCTTGACCGGTTTCAGAGCCAACAACTCTTGCTGACTCATGCCTCTGACTTTTTTGCCAGTCAACTTATTCTTGCCCAACGGCACATACTTGAACTCTATCAGAAAATCTAACAACTGAAACTGTCGCATGTCGGGCCGAACCAGCATGATTAGGTCGCCATACCCTCGTTGTAAGGCTGGTTCAGAATCCATAATGTAAACCGTATCGTTGAACAACAAGGTCAGAAACAGGGTTTTGAAGGTTAACTCATTCGTCCATCTCAGGTCTCGATTATCAAAGACTGTGAACTGCTTTTCCATCACGTAGTCACATAACGGTTGCAGTTCTCCGGTTTGATAGAAGTTTTCGATAACGCGGTCAGCCTCCTGCCGACTGAGAAAATCAGGCAGAATCATCTCCTGAATTCGTTCCACATACAGTTTGCGGATGACTAGATTGGGGATACGAAACGTTAATTTATTACTGCTTGTCACCTCAGAGGTTAGGGTAATCACCCCAAAATAGTAGAGCAGGGAGACCATGAAAGTCTGGTCATGCTGTTGTTTGAGCATTTCTTTGAGACCAAACTGGTCTTTTAGTTGGAAGATAGTCAGTGGATTGGCCTCGTTCAAGGCTTGCTCAACAATTTGCTCTCCTTGAGGCAGTTGGGCAATGTAGGTGATTTTATTGGCATCCATTGCTAGATTTACATCTAATAATTTGCGAGGGTATTTACAATATCGCTGAAAGTTCTTTAGGAAATAAAGCACCAAGGTCGGATTATACACATCACCTTTCGCATCCCCCTCATAACGGAAACAGTACCCATCATAAAAGGTTTTCATGATGTGCATAGCTTCCATGACCTGTTCTGCTGAGAGATTGCAATGTTGGCCCACCTGTTCCAACACTTGGCTAACTTCATCCTCCCAAAATCCACATAAGTCATTGAATTCAGGCAACAAAGATATGTTATCGGCAATATTGAAACCACTGGTAATATCACTCAGCACTAACGGTGATACCCCAGTAATGAACAGCCGGTCAATGCCTTGGCCTTCCAAACCATCCTTGATTGCCTTGAAGATAGTTTTTAACATGCCCTCTCCTTTGACCAATTTTTCATACCGTTGTTGACCTTGAGGGTCGCCACCCATCAACACCTCATTGGCAAAGTTATCATACTCATCAATCAAGAGGTACAGTTTTTTGTTGGCAACCTGTGCCGCGGCCAAAAGAGATTTTAAGGAACGCAAGGCATCATGCGGATCCAGAGTGATCTCATAATCCAAGATGTTTCGATATCGAGCCATGAATATCTCGATAGAGCCGTTTAATTGATTATGGAGTGCCCGATGTAAATCCCGCTCATCCCCGGAACTGTCTACACCTGAAAAATTCCATTTCAGAACCAGATATTGATTGTGTAACGGCGTTGGATTTTGCCCAATGGCGAGATGTCCAAACAGCCGTTCAAACTCATCCGCTTTACGAATGTCATAGTAGTTCTCCAAAACCGACAGCCACAAACTCTTGCCAAAACGGCGCGGGCGTAGGAATAGTACTTTCTTGCTTATATCTTCAAGTAACCGAATTTTGTCGGTTCGGTCAACATAAAAGTAGTTCTCAGTAATAATACTATAAAAATCGGCATCGCCATAAGGGAATTTTTTCATTTTATTATCTCCTATATTTCTTCGATTAAATCTAATATTTTATCATATTCGAAATTATTCATCTCTTCATCCAAAGCTGTCGCTAGAGCCGGATTATGAGACTGTATTTGACTAATCACATCTTCAGCCAACTCCATATCGCCCAATTCAGCCGCATCTTTGAGCATCCCTAGCAACTCTTGGGGTAGGGTGGCTAAAACAGTGGGGGTTAAAACATCGCCCACTACGTCAGTTGAATCGGACAGGTCGGATGGTTCTTCATATATAAAACCTACTCCGATATGCTTGTGCATGGCCTCAAAAATATCGGTATCCCGAAACGGCTTACGCATGAAATCGTCACAGCCAGCATCCAAGACCACCGCCCGTTCTTCTTCTAAAGTACTGGCCGTCAGAGCAATGATAGCTATAGCCTGCCCTTTGGCTGTCGCTTTGATCCGTTGGGTAGCCTCATAACCATTCATGATCGGCATCCGCATGTCCATCCAAATTAGATGTGGCTCAAACTTTTCACATACCTCAATCGCCTGTTGACCATTCTCTGCTTCTTGGAGTTCAAAGCCCAACGGGTTAAGTAGTTTGATAAGCAGTTGCCGATTTGTCCAGATGTCATCAACAATCAAAATACGGTAGCGCGGCTGATTCGGCTCCAGAGCGAGAACCCGATTTTTGGTCTCTGTTCTGCTGTCTTTAATTTCGGATTGCGCTACAATTTCAACCTTTACCTCAAAATTAAAAGTTGTCCCACGACCAACCTGACTTTCGACCGTCATATCACCTCCCATCAGTTGTACAAATTTCCGACTGATAGGTAAGCCTAAACCAGTACCCTCCTGAGATTGTAAGCCACTTTCCGTTTGAGCAAAGGCTTCAAACATTTTGTCCATCTCCTCCTCTGCAATACCGAGTCCGGTGTCGGCTACGCTAAACTGAATATCCACGAATGGCAAATCAGCCGCTTGATTATCGCCATTCTCTCCATTCATAATTTGCACGGTAACGCCGCCCTCGTCTGTAAATTTGAGAGCATTGTTCAGCAGGTTAATCAACACCTGACGTAGTTTTGTTTCATCTGTCCGGACAAACTGGGGCAAATCGGGAGCTTGCTCAAAAAGAAGTTGCAACTGCTTATCATCGGCCTTCAACTGGAACATTTCCTCCACGTCACTCAACAGTCGATGAATATCGAAATTGGTTTCATTGAGCGTGGTACGGCCAGCTTCAATTTTGGATAAATCAAGCACTTGGTTAATCAAGGTCAGCAGATGTTCACCACTCCGGCTGATGATACGCAGATTTTCTTGATGTTCCGAATCTAGTCCTTGTCCACGAAGCAGTACTTGAGTAAAACCGATAATCGCATTAAGGGGCGAGCGAAGTTCATGGCTCATATTCGCCAAAAAACTGCTTTTGGCTTGATTGGCAACCTCCGCTTTTTCCTGTAATATTTCTGCTTGATCTTTGGCCGTTACCGCTTCGGTATGAGCCACTGCCAATTGTTGATTTGATTCAGCCAACGCTTGCGTTCTTTCATCTACCAACACCTCAAGTTCATGCTCTCGTTTCTCAGCCATTTTGTTTTGCCAATAGAAGCTCCCAGCAACAAGCCCAATGACCAACATGATCATGCCACCTCTAAACCAAACTGTCTCCCACCAAGGCGGCATTATGTTGATTTTGATGGCTACACCTTCTTCATTCCACAGGCCATCATTGTTGGTCGCTTTGACTCTGAAGGTGTATTGACCCGCATCCAAATTGGTGTAAGTCGCAAAACGCCGACTGCTGTCTATCTCGTTCCATGTCGTTTCAAACCCTTCCAGCATGTATTTATACCGATTTTTTTCCGGGGAGCGGTAGTTCAGCGCGGCAAATTCAAAAGAGAATATCCGGTCTGTGTAAGAGAGCGTCAGCTGATCGGTTTCAGCAATGGATTGTTGTAGCACCGAGTCTTCGCCGATAGCAACCGGCTGGTTTGCCAATAGAAAATTGGTAACGGCAACGGGCGGAATATCCAGATTATCCCTGATTTGTTCGGGATAGAACGCGGTAAATCCGTCGGTGCCACCAAAGAACATCTCGCCGCTACTGCTTGTATAGGCCGCATTCAAATTAAACATGTCGCCCTGGATGCCATCCGTGACATCGTAGTTTCTAAATGTTTCCGCGTCTGGATTGAATCTTGACAGCCCTTGGCCGGTACCAAGCCACAGGAATCCCTGACTATCTTCCTGTATCGCATACACAGCATCCCCAGGCAATCCGTCCTTTTGCGTGAAATGAATGAAGCGTTCATTTTCTCGGTCGAATTTATTGATGCCTCCGCCGACGGTTCCGACCCAAAATCTGCCAGCCTGATCTTCATACACAAACGCCACGGTGTTGTTGCTTAGAGTGGTCGGGTCATCGGGATCATGCTGATAACGTCTGAATGTCTCCGTATCCCTGTCAAACCGATTGAGGCCACCTACTGTGCCCACCCAGAGTGTCCCGGCCCGATCTTCATCAATAGATGTGACAATACGACTACTCAGGGTATGCAGATCCGCTGGATCGTGCTGGTAATGGCTGAATATCTGTGTCTCCCGATCAAATCTGTCCAGACCACTGCCCCATGTGCCAATCCATAATATTCCCGATTTGTCCTCATATAGCGTCATAATCACATCACTGCTCAGGCTCTGGGGATCGGCAGGATCATGTTGGTAACGGATAAATGTTTCAGTCTCGGGGTCAAAGCGATTCAATCCACCGCCGCTGGTGTCGACCCAGATAGCACCTGTCCGGTCCGTGAGGACTGTATGTATCACATCGGAACTCAGACTCTCTGGTTTGTCGGGATCATTCAGATAATACGTCCATGTTTCTCGGTCTCGGTCTAAACGACTCAGGCCACCTCCGTTTGTGCCTATCCAAAGCATTCCTGAAGTATCTTCGCTGATACTCCAAACATTAAAACTCGGAATATTGGAAATTGCTGGATTGCTGTGGTAATTCCGGAATAATTTTCCGCCTGGGTCAAAGAGATTGACTCCGCCGTTTTTGGTGCCGATCCATATCATGCCCAAGCTGTCTTCATAGAACGAATGGATGTAATTATGATTCAAGCTACTGGGTAGGGCTGAATTGTACGTATGGTGGACAAATGTTTCTGTGTCCTGATTGAACAGATCAATTCCATTATTTTTGGTAGCGATCCAGAACGCACCCGTCCGATCTTGCATAACCATATTGATATTATTGTCACTCAGGCTATTCGGATCAGCTGGATTATGTTGGTAATGTTTGAATGTTTCCGTGTCCTGATCAAACAGGTTGAGTCCCCCACCCATTGTGCCGACCCATAACGCGCCCGCCTGATCCTCCCAAATTGTCTGCACCTGATCGTAGCTCAAACTGTGAGGATCATCAGGATCATGCTGATAGCGGATAAAGGTCTCGGTTTCTCGGTCAAAACGGTTCAATCCGCCTTCTGTACCAATCCACAGAACTCCCGCTCGGTCTTCGTATATCGAATAAACAATATCATGCCCTATCGTTGCCGGATTGTCGGGATCGTGCTGGTAATGCGTGAAACTACCTGTCTGCCGGTCAAAGCGATTCAGTCCGCCATTGGTGCCGACCCAGAGCGTTTCGCTCTGATCCTCAAAAATCGAGTCGATACTGTCATGGCTCAGGCTGTGAGGATCATCAGGATTGTGCTGATAGCGGATAAACATCTCTGTTTCTTGGACAAACATATTCAGTCCACCACTCAATGTTCCGATCCAAAGGTTGCCGGCTCGGTCTTTATACAACACCCTAATCTGATCATTACTTAGGCTGTCGGGGTCATCCGGGTCATGCCGATAAACCTTAAATTCGTATCCGTCATACCTGTTCAGACCATCAAACGTACCAAACCACATAAATCCTGTATCATCCTGGACAATACTTGCTACAAGGTTGTTTGAAAGGCCGTCTTCGACAGTGATGTGGTCGAATGTGAGAGGAAAATCCACTCTTGTTGAAGGGCCATCGCCACCTTGTGCGGATACAGGTTGAGCTAAAACTGAAATGCTCAGGACAATGCATAGTAGAACTGTTTTGTATAATATTCTCATTTTACTTTTCTCCTATATCTCATAAATTATAGCGTCCTGCCAGATGCATGCCATCAAAATCACCATGTCGCCCAGCTATAATTCAACGGTATGAGCCTGACCCATTCCTTATTATATTACAGAAGTATTTTTAATTCATAATTCATAATTCATAATTCATAATTTATAACATCCTCAAAGTACCACAATTTGATTACGTCCTTGTTCTTTGGCTTGGTATAAGGCTTGGTCGGCTCGGTCAACTAGCTCAATTACCGAGGAACTCTCTTGAGGAATGATACTCGTAATACCCATGCTACAGGTTACATAAGGGCTAACGATTGATCGAGCATGGGATATTTGCAATTGAGATAGCTCGGTTTTTATCCGTAGAGCTAGTTGATATGCTCCATGTTCCTTGGTATAGGGTAGAACCAGAACAAACTCCTCTCCGCCATATCGAGCCACTAAATCAGCGGGACGACGAGTTGCTTGCAGTAAAAGTTGAGCCATCTGTTTGAGACAATCATCCCCGGCCAGATGTCCATAATAATCATTATACTGTTTAAAATGATCTATATCGAGCATAATCAGGGAGAGATAACCTTGTTCACGTTTAAGTCGTTGCCACTCTTGGCTTAAATAGTTGTCAAAATGTCGCCGATTGGCAAGCTGGGTTAGCCCATCAACATGAGCCAACCGCGCTAATCCTTCATTAAGGTTTTGTAGTTCTTGGTTAGTCATTTTCTCAGCCTTAAAAAGACGTGCGTTTTCAATCACCCCCGCAATTTGCCCCGCAATTGTTTCCGCCAGTTTTATTTCATCTATAATAAACTCTCGTCCCATTTTATCGGTGTGGATACTGATCGTGCCTATGGTTTTTCCTCGAACCAGTAAAGGTACAATCAAAAGACACTGTGAGTTTCGCGCTCGCATTAAAACCGTTAAGAGGTTGGTTTGGGGGTGTGGAACAACGACGGATACTCTTTTTTCAACTGCTTGCATCGTGGATGGGTCGCTTGCAATAGGGATTCTGGTACCAACTAAATTTTGGTATGGGCGGTTGTTTTCTTGAGAGCCATGAGTGTATTCGGCAGTGACAATAAGTTCCGTCCGGTCATCATTTAATAGAGCAATGCCACATTGGTAGGCATCAAACGGTTTTATCATAATTTGGACTACAATCTGTAAGGCCGTGTCTAATTCGGTTATAGTTGTTAACATCTGCATAATCAAATTGAGCGTACCTAACTCCTCAACCCGCATCTTTAGTTCTTCATACGCTTGATGCAAAGACTCCTCAGCCTGCTTACGCTCGGTAATGTCTATAGAATGTTCTATCATCTGAACGACTTCGCCCTCATCGTTGAAGATGGGATAACCATGTACTTCAACGTTGATGGGATTGTCATCCTTATCATAATGAATATGCTCGACAGTGGTCGGCTTTTTCGTTTTGCGAATAATAACCAACGGACAGGGATGCTCCGCACTGTCACAAGGGGTATCGCGGTGATGGGTTAGAGCGTAGCAGGTATTCAAGTGGGTGATACCTAGCTTGTGGGCGGCAGAGTTGGCGACTTCAATTGTATAATTTTCTACATTGATCACATAAAAGGGGCTGGACAATGATTCGATAATGGTGTGGAAAAATTGGTTTTGCTGTTTGATAACCTCCTCGGCTTGTATACGTTCCGCAATCTCCGCCTCTAATTGACGGTTTTTTGCCTCAAGTTGTTTTCGCAAATCGCTGATCGTCAAATGTTTGTTAACTCGTGCGAGAACCTCCGTTAGTTGAAATGGTTTCGTAATGTAATCCACCGCGCTCATCTCAAGTCCATCAACCTTATCAATCGTTTCAGTTTTGGCAGTTACAAAAATAATGGGTGTATCCTTCGTCACCCCATTCTTTTTCAATCGACGGCAAGTTTCAAACCCATCCATTCCGGGCATCATCACATCCAACAGAATTATATCAGGTTTGATATAAGCAACCCGCTTGAGGGCGGCTTGTCCACTGTTAAGCATCAGTACCTTAAAGCCAGCTTCACACAAATAATTACGCAGTATATATAAATTGTTTGGTTTATCGTCAACGATTAGAATTTTATGAGTCATTCGTTAATTTTCCCTCGAGCCAGTCATTCAATACATCTATTTGAACCTTTCTAAGCAGAGTTTCCATTTTGGTAACAAAGGGTTCTAACGTCACATCCGACCAGAAGTTTATCATTTCAACATGACTAAAACAATATCTGACAGGATTACAAGTAAAAAAATCCTGTCAATCCTGTTAATCCTGTCAAAAAATGCTTTTGATTTTATCAAAATATCAGGTCATGAATGAAACGACAAACTCTTGATCCGACTTAGTTAATCTGGCTACTCGGACTTCAAGTTCATCAATATCAGCCATTAGAGATAACTCATCAGCTACCAACTTAACGTATGGCAAATAATATCGTAACACATGCGGCACAGGCTGAAGCACCCTAAAGGCTAGGGCTGTTCAGTTCTCCATATTCGTCACGCTACAAGCGTGACCTACGGCCTGGTGCGTGTGATTGGCTCGTGTCTTCATAGCGACTCATTTACCATTTATAATTCACCATTTACCATTTATAATTTGGTTTTGTATATAGTTCAAACAACGCAAATTTCACCCTTTAAGGAGTGAAAAATCATTTATAATCATCATACCCGAACCACCACCATCGTCATATCATCATGTTGCTCCGCCTCTCCAGTAAAAGCAAACACCTCCCGCTTGAGATGTTCCAACATGGCCTCCGCACCGTCCCCTGCCGAAGGGGGCGATGCGGTTTCGACAGGCTCAACCGACGGGTCGCGCCCTGAGCCTGTCGAAGGATCAAATCCTCGCACAATCTCCATCAGCCTATCAAAACCGAGCATCTCATTATCCGCGTTATTCGCCTCCACCACGCCATCGCTAGTCAGAATCACCATGTCACCAGAGAATAGTTCAACGGTATGGGCCTGATAACCCATCATCGCCCCAAGCCCCTGCCCCAACGCAAAACCACCCATCTCTTCATCAAACTCCACCGAGCCATCAACTCGTTTAATGTAGGGCGGAATACAACCCGCGTTCACGACATCAATTAAGAATTTTGAATTTTGAATTAAGAATTGATTCTCTACTTCGTCATTACCCATGTTTAACTCATCAGCGCGAAGCGTCGCTGGAGAGGAGTTTTTAATTCTTAATTCTTCATTTTTAATTCTTAATTCTACATAGCACATGGCACAGTTTTGCCGACGGGGTTTAGTATAGTGCATAATCGCTTTATCTAAATAGGCTAACCGTTCCGCCGGAGGATAATCGTGGACAAACATAGCCTCTAATTGGGATATACTGGCCGCCATGAGCAAAGCTGCCGAAACGCCTTTGCCCGACACATCCCCCACGGCCAGAGCATACCGGTTGAGGATAGAGGACTTGAGGATAGAGGATAGAGGTTTAGAGGATAGAGGTTTAGAGGATAGAGGTTTAGAGGATAGAGGTTTGAGAGTTTTTCCTCTATCCTCTATCCTCAACCCCCTATCCTCAAGTCCTCTATCCTCAAATTTATGGTGGGTATAAAAATCGCCTCCGATTTCGCGGGCCGAGATGGTGAAACAAGCCACCTCAAGTTCAGGCCAATTGGGTTGTGGGGACGGAAGTAAACTGTATTGAATCTCGCGGGCTAACGACAACTCATCATACATCTGGTCATTGAGCAGTTGTAGATGTTGGTTGGTTTCTAACAGACTACTGTTGGCAAACTCACTTGCTTTTCTGGCTGTTATTTCGGCCTCAAATAGGCGCGCATTTTCAATCACCCCTGCAATTTGACCCGCGATCGTCTCAGTTAGTTTAACCTCATCTACCGTGAACTCTCGACCCACTTTATCGGTATGAATACCAATCGTACCAATCACCTCACCTCGGGTTAGCAGAGGCACCACCAGCAAACATTCTGAGCCACGCTCCCGCATAAGGTCATGCATGGGGGCGGTTAAGGGGTTGGTTTGGGGTTGAGGCACAACAATGGATTTCCCCTCTTCAAGCGTTTGTATAGCCGCTGGATTATCTAGGATTGGGATTGAACTGCCGATGGAGTTAGCTGTAGGATTGTTTTCGGTATATTCAGCGGTTACGATAAGCGCTGTCCGGGCCTCATTTAACAGGGCAATGCCACATTGATAAGCCTTAAACAGTTTGGTCATAATTTGGGCCACGATCTGTAAGGCGGAATTTAGCTCGGTGACAGTGGTTAACATTTGCATAATCAGGTTGAGCGTTCCCAACTCATCAACCCGTAGCTCTAGTTCGTCATACATTTCGTGTAAAGCTTTTTCGGCCTGTTTGCGGGCGGTAATATCCCTGATGATACCCACGGCACTCCATTTATCTTTTAACTTAACCCCCGAAAGAGAAAGCTCTACCGGAAACTCTGAGCCGCCTTTCCGAATAGCTGATAGCTCCAGCACTTTCCCCATTGCCGCTCCCTGCCCGGTTTTCTTAAACTGACTAAATCCCTTTTCAAAAGCCTCAATGTGTTTTGAAGGTACAATTAAACGGTGTAGATATTGCCCCATTGCCTCCTGATAACTATAACCAAATATCTTTTCAGCCGCTTCATTCCAGTATGAGATATTACCGTAAGCATCCATCAGCACAATCGCATCTTGGGCTGAACCACCAATGGAGCGGAACATCTCTTCACTTTCCTGGAGTGCTTGCTCTACTTGCTTACGCTCAGTAATATCATCTTTGATGGCTAAATAATGGGTTGTTTTACCAGCCCTATCTTTAATGGGAGAGATGGTGGCATATTCCCAATATAGGTCGCCATTCTTTTTTCTGTTTATCATCTCTCCTTGCCACACCTCGCCCCGACTGATGGTGTTCCACAACTCTTGATATATTTCTGGTGACATTTTACCTGATTTTAAGACACGTGGATTTTGTCCCATTGCCTCCTCATAACTATAACCCGTTATTTTAGAAAAGGCTGGATTAACAAACTCAATTTGACCATCCAAACTGGTAATCACAATCGTGCTACCGCTCTGTTCAACCGCCCGTGAAAGTTTTCGTAACTGTTCCTCGGCCTGTTTGCGTTCGGTAATGTCGATAGAATATTCTATCATCTGAATGATTTCACCTTCATCGTTGAAAATAGGATAGCCATGCACTTCAACATTGATGGGCTTGCCAGCCTCATCGTAATGAATATGCTCAACAATAGTCGGTTTTTTCGTTTGGCGAACGATAGCCAACGGACAGGGATGCTCCAGACTGTCACAGGGGGTATCGCGACGATGGGTGAGCGCGTAGCAGGTATTCATGCGAGTGATGCCTAGCTTTTGGGCGGCAGAGTTGGCAATTTCAATCGTGTAATCTTTCACATTGATGACATAAAAGGGATTGGCTAATGATTCGAGAATGGTGTTGAGGAATTTATTTTTCTGCTTGATGATTTGCTTGGCTTGCTCTCGTTGGGTAATGTCCCGACTAAACAGGGCGAAACCGACCAACTCACCCTCAGCATCATAAATACCCGACACGCGTGAGCTAACATAGCGCGTTTTTCCCTCATGGTCGCTGACAACCATATAACGATGTTCGCCCAAGTTGCGGATATTCTCAATTCCCTGTTCAAACTGCTCTGGAGCCACATTTTCCTTATCGTGTATCTCCTGAATCGTTTTGCCGATGACCTCTGTCGCGGTGTAGCCAAACAGCTTTTCAGCCATTGGGTTATAATAAGTGATGCGAAAATCTAAGTCGGTTGTGATGATAGAATATTCGGTAGCACTACGTAAAATATTATCGAGATACACCCTCTTTTCGGCCAGTTCAAACTCTGCCCGTTTACGCTCCGCAATCTCTGTCTCCAGTTGGCAATTCTTTTCCTCTAGCTGATAGTTTTTTCCCTCTAGCTGTTTCCGTAAATTGCTGATGGTCAAATGTTTCTCCACACGGGCCAACACCTCTTCGGTCTGAAACGGTTTGGTGACATAATCGACGGCTCCTAGTTTTAGCCCATCAATTACATCTTCCTTTTCTGTTTTAGCCGTTAGAAAAATAACCGGAATCTCCTTCAATAGGTCATCATGTTTGAGTTGTCGGCACACCTCAAACCCATCAATGTCGGGCATCATCACATCCAGCAGAATCAGATCCGGCAAAGCAAATTTAGCCCGCCGAAGCCCCATCGTGCCATTACGGGCGGTAGTGACCATATAGCCATGCACTTTTAATGATTTCATCAAAACGCGAACATTGGTGGCATTGTCATCAATGACCAAAATGTTAGGTTGTTCATTGTTTATCATCATTATCTTTACTCCTTAAACTGCTCCAGTCCTTCAGATAATGTTTTTCAATTCAAGACCAATCTTCCCGCAAGTTCTAAACTTGCAGGAAGATGACGGGCTGAAAATATTTATCTGAAAGACTGTCTAATAGTTCTAAAATAGGTTCATCTTCAATTTTTTGGACATGTTGTTGTACCGTTTGAGCAAAGGGCAGGTAGTCAGAATTTTTCTGAGCTAATGCTCCCACATGATCACTTACCTTTTGTAAGTCGCCAAACATGGTCAACTCATACAGTTTTTCCAGTTCCTCTTGTGGCGGCGGAATCAACTCAGCCTTAGTTGATATTACATCCGTTTCTATGATGTCGGCTGTCTCTTCATAAATCCATTCCAAGCCTAAATGCTCGGCTATAAGAGCAAACAGTTTATCCGCTTCAACTGGTTTGGATAAAAATGCCTGACAGCCAATACTCAGACTTTTTTCTTTATTCATCTCAAACACATTGGCCGAGACGGCCACAATCGGCACATCCTGAAATTCAGGGGATTCTCGAATTTTCTGCACCATTTCAAAGCCACTCATAACCGGCATGACTAAATCGGTCAAAATAAAATCGGGTCGATCAGCTTTGGCCTTCGCTAAACCTTCCTCGCCGTCCTCAGCCAAAACAATCTCAAAGCCAAGTGCCCCAAGCATATTGAGTAGAACCATGCGATTTTCTGGATGGTCATCTACGATTAGCACTTTACGACGGTCGCCCTCATAGCCAATCACTCCACGGGTCTCGGCTTTCAGTTGCATGGCAATCGTTTCATTTGCCTCATTGGAAACGATGGGCAAAGTAATTTCAAACCAAAAGGTACTGCCCTTACCAAATTCACTTTTGACCTGAATATCACCCCCCATGAGGTTGACCAGTTGCTGACTAATCGCCAGCCCCAAGCCTGTCCCCTCGGCCCGTTTCTTCACATCGCCCACCTGCTCAAACGGCTTGAATATGCTCTCCAACTGTTCGGGGGTCATGCCCGCGCCGGTGTCGCTGACATCGAAGCAAACTCCTACGTGCCCGGATGGGTATTGAAGGTGGTCGGTTTGCTCAGACAACACCTTCAATACCCATTCGGGCACATAGGAACTTCGTACCTTGAAGGAGACTCCACCTTGAGCCGTAAATTTAACCGCATTACCCAATAAATTGAGCAATACTTGTCGCAATCGTTTTTCGTCCACATCAACGCTATGTGGTAAATTGGGGTCAGCTTCGTACATAAAACGAATATCTTTTTGATGCGCCGCCATCCGCATAACGCCGACCACGCTATCCAAGAATTTGTGCAAACTGGTCTCGGAGGTGTAGAGTTCCATCTTACCGGATTCGATTTTGGCTAAATCCAACACGTCATTAATCAAAGTTAGCAAATGATGACCACTGTTATAAATTATATCCAGGCCCTCTTGTTGATCCGTATCTAAATCTCGTTTTTGCTTGAGAATTTGGGCATAGCCCAGAATACCGTTCAGTGGGGTGCGTAATTCATGGCTCATGCTCGATAGAAATGTGCTTTTGGCTTTGTTGGCAGTTTCGGCGGCTTCTTTGGCTTGTTGCAACGCCTTTTGAGCTTTTCGACGCATGGTAATATCACGACATGCCCCCACAATCGCTATCGGTTGTCCTTCGTTGTCTCTGACCAGATTAACTGACATCCAGGTGTAGAAGCATGTCCCATCTTTTTTTACATGCGTATCTTCACCCTCGTAATGTCCGGTTTTCATGACCTGTTCGATAATGGGCTTGACCTCCTCTTGAAACTGCTCTTCAGTGTGAAAGAGGCTCAAGTGCGCCCCTTGTAATTCCTCTTTCGTATAACCGTGCATCTCTGCCCAGGCTTTATTGATGAATTGATTATATCCGTCCATATCGGCAATAGCGATGCCTTCAGCGGTCTGTGTTACCGCCATGTCCAACAGAAGTAGATCCCGCTGTATTTCTGTTCGTGCGTTGATTTCGCGAGTAAGTTGCTGATTCGCTTTCGCCAAATCTCTGGTGCGTTCAGCAACTTGGTATTCCAATTGATGCTCACGCCGAATAGCGGTTTGTCGTTGAAAAACGAAGGCTCCCGCAATAAGCCCTATAATTGTCATCATGACCAATCCTCGAAACCAAGTCGTTTCCCACCAGGGCGGGGTGATAATAATATCCAATGTCGCTTCATGCTCACTCTGAACACCATCTCCGTTGGCGGCTTGCACACGGAAACGATATGTACCGGGGTCCAAGTTGGTATAGGTGGCTAAACGGCGTTGGGCAGTGGTATCTAGCCACTTATCGTCGAACCCTTCCATCATGTAACGATAGCTGTTTTTATCGGAGGCAGTGTAATTTAAGTTGGCAAATTCAAAACTGAAAACAGTTTGGTCATACGCCAAGGTTATCGATTCAGCATCGTTGATATGTTCCTTCAAAATTGAGTCGGGGCCAATCGGAACAGCTTCATTGAACAAAGAAAAGTCGGTTAAGACAACGGGTGATTGGACAGGATTAGGAACGATGTCCGCCGGATTGAAACGATTTAAGCCATTGGCACCTCCAAAGTACAGTTCGCCATTGGCAGTTTTGGCATACGCCCAAGCTCGGAAAAAATCACCTTGCAATCCATCCGTCACATCATAGTTGGTAAAGGTCTCTTGCACCGGGTCAAACCTTGCCATACCCTTATCCGTGCTAATCCACAACATGCCTTGAGCATCCCCTAAAACAGACTGTACACGATTACCCGGCAATCCGTCATGCTCAAAATAGCGGGTAAATATCTGATTTTGCGGGTCAAATTTGGTAAGCCCCTGCACGGTTGCCAACCACAATATTCCTTGCTCATCTTCATAGATATTTAATACCGTATCCGCACTCAAGCTATTGGGGTCATTTTCATTATGGTGATAATGGATAAAGGTTTCGCTCTCTGCATCAAAGAGTTCTAACCCCTGCCCTGTGCTTACCCATAAATTATCATGGCTATCCCGAAAGATGTTCCAGATATTGTTACTAATGAGACCATCAGGATTGTTGGGATCATGTTGAATATGCTCAAACGTATCTGCCTGTGGGGCCAGTTTACTCAAGCCATCTAAATTTGTCCCTATCCATATATTACCTTCAGCATCTTCGACAATGGCTCGGATCGTATTGCTGTTGAGACTATCGGGGTCGTCAGTATCCCCTCGATAATGAATGAACTGCTCTGTTTGTGAGTCAAATCGATTCAGCCCGCCACCCCATGTCCCGATCCATAATTGCCCTTGACTATCTTCTAATATTGGATGAACAAAATTATGATTTAAACTATGGGGGTCATCGTCATCATATAGATAACGGGTAAACGTCTCTGTATTGGGGTCAAACTTATTCAAGCCGCCGCCAATCGTCCCAATCCATATCATGCCTTCGCTATCAACATGCATACCAAACACATCTGAATGGGACAAGCTATTGGGATTATCGGGTTGATGTTGGTACAGTTGAAACTGTTTACGTTGGGGATCAACTTTATTCACTCCTCCCAAACTCGTGCCGATCCACAATGTGCCATCGCGGTCTTGATAAAGATTCAAGACCAAATTATCATTCAAAGCATAAGGATTGTTTTGGTCTTCTTCATAATGGTTAAACGTTCCTGTTACTGGGTCAAATAAATAAAGACCCGCTTTATTAACCACAATCCATAATTTACCGTCATCCGTTGGTGCAATATCTCGTATATCCCCCTGAATAGGATAGTCGGTTAGGGTTTCAGCGGTCACATCAAAGTGATATAAGGCATTCTTTGTTACATCATCTGTACCAATCCACATCGTCTTACCATCAGGGAGAATATAGATAGTCCCGATTCTCATCTCTGGCAAGTAACGAACCACCTTGCCTGTGGTCGGGTCAAATTTATCCAAACCCGTTTTCGTAATAATCCATAACCATTTTCTGGCGGGGTCAGGGAAAATGGCAATAATTTTATTATTGCTTAAGGTGGTTGGATCATTTTCATCATGATAATAACGGGTAAATTGTTCTGTCTTGAGGTCTAAGCGATTTAAACCATTATCCGAGCCAAACCATATATAGTCCTGCTGATCTTCATATCGGTTATCATAAAAAAGAACATGATTATTCGAATCATTAGAAATAGAATTGCTACTTATACTGTAGGAATTATTTTCATCATGCAGATATCGGGTAACGGTATTGGTCGTCAGGTCGATTTTATTGAGACCACTAGATCCAGTGGCAAGCCACATATTATTATGTCCATCTAACTCAATTCCAGCAATGTCATTGTTACTGATGCTGTTGGAGTTGGTGGGGTCATGGGTATAGAGTTCAAAATGATACCCATCATATTTCGCCAAACCATTATCCGTGCCAAACCACATAAATCCGTGCTTGTCTTGATTTATTACATATACGGAAGTATGAGGCAGACCATCTTCCAAGCCAATATGCTCAAAATAAATGGGGAGTTCTTGAGCACGGGTCATTGGGGCAGTTAGCCCCATGAGCATAATTAAACAAACTGTTAATGTTATTTTTTTCATGAAAAATTCTTCTTAAAAATTTGATTTACTATTTTGAACAAAATTACGAAGGTTTTATCTCTTGCCACACCAAGCGGTCATACCCCACCGAGACAACTGTGTATGTTCGCAACCGCAGATAGCCCTCACTCAAAAACAAAAACCACCCACCCATTGTACCTGAGCAGATGGTCTTAGAGCAAACGGTTTTAATTGTAGCTACATCACTTGATTGGCTATAACCAAGTGTGAAACATCATACTCTAACCACCACCATCGTCATATCGTCATGTTGCTCTGCCTCTTCAGTAAAGGCAAACACCTCTTGCTTGAGATGTTCTAGCATGGCTTCAGCTCCAGCGGTTGGCCCATCCCTAACAATCTGCTCTAGCCGCTCAAAGCCGAGCATGTCGCCAGTATCATTATTGGCCTCAACCACCCCATCACTAGTCAAAATCACCATGTCGCCGGGGAATAGCTCAACCGTATGTTGCTGATAACCTGACTCTGCTCCTAATCCTTGCCCCAAAGCAAAACCGCCCATTTTTTCATCAAACTCAACCGAACCATCTGCACGTTTAATATAAGGCGGAATACAACCGGCGTTGACCACAGTCAGGATAGAGGGATTGAGGATAGAGGATTGAGGTTTTGAGGTTTGTCCCCCTACGGGGAGGCTTCGCGCAGGTTTGAGGTGTTTTCCTCCATCCTCTATCCCTCTATCCTCCATCCCTCCATCCTCTTTCCTCTCCACCTCAACGTAGCACATGGCACAATTCTGATGTCGAAGTTTGGTATAAGATGAGATGGTTTTATCCAGATAAACCATACGTTTAATCGGAGATAGGTCAAGGTCTAGGGAAACATTATACTGTGACAAACTAATCGCCATCAATAATGCCGCCGAAACCCCTTTACCCGACACATCACCGACAGCAAAGGCATAGGCCGTTTGGGTAAATTTATGATAACTGTACAAATCTCCTCCCACTTCACGGGCCGGATTATTGAAACAGATCACATCAAGGTTCAACCAATCTGGCTTGACTGGAGGTAAAAGGTTCTGTTGTATTTGATGAGCGATAGCCAACTCTCGTTCAATCACTGATAACTGAACCAGTTGCGATTCGGCACGTTGACGCTCGATAATTTCAGCCTCCAACTCGTAGGTGCGCTCCTCTAAATTTTTCAGCAAGCTACCCACTTGTTCAGCCATAGTGTTGAAACTGGTTGCCAGAGTCTCCCGTTCATCATTCGACTTGATGTTGGCTCGGACTTCTAAATCACCAGCCGTGAAACGACTAACGGCTTGAGTTAGTTCAAGAAGCGGGGTAGCTAAAGTACGTCCGGCAATAACGGCAACTGCCATGACCGCGAATCCAATGGCAATGGCAAGATAAATCGTATTTTTTGTTTGGGCGTTGATGGGAGCTAGAAATACCGCTTCTGGTTGGGCAAAGATGACGAACCAAGGGCGTGTTTTTAACTCTTTGGCAACTACCAAGTTGAGGCGGTCGGTCGATGTTTCTACTTTTGTGGTAAAGTTGGGTTCAAAGGTGATGTTGGCTAACTTCTCGGCCAAGTCAAATAAGTTTGTCGAAAGCTCACTGACGGGTAGATTTGGTAGACGGGTTAGGTCTTGTAAACGAGCTATCTGAGTAAGGTTTAGAGGGATTACTGTTTTGAAGATCAGTTCAGGGTTGGTACCGTGAGCTAAGTAGATGAGATTTTCGTCAAGCAAAATGGCATACGATTCATCTCCGGCGAGGCCATTATTAGCCACAACGAGTTGTTGCAAGGTGGTAGCTTTATAGCGGATGCGTAAAATACCAATTGTCTCACCTCGAGTGGCTTCGCGAATGGGGCTACTGAAATGGATAATCATGTCTTCCCGTTTTGAATTATCGGGGCTGGCTAAGGTAATATGTGATACTTCTGGCAAGCCCGATTCCAGAGGTTTTTGAAAATACTCTTGGTACGACTCATCTAATCCGATCCCGGTAGAATCGGTATCTAGCACATTTTGACCGTCATGATCTAACAAAGCATACGAGGTGATAAATATTCGATTTTTGCGTCTCAGTTCTTGCAAGGTGGCTAAGGTCGCTTCCTCGGTGGAACTATTTGTTCGTTGGTCAGGTGGCAAACTCAAATAAGCTACTAAAGCGGGTAGTTGAGCCTCCACTTTGAGGGCATCTAAATTAACCTCAAAAAAGGTGTCGATATTGTTGGCTGTCTGTGACGCGGCAGTGGATAAAGATTGGTTGGCATTTTCTATTAATATGGCTTGGGTATTACGATTATTGAAAAACGCCAGCAAACTCAAGGGGATCAGCGAAACAAGAAAAAAGGCAATAATCAGTTTGGCAGTTAAACTACGAAAGAGTTTACCTGAGATTTTTTTGTGCATTATTTTAAGTTCCTAATGCTTTCCGATAGTGGATATTCATCCTTATCACGTACCACGCATCACACATCACGTATCACGCATCACGTATCTTTCCACACATCATAGAAAAGGTCATAGCCTGTTGGGTGCATCTTTACATTTTTGAACTCAGCCCGAATAATCGTCCATATTTTTCGCCAATAGCTAATCCCAATCGGGCCGCGTGTTTGCATAATCTCTTCAATTTGACACATAATCTCCCGCCGTTTGGGGATGTCTAGGGTGCGTTCAGCTTGCCGTAATAGAGTGTTAAACTCCTCATCAACCCAGCGGGTTTCATTCCAATTGACCGGATTACCCTCCTTATCAGAGGTGTAGCCAAGAGCCAAAACCATCGTACCAAGTGGTCTATGCGTCCAATGAGTGATGCCCAACTCGACCTCTGTCCATTGTTCCCAATATTTGGCTGGCTCGATGGTGTTCAGTTCAATATCAAACCCTGCTGGAGCGGCCAAGTTCCGTAATATACGGGCCAATTCCGCTTCGCTCCGATCATCCTTAGTGATTAACTTAACCTGGAGACCATCTGGATAACCTGCTTCATCTAACAATGTTTTGGCCTTTTCAGGGTCATATTTTGGGATTGGTTTCTCACAATAGGCCGGATGAATGGGGGCAACATGGGCATCTATGGCTAACTCACCCTGCCCAAAATAGGAACCCTCCAAAATTCTCTGGCGGTCTTGACACAACATGAGGGCTTGTCGGACCCGCACATCATCCCACGGAGGTCGGTCAACTCGCATGCGTATCACGAATGCTTGGGCGGTACTAACCCCATACACTGCAAGATTAGGCACCTCCTTAAGAACCTGCCAATCCCTTGGGCTGGGCATATACAATGTGTCAATACCGCCCCCCTGCATGGCCTCAACTCGCTCTTCTACTTCCAGTTCAATGTAGATAAGTTCATCAAGATAGGGCAAGGGGTTGCCATCAACCCCCATGCGCCAATAGTCGGGTCGCCGTTGGCAAACCGCTTGGTCGCCAACAGTGTATTCAGTCAAGATGAACGGGCCGGTTCCAAGTGGTTGTTTGATAAAATCCCCTTCAAACTCACGTGACATTATCAGAGCCGGGTAATGGTACAGATGCTCTGGAACACCGATTTGAGGGGCATCAAGATGGAGACGAATGGTGTAATCATCAACTCGTTCAATATTGGAGGGGCTAAGATAGGAAAGCAAAGTAGCCATTGAGGATTCAATCGTGGGATCAAGCCATTGCTCGAAGTTGAAAATCACATCATCGGCAGTTAACTCCTGACCGTTGTTGAATTTAATTCCTTTATTTAAAAACAATGTCCACATGGTTACATCCTCATTGGCCTCCCATCGTTCCAATAGCCACGGACGAGTAATACCATCCGCGCCTGTTTCGGTCAAATATTCAGCCACCTGACGCAACACGTTGGAACTTTCAACCCATGATAAACGGGCCGGATGGGACACCTCCTGAAGCGCTGTACCGATTCTCATCGTGCCACCCCGCTTGATGGGGATCGGTGTACTCGGTGCGGCTGGTTGATTTCCACAACCGGCCATAATACCAGCTGTTGTAGCTGATACGCCTAACAAAGTGGCAAAGCGCAAAAACTCACGGCGGTTGATTTTGCCTTTTCGTAAATCGCTCTGCATGTCTAATACTGCTGAATGGATTTTTGTCATGATTATATCTCCTTTTGTAATATTGTGGTCTTAAAAATAGACCAAAAATACCTACACTCGTACCACCACCATCGTCCCCTGCTATTTAAGCGAATCGACTAAAATATTGTTGGTCAGATTATCATCAGTGACTAAAATAAGACATTCTTGATTGTTTCATGGTGTTATTTTTAGATTACATTACTTCTTGCCACACTAACCTATCATACCCCACCGCAACCACGGCATAAGTTCGCAACCGCAGATACCCCACACCGTAAACTTTGGTCAAGGTAGCCCGATAGGAGAGCAACTGTTTCTTGGCATCAGCCAACTCAGCCTTGACCTGTTTCAGGGCCAACAATTCATCGGTACTCATCCCCTTAACTTGCTCGCCGGTCAGGTTATTTTTACCTAATGGCACATACTTAAACTCAAATAATAAATCCCATAAACGTCCACCACGCATATCAGGCCGAATTATCATAATCAAATCGCCATAGCGACGCTGTATGGCCGGTTCTGAATCCATGATGTACAACGTATCATTGAACAAAACGGTCAAAAAGACAGCCTTGATGGTCAATTCATCGGCTTCTCGATAATCTCGATTATCAAAAACTGTAAATTGTCGTTGTTCCAGAAATTCACACAATGGGCCAAGCTCCCCTTTTTGATAGACCAGTCGGGTCACTCGTTCGGCATGGTGCATATCTTTGGCCAAGGGTAAGAATATCTTATGAAGCCGTTCCACATAGAGTTTTCGAATGACCAGATTGGGAATTTTCAAAATCAGTTCTTCAGGTCTCTCTTGTTCGGTTAGAGTAATTACCCCAAAATAATATAATAAAGAGAGCATAAAGGTACGGTCATGGTCTTGTTGGAGCATTTCTTGGAGATTAAAGCGATCAGCCAATTCAAAAATTATCAAAGGCTCTTTTTCATCGAGCGCTTGAGAAACCACCTGCTCCCCTTGCGGTAATTGGGCAATGTAGGCGATTTTGTTACCATCCATTGCGAGATTTGTGTCTAACAATCTGCGAGGATACTTGCAGTACCGTTGAAAATGTCTCAAGAAATAAAGGGCTAAGGTGGGGTTATACAGACCTCCTCTATCATCATTATCATAGCTAAAGCAATAGCCATCATAGAAGGTTTTCATAATCCGTAACGCTTCTGTTATCTGTTTCGAGGAGAGGTTACAATTTTGGCCCACCTGTTCCAGAACTTGGCTGACTTCCTCCTCCCAAAAACCGCACAGTTCGTTAAATTCAGGTAACATAGAGATGTTATCTACAATATTAAAACCGCTGGTAATGTCACTCAGAACCAAGGGTGAAACACCCGTAATAAACAGTCGGTCAATCCCTCGACCTTCCAAGCCATCTTTGACTACTTTGAAGATGGTTTTTAACATGCCTTCTCCTTTGACCAATTTTTCATATCGTTGTTGGCCTTGGGGGTCGCCGCCCATCAAGACCTCATTGGCAAAGTTGTCATATTCATCAATCAGGAGATAAAGTTTGTAGGGAGTTCGTTTTACCGCGGCCAGTAATGATCGCAGGGAACGCAAGGCATTATTCTTATCTAATTCTATATCATAATCCAGGTCTTTATAGTAAGTAGATTTGAATATCTCCATACAACCATTCAATTCATCATGAATCGCTTGGCGCATTTCGGCCTCCGTGCCAACAGTAGCAATCGTAGAAAAATTCCATTTTAGGATGAAATATTGATTGTGCAATGGCGTTGGATTCTGCCCAATATCCAGATGACCAAACAGCCGTTCAAACTCATCTGCCTTGCGAAGGTCGTAATAGTTCTCTAACACCGACAGCCACAGGCTCTTGCCAAAACGGCGCGGGCGGAGGAATAGTGCTTTATGGCTAATCTCTTCCAGCAGTCGT
Organism: Anaerolineales bacterium HSG25; assembly: GCA_030377865.1. GTDB lineage: Bacteria > Chloroflexota > Anaerolineae > 4572-78 > J111 > JAUCGB01. The sequence continues at coordinate 57,103 of JAUCGA010000002.1, read as the reverse complement.
ATTTTATCGGTTCGGTCAACAAAAAAGTAGCTTTCGGTAATAATTCTGTAAAAATCGGCATCGCCGTAAGGTAATTTTAGCATTGTTATTTTTCCTTATGTAGACAGGAGTAGGATTTAGAATTAGGGAAGACATCCCGATTGTCCAAAAACAAAAACCACCTACCATTGTACCTGAGCAGATGGTCTTAAAGCAAACGGTTTTAATTGTAGCTACAGTCTTTCAGATAATGGTTTTCAAGGCACTCCGAAACAAATTACCGATATTTATCTATTGGGCCTAGCCGTTCACAATGGAGGTAAGTTAGCTACACTTGACCAACGTATTCTGGCTGAGGTGCTTCCTGACGGTGTGGCTTATTTGGAAGTTATTCGTTAGCTCGTCCATCGGTGGATGGTCTCAGCAGGCTCAGTCAACCTCACGCATCACGTCCTCACTCCTCACACAAACACCGCCGGAGACACTCCAAATCGTTGGGCTAACCAGCGAATCTGGGTAATCGTTAGCTCCCGCTGTCCATTTAGAATGGCGGTCACAGTCTCAACGAGTCCCAACTCAGGCAAGTCAGTCGCTTTAAGGTCATGCTCCGTCATTAAAAACTGTAACGCTTCCCCCCCGCTCACCAGTGGCATAGGCAGGTGGTTCTCCTCATACACCTGAACCAACGTGCCCAATGTATCCAACAACCCATACAACGGATGCTGTTCATTGGTTCCGATGTCATCAAGGAGTTGGTTGAGCAAGCGGATGGCTCGGTCATAGTCATCATCATTACGGATATCGAATAAAGGACTAATCGCCAACCAATGTAGTTGGGTTTCTTCGGTTAATAGTCTCATTGTTTCCATACTCCTTTGTCATACATTTTATAGGTGAGGACATGACGAATATAAACTTTGTTACGATTAAAATGAATTGAGGTAATCAGACGATATTTATTGCCGCCGATATTAAACACAATTAAATTTCCCACTTTATCCACAGAGGGAAAACTGTTTCTGAGTTCAGCAAAACTAGAAAAATTGCTATTTTGTACGATTTTGAACCAACGAGAGAGTGGCTTTTGGCTATCAGGATACCGTTCCCAAAAATCACGTAAAGCTCTACGGCTGATGATATGCATAGTAATTCAGAAGTTTATCATTTCAACATGACTAAAACAATATCTGACGGATTAACAGGATTACAAGCAAAAAAATCTAGTTAATCTTGTTAATCCTATCAAAAAATGCTTTTGATTTTGTCAATATATCAGGTCATGAATGAAACGACAAACTCTTGGTAATTTCCATCAATAAATGTTACGAGCTATTTTACGAGGTCAGATGTACAAAGTCAAAACCATCCCCCTTGCACAGCGGTTCACGTCCGAACCTATACCTCTAAATCGGGATGTGAGACATAACGCAACCAGCCCCGACTCAACCTGAGTCGGGGCTGGTTGCGTTTGGGGGGCACTGGTTCCGAGACTATAGTCTTCATTTGGGTCATATTACTCTGAAACCGAAGATTGAAGAGTTCTCATGATGATCATTTTCAAGAGATTCTATAGCAACACCACTCTGTCAAGCTACAAATCTTAAATAGATTGTGGTATACTTTGAAACGTGGCACCCCACTAGCGGAGCCTCTAGCAAAATTGGCTTCACACACTCCCCGTAACCTCAATTGTATGGGGTCTAGGGGACGATTACAGCCCACAATCTAAAATCCAATATGGAGTAACAACTTATGATAGATTTAACAATTCAACATGAGGCTTTACAACGAGGTATTGAACGAGCCAAAGAACGTAATATTATTATCCCTACCTTAAAACAACAACGTAACCCCAACTTAATTCCACCTGCTATAGTTTCCAATCTAAAACAGGTGGGCTTGTGGGACATCAGCCCTGCCAACCTATTTCGTATCAGTTGGCGCAATGAACCAACCTTAAGTGGTGGTGGATTTGGCCCAGTTAATATGGTTGAGTTTCCGCCCGAATTAACCGGTGTATCGGCTCGGATTATTGCCGTTGTAGGCAAATGGTTCCCAACTGGAGCGCACAAAGTAGGAGCCGCGTTTGGCTGTCTCGTGCCTCGTTTGGTGACAGGTCAGTTTGACCCATCAAGCCAAAAAGCTGTGTGGCCCTCTACTGGCAACTACTGTCGAGGAGGCGCGTATGATTCGGCGTTGCTCGGTTGTCAGTCTATTGCTATTTTACCCGAAGGCATGAGCAAGGAACGCTTTACTTGGCTCGAAGGAGTGGCTGGCGAAATCATCAAAACCCCCGGTAGCGAGAGCAATGTTAAAGAGATTTTTGACAAATGTTGGGAGCTACGAAACTCAGGTCAAGACCTGACCATCTTTAATCAGTTTGATGAATTCGGCAACTATCTGTGGCATCATGAGATTACTGGCGGTGCCTTTTTAAGTCTGCTCGAACAGGCCATGCGCCCCACTGACACGGTACGAGGTTATGTAGCCGCTACCGGATCAGGTGGAACCTTGGCCGCCGGAGATGCTCTGAAAAAAGCGTTCCATACCTGTAAAATTGCCGCCACAGAAGCAACCCAATGTCCGACCTTGCTCCAAAATGGTTTTGGTGAACATCGTATTGAAGGTATCGGCGACAAACATGTGCCTTGGATTCACAATGTCAAAAATACCGACATGGTTATTGGAATTGATGACGAAGCCCCCATCAGCCTGATTCGGTTATTTAATGAACCGGCAGGTCAGCAATATTTGGCAAGCCAAGGGGTAGAGGCTGATTTAATAGAAAAACTGCCGTGGTTGGGAATATCAAGTGTCAGCAACCTGTTGTCGTCCATTAAGTTTGCCAAATATTATGAGCTTAACGAGGAAGACATCGTGTTGACGGTACTAACCGATTCAATGGAGATGTATCAGAGTCGATTAGAGGAGATGACGACTGAACGGGGAGCGTTTACCGAACTTGATGCCGCGGGCACATACCATCGTTACCTGCTTGGAAGTACCATTGACTATGTGCAAGAGTTGAGCTACTATGACCGTAAGCGAATTCACAACTTGAAATATTACACATGGATCGAGCAACAAGGTAAAACTTACGATGAAATTCAGGCTCAGTGGTACGACAAAAACTATTGGGACGACATCCCCAAGCTATCTGATGAGATTGACGGGTTAATTGAGGCATTTAACGAACAAACAGGATTGCAACCTTAAGAGACGGCAACTAGCCAAGCAAAAATCCCGTCTTAATGCCATAAATGATTTTTTGCTCCAAAATGCGTCATAAGGATTATGCAAGGTAGAATGAAAGTAAATATTCAGTGAACTCGCCAGAAAGAGTGTCAGAAACCCGATTTCTTTAAGAAATCGGGTTTCTAGGGCTACTTTACTGAACTTTTACAACGGTGAATGGTGAATTGTAAATGGTAGTCCTGCATAGGTAGTGGTCAGCTACCCGCAAGTTCTAAACTTGCGGGTAGCTAACGGATCCGTCCACTACCTTGTAAATTACGTTTGTCGCCAAGAGCGGTTTGGATACTGGCACTGAAAACACGACAAAGTTGACCATATTTATCCGTAATGCCGCTCATTTACCGTTTATAATTTTGATGTTTGTACGTAATTCTTATGACGCAAATTTTCCTCTTTAGATACGTGGAAAAACCTTTAGGAATCGGGATTAAATAAATTGAGCGTTTGATTAATGGCGCGTCGGCTTCCTAGCCGACTGGCTGAACGGGTCGGTTAGGAAGCCGACGCGCCAACTGTCGAAAAAATTTTTATTTAATCAGCATGTCGAGTACTGAGTTCGCTCCAAAAACCACATTAAACGGAGTTTTTATGAAAAATTTCAAACTTGAGGCTAAATATCGCAACTTTATTATCAGTGTAATCATTGCTATGGTTTGGTTTTGGGTCACGTTTGCCGAAGGTAAAGGGCTGTGGGACTGGTTAGATCTGTTGATATTGCCAGCCGTCCTATTATGGTTTGGGCGTTGGTATTTAGAGATGCAACATACACTTGAAGCCGAACGTATCCAAAATAAGCAACAAGATCGTAAAATTCAAGATGATAAGCAACGTTACGTTGACTCAAAACAACGTCAAGCAGAGTTATTAGAGGTAATATTGAGCCAAGTAACCGAGTTGATGTTAAAACACAATTTGCGTAATTCTGACATTGGCTCTGAGGTACGCGATATTGCCAAAGCTCGGATTTTGAAGGTTTTACCAAGCTTGGATAAAATTAATAAAGTGGCGTTATTGCAATTTTTGCACGAGGCTGGATTACTCAAAGAAAACCCTGTTGTTAACCTTAAAGGAGCTGATTTACGCGATCTCGTGATGCCATTGACTAATTTCCAAGGCATTAATTTGAGTGGGGCTAACCTGAGCGGTACCGATTTGCGAGGAACCGATTTAACCGGAGCTAATTTGAAAGAGACATTACTAATCAAGGTTGATTTACGAGAAGCAAACCTTAATGAGGCCGATTTAACTCAAGCAAAAATTCAAGAAGCGAACATGAGTGAGTCCAACCTAGAGGGAGCTATATTCCAAAGAGCCAAGATTATCGACACCGACTTGCGAGAAACGAATCTGACGGATGTTGACATGAACGAGGCGAATCTGACACGTTCCGATTTAAGCGGTTCGATGCTTCACGGGGCCAACCTAACTCGAGCACGGCTGAACGAAGCTATTTTACGTGGAGCTGACATGCGAGAAGTTGATTTACCCGGTGCGGATTTACGCGGGGCAGATTTACGAGGGGTTTATCTTCGACAGGCTTATCTAAAAGGAGCCAAACTGAACCATGCCAAATTACGGGGAGCAGATTTGCTGGGTATCGACTTACGTGAAACCGACCCAAGTGGGGCAGACATTCATGGTGCGTATCTTCATCAGGCTAAACTCACCGGAGCAAAGCTACATGGGGTCGATCTGCATGAGGCCGATTTAAGCGAAGCCGAATTGGAAGGAGCTATCTTGACGGAAGCCAACCTGCAAGACACAAAACTAAATGGAGCAAACATGCAAGGGTGTGACCTAGAAAAGGCAAACCTTAACCGCACCGATTTGAGTGATGCCAATCTGAGCCAAGCCAAATTTTCTAAAGCTAAACTGTATCAGGCAAAATTGATCGGTGCGAATTTACGTCAAGCCGATTTTAGTCAGGCTGACTTAGGAGACTCCGATTTCAGTCGGGCAGACTTAACCGGAGCAAAAATCGAAAGCAATCAATTAAAACGACTAAAAAGTTACGAAGATGCTATTTTGCCGTGACAATCATGGAAGCAACACCTAACTTAGAAAGGTTCAATCTTTAAGATTGAACCTTTCTGGCGTAAGCACGTGGAAAAATTCCTGATCGTTGCGATTATGTAATCGCAACGGGTATTTGGCGGGTATATACCCGCTTGTTATGGGTAACGGGTACACCCCCGTTACCATCATGGAAAGTATCAGCAAGGATGTTGAGAACAGGATTCACAGGATGACACTGATTTACTCGATTCTAATCAGTGTCATCCTGCGAATCCTGTTCTTTTTATGTAATCGCAACGGGTATTTGGCGAGTATATACCTGCCTGTTATGGGTAACGGGTACACACCCGTTACCATCATGGAAACATGGAGAACTGAACAGCCCTAACCTAAACCGGCAAGCGATAGACAAAACAAGTCAACTCGCCGGGTTTACTGTCTGCCCATACCTCTCCACCATGCAAAACGACAATCTGTTGAACAATTGATAACCCTAACCCTCGACCACCGGTTCGTTTATTACGAGACTTATCAGTTCGATAAAATCGTTCAAACAGATGCGGCAAATCATCGGCATCAATAGGCGGCCCAGTATTACTAACCGTCGTTACCAAACTGGTCACCTTATTCTTGGGATTATCTTCTTTAATGATGGTGATTTTTATTTGCCCTCCCTCTGGCGTGTACTGCAACGCGTTAGATAGTAGATTTCCCAGAACTTGTCGCAACCGTCTAGGGTCAGCATTAATCTCAGGAAGTGTCTCTGCTGGTGGCATAAATTGTATTTCAACATGGATTTGCCTCGCCCTAGATTGCCAGCGGTCAACAGCCCGTTCGGTAAGCTCCACCAGATTGGTTGGCTCAGAATTTAGTTGTAGTAACCCCTCATCGCTTTGAGCCAACCAGCTTAAATCGCCCACCAAATTCTGTAACAACCGCGCCTCTTGTTGAACCCTGTCTCCAGCCTCGGCATAACTTTGCATGCCATCTCCAGCCGCTTCTAACTCAAGCTGAATGATACTTAAAGGCGTTTTTAAGTCATGTGCCACATCGTTGACCAGACGATTTCGTAACGTCTGTTGGCTCTCTAACGAAACAGCCATCTGGTTAAAGGCTCGGCTCATCTCGCCAAACTCATCGTTAAAGCGTACTGGTAACGGGGTAGCAGTCTCACCACTCGCTAAACTACGAGCGGCGCTGGTCAAGGCTTGTACGGGGGCAACCAAACGCTTAATTAAAAGCCAGCCAGTCATCATAGCTACAAACATAGAAACAATGCTACTGATAAGTACGGCATTCCATAAGCGGCTTAAAAATGCTTGTGGGCGAATTTGGTAAAACCCTGAGGTCGAGGTAGCGATCAACGTTCCAATTTTTTTGGGTGGATTCTTCGTGTAATCCATCAATGGCACCCCTTTATTAACCGCTTCGGTTGTTAATCTAGCCCCCACTTGCCGATGTTCGGTATCGTAGAGTACCTGCCGATTTAAGCCCACAAGAAGATAACGCCCTTGTCGGGTTAAAATTGTATTCAAAAGCCAGTTGTCACCGACGTTTATCCAGCTAAGTGCCTCGCCGTCCCGTTTGGCCATTGCTTGATAAGCCGACGGAAATTGACTAAATATCCAAGCATTAACCGCTTCTGCCAACTCTTTACTCGTTTCATCATCTAACGTAATGTCTAATTCAGAGGCTCGTTGTTCCTCAAATTCGATAATCGCTTCAACCACGGTTTCAGGGGCAACATGGTTATCAACCACCACTTTGACCCAAGAATCACCCGCTCCATAGGCCACGGCTAAATCATCGGGATCGAATACTAGGGTTTCGGCAACCACCGATACCCACTCCTCGTAAGCAAAGACATGACTCCGGTTCATAACAAAATCGGTTTCTTTACTGGCTAAACGGCCAAGTAGTTCATCCGCTTGTCGTTGAGTAATTTTGTCTGCGGTAACAGCTTGACCAACCAACTTCCGCTCGGCTTGAATCAAATCATGCACGACCAGATTTGGGTCTATATTAAGTTCTTTTGCCACACCAGCGATACTACCAGTCTGATAATATTTCTCATACAGTTGATGATGGTTCAGATCAAGTGTTTGGGCTACAATTTCCCAGCGATCAAACTCTCCTTCCCACAACAATGGCAAGACAACGGGGGTCGGAGAATCCGTCTGTTTGGGTGGGGTATAATCTAACCCTCTCCAGTTTCCATGATACAAATAGCTCATCTCTAGCAGGGGGGCGAGAGAGGTTGCTTGGGTACGATTTTGATCCGTCACCAACACATCAACCCCAGCGGTGGTAGCCAGCAAAGTTAATGCGCTACTTAAAAGGGTGTTAAATAGTATTACAAAAGCAAATGACAAGATTAAACGCCAGCGAAATGACAATGGTTTATTCCTTCTTGTTACCCGACAAGGTTTTTAGCCTCAACTAAACACAAAAAATATCTGACAGGATTAACAAGATTAAAGGCAAAAAATCCTGTCAATCTTGTTAATCCTGTCGAAAAAATCTTTATTTAATCAATATGTCGGGTACTGAGATTCCTTTAGGTTGCAAATTTATATCCAATCCCAAAAACGGTGACAATATAACGCGGATTGGCTGGGTCAGCCTCAACTTGACGGCGCAAACGACGAATATGGACATCAATTGTCCGGTCAAGCACATCAAGATCATCAGAAAATGCGCTATCGAGCAGTTGCTCTCGGGTCATGGCTCGACCCAGATTACGCATTAAGACCTCTAATAGGGCAAATTGTATCTTGCTCAGCTTGACCAGTTTGCCGTCAACTGAGCAGGTGTGGTCAGTCAAATTTAGTTCGATGTTTCCACCTTGTAATGTTTTGGCTTGACGAACATTCCCCTCAACTCGACGCAAGACCGCTTTGGCTCTCGCCACCAACTCACCGGGGCTGAACGGTTTGACGATATAATCATCGGCTCCTAGCTCTAAGCCAGTAATACGGTCGGCTTCCTCACTACGAGCAGTGACCATGATAATCGGCACATCCGATTCATGCCGGAGTTCCTTACATAGTTCTGTACCATCCATGCCCGGTAACATCAGGTCCAAAATCACCAAATCTGGGTATTTGGTTCGAGCCAAATGCAAGCCGGTATCTCCGTCTTGAGCCACAATCGCATTGTATCCCTCTTTTTCAAAATAGGCTTGTATCCAATGGGCTATCCGTTCTTCATCCTCAACAATCAATACCGTTTGTTCCATCATTATCCATCCTTAATTTTATTTGATTACCAAATTAACTCGAACATGATACTATGAAACAAGATAATTGGTCAAATTTTACCCGATCGGATGTGTAGTTATTTTAGACCTGTTCGGGAATAACTACTTATCTCATAAAAACTCAAAATCGAGGTGCATGGAGTGCAAAAGCATCTTGCTTTTGCATGTTTACCTCTGGCAAAAGCAAGATGCTTTTGCATGTTTACCTCTGGCAAAAGCAAGATGCTTTTGCACTCCTTTATTCCCGAACAACTCTTTTGATGAAAATGGTTTGACACATCACCCAAGCGATTTTATACTTCTTGTTTTAAGATAACAGAAAATTGTCGATGAGGTTAGGATGACCATAAACAAGAACGCTGAAAAAACTGTGGTGGTGGCTATGAGTGGTGGGGTTGATAGCTCGGTGGCCGCGGCTTTATTATTAGAAGAAGGATATAATGTGGTGGGACTAATGCTACGGTTATGGGCTGAGGCAGGTGGCTCGTCCAATCGGTGCTGTACACCAGATGCGGTATGTGATGCCCGCCGTGTAGCCAACACCCTAGGAATTCCATTTTATGTGCGAGACTATAAAGAGACGTTCCGCCAGACAGTTGTTGAGTATTTTATTGAGGGGTATGCTCAAGGTGTGACCCCGAATCCATGTGTGATGTGCAATCGGGAGATTCGCTTTAATCGCCTGCTCAAAGAGGCTTTGAGCTTGGGGGATTATCTAGCTACGGGTCATTATGTCCGCATCGGTCAAGATGAACAGGGGCGCTACCAACTGCTTAAGGGGATTGATCATAGTAAAGACCAAAGCTATGTATTGTATACCTTAACCCAAAAGCGATTGGCTCACGTCAAGTTTCCGGTGGGGCACTATAGCAAAACTCGGATTCGCCAAATTGCCAAAGATAAGAATCTTCCTGTCTTTAATCGGCCTGATAGTCAGGATTTATGTTTTTTAGGTGAGGGTGATTATCGAGATTTTTTGCAACGACAAGCTCCGCAAACAATGCAACAGGGCAACATCATTAATAGTCGTGGCGAGGTACTCGGTCAACACAAGGGCTTGGCTTTTTATACGATTGGTCAGCGCAAGGGGTTGGGTATTCACTCTGCCGAAAAGATGTATGTTCTTGATATGGATCCCGCCAGCAACAATCTCACGGTCGGTCCAGCAGAAGAGTTAGGACAGTCGGAGTTACATGCTCATGAGGTTAACTATATTAGTGGTGAAGCTCCCGTAGGCTCGCTTCCTGTCACTGCCAAAATTCGGTATAAGTCGAATGAATCTGAGGCAATTTTGACCTGTCTACCCGATCGACGCGCCCATGTTGCCTTCTCTAAACCACTACGAGACATCACCCCCGGTCAGGCTGTTACATTTTTTCAAGACGAACAGGTTATCGGGGGAGGTATTATTAGCAAGTGAGCGCTTGTTACCCGACAGGCTGGTTAGGAATGGAATGGCCTAAATAAGTTGCGCGCTCCAGAATGGTTCAATCTTAACGATTGAACCATTCTCACCATGAACTGCACGAGTTAAACAAAAGAGCGTCCGGCTAATTGGTCGGACGCTCTTTTGATTCTGATAGGGTGATTTGTGATAAACACAGATTCCCCTATCATGCTTGGTGAGACACAACAGGCCTGACCTGTTTGGTTTTAGACGTACCGCGCCGTATAAGCGTGGTGCGTCATCCTTTCTTTTTGGGTGGCCGACCGCGGGGGCGCTTGGGCGGCGCGTCATGTGGTGTGGGTGATAGTCCATTGTGCTTGAGCAGGCGCTCGACTTCAAAACGTAACAGAGCTTGTTGACGTTGCGTCTCGGCATGGGCGTTGGTCAGCTTGATGTGATTCTGCTTGATTTGTGTGACCTCCTCCCACAACAGGTTAAGGTGTTGCCCGATATGCCCAATTGCCATCTCAATGGTGATGGTGGCTTGCTCCCATTTGTGGAGCAGTTCTTTGATGGGATAAGTTGCCATGATGGTGTTGCCTCCTTGATTAGAATAATTTATTGTCCCTTTTGGGACACAAAAATAATAACATACTTTGTTTGGTATGTCAATATTGGATTTTGTGTATGAATGATTTTGGTGAAAAACTGCGTACCTTACGTAAACGTCGAGGGTTAACTTTAAGGCAACTGGCTCCCCTACTTGGGGTGCAGTATAGTTTTGTTGGCAAGATGGAACGGGGTGAAAAAGTTCCCAATACTGCTATGGTTCTAAAAATCGCGACCTTTTTTGAGGTATCTACAGATCAGTTGATGCGGGATCAGTTGGAACTTGAGTGACTTGGATTGAGGACAACGAATTCGCTGTTCTTTTTCCCCCAACTGATATAAAATAGGGTTGAGAACAACGTTGCGATTAGGTTAAAGTAATGCGAAAAAAATACAACCTTGATAAAATTCGTGAGTTATTGCACAATGAGTTTACTCGGCAAGAGTTGCTGATATTTTGTTATGATGATGACGCGTTCCATCCATGTTATCAACATGTCGCTCAATACACTGAGTTGAATTTTGTAGATGGGATGCTTGAACATGCCAAAACACATGATTTATTTGAAACATTAACGACATGGGCGCTTAACGGGCTAGAATCAGCGACGGCATCCAGTTAAATCCTATCTCTGAGCGTGGCTCTTTTTCATGGCGCATATCGCCGGGTGGGGAGTCTGGTGGGCAGATTGTTATACCGAATTGAGGATAAGAACGTGGATTCGGTGAATTAAGCAGATTAACCTGATCGCCAGATTATTACCAAACAATAGGAATGAGTTAACAAGGAGAGACAAAACAATGAAAAAAACAAACCCGTACTTGAAAATAGTCACTCGGATTCTAGCTTATTCTGGCCTATGGTTTGCTGGTGGTTATATGCTTATTGTTGGGGCTACAGTTTGGCTTTGGGCGATTATCTTAAATCTCATCTTGCCCAAATAGAATATAATAGCTACTAAACAAGTCTCCATGCGCGGTGCCACTATAAAAGATGAACAAGGCACAAAGAATTAGAAAGACAACATGCCACGTCGGGCCGTCAATAAAATACCGTTCAGGCCGAATGTTGATAAAAAATGCTGATGATATCCACATCAAGCCAAAAATTAACCCCAATCCCATAATGGTCACAAACGGAAATAGCGAAACAAACAGTCGCTCTCGTTTCGACTCTTTGACAAGCGGACGAACATAATCATTACCCCACTCATAGCGACATGGCTTGCCGATAATCCGGAAAGCCAGCACATGGAGCAGTTCATGCGGGATGAGGTAGTAGCCACCGAGTTTGTAGAGGAAAGATTGTTGGCTTGGTTTGGTTTGCTGATTATTCATAGCTTGAATCATACCATGCCGATTTCAGTCCGACAAGCATGGTTTGACGATTCTGCATAGCAACCCTTAACGGACTAGAATCAGCGGATGGCATCCAATTAAATCCCATCTCTGAGCGTGGCTCTTTTTTGTGGTACATGTTGCCGGGTGGGGAGTCTGGCGGGCAGATTGTTATACCGAATTGAGGATAAGAACGTGGATTCGGTGAATTAAGCGGATTAGACGAAGATGAAACAACTTAGAGGAGTGTGATGATTTATGACCAACAAACCTAACAAACCATCCTCTCAAGATTATCTACGGGTAGTAGGTCTTATTTTAGGAATGACCAGTTTGTGGGCTATCGGTGGGTTTATGGCAGGTTTGGCCTTAGAAACAGTCGGTTTTAACAGCCATCCGTTGAGCATCGGTTGTGCTTCGGTCAATGTACTTATCGGGCTGTTCTTATTCAAAGACATCACTCGTGAGCCAAAGACCGAGCGATATTTTTTTGAACACGGCCCGTTCGGTGATTTACAACATCCTACGGTTGGCTGTTTGTGGATGTTTCCCTTGTTGCTTCTCATCCTTGGCACGTCGATGTGGTTTTGGGCCACCTTGTTGAACGCTATCTTTCCTGAATAGGAGATGGTAAGCTTTGATTAAATCGTAATGGGCCGTACTGGCGTATCCAATAAAAAGCCCCCCTACAATAAAAAAGAGAAGATGCCACGTTGGGCCGTCCACAAAATATTGCTCCGGCCTCATCTTGATGAAGAAGGCCGACATGACCCACAACAGTTGAAAAAACAGGCCCAGGCCCATAAAAGTTACAAATGGTAGGAGGGTTACGAATAGTTTTTCTCGGCGAGTTTCAGTGTCATAAGCTAAGGGAATAACTCGGTCATCGCCCCATTGGTAACGACATGGCTTTTGGATAATTCGATAGGCCAAAATATGGATCAATTCATGAGGGATACCATAATAGCCACCGAGTTTGTAGAGGAAAGATTGTTGGCTTGGTTTGGTTTGCTGATTATTCATAGCTTGAATCATACCATGCCGATTTCAGTCCGACAAGCATGGCTTGACGATTCTGCATAGCAACCGCTTAACGGGCTAGAATCAGCGACGGCATCCAGTTAAATCTCATCTCTGAGCGTGGCTTTTTTTTATGGTACATGTTGCAGGGTGGGGAGTCTGGCGAGCAGATTGTTATACCGAATTGAGGATAAGAACGTGGATTCGGTGAATTAAGCGGATTAGACGAAGATGAAACAACTTAGAGGATTAAGGATAATTATTTGGGTTTTCGGTTTGTAATCCTTCGGCTTGGGCAGCGATGAGCAATTCGTTGTCGGCTGATATAAAAATCAATGGTGACAATACTTTACTCACAAGCAGTTGATTGAAATATAACGCACATGCCAACTGAACTGCATCATAGCCTCGTAATTTGTGTTGAGATGTGTATCAATCCGTTGGGAGGTGATAGCTACGAGGCGATATTGGTTTTGAATATGGGATATTATTTGAGTTTGAGCCTTATGATATTCCGCCTGAGTGATAAATTTCCCTCTCACCTTGCGGGCAAATGCAGCTGCCATCTCAACCCGTGTAATCTCTGCAATAACAATCAAGTTTTTGGAATCACTACATCGAGTCTGCACCCAAACTGAACCCATTTCAGTGAAATAGCGTTTAACCAAAGCACTACTATCGAAATAACAAACCTGCCCTACGCTTGTTTTCATGTACGTCTTTCTTCAATAATGAGTTCACTGGCAGGTTTGCCACCTGCTAGAAGAGGCTGCCAATTTTGGTTTTCGGGACTTGCCAAATACAGAGCGACTTCTTCAGGTTGGTATGGTTTTATACCTGCTTCTTGTAGAGCAACATTGATACGGTCATTCACAGATAAGGTTTCAGTTTTTGGTATCTGTTCTTTGGATAACAAAAAACGAGCAAACTCAAAAATTACAAGCAATTGACTCTCAGATAATTGTTGTAAAATACGAATAATTTTTTGTAACAGCGAACCTTGTGTTATTGTGGACATAATGATTACCCTTGAGACCCTAAAGATTTTTGAAACCATTAGGTATTGGCGAGAACTTTTTTGACTAACTATAAAGGTCATTATAACCAATTTTGGTAATCTGACAAGCATGGTCATTACGCTTTTAGCGGGAATCTATGGATTTTAGATGCCCGATAACTACATTCGGGCATGACATTTCCATTCAATCTGGCTAGTTTTTGTTTTTGTCCGGTACAGAGTTCCGCGATGAAGAATCAACCAGCTCCGACGCTCTGATAGTGTCGGGGCTGATTTTTGTTTTGACATTTGTTTGACGACCTTTTATACTCCTATTATCTTATGTGGAGAGATACCATGTCTACCATAACCATTGAACAAATCTATGAACAGTTTGTAAAACCCAAGCCGTTATTTGAGCAACTACGTTTGATAGCCCTCATCATCCGGCAATATGTAGAACAATCAGCCGTTACCGAAACTATCCATTCTGACCCCAGTTTTGCCAAAAAGTTGAAGACCGGCCAAGTCTATCCGATTATGATGGCTTATGGTCTGTGGCAAGATGAGCCTGAATTTGATATACTTACGGCGGAAATCTATCAAAATCGGTTACAACAACCTTCTCGTCCAGAGGTATCAAAACATCTAACTCTGGAGGATATATATAATGCAAACACAATCAATCATAACCTTTGAAACAGTTTTAAAACTGGTTAAGCAACTATCGTTTACCGACCAAATGCGGTTGGTCGAATGGGTCATGGACCAGATCAAACTAAAGTTTTTGACAGAACCGCCGAAACATACCCGTCAAGCACGGTTTGGCAGTGGTAAAGGCACCATTATCATGGCCGATGATTTTGATGCTCCATTGGAAGATTTTGAGGAATATATGCCATGAAGTTCCTGCTTGATACCCATAGTTTCTTGTGGTTTGTAGAAGGTGATACCAAACTCAGTGTCACCGCTCGAACTTTGATTGAGGAGCGGACCAATCAGCCACTTTTAAGCATTGCTAGCATTTGGGAAATGGCAATCAAAATTAGTATCGGCAAATTGCAGTTGACACAACCTATCGAACAACATATCCCATACCACATGCAAACCAATGATGTCACGCTGTTGGGCATTGATATCGCCCATGTCGTCATTGTGGCAACCTTGCCATATCATCATCGTGATCCGTTTGACCGACTGTTGATAGCACAGGCAATCCATGAACAAATACCGATTATTAGCATAGATACGGCATTTGATGATTATGGTGTGCATCGCTTGTGGTGATATTACTCAACTGTATAACCTGCCCATCGAATGCACAATCCACTGTCCATGTTGGTCAACTCCTTAACGGACTAGAATCAGCCGACGGTATCCAGTTAAATCCCATCTCTGAGCGTGGTTCTTTTTTGTGGCTTTTGTTGGCGGGAGGGTGACTCGGCGGGCAGATAGTTATTCTGCATTGAAGAATCAACCAGCCCCGTCCGAGAGTCGGGGCTGGTTTTGTTTTGATACAGTTTGACCGCAAGGCTACAGTCAAACCATCGTAACCCTTAATCTACTCGAGGAGATGTCATGGCCGTAAAAACAGTCAGTGGTTGATTTCTACCCGCTTCAACTTCGTATTGGCTTGCTACATTTTTCTCAATCCTTCAGTACCCGCTCAATCTAAGCCAAATCACAGTTTAGACAGATGGGGAAGATACAGTCTTTCAGATAATGGTTTTCAATTCAAGGCCAACCTTCCCGCAAGTTTAGAACTTGCGGGAAGGTGATGACTGAAAATATTTATCTGAACATCTATAAATTTTGGCATCTTCACCCAACCATGATATACTGCGCGTTTGTTAAACTCATCATACAATACCTATTCCGAACTGTATCAGTTCGTGGAAATATTAAGATAGATTTTAGAGAAAATTTAGGAGAATAACTATGCAAGCAAAAATAACCCTACTCCCCGGTGACGGCATCGGCCCCGAAGTGGTCGCCGAGGCCGTCAAAGTTCTGAATGCGATTGGCGAAAAGTTTGGGCACACCTTTGAGTATACCGAAATGTTGGCCGGTGGAATCGCCATCGACGAGACCGGCAATCCTATGCCGGATGAGACCATATCAGCCTGTAAAGCCGCGGATGCGGTACTACTCGGCGCGGTCGGTGGGCCAAAATGGAGCGACCCCTCAGCCAAAGTTCGCCCCGAGCAAGGTCTGCTCAAAATCCGTAAAGAGTTGGGGCTGTTCGCTAACATTCGCCCCGTCAAAATCCATTCTGCCTTGGCCGATGCCTCCACCCTAAAACGAGAGGTGATCGAAAATGTGGACATGGTCATCGTGCGCGAGTTGACCGGCGGGCTGTACTTCGGCGAACCGCAAGGTCGGCAGGACAACGCCCAAGGTCGTGCCGCGTTGGATACCATGTACTACACCGAGGCCGAAATTGGTCGTTTAATGCGGGTTTCATTTGATGTTGCCCGCCAACGCCGCAAAAAAGTGACCTCCGTTGACAAAGCCAACGTGCTGGCCTCGAGCCGATTGTGGCGAGAAGTAGCGCATGAAGTGGCCGCCGAATATCCTGATGTAGAGTATGAGGATGTGCTGGTCGATGCCTGCTCCATGTATTTTGTCCGTCGCCCGTCCGATTTTGATGTGGTCGCCTCCGGTAACATGTTTGGTGACATTCTCAGTGACGAAGCCAGCATGCTCACCGGCTCTATGGGCATGCTCCCCTCAGCCTCACTGGCCGAAGGCAAGTTTGGCCTGTATGAACCGATTCACGGCTCTGCGCCCGACATTGCCGGACAAGGCATCGCCAACCCATTGGCAACCATCCTCAGCGTGGCCATGATGCTCCGCACCTCGTTGGGTCTAAATGCTGAGGCCGATGCAATCGAAAAAGCGGTTGAATCCGTCCTTGATGCCGGAAACCGTACCCCCGACATCGCTGAGTCGGGCGTAGAAGCGATTAGCACCTCGGCTATGGGTGATGCAGTGGTTGAGGCTCTCGGATAAAAAAACTAGCATTACACGATAATCAAAGCCTATCTCCTCGTCCCCAATCTGGAGATTGGGGACGTATTTGCCACAGAAACTCTGTTTCTGGCATGTTGCAAGTCAAACAGAGTGTTGCGATTATGTAATCGCAACGGGTATTTGGCGGGTATACACCCGCCTGTTATGGGTAACGGGTACACACCCGTTACCATCATGGTTGTGTTCCCAAACTGAGTTTGGGAACAAGGGGGGCTGAATGATTATTTTCTTAGAGTTGCCTAACAAAAAAAGCCCACTTTTTTATAAAAGGTGGGCTTTTTTATATGGCGGCGATTTTTTTCTCGGCCTGTAATGCGCTTGCATCACACCATAAAATCGGCAGATTCAACTCGGTATAGTCAAACTTAAACTGTTGATAGAGCTTTAGCGCCGCTTGATTGTCGGTGAGTGTGTTGGTGCTAAACCGAGTCGCTCCGTTTGCGAGCATGCTGGTCAACATATAATGAAGCAGTTGCTGACCAATCTGGCGACCTTGATAGTCGGGATGGACGACCAAACGGGTGATGTGGACTCGATTCTGGTATCGTTCGCTCCAAATATAGCCGACTACTCGCCGATTTAGCACTGCGGTCAGCAGATTATGCGGCGGGCTGAGGGCATCCTCAAAATAGGGTCGGGCTTTATGCCACATGACATCAAAGGTTAGACAGTCGATCTCATGGATGGCGCTCACATCGGCCTTGGTGGCGGGGCGGATGTGGGCTACGGGCAAAGTAAACGGGGGTAACGAGACCTCAGAATGACGCTCTAGGTTGACGATCCAACCTTTGCTGGTAAAGCCGTACTCTACTACTCCATTAACAAACCAGTCGGTGCCGCCAATGTGCATGATGCCGGTGGCGGATTCTGTTTGCATGAGTTTTTCAAGAGGCGGCAAAAGATGTCTGAGGTAGGCTCGGATGCTCCATGTATCTCGCAAAGCAACTCCGATAATCAGCAGATGACCCGCTGGTTGAAATTCGGTCAGCATAAAGCCTCGCAAGCCAGAGCTATCTTCGGCCAAAAAACCGGGCTGGATGGCGACCTTCTTTTCAACCTCTGCGGGAGAGATACACCAATGCACCCGTCGCCATTTATTAACCCAGTGCATAATGGTTGTAGTGTCCCGTTGCTCTATCGGACGGACGACCAATCGGGGAGTGAGTGTCGCCATTTATTGCCTTACGATGACTATCAAAATGGCTTCCATTGAAAATCCGGATCATTCATAATCGCCATCGAGCCTTCACCTAAAGCCAGCACGACCAATCCCTGACGACTAGCGTGCGTAACAATACTAGGGTCGATATGAAATGAAGAAATAACGCCGATGATGGTCCGGCCTTCATATTCGGGAAAATAATCCCTAGCTATGGCCAATGTTTCTACAAAATCTGTCACATATCTAGGGCGCAAGCTGTTTTTAGTCTCGTTAAACAATAGATAATTCCCCCCCTCGGCAATGGCATCAATTTCGATCATTTGGCGTTTTCCATTGCCAACTCGGTTTGGATGGAGACGCTTGACGCGAACATTAACGATGATGGGTTCGTTCTCGTCAAGTTTGGCAATCTGACGTAATATCCGAGGCAAGTCAGGAGCGACGAAATCCTCAATCAATGTGCCCATTTTTTTGGTTAAGTCCCCCAACTGCCTACGTAGTTCAGCGCGTTGTCGGTCAGACTCTTTTTGACGTTCTTTAGCCTCTCTCCGTTGTTCTTCGGCCTCTTTTTGACGTTCTTCAGCCTCTTTTTGACGTTCTTCAGCTAGTTTCTGCTGTTTTTTAGCTTCCTCCTTAAGTTCCTTACGAGCCTCAACTGTGTAGTCTAACAACTCATATAAAAGTTGGCGAGTATCATTAAATAATTTGTCTTCTACCATGATATTACCTCCGTGCGTTTCGTTTGGTTAATCATCGCTGACCAGTCTACCAAATCGTTGGCAAAATGTCAGGTTTGTGGTCAGAAAGATTACCCTGTTTATGGTATGCTTGTACTATACACAACTTAGCTCTAAAGCCAAATTGTTGATGATTGTTCAAACCATAGGAGGGTATAATGAAAGTAGGGATGACCTTATTGAGTGTAACTGTTGTTGTTATTGGAACCGTACTAATCAGCACCATGCTGAATCTATCGGTTCGGGCCGACCAAGTATCGAGCTTGGACAGTGTGCCTGTGGCAGACAGATCGAGTTCGGTTACAAATGAAACGTTAGCCCAACAGTTACTTAAGACCGCAGATGAAATTTTGACCGAACAGCCGACTCATGTTCGCCTGAGTAGTTTGTTAGTCATAGAATCGTTACGTCACCATGAATCAAGCAAGGGCGAGCAGGCATTACGACAACGATTATGTTTATCGTTTCAAACAGCCAAGCAGTTTTCGCAAACTAAAACGTTAGGTCAACTAAAATTTAACCCCAATGGAACATCATTGGGTTGTCAAATTTTGAGAAACAGGCCAAAAGTGTTACGCTAACAGCGATACTCAAATTAGGGTATACGACGTTCAAAGTGACAGAATAATCAAACCAAAACAAGGTTTAAGTTCCTACAAAAGTCATTTGAGGACTAAACAACAGTCGGTAGGAAACATACCAAATTCTCTACCAGTATTGAACATCCTACCCTATCCTAGAATCGATTCGGGTCAAAACGAGGAGCGAACATGGGTTGTTCGATGGGGATGAGCGGCTTTTCTCTATAGACCGGACGCAGAGGATTACGTAGGTCGATATAAAGGGGGGTCAACGATTCAGTTTTGATTTGGGTTACCACCGCCGTTAGGGAAGATAGTTTTCGTTGTATTTCACTACCATCACCCAGATAGACAGGCCAACCTTGTGGCGTGGCGACGGTCAAGCCTTTGGCTCGTGAATGTTGAATGGCCGATAAGCCCGGCACCAGATTCTGCAACATCTGCGCCCCACGAATAATGGTCGGGTCGATTTTGTAGCCCACCTCAAGTGGTTGTTGGTCATTGTCGATGATGCGTAACATGCCTTCGGTATCGCCGCGAGGAGGCACAACCACACCCTCACTATCGACCCACCAACTATCCTGTCCGGTCTCCCAGAGGAGTTCGGGATTACGTTCCTCAACAAAAATCGAAACCTGTGCCGGTAAATGAACCGTTACTTCTGCCGATTTGACGTTCGGCAATGCGGTTATGTTGGCCGAAATCGATTCTGCATCAAGCCAAAAAATACTTTGGTTATGCAAATTGCTGACCAGATAAATCTCTTTAGCCGAGACTGCGGCGTTGCCTTGAATATCGGCCCCATAAACAAAAAATATGGGGTTGCTAAAGAGCATATAAAACAGGGTCAATAATCCGATGAGCAAAAACCCACCACTCAGGCGAATTTTATGCTGTTGCACCGAATGAATCACCGGCGTAACCACAAGGCGGGGGGCAAGAGCGGTCAGTTGGTAGTTTGTCGCTCGTTTGCCAAGTCGCAGTTCAGAACGACGAGGGCGCTTTTTTTTGAATGGGAACATATTAACGTGATACGTGATACGTGATACGTGAGGGTTCAGAGTAGAAGGTCACGTTTCACCCATCACGAATTATTGGTAAAAGTTCAGTAAAGTAGCTCTAGAAACCCGATTTCTCAAAGAAATCGGGTTTCTGATGCTCTTTCTGGCGAGTTCACTGAATATTTACAATTATTGAGCAGTCGCCACATCAAAACTGGTTTGCAACGTCTGCTTTTCTTGATGACGGGCTAAAGCCAACTCAATAAGACGGTCAAGTAAATCAGAATAAGAAAGCCCGCTGGCCGCCCATAGCTTAGGATACATGCTCAGAGGGGTAAAGCCGGGCATGGTGTTTAACTCGTTGACAAATATCTCACCCGTTTCCTTTTCTACAAAAAAGTCACAACGAGCAAGTCCCACACAATCTAAGGCTTGAAAAGCCATAATTGCCAACTGTTGAATCATGCTGGTCTGTTCCTCATTTAGAGGAGCGGGAATCAGCATTTTTGATTCTTCTAAATATTTAGCCGCATAGCTATAAAATTCTCGTGAGGGAATCACCTCGCCGGGCACGGAGGCTTGTGGCTCATCATTGCCCAATACGCTGACCTCAATTTCACGCGCCTCTAAGCCTTGCTCGACAATGACTTTGCGGTCATAGCGTACGGCATCATTTAAGCCTGCCTCTAGCTCAGTGCGATTTTTGGCCTTGTGGATGCCGACACTACTGCCTAAATTAGCCGGTTTGACAAACATGGGGTAGGGCATGGCCGCCTCGCACTCGTCCAGCACTGTATCAGGGTTTGTTTGCCACTGTTTTTGCAAAAAGGCCCGAAAAATAACAATGGGCAGGCCATGCGCTCGAAACACCTCTTTGCTCAAGACCTTATCCATGCAGACCGCACTGGCTGTGACCTCGGCTCCAACGTACGGCAGATTGAGCAGTTCTAACAAACCTTGAATTTTACCGTCTTCGCCATAAGTGCCGTGTAATACGGGAAAAATCAGGTCGAGCGGGCCTGTTTGCGGTAAAGACAAGGCCAAGCTGTGATGGCTTTGTCTAGTTCCAGTCCCCTGTCCGGCTAACATAGGATGTTCACCCGCGGCCTCTAGTAGTTGTTGATGGACATTCTCACCAGTGAGCCATTGCCCCGTTTTGCTAATGCCTATCGGTATAATTTCGTATTTGGTGAGATCAATGGCTTGCATGACGCTCTGAGCCGAAGTCAAACTGACCTCATGCTCACCGCTTTGTCCACCAAATAATAAACCGATCCGTAGTTTTTTATCTTGCTTAATCACCGACAACCTCGATCTCTAGCTCTAAATTAATGTTGAACTGCTCGTGGACGGTTTTACGTGCTGTTTCGATTAAGGCCAAAACATCTGTCGCCGTTGCTCCGCCCAAATTCTGGAAAAAATTAGCGTGTAAGGGTGAGATTTGAGCCTGCCCAACCTGATACCCCTTTAATCCAGTGGCTTCAATCAGTCGCCCTGCATAATCATTCGGCGGATTTTTAAACATACTGCCAATCGTCGCTCCCGCTGGTTGAGTCGCTTTTCGACGGTTGTTAAACTGTTTCATCCGTTGTTCTACCTCGGCTACCGACGCAGAGGTAAGTTGTAACTCCGCCCGTAACACGATCCAGTCTGTGTCAGTGGTAGTCCGTTTTACCGAAACCGTCGGACTCATCAATCTGCTGGTGCGTCCTTTTAAACGAGAAAAACGGTATTGATACAGAAACCAATCTGCGAACTGCCACACTCGTTCATTAGTGGGGGAGAGCAGTTCGGCTCGATACATGGTTTGGGCCATGTCATTGCCATAAGCTCCCGAATTGTTGACTACCGCTCCACCAATTGTACCGGGAATACCGATCGCCCACTCAAAACCGCTTAAACCCCGTTTAGCACAACGCCGAGCAAAGTTAGGGAGGACGACTCCACTCTCAACCTCAACCGTTACCGCTGATTCGACAGATTGTTGTTCAACAGTAGGGAAGTTGACTTGATTAACCCGATTTTGGATGACTAAACCATTAAAACCGCTCTCTCGGACAAGTAGATTAGCCCCTCCACCGAGCATCAAAAATGGTACCTTATACTGTCGTGCCGAGGTCACCACCGCGACCAACTCGTCTATGGTTTCGGGTGCGACCCAAAATTTGGCTGGACCGCCGAGACGAAAGGTGGTATGGTTGGCTAACGGTTCATCAAGCCGAAAACGAGAACCAAATTGTTGACTAAAAGCCACACTAAAGGGTTTCTTCATGGGTTTACGACAACAGTTACGAGGAAAATTAACCTCGTAGGTGAACTACTTACGCGTCCAATCCCGCCAACACCCATTCACCGACCAAATAACCGTCTCCTGCACCAAGGGTAATCAGCACATCATCCGACTGGAGATGGTCAATCAAATAATCGGCCGTGTTCCGCAATGGGCCGATGTGGCGGGCTTGCGGATGATCCATCATGTCCAGAATGTCTGCGCTAGAGATGGAACCATCATCAACTTCGCGTGAAGCAAAAATATCAACCACGATTACCTGATCGACATGCTCAAAGGCTTGAGCAAACTCAATCAGCAAAATTTTGGTGCGACTAAAGGTATGGGGCTGTAGTACGGCCCAAATTCTTTGTTTGGGATAACGGGTACGAGCGGCATGAAGTGTAGCCTTAATCTCGGTGGGATGATGGGCGTAATCATCAATGACCGTAATTCCGTTGACCAGACCTTTCTGCTGAAAACGACGTTCGACTCCTTGAAACTGGCCGAGAATCTGTACTGCTCGCCTCACGTTAAGACCTTGCTTATGAGCCACAACTAAAGTGGCTAAACAGTTCGCGACATTATGTAGTCCCGGTACAGCTAAGGAGACTGCCAACTTGCTCCGCTCCGAAGTTTTGTCTTCATTATACAAAACAACAAAATCGTGCCCACCAGATTGATTAGGCTGAATATCAACGGCTTGCCAATCGTTATGAGCGGTGAGGCCATAAGTAATAACGGGTGCAGAGGAATATCTGGTCACAGCCATAACACCTGTTTCATCACCACAGGCGATGATTGTTCCATGGTCAGGGACAAGTTGGATGAAATCGGTAAAGGCTTGTTGGGTGTCAGCGAGGGTCGGAAAAATATCTGGATGATCCCATTCGAGGGTGGTTAGGACAGCAATCTCGGGGCGAAGTCCCAAAAACATGTGGTCATACTCGTCGGCCTCTATCACAAAGGCGGAGCCAGTACCAGCTTTGGCGTTGCCATGTAGTTGGGGCACAACACCACCGATGATATAGGTTGGTGCTTCACCTGCTTGCTCAAGTAGATAGGCGATCATGGAGGTGGTGGTCGTTTTACCATGTGTACCGGCAACGGCAATACCCGTTTGTCCAACCATCATCTGACCAAGCCATTCTGCTCGTTTAACGACTGGCAGATTCAACTGTCGAGCCGCTTGCAGTTCGGGGTTATGGTCGGGAATGGCGGAGGAGATGATTACCGTATCCAAATCTGGCTGGAGATTTTCGGCTCGTTGTCCAATATAGATTGTAGCTCCCATGTCGACCAAACGGTTTGTGTATGCCGAAGCCTGCATGTCAGAACCAGAAACGGTGTAGCCTCGTTGGAGCAATACGGTAGCGATAGCGGACAACCCTGTTCCGCCAATCCCGATTAAATGGATTTTATTTGACATAAAGTGGTGGTAAGTGGTAAACCATTTTTTTGCCATCTGAGCCAACCCGAGTTTTGAAGAAGGCGAAGGCAAACAGTGCCCCGACAATAATGACAATCCACGGGATCATGCTGTCTAAGATGGTATAGGTTGGAAAATTTGTCGCGACCAGTGTCGCTTCGGCAGAGGCAGTTCCAGTAGAGCTACTACTAGCCAAGGTAATCGCCGATTCGGTTCCTGTCTGACCACCGGGCAAAGAGCGTCCGTCCATGTACTCTCGAAGCAGTCCCATAATCAACAAGCCATTAAAAGCTCCTACCCCAATACCGAGTACATGCCCTAATGCCGTAGGTTTATTGTTAAAACTAGTCTGCGTCCACAATGCCGGAATTCCGACCGCCAACAAAAGTAGGTAGAACCATGTGCTACCGTTACTAGCATCGACAAGCAGAAAATCGGGGGGGGTGGATTTGGTAATCGCCACCACAGAATCGGTATCAGTTTCGCTGATGGTGGTCATACTACTTGGAATTAGGCTCCAGAGCAAGGTCATCAGGCTGTTGTAACTTTCGACAAGCCATTCTGCCAAATCAGGTTGATTTAGTAGAAAGACCAGCCCAGCCAAAAAGATTGTGGTTAGACCTTCTTTCCACCAACCTCGAAAAAAACCGGTAATGGCAAAAAATATTACTATAAATAACGTTAAATTCATCCAATCAAGGGTCATCGTCTCATTTCCTCCTTGATACTAACCGTTATACCCGTAGGGGGTGCGGTAATCTAGTTCCCAGAAACGAACTTTACTTTTGGGCATGCCAACTCGGGTTTTTAGGCCAGCTAAAAATACCAAGACACTAATGATGATGATAATCCACGGCATTAGACTATCCATAGCCGTATGGGGCGGTAAGTTGGTCGCTTGAATGGCAACACCAGTGCTGGCTAAGCCTCCAATCTCGTTGATAGAGGTGCCACCATAAGGAAGAAAACGGCCATCCAGATGTTCTCGCAATAAGCTGAGAAAAAGGAAGCCATTAAAGCCACCTAGTAAAGCCCCTAAAAAACGACCTATCGGTTTGGCCGCGTCTGGGCCAAGTGACCGCCCCACAAGTGTGGTAAAGACGACCATCAGCATTAAGGCCCAGATCCATGTTTCTGAGGCACTAGAGTCAAGCTGAAAAGCCAGCCCCGGTGTCACGATGATATCAAACATGCTTTCAAAAAGATTGGTAAAAAAATTAGGAGCCAACGACCACACAAAGGTGATGATTGAGTTGACAATGTTGACCAATTCAGCGGCAATAGGCGAATTGTTCAGCAGAATAAACAAGAAAGCCAGTCCTCCGGTGGTTATACTCTCCTTCCACCATCCACGAAAAAAGCCAGATAAGGCGAAGACTCCGATTACAAAATATGTTAGTACTACCCAATTAATCTGCATTACTTCTCACCTCCAAGATTTGCTCAGCCAAGCGATTTGCGACATCAGGTTGCGCTAGTAAAGGATAAGCTTGGCTCATACTGTTTAGTTGTTGCTGATTTGAGATTAGGTTAATAACAGTGTCGCGCAAAACTGACTTTATGTCAACATCATTGCTGAGAATTGCGCGGCTCTCTGGTATATCCCGTGCAACTCAAAACTGCATCCTGAATTAGATGGGCGATGCCCAAGCTAAAGATCCTACCTTGATTCCCGAAAGTTCAGACCCTGAACTTGAATCACCTGTCTTGTCACAAGTAAAAGTAGCAGGCATTGCTATGGCTGTACTGAAAGACTTGAATTAGACTAGACGTGTTTGCCAGTTTCTCTTTCCGAGATGTGCAGAACGTGATTTTCTTTTTGTTTTTGTAGGTTGCTCCTCTTCGGGCATAGTTCGACGCGACACTGCGAGGAGTAATCCAACACTAGCCATGCTGACCACCAACGAGGAACCACCAAAACTGATGAAGGGCAACGGGATACCAGTAAACGGTAACGATGCTGTAACCACCCCAATATTAACAATCGCCTGAAAAACGAGGCTAAAAGTGATACCGACCGCCAAAATCGAACCAAATGTATCGGGCGCGGCCAAGGCAATTTGGAAGCCTCGGTAGGCCAAAAAGACAAACAAGCCAATCACGACGATACAACCGAGTAATCCTAACTCCTCACCTAAAATAGCGAAGATACCATCCGTATGGGAAGCAGGGATATAGCCGAACTTTTGCCGACTAGCTCCTAATCCCAAACCTGTTACTCCTCCAGAGCCAAGAGCTATCAAGATTTGACGGATTTGATAGCCGTCACCTAACGGATCACTGTTGAGCGGGTCTAAAAAGGCGGTAATCCGAGCCAAACGGTAGGAGGAGCTAACAATTAGCATAACAAAAACCATAGCTCCGGCGCTTAACCCCGCGATAATCTGCCATAAATCCCCTCCGGCAATAAAAAACATCACTAATGCGGTAACTGAAACCAAAATAGCAGTACTTAAATCTTGCTGTAACACGATTAAACCGGTAATCAGGCTCAATAAAATCCCAAATGGTAAAACCCCATAGCTTACCTGTCTGATTTTATCACCTTTTACAGCCAGCCAGTCAGCCAAATAGATGATGATTGCCAGTTTACTCAACTCAGAGGGTTGAATCGAGCCACGGAATAGCCAGCGTTGCGCTCCAAAATATTCGCCCCCCACAATCAACACCAGTAACATCAAACTCAACGTGCCAGCCATAATCAAAATCGAAAAGCGTCGCCAAGTGTGATACTCCGCATTGGCAAAGATGAGCATAGCCAACAAACCAATACCCACCCATAATAGTTGTCGCGAAAAATAGTAGGTCGGCTGGTCAAACTGTTGGTATCCAAGGGCAAACGTGGCACTGTAGATCATCATTAAGCCAAAAAATAAAAGGGCGGCAACAGTGACGAGAACAAAGTAGTCCATATTATGATGAGTTGGAGTCTTCGATTTTTTCATGTTATGTCTACTAAATTAGCGAAATTTTTTTTGCTTGTTTAGCGTAGAGATACTCTACGTTTAACAAGCAAAAAAATAGTTCAATGCCTTTCTCTCGAATCTAGGGAGATTCGAGTGGATACTTCGCTTTCGGCTCAGTATGACATGTTTTTCAATATCATCTTGACCACCACAGAATGAGACGAAATGATACACTATCATAAATATTCAGTGAACTCGCTAGAAAGAGCGTCAGAAACCCGATTTCTCAAAGAAATCGGGTTTCTGGGGTGACTTTACTGAACTTTTACCATCATGCTTCACATTTATAGGTCGGCCACAAGTTGGTTAAACTGATCGCCTCGTTCCATATAGTCAGAGAAAGCATCATAACTAGAACAGCCGGGAGAGAGCAGGACTACATTCCCCGGCGTGGCAAAATTAGAAGCAATGGTGACGGTTTCAGCTAAACTATTACACAAATGCAACTGAGTTTGAGTAGTGGTAATGTCTTGCCCTGCTTTGGTAATAACTTGAGCAATCATGTCTCTCGCTTCACCAAATAAAATGACATGGGCGGTCTTATGAATAATCACGCGAGCGGTCTCTTCCCATGAAAGACGTTTATCTCGCCCACCGGCAATGAGTATAATCGGTCTGTCAAAGGCCCGCAGAGCCATCATCATCCGCTCAGGAGTGGTAGCAATTGAATCGTCGTAGTAGCTAACCTGCTCATGCTCACGCACTAGCTCTAAGCGGTACGGAAGACCAGTAAAGCGCATCAAAACTGTTCGCATGGTCTCGATGGAGATGTCTAGTTCACGCGCTATCAATGCCGCGGCCATGATGTTAGCCGCGTTATGTACGCCCAAAAGTTTTACATCTTGCCGATGAATAATCGGTTGATGTGATTTATTTTCATCAAGTAAGGCAATTTGGTTTTGATAGAGACAGGCACCATTGGGGCGTTCAGCTTCAATACTAAACCAACGCGCTCTATCTCCAAATTGACGACCAATCGTACGAGTAACATCATTATCAAGGCTCATAACAACGATATCCTCTGGTTTTTGGAAGTCGATAATGGCCCGCTTCGCTCGAACATAAGTCCGCATAGAGGAGTGACGATCTAAATGGTTGGGTGTAATATTCAACAAGGCTCCAAGTGAGGGACTCCAACCAGCTAATAACGGAGCCAGTTTATTGGCTGATACACCTTTATTTATACGGGGGTGGAAATATTCAAGCTGAAAACTGCTCAACTCCATAACCACTCGATCTTGAGGTGTTATTTCGGCTATATGCTCAATAAGGGGTTGCCCGATATTACCGCCGATCCATGTTTTGTACCCTGCGGCCTGCAAAAATTCACCAACCAAAGTGGTTGTGGTTGATTTTCCGCTAGAGCCGGTCAGGGCGATAATTGGAGCCGGACAAAGGTAACAGAAAAGCCGTGTCTCCGTGGAGAATGGAATTTTTCTAGATCGAGCCTCTTTTAAGAAGGGAATTGTTAATGGTACGCCGGGGCTAACGAACAAAATGTCCACCTCATCAAGCAACCGAGTCGGATGCTCACCCAGAACAAGCCGTATTCCGTCGGCTTCAAAACGCTCCACCACCTCACCCAGTTCAGCCGCCGATTGTGAATCGGTGACGGTTACGCTCAGATTATGACCGGCCAAAAACGAAGCCAGCGCAATCCCTTCTTTACCTAAACCAACAATCAATACTCTTTTATTTGCTAATATGCTGATGTCTGCCACAATTGTATTCCAATAAAGTTAATAAGTTGACATAATATCTATATAGATATAAACACAAATAAGACATAACTAACCCTAACCTATATTAGGATTAATAATGACTAAAAATCTTTATGGATTATACCTGCAAAGTAGCAAAGAGGGCAATCGCGAAGTAATCGTTTAAGCGGCGCGTTCTTGCGGTGCTACCCAAACAGATTCTTCTTGTTTAGGGGCTGGCAGTTGCAAATTATCCGTCAAAATAGCATTTATAACCTCATCTAGGGTGCTTAATAAGCGTCCGGCCCTATTTCGATAATGGAATACACCTCGCCTTAAATTTTCATCAATGATGGCTACGAGTTCTAAAGCCGCGTAATAGGTTGTTTCTCGCTCGGCGGGCGTTGGAACTAACTCAGGATAGATACGACGTTTTTTCTTGCTTTTCATAGTTTGCGCTTGCATGTGTGTCATCGTTATAAAACTCCCTCAATCTTTGAATTAATAATATCGAAACAGGTTTTATAGACCTGTCAGATCTACAAATTTTGTAAAAAATTTTGATCATTGCGCGTAGCCTATCCGCAATGATCAGCGCGTGATAACAGCTATCACCTCATCCATCTCAAGCCAACCATCCAACGATGCAAATTGGGGAGCGACTTTATAAGCAGGGTCATTGAGATAAACTCGTTGAGAATCTAACCCGCTAACAACAACGGCATGGCGAGTAGACTGTTTCCAATAATCCAGAAATTGTTGAATGTGCGGCACGTTGAGCCAACTGTTCGGCATTGTGCTTTATCTCCTCAATCAGGGATGGCGCAATCAACAACTCACCCGTTTTAGCGTTCACATCCACCACACCCACTTGACCTACAACACCTTGTCGTCCCAGAGTCAAGGTCATAGGGAAACGCCAACAAATATCACTTTCGTTGACCAGCACCAGCGAAGGCGTTTCTGGCCCAATGAGGAGACTTACTTCATCCATAAAAAAACGGGTCAGCTTACGTTTCGCTTGTTTGGCCGTAATTCCTAGCCTAACCGATAGATTAATATCTAAGCGGAGTTGCGTTTCATCAAAATAGATACTGGAATGAGGTAGCTTCTGAGTTGATTCTGCAAGAACAATTACCATGCCGTCACTCCTTTATCCCCTTTATATCAAGGCGAGGGCAATACCTAACATGGCCGATAAAATTCCAATTAGCCAAAACCGCTGGGTGACATGGGTCTCCGACCAACCCATAAGTTCAAAATGGTGATGCAATGGACTCATTCTAAATAGTCGCTTACCCCCTGTTGCTTTGAAATATGTAACCTGCAAAATTACCGAGACTGCTTCGGCTACAAAGACGAATCCAAGAAGTGGTAGCAGAAGCCATTGCCCCGTCATCAAGGCCACCACGGCTAATGTAGCACCGATGGATAAAGAGCCTGTGTCTCCCATGAATAGTTCGGCAGGGTGGGCGTTGTACCATAAAAAGGCTAAAATTGCCCCAACAACTGTAAACACAAAAGCTACCAGCCAGAGTTGCTCTTGTAAAAAAGCTACCACACCGTAGGCCGTAAAGGAGACCGCGGCGATACTTCCGGCTAAGCCATCGAGACCGTCAGTCAAATTGACCGCATTGGAGGTGCCGACAATGATGAACATGGCGATGGGGATGTAGAACAGGCCGATGTCAATCTTTTCGACTACACTAGGGATGGCGATACTTCGTAAATCAAGAGCAAAATGTAAAAACATAGCTGTAATGGCCGAAAATATCAACTGCCATAACAGCTTGTATCGCCCTAGCATGCCCGTAGGAATGACTCGCACTCCCATCAAATCGTCAATCGCTCCTAAAGTACCAAAGGCTACTAAAACGGCCATCGGCACTAAAATCGAACGTCCTAAGAGGGTAATTCCCCATAAATTCCCCACATTCAGCACACCGGTAATCACCAACACCGGAATAACAATCATCAGTCCGCCCATAGTCGGCGTACCGGTTTTTACTTGATGGGTGGTCGGTCCTTCGACTCGAATTTGCTTGCCGATTTTGAGTCGTTTTAAAAGGGTGATTAACGGTCTACCCCAAATAACAGCCAACAGAAAAGAGAGAACACCTAAAGAAAGAGAGTAAGCCATTGTTTTTGCTAAGGAATCAGCGGGCTAACAAATTGGGTTATAAAAGATGGTCGGATAGATTCTCTCACTCGCTGATACTCCTTCTCGTCAAGTTACTAACAATTTGATCCATCTTTTGTGAATTAGAGCCTTTAATCAATACAATCTCATTTTGAGCTAACTGAGCTTCTAACAGGTCAATCGCGGCTTGGTTGTCTGGTAGCTGAATAATTTTCGAGCTATTCAGTCCACATGCCTCGGCCTCTTCAGCAATAATTTGGGCACGATCACCAATCGTAATTAGCAAATCGACCACTCTAGCCGCCCGACAGCCAACTTTCCGATGCCCTGCTTCTTCCATGTGACCGAGTTCGAGCATGTCACCCAAAACGGCAATTTTTTTGGGAGCGGATAGATCATCAAGCATGTTCAGAGCCGCAATCGTTGAGGCTGGGTTAGCATTATAGCTATCATCGAGCAATATCGAGCCATTTGGCCCCGGTATCCAGACCAACCTTAGCTGATCTTTGGCAGGCAAATTCTGTAACCCAGTGATTATATCACCCCAAGCCAGCCCCTCAACCAAGCCCACCAGCGCGGCCCGTAAAGCAGTATGGACGCTGTGCCGCCCCAACAATGGCACTCGAGCATGGATTGTGTCTGTTCCTTGGTTGAAGACGAACCGAATGCCGTCTAATCCGGCACTTGTCACATCACTAGCCCACAAATCGGCAGAAGGTGTAAGACCATAGCTCATCACTGCGGCCTTCGTTTTGGGAACCATGCCCCTCACATAGGGATCATCATAATTCAAAATAGCTACTGATTTAGTTTGGCTGTTGTACGGTGGTAAGGCTGACACGAGTTCGGTCTTGGCCTGAGCGATTCGCTCAATTGTGCCGAGACGCTCTAAATGAACGGGGCCAACATTAGTGACAACCCCGACATGGGGTTGAGCTAACTCACACAACAACGTAATTTCGCCCAAATCGTACATGCCCATCTCTAGCACTACCCGCTCATGAGCCGAGGTCAGATTCAACAAAGTCAGGGGTAAGCCGATTTCGTTGTTGTAATTACCCTCGCTCTTAAGCAAGTTGTAGCGGGTTGATAGCACCGAAGCGGTTAGCTCTTTGGTGGTACTTTTACCGACACTGCCAGTGATGGCGACGACTCGGACATCGAACTTTTGTCGCCAAAATTTAGCAAACTGTTGCAGTCCTACCAAACTATCTGAGGTTTCGATACACAACGGCTGATTTGGGTCAATGGTTTGAGGTAATGGTTCATCAACCTTAATATGTTGATGTGGCACCGACAACTCCACCGGACGGTGGGTCAGAGCAACTGTCGCTCCCTGCCGAAATGCCTGCTCAACAAACTCATGTCCATCACTGTTCTCACCGGGCAAAGCGACAAATAAACTATCTTGCTCCGCTTGCCGAGAATCGATGACCACTTGTGTAATGGGTTGACGAGCTTCTATTCGATTATCGGTTAAGGCTTCAATAATATCAGCAATGACCATTAAAACAATCCCTCTTGATACCCGATATCTTGATTAGAAAAAAGATTTTTCGACAGGATTGACAGGATTTTTTGCCTTTAATCTTGTTAATTCTGTTAATCCTGTCAGATATTATTCTATAATTAGTCTAAGCTAAACTCCTTGTCGGGTAGTAAGATAATCCCTAATCATTCATCACTAATTGCTCAGTATCAGGTGGAATATTCAATAAAACGACTAATTGTTCGGCAATACGCCGAAAAGTAGGTGCGGCGGTTTTACTGCCCCAACGAGAGATCGTAGGACGATCAATAATTACTAAAATCACCAATTCAGGATCATCAGCCGGTAGGTATCCGACAAAAGAAGCCAAGGTCAAGGTGGGATGATAGCCCCCCGGAATTGGGATTTCTGCCGTGCCTGTTTTACCAGCTACTCGATAACCGGGTACTCTCGCCTTTGATTCGGCTCTATCCAAAGCCTCAACCAGCATACCAGTCAGCGTGTTAGCCGTTTGCGCTGAGATTGCTCGGCGGATGACGACTGGCTTAACTTCGATATCACGCTCATCGTCGACGATTCGCTGTACCGCATAAGGTTTCATCAGTAACCCTTTATTAGCAACCGCACTAACGGCACTAGCAACTTGCAACGGCGTGACGGCAATCCCTTGTCCGAATGAGTTGGCTCCCAAATCGCTCTCATGCCACGTTGAATCTTTAGGTGTTTTTAGAGTACCGGGGCCTTCACTTGCCAAATCGGTTTCGGTGAGTCGTCCAAAGCCAAATCGCTTGATGTAGGTATAAAAACGATCTTTATTGAGAGCTACTGCAATTTGAGCCATACCAACATTAAGACTTTTTGCCAAAACATCGGTCATGTCTACCATATCGTGCGACTGACGATCCCAATTATAAATTACTCGACCACCAACCTCAATCGCCCCTCCGTCATACAGCATTGTTTCAGGCAAGACCACATTTGCATCTAATCCGGCGGCCATGCTGATAATCTTAAAGACGGAGCCGGGTTCGTACTGTTCACTAACTGCGGGGTTGGCATATAGCTTCTCGTCAGTTTGAGCATATAGATTCGGATCATAGGTGGGGAAATTTGCCATGCCCAAAATCTGACCTGTTTTGGGTTGTAGTACCACTACCGAACCTCGCTGGGCTTGGTACATATCGACAGTGCGCTCAATCTCTTCTTCAATAAAATGCTGTACCCCACGGTCAATCGTCAAATAAAGTGTAGGGCCACTTTTGGGCGATACTAAATCACTAGCCGCCAGAGGGATGAGTTCACCAAAGGGGCTACGTTCTCCTTTTTGATAGCCCGGCGTGCCACGTAGCATGATGTCGTAGTAACCTTCAACGCCGTAAAATCCGTACCCATTTCCATTGACAAATCCCAACAAATGCGAAGCTAACGCACCCTCGGGATAGATCCGTTTTGTACGAGCTTCGGCTTTAATGCCGACAATATCCCACTCTAACAATGATTCACCCGCCGCTTGAGGAACCTCTTTGACCAAAGGAATCCATATCTCATCGCCACTTAGAGTTCCGGCTAACTGTTCGACCGGCATGTCCAACAAGGGAGCAATACGCTGGGCAACATCTTGTGGGTCACTAATAATCTTGGGGCTAGCTGAAATGTCATACTGGATAATATCGGTTGCCAGTAGATAACCGGCACCATCCCGAATCTCACCGCGGCGAGGAGCAATCAAAATTTCATTACGATGCTCTGCTTCAGCCATCGCTACAAAACGATGATGCTCAACCACCTGCCAACGCACCAATTGCCCGACCAGTGTCAATCCGGCCGCGCTCATGATTGCCATAATTATATAGATGCGGTATCTCAGCTCTTCGGAATTTTTCATGGTAAAGGTTATCAAAAAGGATCTATTTTTTATCAACCCAAGCAACAACATCATCAAGTACCCCAACCCACCAACTATCGGTCTGAGTTTGAGGGCTATAGGTATCTACATTACCCCGTGCTCGCTCTGAGCCACGATAAGGTGCAATGTCGTCCCCGTCTAGTGCGGGGTAGGTCTCAACCTGAATATATTCAACTTGCGTGGTGGGAGCGAAACCGAGGTTACGAGCACGGTTCTCAACTCGTGAGAGAGACTCGAGTTGAGCTATTTCCAAAACAAGCTCTGCGTTTTGATTCCTGAGCTGATCAAGTTCTAAACGCATGCCATCAATCTGATAGGTAGTGGTTGTGACAGCACTGGCTTGGGTTAAATATCCCCATGCCAAGAAGGTAAAAATAAGCAAAATCGGTAATACAGTTACGGCGACTTTACTATCAAAGTGCCACTCTAGTTGGCGAACAACATTTTGCGGACGAAAGCTGATAATGGTATGAGTTGACATAATGAAATCACCTACAAAAACTAATATATGGCTAAATTCACCACACCTGAAACATCTGGCTACTGGCTATTTAATCGTTCAACAACACGCAACTTTGCGCTTCGCGCTCGTGGATTTTGGCTAACATCGGATGAGGTAGGGATAATCGGTTTTTTCGTTAAAATACGTACTGTTGGGGTATGGTCACACATACAAATCGGTAGTTCTGGTGGACAGATACACGTTGACGCTTCTCGTTTAAAAAACCATTTCACAATTCGGTCTTCTAGTGAATGAAATGAGATAACTGCTAAACGACCGTTTGGCTTTAACAACTCAATCGCTTGAGGCAAAACTCGTTCAATCACACCGAGTTCATCATTAACGGCGATGCGTAAAGCCTGAAAAGTTTGGGTCGCGGGGTGGATTTTCCGCTTTCCCTTACCCCGTTTCCGCTTGGCCGATTTGACAACCTCGGCCAATTGTAGCGTGTGCGTAATCGGCCTAGCTTGTACAATTGATCGAGCAATGCGACGACTAGCTCGCTCTTCACCGTACTGATAAATCAGGTTGGCTAACTCATCTTCAGGGAGGGTGTTGACCAACTGAGCCGCAGTGACGGGGTTGGTCGAATTCATCCGCATGTCGAGTGTTCCATCAGCTTGAAACGAAAAGCCACGCTCAGGTTGGTCGAACTGCATGGAGGAGACCCCTAAATCGAGCAATATCCCGTCAACTTGAGACATGTCCTCTCGAATAGCGACAGTTTTTATTCGGTCAAAATTGGCATGAATGAGTTGCGCCCGTTCATTAAAAGGAGCCAACCGTTCTCTTGCTATGTCGAGAGCGGTTAAATCTTGGTCGAGACCCAATAATCGCCCATCAGGAGCCGTAGCTTCTAAAATAGATCGGGCATGCCCACCGGCTCCAACCGTGCCATCAATAAAAAGTTGACCGAGTTGTGGCTGTAAAAAGGTTATGACTTCATTTAATAAGACAGGTGTATGCAATGTAAATGGCACGCAAGGCAACAGTGTTGCAGGGTTACAAACCAGATTGTCACCTTGCCACCGTCCACCTTTTATGCTGATGTTCAGCGGTTTGATCGTCGTTAAAAGTCTATATCTTCGAGTTGAGAGACAATCGACTCAGGGGTATCTTCGACTTCGTCAATAACTTTGGCCCATTTTGTGGGGTTCCATATCTCAATCCGATTCATCACCCCAATGATGATGGTTTCGTTTTTGATATCCGCGTAATCGCGTAGATTTTGCGTGACGAGGATCCGACCTTGTCGGTCGGGAATA
The DNA here is from genome assembly GCA_030377865.1 of Anaerolineales bacterium HSG25. Taxonomy (GTDB): domain Bacteria; phylum Chloroflexota; class Anaerolineae; order 4572-78; family J111; genus JAUCGB01. The sequence continues at coordinate 21,063 of JAUCGA010000002.1, read as the reverse complement.
GAATCGGCTGCGCTAGAGAACATAAAACGGGCAAAATTACGAGCTGGGCGATTGGTAGAGGGGAGTTTAGAAATTTTCTCGGCTAATCGTTCCCATTCAGAACGAGTATAGGCCCATAAACAACCATCTAAACCACGCGTGATAACAATTCCATCTCGCAGTTCCTCTCGGAACTTGGCCGGAATGGTTAGTCGTCCTTTATCATCAATCGTGTGTTCAAATTCACCAAGAAACATTCACTAAACCTGTTGGTTATGTCAAAGTTGGTCGATTTTGATAGCATGCCCCACCTCAGCAGTAGAACATACGTTCTATTAACCACTTCACCCCACTTTGCCCACCTATTGACCCATTATAACCCACTTTACCCCACCTGTCTAGTTTGACCAATGGGCTATAGTTGTAAAATAGCGTTGCTATGATAATAATTCATTTTTGCTGTAGCGCATACAGGTCAGGCTCTACAGCCTGTTCTGGGATATTATTTTCAACACGAATAATCAAGCAGGATAAAAAATATTAATGTAGGAAAAATGGGGGGGGATATTACGGAGAAAACAAAAAACCCGCTCCTAGAAGAGCGGGTTTGATATCAGAATTACACGATACAACACCTTCCCGCAAGTTCTAAACTTGCGGGAAGGTTGGCCTTGAATTGAAAACCATTATCTGAAAGACTGTATATGCATGCCTTTTACGACGCTCGACGGCGTTGCAGTCGTTTGCGTAAGAAGGTGGGCACTTCTAAATCTTCGGGGTCATAGTTTGGTTCAGAACGAGGAGCAGGTGCTTCATCGGCATGTGTTTGCGTCTGCGGAAATGGCAGGGTTTTAGAATCACCCTGTTTGCGTCCGGCAGTGGTAATCGGTTTCCTCTGCTCACCCACGGCATCAAAGCCGGTGGCAATGAGGGTGATACGAAGTTCATCCTGCAAATTTTCGTCGATAACCGCCCCAAAGATGATGTTAGCATCGGGGTGGGCTTTTTGTTGGACAATTTCAGCCGCTTCATTGACCTCAAACAGACTCAGGTCCGGGCCACTGGTGATGTTGAACAGGATGCCTTGCGCTCCGTCGATGGTCACATCGAGCAAAGATGAAGCCACTGCTTTCTCAGCCGCATCGATGGCGCGAGTTTCGCCAGTGGCCGAACCAACCGCCATCAGCGAGGAGCCACCGCCGGTCATGATGGTGCGAACATCAGCAAAGTCTAAATTTATAAGACCGGGTACGGTAATCAGTTCGGAGATGCCTTGAATCCCTTGCCGTAGTACATCGTCGGCGGTACGAAAAGCATCGGTCATGCTGACCCGTTTGTCAACAATTTCGAGTAAGCGGTCATTGGGGATGACGATGAGGGTATCTACTTTTTCTTTGAGTTGCTCAATCCCATCCATCGCCATTTTTTGGCGACGACTCCCCTCAAAAGTAAAGGGGCGAGTCACCACTCCGATGGTTAAGGCCCCCGTTTTTTTAGAAATATCGGCGATAATCGGGGCCGCGCCAGTACCTGTTCCCCCACCCATGCCACAGGTTACGAAAACCATGTCTGAACCGCGTAAAATATCATCTAGCTCTTGGGCCGATTCATCAGCCGCTTTGCTACCGACTTCGGGGTTGCCACCTGCGCCAAGGCCACGGGTTAACTTGTCACCAATGCGAATCCGTTGCGGTGCGTCGCTCATCAATAGGGCTTGGGCATCGGTGTTGACGGCGATAAACTCAACCCCGCGTAACCCCTCTGAAATCATTCGGTTGACGGCGTTACTGCCTCCCCCACCAACTCCTACCACTTTGATTTGGGCAAAATTTTCCGGTTGCATCATGTAATCACCATAATCAGCCATGTCATGCGTTGTCATAATGTTGTCTCCTACTTATCTTGGTAAAATAGCTTTTAACCAGGCTGGTATTTTTAGCCCAGTATTAAATTGTTGCCGAGTGGTAGTGGGCACATCATGCTTAATGCCCCACTCTAACAGACCAACGGTCGTGGCAAAGGCAGGTGTTTGCAATGAATCAACCAAACCCTGTAGATTTTGCGGGTCGCCTGTTCGAGCCGGTAGCCCTAATACGTCTCTAGCAAGGTCACGGATACCGGGTAGTTCTGCTGTGCCTCCGGCTAAAACCACACCCGCCGGTAACAAGCCATCATAACCGCTCCGTTTAATCTCTTTTAACACCATCTCAAAAATCTCTTCAGTTCGGGCCTCAACAATCTCCGATAAAAATTGACGGGACACTTCTTGATTACCGTCGCCACCAAACATGGTCACGGTCACAGTTTCTTGCGGTCTGACACTGTCGGGCAAGGCATGACCAAACTTTAGCTTGATCTGTTCGGCCTCGCTAAAAGGAGTACGTAGCCCAACCGCGACATCATTGGTTAGTTGTTCGCCGCCGGTGGGTAAAATCACCGCATGCCAAATAGCCCCTTCGATAAAGATGGCGATGTCTGTCGTACCACCACCAATATCGACTAGCACCACGCCCATTTCTCGTTCGATGTCGGTCAATACCGATTCACCGGAGGCTAACGGCTCTAGCACCAAAGCGTCAATCTCAATCCCTGAATTTTGCACACATTTAACCAAATTCTGAATCGAAGATGTGGCTCCAGTTACAATGTGGGCTTCAACTTCTAACCGATAGGCTTGCATGCCAATCGGGTCACGGACTCCGTCGTCATCATCAACTTTAAAACTACGTGGAATGATGTGTAGTATTTCGCGATTGTGAGGTATATCTATGGCTCGGGCAGCTTCTAAGGCTCGTTCAACATCAACAGGATGAATGCCTCGCTCGCCTCGGCTGACGGGTACAACTCCATGACTGTTGATGGCGCTGATATGTGCGCCAGCCAAACCAACGTAGGCGCTGGCGATCTCATATCCAGAGGTACGCTCGGCCAATTGCAGGGATTCGGTAATGGCGCTGGTTACTTCGCCAACGTTCACCACTACGCCCTTACGGATTCCTTTGGAGGGGACAGTGCCCACACCGACAATCCGCATACTATTTTCTGGTGGAGGGCCGACTTCGGCAACGAGGGTACATATTTTGGTTGTCCCAATATCTAAAGCAACAACTGAGCGCTCCAGACGAGCCTCCCGATGGGGTATGATTGGACACTGGTGACTGGATAAGTATTTATTTCTGACATACTAAAAAATCCAAGCACCAATCTCTAATCGACAATCAACTAAATAGCTGACGACCCCGACATTGTATTAGCGAAAACGCGTAGATCATAACAGACCATGAGCGTCGATAGTTTATCATGGCGCTTGTAATTTGGCAACAGTTATATAGTCATACAGATAATTTTCGTCTGCTTTGGGCTGTTTATTTGATAAACAGGGTAACTAACTTCAAAATCACTCACCCTAACTTTTTCTTTGGTTCAGTTGAAAACAGGACTACAACGGATAATTGAAAAAAACGGATTGATTTTTGATGACACGAATTAGCCGAATTTGAATGTAATCAGTTCGTTATCGGGGAGGTTTTTATCCGTTAAATTCCCAAATCTGTTGTAGTCTTGCTCGCCCAAAGTTTCCGTTATAGATGTTCAGATAAACATTTTCAGTTGGCACCTTCCCGCAAGTTTTGAACTTGCGGGAAGGTTGGTCTTGAATTGAGAATCATTATCTGAAAGACTGTAGCGTCAGCATTATTGCAAGGTCAATAAATACAAGACCAAGCTGTCAGCTTGTTCTTGTGTGAGGACATTCGCAATTCGTTCTGGCATTTGTCCTGCCGAAAATCCCTCTGAAACATAATCATCTGGTTTTATGATTGCATTTCGCAAGAACTCTTCGGCTGGTTGACCTTCGACGGTTGTGCCTGCTCGTTTGCCAATTCCGGCTAATGAAGGGCCAACCAGCTTAACCCCTTTTTCTAACGAATGACAGGTAATACAACCCGGTTGTATGTCAATCAACTTTTGGTTGAATAATGCCTTTCCCGCAGATGCAGATACAGATGATGCAGATGATGATGGTAATGGCGTGTCGTTAGTAGTATTGGTGTTCACTTCATCACTACATGCAGTTAAACTGAGCATGAGAATAGTTGTTAATAATACGAGTAAGTAACGCATTGTTTGTTCGTTGTCCGATAAAATTATTAAACCTCCGAGATGTAGATACTCGGAGGTTTAATAATGTATGGTCATTTATCTTCTAAATAGGTCATTTGCCTGTTTTATTGGTTAAAATTGTTACCATGGTTGAAAACCGGGTGAGGTTACTTGGTAATCATTGATGGATTGGATAACCATTAGCCCATAAGATAGTATTATCAACTACTTATGGGTCGAGTTTAGGATATAGCAACGCGACAATTGTTGTTACGAATGCAGTCGCGTTTATTCCTCAGACCACTTCGTCCTGCTTTGATGTTTGTTTTAAGTTTCATAATATTCTCCAATGTTTTTGAGGCTATTATAACATAGATTTACCTCAAGGGCATTTCAGCGTTTAAGTGAAGGGTATCTCAGTTTGGAAGAAACAAGTCAAAAAAACCGAATAAGCTATTAAATTCTCTCGCTAAACACGGGTTTTTTACCTTGTCCGTGTTTAGCTGTGTTCATTCGTATCCTAATCGTTTTTGTTAAGAAATGATAAACTAGCATCGCTCAAATTAGTACAAATATTCGCTTTATACTTTCGACGAGTTTTGCTCACCGCAAGTTTGAAACATGGTGAATTGCGGTTCTATACACTTTTTGTCTTGGGTCAAATCGTCAAAGAACAGAATTGGTGGAATATACGGATTAATCCCCAACCTTATTCTAAAAGTAGCCAAAACTAAGACAATACTCGTTTTTTAGGCAGTTTTGGAGACTGTAAAGTGATCTTTTTCCCAAAAACTGTGGTGGTCAAGATGATGTTGGAGTGCAATGGGTTCAGCCATTGCCTGTAGCAACGGCTAAACCCGTTGCACTCCGTTTTCAATAAGTAGTTTTCAGAACTAACTTGTAAATTGTCATTCCCGCACGTTTTTAGCGGGAATCCACTGACAATACATAGATTCCCGCCCAAAGCATGCGGGAATGACATGCTGATAAAAGTGATAACTTAGAAATGAAAGTTACTTATCAAGCTGACCACTACACTTTTTCCCAAAAACGGGGTTTTTGGGGCGATGCCGAAATGGTGATCATGTTTCAGCGATATTCGGTCATTTACTAACGAGGCACTTAAACAATTTGCGTTTTGTCGATTAAACGATAAAATCGAAATGATTGATTACACGCGTATGAGGTTTATGAACCTTCAAGAGTTTGTCGTTTCATTCACGACCTGATATTTTGATAAAATCAAAAGCATTTTTTGACAGGATTAACAGGATTGACAGGATTTTTTTACTTGTAATCCTGTCAATCCTGTTAATCCTGTCAGATATTGTTTTAGTCATGTTGAAATGATAAACTTCTGAACCTTCATCGCAATCAAAAAATATAATATATTAGGAGTTTTGAATTATGGCTTACGATAACATTGTTGTACCCAATGATGGGGAAAAAGTCACCGTTGTGGGTGATGAATTAAAAGTGCCAGATAATCCAATTTTGGCCTTTATTGAAGGTGATGGAATTGGTTATGATATTATGACCGCCAGTAAACGTATCTGGGACGCGGCGGTGCAAGCAACTTATGGCGGTCAGCGCAAAATATCTTGGATGGAAATTTATGCTGGAGAGAAAGCGTCTACCATTTATGATGGCAACTATATGCCAGAAGAAACCTTTGATGCTATGCGAGAGTTTATCGTCGGAATTAAAGGCCCCTTGACCACTCCGGTCGGTGGCGGTTTTCGCAGTTTGAACGTTACTCTGCGTCAAGTACTTGACCTGTACGCCTGTGTCCGTCCAGTACGATGGTATGAGGGTGTACCTAGCCCTATGAAGAATCCACAAGATGTCAACATGGTCATCTTCCGCGAAAATACCGAGGATGTTTATGCTGGTATCGAGTGGGAAGCTGGAACCCCCGAAAACGAGAAACTGGCTAAGTTCCTCCGCGAGGAAATGGGCGCGACCTTCTTTGAAGGCGCGGGTCTCGGAATTAAACCGATTAGTGCATTTGGAACCAAACGACTGGTTGCCAAAGCGATTCAGTACGCGATTGATGAAGGGCATGACAGTGTGACTTTGGTTCATAAAGGAAACATTCAGAAGTTTACCGAAGGCGCGTTCCGCAAATGGGGATATGAGGTTGCTAAAGAACGATTCGGCGATTATACCATCACAGAACAAGAGCTATGGGATGATTATGATGGTCATCAGCCCGAAGGAAAAATCGTCATCAAAGACCGCATTGCCGACATCATGTTCCAGTTGTCTCAACTACGTCCGGCTGAGTTTAGCGTGTTAGCCGCACCCAACCTGAACGGCGACTATCTCAGTGATGCCTTAGCCGCTGAAGTTGGCGGCATGGGAATTGCACCCGGAGCCAACATCGCCGACCATATCGGCCTGTTTGAGGCAACCCACGGTACAGCACCTAAATACACCAATCTCGATAAAGTGAATCCGGGTAGCTTGCTCTTCTCTGGAGTTATGATGCTCGAATATATCGGTTGGCGCGAAGCGGCAGACAAAATTCATACCGCCTATCAGAAAACATTGGCTCAAAATATTGTCACTTATGACTTCGCTCGCCAAATGGATGATGCCAAAGAGGTTAAAACAAGCGAATTCGCCAGTGCTGTAATTGCTAACCTATAAACAAATGTATACATAATATTTCGGTAGTGATGACATGTTGATTGATAACCTGCTCTATGTCATTCTGAGCCGAAGGCGAAGAACCCTCTCGAATCTACCTAGATTCGGGTAAGTGAGACCCTTCGCACAAAACGCTCAGGGTGACATACCCATCAGTCAATGATGTAACACTACCAATATTTCAAATGTAAACGTCTAAGTTGTCACTTTTCCCAAAGTGCAAGAATTCCATTCTTGCTGTCAAAATACAATTTTGACACTCCTGTTTTTAACAACTTAAGAAATGAAAGTTACTTCGTAAACAAATAGAAACAAAAACGGCGGTGCAATTGCTAACAATTGCACCGCCGTTGTATTTTCAGGGATTCAGAGTGATTATCTAAATGTGTGAAAATAGTTTAGGGTCTAAGGCAATTCTAGAAAAATAAATCTCCCAAACAACCCACTGATTGAAATCAGCATCTTAAACGAAAAACCTGCTTAAGCAGGTTTCCCGTATTGCCCTGTGAATGAATTCACAGGGTAAGGCCGATTTGGGGAGGTTTTAAACGTTGGAACTGCCTAAATACTCGTTACTCTCAAGACATGAAAGGGCTGTTCAGTTCTAATCTATATGGGCATAATTGTGACGCTACAAGCGTCACCTACAGTAATTTTGTCAGACATGAGGCCGTGTAGGTCACGCTTGTAGCGTGACGAACATGGAGAACTGAACAGCCCTAAGACATGACCAGTTGTCGTAAGTGTATTTTTCGCCATGTTCTTGCTTTTTGTTCAATAGCACGAATAAAATCGTCTTTGGCACTCGTGTACCCCACGCTATCCCTCGGAAAACGTTCGGCAAGTTCTTGTTTTAAGCGGCTATATTGACATGCCACATCTGGATGCGATAGCAGATAATCTCGAAATGCTAGATGCCGTTCATATTCGGGATTATTGGCCTGAAAAATGTGTACATGGTGTGTTCGTTCCGAGCCAGCGCCTTTACTGAAAAATCGTCGCCCCGGTAAACCAAATTCACCTTTGGCTTCATAACCGCATTGAGCCAATGGCTCATTAAACTGATTGATAATGCCGATGTTTCGTACTTCGATCAAAAAATCGAGGATTGGTTTAGCATATATACCGGGAATTGCCGTGCTTCCGATATGATGGATGGCGATTATCTCATCACCTAATATTGTTGATAGGCGCTTGGCCTCTTGGTCAAATAACTGTACCCAATTGGGGTCATAAGGCACAACTTTAACTTCATAAGCGGCCGATTTCTGTGTCATCTGGTACTGATACCTCCTTACAAAAAACTACAATCGATAAGCCTAGTTTCTGGTTTTGACAGGGTGCTACATGGATAATTAAGCGATAGTCAACTCCTTTACCCGTACATAAGTTTTAGCAGGTTTATCATTACTGGTATTACTTCTAATCTCAAACAGTTCAGGATGAGCTTGGACTAATTTCTCCAACTCATCGTGACCATACTGTTGCGGGTCAAACTTGGGGTCAATCTGTTGCAAACAGTTTTTTATAACTGCCAAATTAATCCATCCTTTTTCTTGAACCGCTCGGCCAAATGCTTGCTTTAACAGCGACGCAGAATTGGGTTGTTTGATGGCAGAGGTTTTTGCCTCTAACTCGGTTGGCTTTGTCGTTGGCTTCGTTTCTGAGGCTGGCTTGGGTCGAGTCGCGGTTATGTTGTTGATTGCTTGCGATTTGGTTGCTTCCTGTTTCGACTTAGCGGGTTTTTCTGTTTTTAGACCAATAAACCGAACCGCAACTGGTTTTTGTTTTTTACCTTTACCCTCGGTTTTTATCTGAAACTGTTTGGAGTAGGCTCTAAATAGTTTCGATAAGCTCCCATGCCCATACCGGTGACAGTTAAAATTATCATCAATTTCGCGTAAGGCAGTACCAATACTATTTAGCTTGGCCCAACCAGATTTATCGGTCATTTCCTGAATCGCCTTTCTTAAAATAGGCACAGGATCAAGCTCTACCCCATTTGTGGCTTTAATCGCTTCTATTGGTAATTGTTTAGGTTTTTCTGGCTCTTTTATAGCTTCAGGTAAGTGTTGATGTCCATTTTTGCTTGGCCCTGATTCTGATTGAGAGGACAGTTTTTCGGTAGAATTGGTTGGTGAGGATAGCTCATGGTCGTAAATAAAAAGATTACAGGCATTAACAAATGGTTTTGGAGTCTGTTTTCGGCCCACCCCCAATACGAATAACCCCTCCTCCCGAATTCGGATAGCAAGTCGGGTATAGTCACTGTCACTAGCGGCTAAACAGATACCATCTACTCGACCCGAATAGAGGATGTCCATTGCATCAATAATCAAGGCGCAATCGGTGGCGTTTTTGCCCGCAGTGTAATGAAACTGCTGAATCGGACGAGCGGCGTAGTCATGCAACAAGCGTCGCCAGCTACCCATGTTAGAGCGTGTCCAATCACCATAAATCCGTTTTATCGTTACCAAACCGAGTTTGTCGAGTTCGGTCATAATACTGCTCAATAATGTTGCTGATATATTGTCACCATCAACTAACAAAGCAAATCGACGGCGATAGTTCTGTTTATTCAAATCATCAATACTCATATCCTAAATCCTTTCTGTCGCTCATAGCCTACATCAAATCAAAAAAAAACAGTTGAGTAAAAACACTCAACTGAATTATACAAGATAGCTAGGTCAACGCCAATTATAAGTATAATTTAACGAAGATAGGAATGAGGTCTCAATAAGTTGCGCGCTCCAGAGTGGTTCAATCTCTAAAATTGAACCATTCTCACCATGAACTGCACAAATTAATTAATCCCGATTCCTACCGACAATAACGAAAACTATCATACTTCATGCGTTCGTTTTAGAGCGATTTATATTTGTCCCCGAGCAATGTTGATTAAGTCAATCAAAATCGAGAAGCCCGTTTCCACTCGACCCGCGCCTGCGCCAACCAAGGTAATTGGGCCTGCCAAGTCACTCTCGTAGGTGATGGCGTTGGTGGCTCCCATAATGCTGGCTAATGGATCTGTTACGGGAATCATTTCTGGGGCTACAGAGCCGCTAACTCCGGTAGTATCTTTTTTGACTCGGCCAATTAATTTCCAGCGTTTGCCTTCACGAGTGGCTTGTTCAATATCGGCACTTGTCAAATGGCTAATACCCTTACATGGTACATCGCTCTTTTGTAGAGGCTGGCCCATAATTACGTTGGCTAAAATTACTACTTTGCCCATCGCATCATACCCCTCAACATCCGCAGTCGGGTCAGCCTCTGCATAGCCAAGCTGTTGAGCCTGTTGTAACGCGATTTCATAATCTAACCCTTTTTCCATTTCGGTGAGAATATAGTTGGTTGTACCGTTGAAAATACCACGTACTTCCCGAATATCGGTGCCAGTTAGGGCCGTTAAAGGCATGCGAATAGCTGGTGTACCACTCATTACTGTACCTTCAAAGCCAAATCGAACATTATTCTCTTTGGCTAAATGAGATAGTTCGTCATAAGCTAAAGCAACGGGGCCTTTATTGCTTATAACGGCATGTTTCCCGCTAGTAAAGGCGGCTCGACAATGGCCAATCGCCGGTTGGCCGGTTTGAATATCAGTATAGCTGACCTCAACAATAGAATCTGCGTTGGTTTCTCGAATTGTTTTCAGACTATCCCAACCTCGTTCTAAACCAGGCTGACTTGGATAATCATCCACTCGACCTGTTGTTTTGACGACATCTAATAAGGTGGTAATATCGAGTCCGTCAGGGTGATAGACTGAGCCTTTTAGTAAATCAGAAACAGCTACAATTTGAGCCTCAAAACCGATTGTTGCGCGGAGTGTGTCGGCCTTGTCAATCAGAATTTCAGCCAACCCTTGTCCCACAGTACCAAAACCAATTAATGCGAGTTTATGAATCATGTCAAATCTCCAGAGATGTTTTTTGATAGAAGTGGCTATTATAAAATAGCTGGCACAAAACATCAAACCGGCTACCAACTTAAGGTGCGACAAAACACATCGGAATAAATCCCGATGCTGATAGTCAAAGCAGGCTAAAGCCAGCTAAATAGGCCACTTTTAGCGGTCTTCAGCTTTTAGCATAGGGATTTATTCCCAGGCGTTATTTGTTTCGCCTTATGTTTATAGCCGATAACCTCATTTGATGAAGGAACTCCGTGCCCTTTATCCCAACCATGCGGATTTTGTCGACTCTCAGCGTAGTAATAAATTCCCACACTCCGATAAAAAAAATTGACTAAGACTAATTAAATACATAGCACAAATATCACGCGGGAATTCACGGAGTTTTAAGGAAAAGTCACTATTTTTACCTCTGTATTTCTATATACCTCCTCTGTGTTTCTCTATATAACTTTTTTAGCCTTCTCTAAATCGTTTTGTCGGATAACAAAATTATCCCTAAACTATGTTTGATATTGATGGCATTAGAGGTATAATTGATTTACTTGAGCAAAATAGGGTAGTGTTGCCATGTTGACTGATGACCATATCACTCTGAATGTAACAAAATGGAGAGAAGAGTCCTCATCTGGGTAGTTCAAAATACCAAGGCAGACGGAAGAAATAAAACATCCCATATTGAGGAGTTAGCACCCGCGGTGCGGCACGACACGTGCCTACTCCGCGGGACAATTATTTTTTTCCACGTGCCCAAGACCGCGGCAAAGCAAGCTTTGCACTCCAATAATACATGACGGGATCAGATTGATTTGGAGTCTGTTTTTTATAAGTTGTTTAGGCTATAGTCTTTGTTTTGGCCAATCTTAGAACAGGATGCGTGGAATGACACTGATTTTGGCATGATTTAATCAGTGTCATTCCGCACACCCTGTTCTTATGGTCCAAATGAAGACCAACGCCTACCTATCACTATCATCGAACTTTATGGAGCGTTAGTTAGGTTATGATAAAATTAAATCTGAGTGTCCGAAGCAAAATGATGATTGCCTTGGGAATAGTGATTATTGCGACTTTAGGCACGACTTTTTATTGGATGGCAAAACGCCAAGAAGAGCAAATTATCGGACAAGTTCATACTCGTGCTGAAGCCTTATTTGAAAATGCAGTTCTAACTCGGGCTTGGGTGGCAGCTCAGGGAGGCGTTTTTATCGAAAAACGAACTGGCGTTGATACCAATCCTTTTCTCATGAAAGTTCCAGATCTTGAGGTTGAACTTGAGGAGGCCAAAGGGCGAACCTATACGTTGCGTAATCCAGCTTTGGTAACGCGCGAACTATCCGAACTTGGGGCTGAACGGGGAGAAAACTTCGCATTTCATATCACCAGCTTAAAACCACTTAATCCAAATAATGCTCCTACTGAATGGGAAGCCCATGCCTTGCGTAGCTTTGAACAAGGTGAAAAAGATGCAACCACAATTGAGTTTGAGGGTGATGCTGAAATCTATCGTTATATGGCTCCCTTAATGGTTACAAAGGTTTGTTTGCGGTGTCATCAGGCTCAGGGTTATAAAATTGGTGATGTTCGGGGGGGAATTAGTGTTAGTGTGCCCATGAAGGAGGCCCGCGTCTCAATTGTTGAGACCCGTCAACAACTATTTCTCACGGGAGTCGCAACAACTATTACCGTTCTTCTCATTCTGTTTATGTTGGTTGAACAATTTGTACTTCGACCTTTGCAAGAGATGGAAAAAACTGCCAGTGAGATTAGCAGTGGACAGCGAGACCAGCGTGTTCCAATACGTACAAAAGATGAACTCGGTAGCTTGGCTAACTCTTTTAATCAGATGACCGACCAACTCCAACATGCGTTGGAACAGTCCGAACAACTAGTTATTGCTCGAACCAAACGTTTGGAGACGGTGGCTACGGTCAGTGAACGATTGAACGCCATTCTTGACTTCAATCAGTTATTGGTTGAACTTGTCAACCAAATCAAAGAAAAATTGGGTTATTATCAGGCTCATGTTTATCTGCTTGATGAAACTAAAGAGAATTTGGTTTTTACAGAAGGGACTGGTAAGGCTGGCATCACGATGAAAGCCAATAGACATACTGTTCCGATGAACGATATGGACAGTACCGTTGTTCGATCTGTTCTTAGCAAAGAGGTTGTCGCGATTGATGATATAAGAAAATCACTGAATTGGAAGCCTAATCCCTTATTACCAGATAGTCGTTCTAAAATAATCGTACCAATTGTTGGAAAGGAAGAAGTTGTTGGTGTACTGGCTGTCCATGAAAACAGAGTTGCGGGTCTTGATGAGGGGGATGCCGATTTGCTTCGTTCTTTGGCTAGTCATGTTTCGATAGCCTTGACCAATGCTCGTTTATTTGAACAGACCCAGATGGCCTTGGAAGAAACAGAAAAACTTTATCTAATTAGTCGGCAAATGATGTCAGCTAACGATTTATCGGAACTTGTTAAGATAGTGGTTGAGGGTATTGCCTTACCGGCAATTAACCGAGCTTTATTGCTTGTTTGTAAGTATGGTAAGGATGACAAACTTGAGACAATCAGGCTACGGGCGAGTTGGTATAGTGGACATGGCACTCTTCCGAGACCTATTGGAACACATTACACTTGGGCCATGTCCACAGTCATCAATATAGCTCATTCAGCAGACCCCCTATTTTTTAATGATGTTCAGAATAATGAAGCGATTGATCCAGATATTGTCGCTAACGCAAGAAAACGAAATGTTCATTCAATGGTTGTCTTGCCTCTTCTAAACCAAGATCGACAGATGGGAGTACTCATACTTTTGGGTGAGGAAACCTACAATTTTACAGAACAAGAAGTGCGGCTCTATCTTTCGTTGACTGGTCGTTTAGCCGTAGCCGTTGAAAATCGACGACTACTCAGACAAACACAGAGACGGGCCTCTGAATTGGCTAAGGCCAAAGAGGAGTTAGCTCAAATAAACGCAAACAAAGATAAATTTTTCTCCATTGTTGCTCATGATTTACGAGGCCCGTTTATGCCTCTGCTCGGTACATCGGAACTATTGGCTGAGATGGCTGATTTTTTGGAACCGACGGATATAAAAGAGATGGGGGAATCATTGCATCGTTCGGTTAAAAATGTGCATAATTTATTGGAAAATCTTTTGCAATGGTCACGGATGCAGATGGGGCGGATGCAGTATCAACCCAAAAGAATCGCTTTGACTGAGTTAGTTAGGATAAATATCCAATTGTTAACTGAAACTGCGACTGACAAAAAAATCAGCCTACAGAATAATGTACAACCTGATATATTTGTTTATGCTGATCAGCATATGCTGGATATGGTTGTTCGCAACTTAGTATCTAATGCGCTTAAATTTACACCAGAAAAAGGACAGGTGTCCGTTAGTGCCATGATCAAAGATGACGAACAGTCCTTTGTGAAGATTTCTGTTTCTGATACTGGGGTAGGTATAAGCCAAGAGGATATAGATAAGTTATTCAAAATAGAACTACATCATACAACACTGGGAACAGCACAAGAAAAAGGCACGGGTTTAGGGTTGGTTATGTGTCACGAAATGGTAGACACGCATGGCGGTGAGATATGGATAGAGAGCGAAATAGATAAGGGTACAACATTTAACTTTACCGTACCGCTTTATAACTCTGAGACAAGTTAAAATAGCAAATTTAGGGATAAATATATTTGACTTAATTTCGGAGTGCAATGGGTTTAGCTATTGATTTAGGCAACGGCTAAACCCGTTGCATTCCGGATTCTGCCATCACTACCGTTATTGGCTTGGTATATCCAATTCTCCCAATTCATTATTCTACATTACTACCTGTCCTGTTGTAAATCAGAGAGATTTATGGTATTATCATGATAGTTACTAATTATTAAATTGATTGTTATAGTCCTCCAGAAAAGTTTTGGCCGCTAGTCATCGGATGACTAAATGGGACAGAATTTATCTGGACATCTTTATACTTAAAAACGAGGCAAAAAAACCACTATAGTTTTGATGGTTTTTCTTGCCTTGTTTTCTATAATTTGTTCTTAGTATCCGACATGTTGATTAGAGTTGTTCGGCAATAACTTATCATCGCATAAAAACTCAAATTCGAGGTTTGCGGAGTGCAAAAGCTTATTATTTTTGCATATTTGTCTCCGGCAAAAGCAAGAAGCTTTTGCACTCCTTTATTGCCGAACAACTTTATTAACAAAAATATTTTCCGGCAGGATTGACAGGATTGACAGGATTGACAGGATTGACAGGATTAAAGGCAAAAAATCCTGTCAATCCATCAGATATGGCTAATTTTTTTGTCGGGTAACAAGTAGTTTATTCACAATAGGAGAATAAAAAATATGTCGATTGTTATTTCAGGGTATGATATAAAAGAAATGCTTTATCAAGGTGAAAGAACGACCGTTTATCGTGGTATCAGAGAGGCTGATGACAAATCAGTCATTCTCAAGATGTTGCGGCAAGAGTATCCCCCGCCACGACGGATTGCTTGGTTCAAGCGAGAGTATGGACTGTTGACAAAACAGAGCGAAATAGAGGGGGTGATAGATGTCTATGAATTTCTAACCTATCGAAACCGTTTGGTGATGACAATGGAAGATTTTGGTGGACAGTCGTTGACAAAGTTGATGAAATTGAGACCAATTCGCATGACCGAATTTCTGCCAATGGCAATTAAGATGGTTGAAGTATTAGGTCAGATACATCAACAACAAATCATTCATAAAGATGTTAATCCATCCAATATCATCTATAACGCCAACACAGAACAGATTAAGATTATTGATTTTGGCATTTCAAGTGACCTATCCCAAGAAAAAACGGTCATGCAAGCGGCTAAGGGTCTCAAAGGAACATTAGCCTACATCTCACCGGAGCAAACCGGACGGATGAATCGGATGATTGATTATCGAACCGATTTTTATTCGTTGGGAGCTACATTTTATGAGATGTTGACCGGCGAATTACCTTTTTCGACGAATGATACAATGGAGTTAATCCATGCTCATATTGCCCAGCAACCTGTTCCACCTCATGAGCAAAAACATAATATTCCAGAAACACTGTCTGAGATTATATTAAAACTGATGTCCAAAAATGCGATTGATCGCTATCAATCCACGTTTGGTATCAAAGCAGACTTGGAAGAATGTTTGCAACAATGGCAAGCTACGGGGCGAATTGATCCCTTCCCCATTGCCCAATCAGATATTTCTAGTCGCTTCCAAGTTTCGCAAAAACTGTATGGTCGAGCGAAAGAAATTGATATATTATTGACAGCTTTTGACCGAGCGAGTATAGGTTCTAGCGAAATGATGTTGGTGGCTGGCTACTCTGGGATTGGCAAGACAGTTTTGGTGCAGGAAGTTCATAAACCGATAACTCGCCAACGGGGATATTTTATTTCTGGGAAATTTGACCAGTTGCAACGTGATATTCCTTACGCTTCCTTAACCCAAGCCTTCCAATCATTGGTTCGGCAGTTGTTGGCAGAAGATGAGGCAGAAATTACCGTTTGGAAAGAGAAGTTGTTGGCAACATTGGGAGAAAGCGGGCAGGTGATTGTTGATGTTATTCCCAACTTGGAACAGCTTATCGGGCCACAGCCAGCCGTACCAGAATTGGGGCCGATGGAATCTCAAAACCGTTTTAACCTGTTTTTCCAGAACTTTATCCAACTGTTCGCTCAACCGGAACATCCGCTGGTAATCTTCCTAGACGATTTGCAGTGGGCTGATACGGCCTCCCTCAAGCTACTCAATTTGTTGATGACCACAGACAGTCAAAACCTGTTTGTTATTGGAGCTTATCGAGATAACGAAGTTGATGCGGCGCATCCTTTGATATTAGGCTTGGAAGAAATTGAAAAGGCCGGAGGTATCGTCAATACCATTACGCTTGGGCCGTTGTCATTGCCGACAGTCAAACAGCTTGTTGCCGATACGGTCGTCAGCACGCCAGATAGGGCTGAACCTTTGGCAAAGTTGGTTTATACAAAAACTCATGGCAATCCCTTCTTTATCAATGAGTTTCTGAAAGAGATGCATGATGAAAAATTGTTGACCTTTGATTATCAAGCCGGAAAATGGGATTGGGATTTAGGTCAAATAGAAAACCGAGATATAACTGATAATGTCATTGAACTGATGGCAAGCAAGGTACGCAAGTTGCCTGATGAAACCCAACAAGTATTGAAATTAGCAGCCTGTATTGGTAATCGGTTTGATATACAAACCTTGGCGGTGGTCAATCAGAAATCAGTTCCGGAAACAGCGACAGCACTGTATACAGTTCTCGTTGAAGGTCTAGTTTTGCCGCTAGACGAGAACTATAATGTCATCAACCTTGATGTTGAAGGGTTGACGGATGAACTTATTTCTGAACATAGATTTGCTCATGACCGAATACAACAAGCTGTCTATTCCCTCATTCCTGATGAGGATAAGCAGACTATTCATCAGGAAATTGGGCAATTGATGTTAGCAAACATGTCAGAAGAAGAATTAAAACAGAAAATTTTTGATGTGGTGAACCAGCTAAATCAAGGGCAATCTTTGCTAGAATCGCAAGAAGAGCAGGATAAATTAGCCGAGTTGAATTTGCAGGCGGGTAAAAAAGCCAAAGCCTCAGCTGCCTTTAAACTAGCATACCTGTATCTACAAATAGGTGTGGATTTGGTGGGCCAAGATGGGTGGCAAAGGTGCTATGGCCTTATCCTAGAACTTCATGAGGAAGCTGCCGAAACGGCCTATCTCAGTGGTGATTTTGATGCGATGGAACAACTCGCAGAAACGGTCCTTAAGAAAGCGAAAGACAAAATGGACAAAGTCCGGGTGTATCAAATCAAAATCCAAGCTGAAATCGCCAAGAATCAGCCTGTTGTGGGCATCAATACATCCCGCGAAGCATTGGCCTTGTTTGGGGTAGATATTCCGGCAAAACCCACTCCTGAGCAGTCTAATGAGGCATTGGCCAAGACTAAAGCACGATGGGAAAAACGAGGCATTGATGACTTAAACGACTTGCCAAGGATGTCTGACCCGGAAAAGTTGGCGGTCGTCCGTATTCTTCAGAAATTGTATTTTGTCTCTTTTGTCGTTGACTACCTCCAATACCAAATAGTTGTCAGTCAAATGATCTCTTTATCCATTGATTACGGTAATGATCCAGTTTCCTCTCCCGACGGTTACAGTCAGTATGCATCAGTTCTTTGCGCTCTGGGTGACATTGAGAATGGTTACAAATCTGGTAAGTTGGCCGAGGAACTAATACAGAACTTTGGTCAGGAAGCTATTACTTCGGCGGCCACAGTCGGTTGTATTTTTAACGGCACGGTCAGAATATGGGTTGAACATCTCGACGAAACGCGCCAGCCATTGTTGGAAGCCTATCGGATTGGCATGGATACTGGTAATTTCATGTTTGCCACCTTGAGCATAGCTTTTTACACTAATAATCTCTACTTTTTGGGGTTGGAATTGACGGGAGTAGAGCGCGAGATTGCTAAATACAATCAACTTCTTCATGACTTGAACCAATGGATGTTTATCGATATTCTAGATATGTATCAACAGTCGATTCTCAACTTAACGGGCAAAGCGGCGACGGAAACACCTCACCTCCTTGTGGGAAAAGTATATAATGAAGGTGATGAAACAGACGGTCGTCGAAAAACGCATCTAGACACCAACAACTCCTATTCCTTGGCTCACCTCTATCTCAACAAGGTAATACTCAGTTATCTGTTTGATAAAAACAAGGCAGCATTTGATTATAGCAACGAAGGCCAAAACTACATTGGTAATATGCAAAGTCAAAGCTCTGTGCCTATCTTCAATTTTTACGATTCGCTGGCTAAATTGGCGGTGTATCAAGATAGCTCGGAGGATGAACAAGAAGCAATTCTGGCTCATGTGACCACTAATCAAGAACAGATGAAGATGTGGGCTGACCATGCTCCTGCTAATTATCAAGGTAAGTATGAACTGGTTAAAGCCGAGTTGGCTCGTATATCGGGTGATGATGGTCAGGCCAGAGAACTTTATGACAATGCCGTTACGCTTACTATGGAACATGGTTATCTTAATGATGAAGCTTTGGCCAATGAATTGGCCGCGAAATTCTATCTGAGCATCAATCGTCGTCATGTTGCCCGTCACTATCTGCGTGATGCGGTTTATGCCTATCTGCGTTGGGGAGCAATAGCTAAAGTTCAGCATCTGGAGAAAAAGTACGCCGATCTTCTGGGACAAATGACCATGACTTCCACTATTCAGGGAACAACTACCACCTTCACGACAACTGCTACCCGTACTGGGGAACATGCTTTCGGAGCATTGGACTTCATGAGTATTCTCAAAGCCTCTCAATCTCTATCCGGTGAAATCGTTCTGGACACAGTCCTATCCAATGTCATGAAAACTGTTCTCGAAAATGCTGGTGCAGAGAAAGGTTATATTATTCTCGATAGAGGTGGACAATTAATCATCGAAGTTGAAGGTCAGGCTGGCCAGGAGATGAAAGTATTGCAATCTATTCCGGTTGAAACTTCATTACCTGTTTCCATCATCAACTATGTCAAGAACTCCCTAGAAAGTGTTGTTCTCAGCGATGCAACCACAGAAGGTGGATTTGCAAAAGATGATTACATCATCAACCAAAAACCTAAGTCTGTTTTGTGTACACCTTTGGTCAATCAGGGCAAGTTGCAGGGGATTCTCTACTTGGAAAATAATCTGACTACTGGGGCGTTTACTCCCGGCAGAATTCAGGTTCTGCATCTACTTTCCACACAAGCGGCAATTTCGATTGAAAATGCCAGTCTATACGGACAACAGGTTGAATTGACCGAATCCTACAGTCGCTTTGTGCCGATTGAATATCTCAAATTCTTGCAGAAAAAGCAGATTATGGATGTTGAATTGGGTGATCATGTGGCAAAAGAAATGGCTATCATGTTCTCCGATATTCGTGAGTTCACCACTATTTCTGAAGCGATGACTCCCCAAGAAAACTTCAACTTTGTCAATAGCTACCTTAAACGAGTCAGCCCCAAAATTCGGGATAACGATGGTTTTATTGTTAAATTCCTGGGTGATGGCATGATGGCTGTATTCCCCAATGGGGCGGATGATTGCCTCAAAGCAGGAATTCAAAAATTAGAACAGGTAGAGTTGTATAACCGTTATCGAGTAGAAAAGGGTAGACGACCGATAGCAGTTGGTGTAGGCATCCATGTTGGTCACATGATGGTTGGCATGATTGGAGAAGAAAATCGTATGCAAGGTGATGCTTTCTCTGATAACGTCAATCTAACAGCTCGTATAGAAGGTTTGACTAAATTCTATGGGGTATCGTTCGTCATTAGTGATGAGACATACAACAATTTGGATGATCCGCACCGTTACCAGATACGTTTTCTGGATAGAGTCATAGTCAAGGGACGCACCAAACCTATCTCGATTTATGAGGTTCTGGATGGTCTGCCAGAAAAAGACATGAACCTGAAATTGGAGACTCAAGCCGATTTCGAGAAAGGAATGAGGCGTTATCAGGCGAAAGAGTTCGACGATGCGAAGCATCACTTTAATGAAGTGTTGCGGGTTAATCCCAATGATTCCGTGGCAACTCTGTATATAAATCGAATTGCAGATCTCGTCAAACATGGTGTTCCATCTGATTGGGATAGTGTGACAGTCATGACGAAGAAGTAAGAGTAACCCAAATGTGACTCTACGTCCTGAATTGTTTTTGTTGAGAATCAAAAACGGCCACATTCCCCCAAGTGTGGCCGTTTTAGCTAAATATTGAAAAAGTTTTCTAAGCTGATTATCAATCCGTGGCCGTGACATTGCTTAACGCCTCATGAGCGGCAGGTTCTTCCAGAACCTTATTACACGACCCATATTTTTTACAAATACTCAGACATTGCCATCAGATTGATTGATGACAGTATAACATAAGACCCATCAATTTACTTGACGCATCTTTGACGTGTGCTTGCTGTTAACAAGCCGTCTAACCGTCGCTAATCTGACGAACGAGACTGTTGCCTAAAGCAATGGCTAAACCCAATACCAGTGAATGAGTATCCACTCAGTGATGTTTTGGCATATATCGTTTCCTCCAAAAATCGTAAGATAGCAAAAAAAGGGTTGCGATCAACGATTTATCGTGAGTACAAAATTTCGTTCACGGGTATTGTGCCTAAGCAGGTTTCTTGTGTCAGTCTAAAAATTCATTCTTAGGTGCAAACGCGCAACTTATTTAGAACTCATTCCAAGTGATATAGCTACAATTAAAACCGTTTGCTTTAAGACCATCTGCTCAGGTACAATGGACAGGTGGTTTTATTTTTTGAGAGAATAGG
>JAUCGA010000022.1 GCA_030377865.1 Anaerolineales bacterium HSG25 | reverse complement strand
GAGTTGATACTCACTGGTTGATTACACCATTTATTGTATTGAACCAAGGGCTTTGTGCGTCTTTGTACCATTTGCGCGGCTATCTCATAAAAAACCCACTATTTTGGATGCTTTTTCGGTGAAGTGGTGGTGGAACACCAGCATGTTCTTACTTCTTGGTCTGGCTACCTTCTTTCCAGACAACAATATCTGCCTTTTCTGTGAGAATATCCAATTGCAAATCTCTTAAATTATAGCCCCTCGGCCATTGATAAGACACTTGTCATTATGTTAAGCTGAATATGAAATCCATCAAGTGGTTAGATAACCATCTGAGGTAATTCTAACAAAGTTCTAACAGTTATCTAACAGAACATTAGTATATTGAGGCTATACTTACCGCCGAGAAATAATCAATTTAGGAATGGGGATTAAATAAGTTGCGTGTTTTCACATAAGAATGAATTCTTATGCTGACACGAGAAACCTGCTTAAGCAGGTTTTTCGTTTAAGACACTGATTTCAATCAGTGGTTTTATGCACAAGTTAAAAAAATCTCATTCTTGAACTCATTTGACATTGTAACTGACCTAAGGAAACGATACCTATTATGATGCGATTTGATAAATTTACTGAGCGCGCACAAGACGCGGCCATGCGCGCCTATGAGATTTTACAGCGCTACCAACATTCACAAGCCGATACCGAACACCTTTTTTTAGCCTTACTTGAACAACCAGACGGCTTAATTGTTGAAATTGTCGAACATCTGAAAGTCGATTCTGAGATGCTCATGGATCGGCTGGATCAGATATTATCGGCTACTCCCAAAGTGGGGAGCATGTCGAACATGGCCGTGGGGCAAGTTTACATCACGCCCCGCTTAAAACGTGCCCTAGATAACGCGCAAGAAGAGGCCAAGAATATGCAGGATGATTACATCTCTACCGAGCATATTTTTCTGGCAGTCTGTAGCGAAAAAGGCACCCCAAGCGCTCGGCTTTTGCAACATGTCGGCCTAACTAAAGCTAAAATTGCCGATGCGGTCGAGAATTTGCGAGGTGGCGAAAAGGTCGAGGGGCCAAGCTCCGAAGTCCGTTTCCGTACCCTAGACAAATATAGCCGTAACCTAACTCAAATGGCTACCGAAGGAAAACTTGATCCGGTGATTGGGCGTGACCATGAGATTCTACGTCTCATTCAAGTCCTATCGCGGCGGACGAAAAATAATCCGGTATTGATTGGTGAAGCAGGGGTCGGTAAAACGGCCATTGTTGAAGGATTGGCTCAGAAAATTGCTGATGATGATGTCCCCGAAATTTTGATGGGTACTCGCGTGGTTAGCCTAGATATTGGAGCCATGATCGCCGGTTCTCGGTTTCGGGGCGAATTTGAGGAACGGTTGAAAAATGCCATCGAAGAGATTCAGAAAGCCAAGGGTGAAATCATCCTCTTTATTGATGAGTTACACACCGTGGTCGGGGCGGGTGCGGCGCAGGGTGCGGTTGATGCGGGTAACATGATGAAACCGGCTCTAGCTCGTGGCGAGCTACGCTGTGTCGGCGCAACCACACTCGACGAATTCCGCAAATATATCGAAAAAGACCCTGCTTTGGAGCGGCGTTTCTCGTCGGTTTTCGTGAGCGAACCCAATGTTGACTTGGCGATTGAGATGTTGCATGGCCTAAAATATCGGTACGAGGAGCATCATGATGTCACCTATACCGACGAGGCTATCAAAGCCGCGGCTCGTTTGTCGCACCGCTATGTGAATGACCGCAACCTGCCCGATAAAGCCATCGACCTGATTGATGAAGCGGCTAGTAAACTTCGAGTAGCGATCTTTTCCATGCCGGATGGCTTGAAAAAGAAAAAGAAAGAACTGACCAAAACTCAGGCGGAAGAGATTGAAGCTGGACAGCGTCAAGATTGGGAACAAGCGGCTCAACTGAAAGCCGAGCGTCTTCGACTTGAGGGTGAGTTCCAAACTGAATACGGCAAATGGCGCGAGGAGAAAAATCTCGACGAAGTGGTGAAAGAGAGCGATATTGCCGAGGTTATTGCTAATTGGACAGGGATTCCTCTGCAAGACATGCTCCAAACCGAGGCTCAAAAACTCCTCCGCATGGAAGATGCGTTACACGAAAGAATTATCGGGCAAGATGAGGGAATCAGTGCCATCAGCGATGCCATCCGCCGGGCGCGGTCTGGCTTGCGAAACCCGCGTCGCCCCTCTGGTAGTTTCCTATTCTTGGGTAGCTCTGGAGTCGGCAAGACCGAGTTGGCAAAAGCATTGGCCGCCTTTTTGTTTGACGATGAGGACGCGCTACTCCGTATCGACATGAGCGAATATAGAGAAGCCCATACGACGAGTCGTTTGTTTGGTGCGCCTCCGGGGTATGTTGGCTATGACGATGGTGGTCAGTTAACCGAGGCGGTTCGCCGTCGCCCGTACCAAGTGGTACTGTTTGATGAAATCGAAAAGGCTCATCCCGATGTCTGGAACTCTCTGCTCCAAATTCTGGAGGATGGTCGTCTGACTGATGGGCATGGGCGCATGGTCGATTTCAGCAACACCGTCATCATTATGACCAGTAACTTGGGTACGACCTTTGGGCATAAGGGGGGCACGATAGGTTTCCGTCAACAGGGTGACTTAGGCACCTTCAATGATACCCGCCTAAAAGGTGATATTCAGGATGCTTTACGCAAACATTTCCGGCCTGAGTTTTTGAATCGTATCGATGAGATTATCATCTTCCATACTCTGACCAAAGAACAAGTGACCCAAATTGTTGACTTGCAAATGCAAGAGATGTCAAAACGACTAGCCGAGCATGGCATCACGATTAAGCTAACTCCTGCCGCCCGTGAATGGCTGGCAGAACAGGGATACGACCCCGCATTTGGCGCTCGTCCACTCCGACGCACGTTGCAGAAACAGGTCGAATCACCACTGTCGGTTAAACTGCTCGAAAAAGCATTTGGTGATGGTGATGCCGTGATTGTTGATTACAATGGCGAGGATGGTTTGTTCTTTACCAAAGAGGATGAGTTGGTGGTCGAGATGCCGGTCAGTGTATCGATAGATAAGTAGGGCGTTTTGCTAACCCTTTGACAAATCGAGGCTTGTATGCTAACATAGCTGGAATTAATTAGTTTTCGAGTTGTATATATTGTTTTATTAACCTAACCTTTTACAAGACTGATATTGGTTAGGGTTGTTGCTCCGTTATAGTTATAGGGCGAATGTGCAATTTGTACAATCGCCCTTTTTTTTTCAAATCATCCCATTAATTCTTGTGATTTTGTTAGTGTCATTAGTTTTTCGCCATCTCAATTAGGCCGCTGATTGAAATCAGCGTCTTCAACGGAAAACCTGCTTAAGCAGGTTTCTCGTATTAGCCTGTGAATTTATTCACAGGACATGGCGAAAACATCAAGACACTAACTGATTTTGGGTTATAGAAAGGAATTTGTCACCAAACAATATGAGTATAGAGTTTATTTTTCGCTTAGTTGGTATGGTCGTTTTTGCTATTTTAGGTGTCCAGATTGCCCCATTTTTTGGGGAGGCCAATACCCCCGAATCCACCCGACTCGCCATTATTTTAGTCCTGTCTGGAGCCGCAATTGGTTTATTAAGCGCACCATATTTAACCATACATCCATACCATTATGTTAAGGACTACCTAAAACGTATTCCCGCTCCCAAACTAGTATTCGGGGTCGCTGGTTTAGTTGTGGCTTTGGGAATTGCGGCCTTGTTATACACTCCCTTATCAGCCTTGCCTGCTCCCTATGGTAATGTAGCTCCCATTTTGACAAGTATTTTACTGGCTTATATTGGCGCTTCTGTGGCAATTATGCGCCATGAGGATATTGCCAACTATATCAAACCCAGCTTGAACCTCGGTGGTGCTTTTTTTGAGACCGCAGGCCAAAAAGTTAAAGAGGATAAGCTATTATTAGATACCAGTGTTATTATTGATGGTCGTATTTCTGATATTAGTCAAACCGGATTCATCAGAAGTACCATGCTCATACCTCGTTTTGTACTGGCCGAACTCCAATATATTGCCGACTCGGCAGACTCCTTAAAACGGGCCAGAGGGCGACGCGGGCTAGACATCCTCAAGCAGTTGCAAGAAGACGACAAGGTTCCCCTTGA
This sequence comes from Anaerolineales bacterium HSG25, assembly GCA_030377865.1. Lineage (GTDB taxonomy): Bacteria > Chloroflexota > Anaerolineae > 4572-78 > J111 > JAUCGB01. The sequence goes on along the minus strand of JAUCGA010000022.1, from coordinate 60,335 downwards.
GATTACCGATTTAGATATTGAAGGGGTTCGTAAGGTCGATGAGAAGTTGATGTTATTAGCCCAACAACTCGACTGTCCGATTGTGACCAACGATTACAACTTGAACAGTGTTGCCAAATTACAAGGCATTATTATTTTAAATATTAACGATTTAGCCAACGCGGTTAAAACGGTAATTTTGCCAAGCGAAACCATGAAGGTGAAGATTATTCAAGAAGGTAAGGAGTATAATCAAGGCATTGCCTACCTCAACGACGGTACCATGATTGTCGTAGAACAGGGTAAAAAACATATCGACCGCCGTGTTGATGTGGAAGTGACCAAAGTTCTGCAAACCAGCGCCGGACGCATGATTTTTGCGAAAGTCAGTCATAACGGAACATAATTATGAGTTTACAACTATACAACCATTTAACACGCACCCTTGAAGATTTTACCCCCATAAAACCCGGATTTGTAGGCATGTATGTCTGTGGGCCAACCGTTTACGGCGAGGCTCATTTAGGGCATGCCAAATGTTACATCACCTTTGATATCGTACATCGTTATCTGGAATATTCCGACTACAAGGTACGCTACGTGCAAAACATTACTGATGTCGGGCATTTGGTTGGTGATGGTGATGTTGGTGAGGATAAAATAGGGCAAAAGGCTCGAGCTGAGCGTATTGAACCCATGCAGGTTGTCGAGACCTATACCCGCCATTATTTCCGAGACATGGATCTGTTGAATGTGATTCGGCCTGATATTTCGCCGCGTGCCAGTGGACATGTGCCAGAACAGATTGAACTAACTGAAATACTCATCGAAAAGGGACATGCCTACGAGAGTAACGGCAACGTATATTTTGCAGTAAATAGTTGGCCGGAATATGGCAAACTGTCGCGACGTAAGGTTGATGAGTTGGAGGAAGGGGAGCGAATAGAAGCCAAGGGCGATAAACGTGACCCGCGTGACTTTGCCGTATGGCGAGCCGCGACCCCGAACCATCTGATGCAGTGGCGTAGCCCGTGGGGGCAAGGATTCCCCGGCTGGCATGCCGAATGTACGGTCATGGCTCGGCGTTATCTGGGGCTACCGTTTGATATTCATGGCGGTGGATTGGAGAACATCTTCCCCCATAACGAAAGTGAAATCGCCCAAAGTGAAGCGGCGTATGGCGGCGAGTTTGCTAATCATTGGTTGCTGAACAACATGGTGACGATTGATGGGGGCAAAATGGGTAAGAGCATGGGCAACTTCCTCAATATCCAGCAACTCGTCAGTGGCGACCATCCTCGTTTGTCACAGGGTTACCCACCGATGGTGATTCGCTTCTTCATCTTAGGTAGCCACTATCGTCAACATACCGATTTTAGTGACGAGGCTCTGCAAAGCGCGGCTAGAGGGTACAAACGGCTTATCAACACCTTGACTTTGGTTCAGCAACGGCTAGAAACTACCGAGGCGGGTGAGGTCGATGAAGATTTTCAGGGTATTATCTCAGAATATAAGAGCCGCTTTGTAGTCGCAATGGACAACGACTTTAACACCCCGCAAGCCTTAGCGGCCATGTTCGACCTGAACAAAGTGGTCAATACCCTGTTAAATGGCGATAAACCTGTCAGCAAAGCTACCTTGGAACTGATTGACCAGACCTACCAAGAACTTGGTGGTGACGTTTTAGGGTTGATTCCACGTGATGGTTTGACTAGTGTCAGCCAAGCCGATGAATCGAAACCGGCTCTGGAAAATGAGTTGATTCGCATGTTGATTGACCTCCGCACCGCGGCTCGTAAAAACAAAGATTATGCCACCAGCGACGTGATTCGGGATCAACTGGCCGAGGCTGGCGTTGTGCTAGAAGACCGCCCTGATGGTACGTCATGGCGGATTGAAGCGAGTTAAAAAATAATCAGGTGGATGACTTGGCTGGCCTAGCTATTTCTAAAGTTGCAAATTGTTCAATTTGATTTATCATGAAAAACAGATGTAGAACTGTTCCTACATCTGTTTTTTAATTACAGGAGTAATTCCATGAAATTTCCTTACGGCAACGCCGATTTTTATCAAATCATCACTGAAAACTATTTCTATGTAGACCGTACCAACCGTATTCCCTTCGTGGAAACGTTTGGAAAAACCTTACTTTTCCTACGTCCGCGTCGTTTTGGTAAGAGCCTGTGGCTCTCCACCCTATGGAACTATTATGACCTGAATCGGGCAGATGAGTTTGAGCAGTTGTTCGGCCATTTGGCGATTGGTCAGAAACCAACCCCCAAACATAATCAGTACCTCATCCTAAAATGGAATTTCTCCGAAATTGAAACCCAAGGCGATGTAGAGCAGATTCGACAGTTGCTCCATGACCATATCAATGACAGCTTAAAAGATTTTTCTAAACGGTATCGAGCTATTTTACCTTTTGAGATTGAATTTAATCCTAAAAATGCCATCAGTTCATTGACCTCAACCTTAACCGCGGTTCAGGCGACACCTTACAAAGTTTATCTGCTGATTGACGAGTATGACAACTTTGCCAACGAAGTGTTGATGGCACGGCGAATGGGCAGTGAGAAACGATATGACGATTTGATTAAAGGGGAGGGGATGTTAAAAACCTTATTCAAAGCCGTCAAAAATAGAACCGAAGGTCAGGGGATTGATCGAGTCTTTATTACAGGCGTATCCCCGGTGGTGATGAGTGATGTCACCAGTGGCTTTAACGTGGCTGACAACATCTATCTTGAACCAGAGTTTAATGATTTATGTGGTTTTACAGAAGCGGAACTCATCTCGGTTTTGGAGCAAGTCGCCGAACATTGTCAGCTTTCCTCAACTAAAACCAACGAAATGTTGACTCTCCTACGGATGTTTTATGATGGCTATAGTTTTAGTTCCCAAACCAAGGCGCGTATCTACAACCCAACTTTGGTGCTCTATTTCCTGAAATATCTGTACCGCACCTGTCGCTCTCCAGAAGAGTTGTTGGATGAGAACTTAGCTATGGATCGGGGCAAAATCGCGTATATCTCCCAATTATCTCGCGGTGAAGAACTGGTTTGGAACAGCTTGCACCAACACAAAGAGATTGCCTTAGAAAGGTTGGCTCGTCGCTTCGGGGTCGAGGATATTCTAGCTAGTCAAAATGATAATCAGTTCTTAATCTCCTTACTCTACTACTTTGGCGTATTAACCTTGACCACCGAACGGAACGAATATGGCAAACCGACCTTCAAAATACCCAATCTGGTGATTCAAGGGTTATATGCTGAACGGATTCGAGAGATGATACTGCCCACTGGACGTGAGCTTGATGCCGGCAAACAAGTCACTGAAATGCTCTATCAACGTGGTCAGATTGAGCCGTTGTGCGATTTTATTGAGCAACGCCAATTTAAGGTCTTCGATAACAGAGATTATCGTGAGGCGGATGAGTTGGTCGTTAAGGCGGTATTTTTGGCCTTGTTGTTCAACGACATCATGTATATTATGGATTCTGAACCAGCCTTTGGGCGGCGGTATGGAGATTTGTTGATGTTGGTGCGCTCCGACAAACGGCAGTATGCTCTGCTCGATATTTTGATTGAGTTTAAGTATGTGTCGCTGAGTGCGGTCAAGTTGACGGGTGAACAGGTGCGGAACAAGAGCCGGGCCGAGTTACAAGCCTTGCCTACCGTGCAGAACGCCTTTACTAAAGCCGAGCAACAACTGGTCAGTTATCGACAAATTCTTGATGAGAAGTACGGGGATATACTCGATTTGCGAACATTTACCGTGGTGTCGGTAGGGTATGATCGGTTGGTATGGCAGGGTGGTGAAGGAAGCACCGTGCAAATTAATTAATTTCTGATTTTTTAGGACTCATTCCTTAGAGCTGATAACCCATGAGCGAATATCTATATGGACGGAATGCCGTCCGCGAAACCTTACGGGCGCGTCGTCGCCACATCCACAAACTAATATTGGCCGATAATCTGGAAAAGTCGCCGGTACTGGACGACATCATCAAACTGGCCGGACAAATCGGGCTGAGGCCGACTCGTTGGCCGCGCAAAAAAATCAACACGATTGCCAGAGGGACGCAGGGCGTGGTACTACAGGTAGGACGTTATCCCACGGTAGAGCTAGAGGATATTCTCGACCATGCCAAAAAACTAAAAAACGACCCGTTTGTCTTGATTTTGGATCATATCGAAGACCCACACAACGTTGGAGCTATTCTTCGCACCGCTGAGATTGTGGGTGTACATGGTGTGATTTTACCCAAACAACGAGCGGCTGACATTACGCCAACGGTGGTCAACGTCTCTGCCGGAGCGACCGAACACATGCGGATTGTGCAGACGGCTAATTTGGTGCAAGTCTTGAAAAAACTCAAGAAACAGAACGTTTGGGTGGCGGGTGTCGAGCATGCTCCCAAGGCCACATTTTTCCATCAGGCCAATTTAGGCGGAGCGATGGCCTTGGTCATTGGAAGCGAAGGCAAGGGCATGAGCCACTTGGTACAACAAACCTGCGATTTCCTAATCAAAATGCCCATGCAAGGTCATATCAACTCGCTCAACGCCTCGGTTGCCAGTGGATTAGCCCTCTATGAAGTGTGGCGCGCTCGCGAGTTCGCGCCGAATCAGTAACGTCAGCCATTCGCAAATTCGCCATTCGCCCATTCGTATTGTTCAATCCCCCCCCATGTGATAAAATCCATCGTTATGCTAACCCCTTATTTTTCATCTCTAGCACCCACAGCCTTTTTGCTGTTGAGTGCTTTAATTTTGCCACGTATAACCCGTTCCCGTTGGGCGACAGTTGCCCAATTTGGCCCGCTTATGCTAACCATTATGGCGGGGCTTATGGTGGTAAATACCCAACTCAATCACGCTCATATCATTGTCAAGTGGTCATTTTTAGACATCAACGCATCCTACGACCTAACGGTGCAACTTACCTCTAACCAGCTACCCTTTTTGTTGACGTTAGTATTACTCCTATTTGTTACTGTTATCGCCAATAGCCCCTTAAGCAGTTCCCTACTCGATACAGGCCCTAACTCAAGCTGGTTTTTATTGGGAGCCGGGGCATCGGCTATATTTGTATCGGCTCCTCCTTTAAGCCTAAGTTATGCCATCCTTTTCTTTGATTTTGGGGTCGCGTTTTACTGGTTTCGTCAGCGTCAAACCGATGTAGGTATCGCACGGCTATTTTTAGCTGGCTTGACCGTGTTGAGTCTGCTACTGGTCACGGTTACTCCATCAGAGTTGTTAGCCGTATATCTGCTAACAGGCACAATATGGTTACGCCTTGTTTTGTATCCCTTATTTGAGTTGCATGGTCGTGTCACAAATAGCGATGACGATATCATCTATTTTTGTATATCGGTTTTGGTGGGGATATATTTAGCTATAAACCTGCTTAATCAGCCACTACCGACCTCAATGGGTTGGCTTACAATACTCTTTCTTTTGATAAACGGCGGCCTTATCTGGCTAAACAGTGTATCTGACAAGACTACCGATAGACTATCGTTAATCCGAATTGTTGTTACCCTGAGCGGGTTGAGTTTACTTATTGTTCCCGCCCCCCTAGAACTAACCATCTACGCCCTGACCTTACCATTGGCTTTGGCAACACTATGGCTAACGGCAAATCTTGGTCGAGTAGATACCTCGCAACGGTGGCGTTATATACCGGCGGGGGTTGCCACAATTAGTTTGATTGGTCTCCCCTCTACCTTGGGTTGGCTGGCATTAGTGACTATTTACGACACCTTGTCAGCTAGGGGTATGCTGTTTCTTGTTGCTCTCATGCTCTGTATGGGGTTGAGTCTGAGCTATTTGGTTATTTATTGGCAAAGGCTCTGGTTCATGCCATTGGATGAGACGGAATCAGCACCTGTTGATTCAGGCTTTACACCCAACATGGTGATTGGCGCGACCTTTGTCAGCATGGTGCCGTTATTGCCGTTTGTGGGACAAACTGCTTTGAACCAAATCACAGCTCTTATCATTCCGAATTTGGTTGTACCATCCACCGAAACTCTGGTCGCCATTGGATTGTCATGGCTGTTGGCTGGTGGAGCGGGTTACTATCGGCTTGACATTGCCCAGCGCCTCAAACTGCCGGTAGACAGGCTCAACCAGATTCTATCCGGCGACTGGTTGGTGTGGCTCATGTCGCCCTTAGGCCGTCTTGATAAATTCACGCTACAGCTACAGGTCATTTTAGAGGGAAAACATTACATGGCCTGGGTCTTTTTTATCGCCCTTGTTGGTGGTTTGACCTTTTTATTACAGTCGTAATCTAGTTTTAGACTATGCTAAACCTATCCGATTTACTCACCGAATTACAATTTGTTACTTATGAATTCGCCTTACTAGGGTTGTTTGTGACGGCCAGCTTTATCATCGCTAGTCGTGATTGGCGCTCTCTAATTATGGCTCTGCTGGTACAATATATCTTTGTGGGTCTGATATTAGCTCGCATCGTTCGACCTGATATTGCCTTTTTGAAGATCATGGTCGGGGCGTTTATCTGTCCGGGATTGTTTTTGTCGGCTCGACAGGTCTCAATTAGTGCCTTGAGTATGTCGATGCCACGGCAAACGGGGCACAAAGTCACATTCCGTGAGCGGTTATCTCTATGGTGGCGAAATTTCTCGGTGCTTGGCTTATTGCGAGGAATTGAGCGGTATCAAGAAACACGGTCAACCGGATTTGTGTTTCGGTTGCTTCTCATTTTGCTAATCATCCTCATCAGCATGCGGCTCAGCGGTAACTACCCCTTGCCCGACTTAGCTCCCAATGTAACCACGGCTGTCTACTGGCTGATTTTAGCTGGTCTCGCTACCTTGACTTTAACTGAGAATCCGATTCAGGTTGGGCATGGAGTATTGACGGTATTTATGGGGTTTGACCTGTATTACAGCACCCTCGAACCCAGTTTTTTGATTATTGGGCTATGGGCGACGGTCAATCTGTTAACTGCTCTGGCAATCGGCTATTTGATTATTGCCCGCGGTGCCGCGCCGGAGGATGATATATAATGCCGCCTATTCTTTGGCCGATTATTATCCCACTGAGCATGATTCCGGTCGTGTATCTATTTCGACGAACTCAACTGGGCGCACTTATCGCCACCTTTACCGCGCTAGGAACAAGTTGGTTGATTATCAAACTTGAACCCGGCTTTGTCGTAGATATTCTAGGTCGAGCGTTAATCTTAAATGATTTTTCTCAAACCGCTTTAGCACTTATTGCTTTTTTTGCCGCAATATTTTTCTTTATATCTGCCCTTTCTCCTTCGTTTATTGAAGAAAAAACAAAACGGGTTCGCCTCCGACAAGAGAAACGACATCGTAAAGCGCATGGTGGGGTTCAAGGACAAGAAGGGCGTACTCTGTACCCTGTTGGTTTGGCTCTGCTTAGTCTGTTTATTGGCATGAGTCTTATCAGCCATTTGGGTATCATCGCTTTATTTATGCAGGTTGCCGTCATTTTGATTGTTTTTGTGATTCAAGGCGGACGACTAGTATCCACTCGAGCCGCTTTACGTTTTTTGTCATTAATGTCATTGGCTACGCCGATATTACTCTTGGCCGCGTGGCAATTTGATACATACAACTATCAGACTCGTCTGCCATTTCTACCAGATACCTATCAGCAAACAACTCTGTTGGTTGGCTTAGGGTTTTCCCTATGGCTAGCGATTGTGCCATTTCATAGTTCGTTGACCACCACCGCCACCGACAGCTATCCGGCAACGGCCGCGTTTGTGTTGTTGACTGTCCCGGCCATCATATTAACTATTTTTATGCCTTTGCTCGAAAGTTGGTCGGTAGTTTTTGACTATAGCCTTTTTTTTGAAAACCTGTTAATTGCCGCATTTTTTACCGCGTTTATAGGGGGCATGATAGCTAGTATTCAACGAGGATTTAGCCAGTTGATGGGATACGCGGCCTTGTACGATTTAGGGTGTTTACTCCTTATTATTGCTTTGAAGCATGAAGAGGGAGCCATGTTATTGTTAATGAGCCTGAGTAGTCGAGCCGTCGCGTTATCATTGTTAGCCACCAGCACCGCCGCCTTACGAGCTACTCATGCCCGAGATGGTTTTGTCGAATTAAGGGGCATGGCGTGGCAGATGCCTCTTGCCTCGTTTGGGTTGTTTTTTGGTGGAGCGACGTTGGTCGGGTTGCCTTTTACGGCGGGCATGATGATTCGCTGGGAAATATTAGCTCAGTTAGCCAGTGAAGATGTTCGCTTAGTGGTTTTGTTAGGACTATCTGGTTTGGCGGTTTTTATCGGTTACTTACGAGGGATACAACACCTTTTGGATGATTCAAACGGGGAGCAAGTCGATAATGTCACTATACAAACTCAGGAGCCACTTGGTTTGCGAGTTATGATTATCGGCCTGATAATCATTAACCTATTGATGAGCCTGTTTCCTAGTAGTTTGTTTGGGTAGTTTAGTAGATTGTTAAGTAAGTTATGCGAGGTTTGTAGTGCCCAATTTATTGGGTATCTTAGCCCAATAAATTGGGCACTACAAACCTCGCCGTCATGCTTTAAAATCCCGTAAAACTTATTTAACGCTGTATTTATACTGCGATTAGAATGGAAACGTAACTTTTGCCATGTCATTCCCGCATGCTTTTAGCGGGAATCCATTTCTTACAGGTAGTGTGGATGCCCGATAAAAACGTTCGGGCATGACATGAGGAAAGTATCGGTCTCAAACTAATTTGAGTATAGTACAACGTTAAATAGATTTTGCGTGATTTAGACCTTCAAGGAACTTCGTACCTTGAAGGTCGCGGAGCCGTTCTCCTCCGAGGTACGAAGTTCCTCGGAGGTGTTCAGCGCTCCAACGCCGAGAACATGCACAACTCGTCATGGCGTTAAGTTCGGAACGATAAACCAAACTGGAGCCAGCAGTGTTAATACCGCTAGGCCAACATAACAGGCTCCGACCAACCATTGTTCAGATATACTCCTATAGCGGTTGAGAGCTAGGCGGGTTACCAAAATCAGTAACGGCAAACATGTCAACAAAAAAGCCCATTTGTCAATCTGTTTGGTGAGCCAAGCGTTCAATAATAAATAGCCTAACAATAAACTTAAGCTGACAATGGACGGCCATACTCTACGAAAGCCACTGGTTAAGCCGAGGCTGAAAAACAGACCAAACGGGATCATGGCCGTAAATAGGTATCGACCTTGAAACTGCACAAATTGAAGGTTATACCAGCCATACGCACTTAATACCAAACCAATAATTACGGCCATCAGCGCGAGTGCTTCCCACTTGGCCGGTTTCAGGTCGATGAGGCCGGGGTCGTTTGTTTTTAGACCTATCGTTAAGCTGACTAGGCCGCTCAGAGCAATCAGCATTAGCACCATTAAAGCCCAGTAAACGCGGCCATCCATAGGAACCGCCATCCAACCAAACTGTCCCCAAAAACTATGGAAGCTAGTCAGCAAAATATTGTTGACATAATTGAGTCCGCCAACCTGTTGGATATAGTCACTGGTGCGTAACTGTCCGGCCACAATCTGGTCGTGGCGTTGTAGGCCAAAAATATCAAAATTGCCGTACAGATTTATGTTTCGTAGATACCACGGCAGTACAATTAGTAAGGCGAGGCCGTAAACAATACTCAGCCGAGTTAGAAGTGGTTTCCACTGTTGTCGGGGTGTCGTGAGCCAGACCGTGATACCGACAAGAGGAATGGCGATATAAACGGTCATTTTGGTGAGCAAGCCTAATCCTAACAAAACGGCCACGCCTATATCTTGTTTGAACGGGGGTGACTCATCATTTGGAACTGTCAGTTGCTGGATAAGTTGATAGAGTAGCGCCGCAAACAGAAACCCAGCCAAGGCATCGTTATTGACCGAGGCCAAAATCGAGCCATGCATTGGTACGAAGGCTACAAAGGCCATAGCCCCATAGCTAACGGTTGATTGATGGGGATATATTGTTTGGGCAATTCGCAGAGCTAGATAAATCGTCCCCGCGCCGATGAGTACCGACAATAGCCGAAGTGCTAATAACGAGCCAGAACTGAGCCAAAACACTGGTGTAGCCAGTAGATAATAGTTTGGTGGCTGATGATATTCGTAACAGATTGGTGTAATCGTTCGTTCAGCCGGAAATTTTTGGCTGGTTAACTGGTTTAGATAGGCTTGGTCGTAACAGTCCGCGGTCAGTTCAGGAAAGCTGAGTTCTTGAGCCAAATATCGAATATAGTTGTAATGGGCCGGTTCGTCGGGGGTTTGCCATTTGGGGGTTAGAGTAGCATACATGATTCCACTCCCCAAATAGGTTAACAGAATCAACAAGGTCAATGGATGGCGTAGATGGGTTGTCATGGCTCGATTATAATCTGAGCCACAAGCGGGGGCAAACAGACGCAATAGCCGATGATACGTAAATATTCAGTGAACTCGCCAGAAAGAGTGTCAGAAACCCGATTTCTTAAAGAAATCGGGTTTCTAGGGCTACTTTACTGAACTTTTACGATGATACGGCAAATGATCAAGTAAAAAAAATTAAGGGTTGACAAGCGTATCATTTTGGTTTATAATGTCAACCGTAACATACATACCCCTACAGGGTATACGTATAACAAACAAAAAATTAATCATTATATACGAACGTTTAAGGAGTTTATATTATGTCTGTACCAATTGATATTAGCGATGCCGAATTTGAAGAAAAAGTACTGAAATCGAGTAAACCTGTCGTGGTTGATTTTTGGGCTCCGTGGTGTGGGCCATGTCGTATGGTTGCCCCAGCTTTAAAAGAGTTAGCCAAAGATTACGCCAATGATGTGGTAATTGCCAAAGTCAACACTGACGAAAACCACCAATGGGCCACTAAATACGGTGTACAAGGGATTCCGACCATGTTATTTGTAAAAGATGGTGAACTGGTCGACCGCGTTGTGGGAGCATTGCCAAAGCCGTCTATTCAACAACGTATTGATACACTAATCGCTTCTCCGGTAGCCGCTTAGGAAGTTCCAGGATTTAAAACCTCCCAAAACCATTGTGGCACTCTACCCCCTCCCAGCCTCCCCCTGCTAGGGGGAGGAGCCGCTTCCCCCTAGCAGGGGGGACTGAGGAGGGTAGAGACTCTGCTCAATTTGGGAGATTTATTTTCTTGGAATTGCCTTAGTAGCGTTTTTTCTGGAAGTTTGTAGCAACAGCTAAAACCGTTGCACTCCGTTTTCAACATCAAGCTGACCACCACATAAGTTTAGAATTTGCCGCAAATCAGTTTCTATCCGTGTTTTTCTAAACAAATTACAGAAGAAGGCATCATTCGATGAAAGAAAAACTATCTACAGACCAATATCAGAAGATTGATAAACGTCTGCAACGTTTAGAGGGGCAGGTGCGAGGCGTGCGGCGTATGATTAATGAGGGGCGTAACTGTCAAGATATTTTGATTCAGCTTTCGGCTGTTAAGGGCGCGTCTCATAAAATAGCTCTCCAATTAATGGAGAGTTATGCTTTAGAATGTGTTAATAACCCAGATAACAACCAAGAAAATGCTCAAGCTATATCGAATATGGTTAATATGCTGGGACGAATTTCTTAACCATAACTACACCTGTTCGGGAATAACTAACCATCCCATAAAAACTCAAAATACACGGAGTGCAAAAGCTTCTTGGCAAAAGCAAGAAGCTTTTGCACTCCGTTATTCCCACTATCTGGGCTAGATGTATAAATCGCTCCTCCGTGGGCTAATAGTTTATTTTTTATAAAAAAGCCTCTACAGGTATACTGTAGAGGTTATTTTTTTAGGGAGCAACAATATATCTATGACCCAAGCACATATTTTTCCAGTAACCATTTATTATGAAGATACCGATATTACAGGGCTGGTTTATCACCCCAACTATTTTAAGTATTTTGAGCGGGCACGTTCTGAGTTTTTCGACGGGGAGAAGTTACGTCGGATGCAACATGAGGACGGTATCGGTGTAGCTGTTTATAAAGCCGAGATCATGTTCAAAAAAGGGGCTGTATTAGGCGACCGCTTAGAGATTCACAGCCGCCCAGAAATTCAGGGGGACTATCGAATCGTCTTTAATCAGCAAGTGTTTCGGGCTGGACAAAACGCGCTACTAGTCGAGGCAAAAGTCGAGTTGGTTTGCATTTCGCAGGAGAAGTTGGTGCGTATGTCGCAATGGATTGTGGATCGAGTAGAGAGTTTTAAGAATGAGCAATTTACTGCATAGTTACCGTTAAAATCGAGACCAACCTTCCCGCAAGTTTTGAACTTGCGGGAAGGTGACAACTGAAAATGTTTATCTGAACATCTATTATTGCATAGTTACCGTTAAAATCGTTAAAATACCAAACCCACCTAACCCCGTAAAGGTCAAAAACACAAAGATAGAGACAATAAACATGTTGACCTCTTCCTCTTCCTCCGCGTACTCTTCCTCCACCTGATTATTAGAGGCTGGTTGTGGTTGATGCGTTCCGCTTTGCCAAGCCGCAATTAATGCTTGGTCAGATGAAAGCCCGCTGTTCATACCGTTTCCTGATGCTTCCTGCTGAGGCATGCCCATAGTAGCATTTGAATGTAACCCCGGCACAGGTTGCGAGTAATGATTTTGGGCGGTGTAAGGCATGCCCATTGTTGTGTTTGAATGAACTATCGGAATCGGTTGAGATGGATAGGCCGACATTGGCATGCCCATTGTCGGTTGCTGAGGCTGATACGGCATCGACGGACGAGTGAGTTGCACCATCATTGGCCCGTTTGGCGTTTGCACCTGTGAAAACATGGCTCCATTGCTAAAACTTTGTGCATTTAAGGCCACTGGCCGCGTCGGATGCGAAGGGGAAACATACCCGGGCATAGTCAGTATAGGTGTTGATTGACCATTACTATCATTTATGCCATTTAGCGGAGAACCTACAACTGGTCTCATGGCATGAGAATGAGAAAGCACCACCGGTATAGGCTGTGAGGGATGGGTGAAGTTGTTGCTGTTAGGGATAGGAGTTTGGTTAAGCTGGCTCAGAGCCGCGTCAAAATCAGGCAGGGGTAAACCACCAACAGGTTTTGATGCGGTAACTGGTGTCGGCTGACTATCCATTTTATCCGTTGCAATTTCGACTTCGTTCGTCACATCACCGTTCATGTCCGAAGCCAAACTGCCGTTCATGGTCGGATTATCACCTGCCATGTAGGGAGTCATGCCGATGGTCGTTGCCGCATGGTCAGTTGGCTGTTCATTTGCATGGGGGAGTACATCTAGGGTGAGAGGCGCATTGGGGTCAAGTTCACCTTCTTCCACCAATAGCGCCATAGTTAGTTCGCGTAAGCGATGATTATTTTGCGGAATCGTCACCTCAACCGAATCATCATCAGCCTGACTATCTGTTTCCGAGGTGCTGAATGGCTCTCTAACAGGGGTAAAGGGTAGCTCTTTGGTAATTTCTTTGCTATCGAGCGGAGCGGATGATTCGGGGGGTGTTTCTGTATCAGCCTGATTCGTGTCTGGTTCATATCGAATAGTTGGCTGGGCATGTTCTGCCCCATTTTCATTTGTAGACGGTGGCACAACATCACTATCTATATCAACCACCTTTACAGGGCGCGTGTCAGAGACCTGAACCCCAAGCCGCTTTAAACCATGTCGTGCCACCGTACTGTTCGGATTTATAGCTAACACATGGTACAAACATTTAGCTCGGTGCTCATCAGTTTCCACCACTTCACTCATCCATAACCAAGCCGCCTCATCATTAGGGTTTTGTTGAATCAGCAGATTCAACAGTTGTCGACCCTCTTCGCGGCGATTAGCTTGAATAGTGCGAATCGCTAATGGTAATGTTACAGTCATAATTTTTGCTCCTGTACCCCATCTATCTGATATTCTAACCAGTCGTGCTAATCCTCGACATCGTAAACGATAACGTTTCTAAACCGTAGTTTTTGTGGTGCTACAGATATTGTAGACGTTTAAGTATGAATCGTTTTCTGGAAGAGTATCATCAAAAATGTAGCGTATTGCCTGCTTCCATGTTACAATAAATAAGTTCTTCATCATGATGATGCAGGTTTACATAATGTAAGTTTACCATAACTATAGTTATTGAGTCAATGGCTGACCGTGACTAAAAACGGACAGGTTAAATCCGTTTGTCACTCCCAAACAATGGTGTTTATAAAGCAGACGGAAGAAATAAAACATCCCAATTGAGGAGTCAGCACCCGTGGTGCGGCACGACGCGTGCCTACTCCACGGGACAATTATTTTTTTCCACGTGCCTAAAAGGAGATATACCATGAGTTCAACCGCTACAGATAAAGCCACAATTCAAGACACACCCGGCCTCCGCATGTTACAGACTGCACAAAGTCATTTAGATGATGCGGCAGAGTTATTACAGCTTAACCCTAACATTCATCGAATTTTACGCAATTGCGACCGCTCGCTAAAAGTGTCGCTCCCCGTCGAGATGGATGATGGTTCGATTGAGGTTTATACAGGGTATCGAGTGCAACATACCAGTGTTCGAGGGCCATGTAAAGGTGGTGTACGTTACCATGCCGACGTGACGATCGAAGAAGTAACGGCCTTAGCACAGTTAATGACATGGAAATGTGCCGTACTTGATTTACCATATAGTGGAGCCAAAGGCGGAATCTGTGTCAGTCCGCAAAACCTATCTGAATCAGAACTGCGTCGCTTGACTCGTCGTTATACCTATGCAATTTTACCGATTATCGGGCCACGCAAAGATATTCCGGCTCCTGACGTGAACACCGACGAACGCATGATGGCTTGGATGAGCGATACCTACAGCACCTTTATGGGATCGGCTCGGCAAGAGATTGTAACGGGCAAACCGCTCAGTTTAGGAGGAAGCGCTGGTCGAGCCGATGCGACCGGATTAGGCGTGGCGATTATCGCCGAAAGCACCATGCGCCGATACGGAACCGCCATCGAAGATGCGACAGTGGTTATACAAGGGTTTGGTAAAGTCGGCTATTGGAGCGCTCATTATTTAGAGCAAGATGGCTGTCAAGTGATTGCCGTCAGCGATGTGTCGGGGGGATATTATAATCCTAAAGGTCTCGACATTAAGGGCATGCTCGACTATGCTAAAACTTCTGCCACCCGAACATTGGAGGGATACGAGATGGAAGGGGTGACGAAAATCAGCAACGAAGAGCTGTTACTTTTAGAGTGTGATGTATTGATTCCCGCGGCTTTGGAAGATCAAATCACTGCTTTAAATGCCGATCAGATTCGGGCCAAATATGTGGTTGAGGGAGCCAATGGGCCGACCAGCGCTACTGCCGACAAGATTCTCCATGAGCGAGGTATTATGGTTGCACCAGATATTTTAGCCAACTCTGGAGGAGTAACAGTTAGCTATTTTGAGTGGGTACAGGGACTGCAAGCCTTTTTGTGGGATCTGAAAGAGGTACGTAAGCACATGTTCCGATTTATGGACAATGCCTTCAACCAAGTATGCGAAATGAGCGAGCATCGTCAGGTGTCGTTACGACAGGGCGCGTTTATGTTAGGCGTGTCACGTGTGGCCGACGCGGTCGAACAGCGAGGCCTTTTCCCGTAGGAATCGGGATTAATTAACTTGTGCAGTTCGTTATGAGAGTGGGTCAATCTCTAAGATTGACCCACTCTGGAGTGCAAAAGCATCTTGCTTTTGCCAGAAAATAACATAAATATTCAGTGAACTCGCCAGAAAGAGTGTCAGAAACCCGATTTCTTTGAGAAATCGGGTTTCTAGGGCTACTTTACTGAACTTTTACGAAATAACATGTAACCAAAGCATCTTACTTTGCAGATTACACCACGAGACGCAAGGATTCTCAGCGTTACTCGTGGTGTTTTTGATTTTGTCTAACAAATTTATAGTTTGGAGTGTTTTTAGATGAGTATTAAACCCGATAGTTGGATTGAAAAAATGGCTTTAGAACATACCATGATCGACCCATTTACACCAAGACAGGTTAGAAAGGGGGCTGTATCTTACGGTATGTCTAGTTATGGCTATGATGTTACTGCCGCAGATGAGTTTCAGATATTTACAAATGTTAACGCGGTTGTGATTGACCCAAAAGCATTTGATCCTAACTCGTTGATTGAGGGGACGTTACAAGAGGATGAAAAAGGTATATATATTGTTGCTCCACCAAATTCGTTTGTTTTAGCTCGTACGATAGAGTACATGCGGATGCCACGGAATGTCGTGGGGCTGATGACTGTCAAATCGACTTATGCTCGATGTGGCATTGTTTCTCCGCCGACGGTGCTTGAACCAGAATGGGAGGGACATATTACGATTGAAATTTCAAATACGACCCCTCTACCGGCGCGTATCTATGCCAATGAGGGAATCGCACAGGTACTGTTTTTCTTGTCAGACGAGGATTGCCAAGTCTCTTATGCCGACCGTAAAGGGAAATATCAAGGTCAACGAGGTATTACTCTGCCCAAGGTTAAGCCTCGTTAGGAAGCGGGATTAATTAAGGCAGGTGGAAGAAATAAAACATCCCAATTGAGGAGTCAGCACCCGTGGTGCGGCACGACGCGTGCCTACTCCGCGGGACAATTATTTTTTTCCACGTCCCTAACATGTGCAGTTTGCTATGAGAAAGGACTGTTCAGTTCTAAGCTATATGGGTATAATCGTGACGCTACAAGCGTCACCTACAGTAATTTTGTCAGACATGAGGCCGTGGAGGTCACGCTTGTAGCGTGACAAGCATGGAGAACTGAACAACCCTAACAAGCTTTATCATCCCTTTACGAACTCGGTCACGGCCTCTAAAACATGCTCAATTTGTCGCTTATCAATCCCATAATGGGTCACAGCCCGAACTGGGTATGGCCCATCGCCAATGATAATATTGTGGGTCTTCATAAATGGCGCAAATTTGCCGATGTATGATTCAGCCAGCTCGAAAAACACCATGTTGGTTTGTACATTGGCTAAATCAACCTCAATACCGGGCAGTTGAGCCAAGCCCTGCGCCAACTGTTGTGCTGTAGCATGATCGTCGGCCAAGCGTTCGACCATGTCGGTTAAGGCAATGATTCCAGCCGCGGCCAGCACACCGGCTTGGCGCATGCCTCCACCCAACATCTTACGCCATCGTCTCGCTCGTTGAATAAAATCGGCTGAGCCGCACAACACCGAGCCAACAGGTGCAGATAACCCTTTCGACAAACAGACCGACACACTATCCACATACTGAGCAATCTCTCGCACCTCAATGCCAAGTTTGACCGCGGCGTTAAAGAGCCGTGCC
This sequence comes from Anaerolineales bacterium HSG25, assembly GCA_030377865.1. Classification (GTDB taxonomy): domain Bacteria; phylum Chloroflexota; class Anaerolineae; order 4572-78; family J111; genus JAUCGB01. Next base: position 43,040 of record JAUCGA010000022.1, on the reverse strand, counting down.
CCATCCAAATGTAACCCTAACTCCTGCTCATCACAAAACTGTCGAGCCTGCGCCATGTAGGACATGGGCAAAACTTTACCACTGTTTGTATTCTCTAAACAGAGCAATCGGCTTGGCGCAAAATGGGGATCATCCGGCTTGATGACGGCCTTGACCTTGTTTAGGTCGAGTGTGCCATCCGGCTCAAACTCAATTGGTTGGGGCTGAATACTACCTAGCACCGCCGCCCCACCCGCTTCGTAACGGTAAGTATGAGCCATCTGTCCAACAATATACTCCTCACCTCGTTGACAATGGGTCAACAGAGCTGTCAGGTTGCTTTGAGTTCCCGACGGAACAAACATGGCCGCTGGTTTGCCCAGTTTATCTGCGGCTAACTGCTCTAACCTGTTGATAGTCGGGTCTTCGCCATATACATCGTCGCCCACTTTAGCCGTTGCCATTGCCTCGCGCATGGCCGGAGAGGGTAAGGTTACAGTGTCACTTCGTAAATCAATCATTGGCAGGCTCTTTTGTTTCAGAATCATCATTCTCTCTATCAGTCCGACGTTTTTTCCGTTTACGGCGAACTTCTGCCGCGGCCTCTCTAGCTCGGAAGAACATCGACTGTTTCATAAAGCTATCGACCTCTTTATCTTTTTTACCATCATCGATCTGAATTTTAAACTTAACAATCTGTTCTTTCAGGTTCTCTTCCCGTTTTTTGACCCCGTCTACCATTTTGAAAAAGGCCGACAACAACGCCCCAATTCGTACCTCACGAGCCTGATTCATGTCAACCACCGTATTTTGAGACGTTTGAAGCTGTTTCTGCACCGCGTCATAATTACCTTCGGCGATATATTGGCTCCATTCGGTAGCTTTTTCAATATATAAATTAGCAAAGGTGAGTCGGTCAAAAGCTATACTGACCAGTCCCATCGCCAAATCAGCGTTCTGATTGATACCGGCTAAAAAGTCATCATACTGAATCTCAAGTGCCTGCACAGGTCGAATTGCAATGACCGTGGTTGAACGGCGCTCTCGTTCTAACATAGCAGTTTCGCCGATAATTTGGCCGGGGCCAAGTTGATTGAGCATAATCTCTTTTCCACCCGCCCCCTCTGCGACAATTTTAACCCATCCTTTTTGGATAATGAATAGAGAGGCGCTTGGGTCTCCTTTACGGATTAACACCTCATCTTTGGCCAATGTTTTTAGCGTGATATTCTCAGCCAATATATTTAATGCCTCGGTTGAGGCTTTTTTGAATAGCGGTAATTGTCTTAAGTATTCAACAACATCAAAGTCCATGTGTAACCCCTAACTCAAAATTTTCTTCAGATTTTCTAATGATAAATTACCGCCACTCATAATGATGGCGACCTTTTTACCCTGTAGTCGTTGTTTAACCTGCAACGCGGCGGCTAAACTGACCGCACCAGCCCCCTCAGCCAAATTGTGAGTATGCTCTAGCAAAAGGTATACCGCCTGCCGAATATCGTCATCATCGACTAACAGAAAGTCATCGAGATATTGGCGCATGATGCGTTGAGTGTTCTCAAACGGAACCCGTGTCGCCACCCCTTCGGCAAAACTGTTCATCTCGGCGGTAACTAACTCACCAGCGGCCCAACTCCGTTGCATGGCCGGGGCTTGGGCTGATTGTACAGCAATCACCTCAATATTGGGATTGATCGTTTTCGCCACAATCGACACCCCACACGCGCCGCTCCCCGCGCCAACAGGTACTATAATTGTATCCACATCGGGTAAATCTTCAATAATCTCTAAGGTATACGTCCCGACCCCGCAAATCAGCGGTTCTTCGGTCGGGCTGACAAACCGTCCCCCCTGCCTACTGTCAATTAGCGGCTATTTGTCACTCCTTATGAGGATATAGCGTATGGCTATAAATATAAGGCGAAACAGATAACGTGGGAATAAATCCCCACGCTAAAAGCTAAAGACCGCTAAAAGCGGCCTATTTAGCTGGCTTTAGCCTGCTTTGGCTATCAGCATCGGGATTTATTCCGATGCGTTTTGTCGCACCTTAAGTTGGTAGCCTAGCGTATTACGGTTATAGCGTAACGTGCTCCTATCTTACGAGTTAGCCCTTAAATTTTTCGGAGGATTGACCTATGAATGAATTCATAGGTCAATTGGTGTTCATTCCTCAGTTCTGAAGAACGCATTTTTTTCTTGGTGATTTGCATGAAATTGTCGCATCGCAACTCCGAATTAGAGAAACTAGGATTGCTGTAAAAGTTGAACTTGAGTAGCAAAACTGTTTTTCGCACAAGCTTCTTGCCCTATATCGACAAATCGCTTACTCTACAGAAGTTTATCGTTTCAACATGATTAAAACATCATCTGACGGATTAACGGGATTGACAGGATTGCAAGCGAAAAAATCCTGTTAATCTTGTTAATCTTGTCAAAAAATGCTTTTGATTTTGTCAGCATGTCAGGTCATGAATGAATCGACAAACTTTTGCCTTATATCGACAACCCAAAAAAGCGGTAAGCAAATTAATTGAGGTATAAACCAATGACAGACAAAACTGATGGACAACATTTGGCTTGGTTTTTAGGGCCAAAGGCAGAGCATGGCGACATGATGGAAGAGTTGATGATGCTAGTTCTGCGAGATTATATACACTGGCGACGTAACTATTTTCCCAGTGATAATGTACTGATTAATAAAAAGAAGCAAAAAGAGTTTAACGAGGCGTATGATACATTGTTTCAAAAAACATTTGAGATGATGGCCCAACTACGCCGCAATTTCCCCTTTTATAGCCCTCGTTATGTGGGACATATGCTGTCTGATGTGACCATTCCTTCGATGTTGGGCTACATGGCCGGTATGTTGTACAATCCCAATAATGTTACTCCCGAAGCCGCTCCAGTTACCGTAGATTGGGAGTTGGAAGCCGCTAATGATACCTTACGGATGTTGGGCTATAAAGTGCCTCCTAAACCCCCCATTGAACTCGACCAAAATATAACCAATGTCACCGACTATTATCAGCGTGAAACCAAACGAGAGTTCGGCTGGGCGCATATCACTTCTGGGGGTACGGTGGCAAATATTGAGGCGTTATGGATTGCCCGCACCGTTAAATATTTTCCGCTTTCGGTGCGTGAGGTGGCCTTGAAGCAGAATATTGCCATTCCTGTAAAACGAGGCGACACCTTGACCGATTTACGGGAATTATCGGAACGGGAGGTCTTACTACTCAAGCCAACCGCCTCTATTTATCTACTGGAAGTTTATATCACTGCGGTGCGTAAACATTATGACATTGCAACCAATGCCATGAACGAAATTATCGACAAAGCATGGGCGCTGTTAAATGATACGCAATACAGTTTACACAAAGGAACCGGGGCGTTGTTTGCTAAGTATCAACCCGTTATTTTTGTATCGGGTGCGGCTCATTACAGCATCAAAAAAGCGGCTGATATTCTGGGTATTGGGCAAGATAATGTGGTGCTGATAGAGATGGATTCCATGTTCCGCATGGATATGCGTGATTTGGAGCGCAAAATCAACCAATGTCTAACCGAGGAAAAAACACCCTTGGCCGTGGTTGCCATCGGCGCGACCACCGAGGAAGGCGCGGTTGATCCTATTGATAAAATATGGGATTTACGACGTAAAATGGAAACCGAAATGGGTGTAAGCTGGTGGCTTCATGTTGATGGAGCTTGGGGTGGATATATCCGCAGTCTGTTTCAGTTTGATACCGCCGACCAGACACAGGTCATCCTCACCAAAATTGGCCGAAAACTAAATTTTACTCCCACCGATACGATTCAACAATGGCACACCATATTCTCGGCAGAGATACAACAACGCCTCCATGCCGAAACCATCCCCGAAACCTCGGCGCAACGGTTACTCCGTAAATTAAACGAGTGTCTTAGCAACGATAATTTAGAGCGATACCTCCATATTTTATCTGAATATGTACGTTTATTCCCTGATATCGTCAAAGATGATTTTAAGATAACTCTGCATGATCGGTTACAGATGACCGAGGATTTTGTGCAAAATAAGGCCGATTTGAGTTGGAAGCAATATAGTCGCACTGTCACCATAAAATGGGGTGATAAAGCGGTGATTGAGGCATTTATGGCCTACGCCAAAGCCGATTCCATTACCGTCGATCCCCATAAATTGGGTTATGTTCCGTATCCATGTGGGGTGGTAGCCTTTAGAAATGACCGAGTCAGGCGATTTATTACCCAATCTGCCCCATATATCACCTCGGTTAAAAAGAATACGTTGATACATTTACCCCCTAAATATCAAACCGAAACCGGCTCAAACGTGGTGGTCGAGTCGTTTGCTCCGTTTATTTTGGAAGGTTCAAAACCGGGCGCGGCCGCGGCTTCGTTATGGTTATCAAGCCAGATGATCCCCTTAAATACCAAAGGGCATGGACAGTTGATTAAAGCCTCTTTGTTGGCAACCCGAGAACTGTATCAATGGTTGATTACTTGGGACAAAATTATGAGAGTGAATAATATTGATACCGATTACAGTTTCCTACCGATGACCGCATCTCCACCCGATACAAACATTGTTATTTTTGTGGTCAAGAAAAAAACATCCTCCTCTCTCAGCGAGATGAATCAGCTGACGGAGCATGTCTATAACGATTTTGCAATTCAGGCCGAACTTGGCGAGCAATCTTATAGTTATGCCCAGCCATTTTTCCTCTCTAAAACCCATTTCAGCGAGCCAGTTTATTCAACCAATACCCTCAGTCAATTTTTTGAACGGGCCGGATTTGGTCGAAATGTACATCAAGCCTATAAAACCGAGGGCATGTTGGTACTACGAGCCTCTGTGATGAACCCCTATCTCCATTACATGCAAGATTTCGCTGACCAGAACATCATCAAAGAGTTGATGGAGGAGTTAAAACGGTCTGCGGATAAGGCGGTGCGGAAAATTGGGTGATGGTAAATAAATGGTGAATGGTAAATTACCTGCCTGAGTATAATTTACCATTCACCGTTTACCATTCACCATCTCTGTACAGGACAAAAAATCTGTCGGCCCAAAACGCCCCGAAATGAATTTCAGGGCTATAAAACAGCGCCTGATAAATCAGGCTATTCCGGCATAGAAAGCCCTATTCATAGGGCTGTTCTGTAGCACGGGGATTCATCCCCGTGTGACCAACTTTTGTCCGGTACTTAGATTCACCATTTAACTATGTATGTCGAAGTTGTGCTTAGTCGTCCCACTATAAAACCAACCACCCCGCCAGACTGGTCTACCGAGCGTACCTTAACCGAGCCAGCTATCGACGCACCCGAAAATCCACTGGCAACCAGTTGTTAGTAACTTTTTCATGATCGTCTCCTTTTTTATCGGTTATCGTTAACTGCATTTGTTAAATTATCGAGCGCACGTTGAACGGTCTTTTGTGGACAGCCAATAGTCATCCGGGCAAACCCTGCCCCTTCTCGCCCAAACCAGTATCCCGGACTAACTGCAATTTTAGCATCATGGGCAAGAAATTGTTCAAGCTCTTTTGCCTCTAAGCCTAATTTCCTAAAATCTAGCCAGACTAAAAATGTCCCCTCAGGATCAATAAGTGAGACATTGATGGAGTTTTTCTGTAGATGTTCCCGAATCATGTTGATGTTTCCTTGCAGGTAAACAAGCAACGAGTCGAGCCAATCAGCACCATGCTTATAGGCGGTTTCAATTGCAATTGATGAAAACACATTAGTCTTGTTAATTTGGTAACGATGAGCAAATTCATGAAATTGATGACGGTGCGCTTCGTGGGGAATAATCGTTATTGCATCAACCATGCCTGCAATATTGAATGTTTTGGCTGGTGAAATACAGGTCGCTACATTCGGCATTGTATCTGCGGAAACGGTCAAATAGGGGGTATACTGATGAGGCGGGAAAGCAAAATCACCATGAATCTCATCTGCAATGACAAACAGGTTATGACGTTTACATATTGCCGTGATTTGCTCTAATTCTGTCTTTGACCAAACTCTACCAACTGGATTATGCGGATTGCACAGTATCAATATCTTATTATTTGGATCACCTGCTTTTGCTTCTAGGTCGTCAAAGTCAATATGATACTTTCCTTCAACTAGTTTAAGTGGATTTTTGACTATTTTTCGGTTATTACTTTTAATCACCATCCGAAACTCAAAGAAAACGGGCGTTTGAAGGATAACACCGTCATTTATATTTGAATGTTGATTGATCAGAATTGATATGGCATTCAAGATGGATGGGCATGTTTCAAGATGTTGTCGATTTATATGCCACCCATGCCTATTTTTATACCAGTTTTCGAGCGCAATAAAATAGCTGTCTGGTATATACTCATAGCCAAAAACCCCATGTGCTGTCCGCTTTTGCAGTTGTTCTATTACAGCTGGAGGTGCTTTTAAGTCCATATCGGCAACTGACATAGGGATTGCTTCTTCATTGCCAAAATGTTCAGCCAAAAATTCTCGGCTCCATTTCATTGTTGGATATTGATTACGGTCAATGTAGGTGTCAAAATTCATGTTTACTCCCATTGTTTAAGTGTTTTAATAATTCATCAGGTATAATTGTACTTAGCGCCGACATCTTGATTAGAGAAAGGAGGCTCTTTGGGGTTTTCCGTGCAAACGTCATGATTGTGTCATCATCTTCCCGCAAGTTTTAAACTTGCGGGAAGATTGCCCATCAAAGTATCTAATTTAAGGCGTAGTTTTGAGTTGCACGGAATCTACCAGAGAACCAGAAAGGATTCTTTCGACAGGACCTACGGCAGGATTAACAAGATTTTTTGCTTTTAATCTTGTTAATTTTGTAGTGGTCAGACTGATGTTGAAAATGGAGTGCAACGGGTTTAGCCGTTGCCAAAAGCAATGGCTGAACCCATTGCACTCCAACATCATCTTGACCACCACATAATCTTGTTAATTCCCATAGCCATTGATACCATGCTAATGGTTCGACGAGAGTGATTGTTTGATCATCCGGTCAATTGTGGAATTTGGTCTAAAAAAGGGTGCTTAAATTTGGCGACCATCGAACTCCCGTCAGCACGATAGAGAATCATCTCGCCCCGTTTCTCCCCTTTGGGAGCTAATTCACCATGCTGAATTAGTTTGGGGCCAGAAAATAGTCCCGCTGGTTCAACGTAAGTTTGTCCAACCTCGAGACCGTCCAGATTGATGGAGTATTTCATGTGCGATCACCAAATTGCAGATGAAAATTATGGGAGAGTTGATGCCATGTAGTTATTTGTCTCAGACCGACAGGTTTTCAAAACCTATCAGGTCTTAACGTGGACAGAATTTTTCTGAACATCTATTATAGATGAAGTGCAAATATTCAGTGAACTCGCCAGAAGGAGCGTCAGAAACCCGATTTTTTAAAGAAATCGGGTTTCTAGGTGGTTTTACTGAACTTTTACGATGAAGTTCTACTTACATAACATTGATTAGAGGAGTGATTAGTGGATATACAAAGAAACCCACCCAATAATTGGGTGGGTTTTCAATGGATGCCCCCGACGGGATTCGAACCCGTGTCGCCACCTTGAAAGGGTGGTGTCCTTGGCCTCTAGACGACGGGGGCATCAGTAAGGACAAGGATGGATTATATAGATTTTTATCTGTTTGGCAAACTGGCTCATTAATTTTTTCAGCGAGAAATATATTCACCCGTTTAACCTTTTTTGCGCGGTTCTACTAGTCAAAGAGACTATTTTTCGGTATACTGAAAGGAGTAAATTGTTATATTGTTAAAGGGAAGTCATAATGAGTGGGAGGAGAGTGATGGGTTATAAAGTTATCCGTTTTTTGTTGTTTAGTTTAATGTTTTTGGGTTTAAGTGGCACGATCGTCTATGCTCAGCAAGGAGGATGGGTTTATACCGTTCAGCCACAAGATACTTTAATATCGGTAGCTACTCGGTATAATGTTGATGTCAATCAACTGGCCGCTCATAATCATTTGCAGTGGCATAGTCGGCTACTTATTGGGCAACGATTGGTCATTCCTGGATCCGTGACCACCGCGCCGAATTATAGCCGCCAAAATTCGGTAGGCCGACCGGGAGTACTCAATCCAGTGCCTACCAACGAGCAACGTATTCATGTAGTCAAAACAGGGGATACCCTAACCAATCTAGCCGCTCGATACAATGTTTCGATAGAGGTATTACAGCGAGCCAACAATCTGGTTAATGCCGGATTTATCTATAATGGACAGCAGTTGATTATTCCTAGCCGAGCCTTGCCTGCTCGCTCTGCACCGACTACAAATACAGCACCTCAACCCGAACCTGCACCTCAGCAATTAGCCATTCCTCAACCAGCCACCTCACCAATAGAGACCGCAGCACGGTGGATTTATGTCGATTTATCAGATCAGCAGGTGACAGCTTACCAAGGGGGTTATCCGATTTATACCACCAAGGCTTCAACAGGGTTGCCTCATACGCCAACCGTAGTTGGTGATTTTAATGTATATGTTAAACATGAGGTGACTCGCATGCAAGGCGGTTATGGGGCTGATTCTTATGATTTAGCTAATGTGCCACATACTATGTATTTTTATCAAGGATACGCGTTGCATGGTGCATATTGGCATAATAATTTTGGCACACCAATGAGTCATGGGTGTGTTAACTTATCTCTTCCTGACGCAAAATGGTTTTATAATTTTGCTACTGTCGGAACAAAAGTTGTTGTAAGACAATAAAAAATATAAAAGGCAAAAATATTATTATGTTTAACGCTATAAAAAGCTTGTTTTCTGGTGTCAATGTTCCTACTGTAGATCCGGTAACATTACATGCACAACTCCAAGAGAAAAAACCACCGCTAGTCGTTGATGTACGCTCTAAAGGAGAAATTAAGGAGGGGCATATCGCTAAGGCTAAATTTATACCTTTGTCAAACTTCTCAAATGCTCTCAATAAATTACCCAAAAACAGAGCAATTGTATGTGTGTGTCACTCTGGATGGCGGAGTAATGCGGCTTGTAAGCAACTTATACAGGCAGGTTTTACCGATGTGACCAACATGTCAGGAGGCATGTTTGCTTGGTCTCGTGCCGATTTACCGACAAAAAAATAGATATTCGCTGACTGTCCCTGATTTTATGGGCTAAGTTTGACAGTCATTTAGCTCGTGTCGAATGTATCCCCGACACGAGCTAATGCCGCCCTAAAAACCCGATTTCTGGCGAGTTCACTGAATATTTACCTAAAAACGTCGGCATGGTTCAAACTGAAGGAAATTAGCGGCTCTTTGGGGCTTTCCGTGCAAATATCATGATTGTGTCATCATCTTCCCGCAAGTTTAAAACTTGCGGGAAGATTGCCCCATCAAAGTATCTAATTCAGGATGCAGTTTTGAGTTGCACGGAATCTACCAGAGAACCAAATTAGCTTTACAAATTGGATAAGCCGTATTTGATTATAGTCTCACGATGATTGAAGTTAAAAAAATGGATTGAAAAATTTATTTATCAGTCGGAGGAAACGGATGTCAAAAACTGATTTTAAAAAATATCTGAAACATTTATATCGACCTTCAGCTAAACAGTTTGAGGTAGTTGATGTACCAGCAATGAATTTTTTGATGATTGACGGTCATGGCAATCCCAATACGGCGCAGTCATATCAAGAAGCAGTAGAAGCACTGTATGCAGTAGCCTACAAACTCAAGTTTATGAGCAAAAAAGAGTTGAGTAACGATTATGTTGTTCCCCCCTTGGAAGGCTTATGGTGGGCACAGGATATGGATTTATTTATCACAGGCAAAAAAGACGATTGGGATTGGACAATGATGATTATGCAACCTGAATGGATTACAGCTGAGATGTTTGAGGAAGGAAGTGTGTTGGTGAAAAAAGCCAAAAATCCTCCTGCCCTACCGAAGATGACGTTGCAAAGTTATCATGAAGGACTTTCAATACAGATTATGCACATTGGCTCGTATGATGATGAAGCACCGACTCTGGCAAAACTGCATAACGAATTTATGCCGGAAAATAATTATGCCGAATCTGGCAAACATCATGAAATTTACTTGAGTGATCCGCGCCGAGTGAAACCGGAAAAATTAAAAACCATTCTCCGGCAACCAGTTAAAATAACACAGGAGACACTATAAAGTCAATAGACCTGTTCGGCAATAACTTACCATCGCATAAAAACTCAAATTCGAGGTCTACGGAGTGCAAAAGCTTCTTGCTTTTGCCGGAGACAAACATGCAAAAGCAAGAAGCTTTTGCACTCCGTTATTGCCGAACTCTAATACTGACTGGAAAGCAAAAAGTTCAATATTTTTATCAGGTATATCGAAAAAGGGGATTTACCTAAGAGTATCAGAAACCCGATTTCTTTAAGAAATCGGGTTTCTAGGGCTACTTCACTGAACTTTTACGTAGTTGGGAGTACGGCATAAGACCGCTAATCCAGTTGATGTGAATGAGCCATCTCCGAAAAGAGACCTCTTTTGGCTCAAAATTTGTCCTGCAAGTGATAATTAGCGGGTTTTTTGATTAGCGGTCATATCTCCCCGAACTGTTCCCTGCGCCGGGGTCAATTTGCCCCCTGTTGAGGTGTTCCACAAAGTTTATGCTCACCTATTTAATACCAAATACAAATTATTTTTAACATTTAAGGAGACATCATGTCAAAAAAACAAGTGCTTATTTTATGTACCGGCAACTCATGCCGTAGCCAAATGGCCGAAGGGCTGATTAACGCCCGTCTCGGCAACCAGTATCAAGCCTACTCTGCCGGAACCAAACCGAGTGGCTATGTCCACCCCAAAGCGATACAGGTCATGGCCGAACTCGATATCGATCTTAGCCAGAACGAATCGCAAAATCTGGAGATATTCAAAGGTCAATATTTTGATTACGCCATCACCGTGTGTGGTTCGGCCAAAGAGACCTGCCCCGTTTGGTTGGGCGAATCGGGAGAGGTCGTACATATTGGTTTTGATGACCCTGCTGATGCAACCGGCACCGACGAGGAGATCACCGCCGAGTTCCGTCGGGTGCGGGATGAGATTACCGAGCAAGTATTAGGCTTTTTAAGCGAAAAATAACAAGCGCAACAGTTTCTATATACGACTGACCACCTGCAAGGTCTCAATCAAAGAGCTTGTAGGAATCGGGATTTAATTAACTTGTGCAGTTCGTCATAAGAGTGTTCAATCTTTAAGATTGAACACTCTTGAGCGCGCTATTTATTTAGGCAGTTCCAGAAAGATAAATCTCCCAGAACTCGCTAGAAAGAGCATTAGAAACCCGATTTCTCAAAGAAATCGGGTTTCTAGGGCGGTTTTACTGAACTTTTACTTCGACTGAGCGCTCACGCCGAAGTCTCAGCCAACGGTTTTTGGGAGGTTTTAAACGTTGGAACTGCCAAGGACTCGTTCTTGAGAAAGGAGTAACCCATGCCCCCTGACATCGATTCACCCAATTGGGATCGTTCAACCAAAATATTGGTTGCGGCGCTCATGGTTGTTTTATTTGGGATAGCCGTTTGGTTTTTCCAGAGTTTAATCTACACCCTTGTCGTAGCCGGTATGATCGCCTATTTGTTGAATCTGCCTATCATTCAACTCGAACAACGCACCGTTCTCACGCGAAGTAGTTCGGTGGGTGTGGTCTATCTGGTATTCTTTTTGGTCACATTGATATTGATGATCGTGGCTGGAGTGACAGTCTATCAGCAAGGGCAGGGGCTATTTGCCTTTGTACAGGAGATGATAAATGATGGGCCAACTCGGTTTCAGCAGTTTATGAGCCAGCCGATTCATTTTGGTGTATGGCAGTTTCGGCCCGCGGATTTTAATATCGACCTTGAACAGGTTGCCGAGCAGATCATTACCGTGGTGCGAGTGGTGGTCGGGCAGGGAGCGCAGTTTGTTGGCGTTGCGGCCATCAACGCCCTTGGATGGTTAGGCTCAACCCTCATCATTCTTGTCCTGTCAATCTATTTTGCTATGGATCTGCCTCGTTTTGGCAATATCCTAGCAAATTCAATCCATGAGCCGGGCTATCGGCATGATGTAGAGCGTTTGTTAGCCGAGTCGGGGCATATTTGGAACGCTTATCTACGAGGGCAAACCACCTTGGCGATTATCACTGGCAGTATCGTAGCCATCGGCCTGACGGTTTTAGGGGTGAACAACTCGCTCGCCTTGGGGCTATTGGCCGGTATTTTGGACTTTATCCCTTTTCTTGGCCCAGCCATCATCATTGGCCTCTCGACACTGGTGGCGCTGTTTCAGGATGGCAACTGGATGGGACTTAGCTCCATGTGGTTTGCTTTGGTTGTGTTTGTGTTTGGACTGATTGTGCAACAGATTGAGGGGAACTGGCTCAATCCTCGTATTATGGGCAGTGCTTTGGGACTGCATCCGTTGCTGATTATGGTCGGTGCGATTATGGGTAGTACCGTGGCCGGTATCTTGGGAGTCATCCTCGCCGCGCCAGTTATGGCAACGGGCAAACTGCTCGGTACATACATCTGGCGTAAAATGTTCGACTTAAAACCGTTTCCTATTACCAAAGATGGCCCACCAACTCCGAATCAGTCAGAGCCACCAACATGATTTTACGGTAAAGTTCATTTTAGTTTGTAGTTGATTGGTTTTAGCGTCTCAGGCAATTCCAAGAAAATAAATCTCCCAAATTGAGCAGAGTCTCTACCCCCCTCAGTCCCCCCTGCAAGGGGGGAAGCGGCTCCTCCCCTAGCAGGGGGAGGCTGGGAGGGGGTAGAGACTCTGCTCAATTTGGGAGATTTTAAATTCTGGAACTACCTCATGTCGTCTAACGTTTGTTGACTGTGGACTGTCCATAGATTAGATGATACCATGTTGCTCGTTGCCTGCGAACTATCTGCTATCCATCAATCATTCCTCGCTCGCCTCATGCAGAGTTGTCTCTAAGGCTTGTTGTAACTCTTCGCGGTTAGGCAGGTAAAGCTGATATTTTTGCACAAAAAGCTGGCTGTTCATTTAGTAGGTGGCATACTCGACCAGTAGTTCATCTTTGTCTCTGGTTAAGATAATCCCAATCGGCGGATTATCCCCCTCGATATTCTCTTCGTTAGCAAAGTACCCCAAATACATGTTCATCTGGCTGATGTCGTAATGTTGCAGTTAAGGAATGAGATTTTTTTAACTTGTGCATTTGACCGCTGATGACCGCTGATTGAAATCAGCGTCTTAAACGGAAAACCTGCTTAAGCAGGTTTCTCGTGTCAGCATAAGAATTCATTCTTATGTGAAAACGCGCAACTTATTTAATCCCCATTCCTAAGCTGTTTTCAGATATATCAGCACAAAACAGTGTAAAATTTGGTGATAAAAGACCATATCGACATAGTAGTGGGTGTTGTTGAGGGTAATTCGATATTGCCGCCCCACAAAAGTAAACCCCTTGCCTAGCTCTAACAAAAACTGTTGCAGTCAGCATGCTGGCGGGGAGCCAGCATGCCAACCTCAAGAACATACACATGTTAGGCACGTGGAAAAAATAATTGACCCGCGGAGTAGGCACGTGCCGCACCGCGGGTGCTAACTCCTCAATTGGGATGTTTTATTTCTTCCGTCTGCCTTAATTAATGCTCATTCCTCATATCGAAGGTTAAGTTGTATTGTCATCTGGCAATAACAGTTGATGCGCTCGGCTAAAAAACTGGCGATAGGTCAAAAAAGTAGCGGTTAGACTACTAAACGCGGCCGCCCCAATCAGCATGTACATGACAATAATCTGAAGTTGCACGGCTTCTAGGGGCGAGGCTCCAGCTAGAATCATGCCGGTCATGGCTCCCGGTAGCGAAATCAGCCCTACGGTTTTGGTGTTATCGACGATGGGGGTCATGCCGGTGCGAAGGGCGCGGCGAAGTTGTATCTGCACGGCCTGACGCTGAGTTGCTCCCAAAGCTAGAGCCGCTTCAATCTTATCATGCTGACTTCGGATGTCATCTCGTAAGCGGCTCATGGTCAAACCTGCGGCGGTCATAGAGTTGCCGACCACCATGCCTGCAATGGGGATGATGTAACGGGGTTCAAAGGGGAATACCTGCAACAAAATGAGCGTGGCGAGTACAACCACCGCGCTCACGGCTACAGCACTGGTAGCAATCAGTTGACTGTGGAGGATATGTCGTCCCCGTTGTCCGGCGGTATGTCCGGCAATGGTGACCATAATCGCCACTACTAATCCAATCCATAACGGATGGGTGCTACTAAAAATCAAGTCAAGGGCATAACCGATGGCAATCAGTTGGATAAACGATCTTGCAACCGCGACTAACATGTCTTTTTCTAGGTCGACTTGTTGCCAACGAGATAACCCCATAGCAATGCCAACAAGTACCAATGTTCCTAAAATACGAGGCAACCAAGCTAGTGTTTCAAACATGCTAACTTCCTTATCCTTGGGTTAGAACAAGAGTCATGTTGCGAAATAAGAATAGGGAGAATCGGCAATAACGGAGTGCAAAAGCATCTTGCTTTTGCCAGAAACAAGCATGCAAAAGCAAGATGCTTTTGCACTCCGACCCTGTTCTGCTTTTGGCCTTGATCTTCGTTTGGGCCAAGAACACCACAGCGAATGATGAAAAAAACGAATAAAACTTCCCGCATTAAGGAACATACGAGCAAACAATATTCGTTGTATTCTAAATTCGTTGTTGTGTTAGGCAGTTCCAACTTTTAAAATCTCCCAAACTGATTAAATTCTCTATGTCATTCCCGCATGCTTTTAGCGGGAATCCACATTCTGCATACAAAATGGATGCCCGATAACAACATTCGGGCATGACATTTGGGAGGTTTATTTTCTTGGAGTTACCTTAGCCGAAACGAAGACCATAGCCTAAATTTATTTCGCAACAACTCTAAGACTAGCAGACTGTTTTACTAAATAATTGGAACCACCTCAGGCCAAATAACCTAACTCAACCAGTAGACGCTCGACGGTTTTTGCTTGTTCTACCGGCACAGCAATCGTTTGATCCGAAAGATTCTCAGTTAAATATGGCTCTAAATCAGGGTACTGCCGCAGTTCATGGATTAGGTGTGGCTCACGCAAATGGAGTAGAACAACAGGCTGGAGACGTACACTCTGCCATCGCTTGGCCCAATTTTGTAATCCGTTAACAACTGTATCAGGCAGATGGTTATGACTGGCTCGTCTTAAAAATGCCAAAATTTGCTCTATGGTGATCCGGTTTCGCAACGCTTTGGCGATACTGCGCGGGGTTAAGTAGTAGCTGACCTGCTCTGGTTTACGATCGTATAAGGCCGCAAACCGAGCTAATTGAAATCGGTCAAACAAACTGGCTGACCGAGGCACTTGAATCCGAAAATCCTCCCCGATTTGAATCGGCAACAAATCCGTCGTTTCATCTATTTTTTCGGTCGCGGTAGCAGTTGTTGTTTCGACCGTGGATTCGGCATCAACGGTTTGATCTCCATCTTCATCTTCGTCATCCTTCATCGCCTGAGCCAAAAACTCACGTCCTGTGGGTGTAATTCGGAAGGCAACAGGCTCGGTGCGACTTTTATCCAGCCCCACATCAAGCACCCCTAACCAAGGCAGTATCTGGGTCAGCAGATAGCGTAATAAAGCACCCTCAACCAGTTCCCAGTTAACAAATCCCATAAGAAAATTACCATACTCATCCTGAATATACCATTTATCATAATCCCCATCGGGACGTTGGAAATCGGGAGAGACCTGTTTTAAGGCGATGATAAACTCATCGATACTGAACCAGTCATCGGACAGGTGATTCAGATACTCTAGCACCGCTCGGCGGGTGGAGCGAGAATCATTTTCCCAGCCGGTGGGTTGGGGTTTGAGGCTCGGCACTCGCCACAAATCGTTCCATGTAAGGCTGTCTTGCCATGCCCGTTGAATCATTTGTCGCTGAGTGTGGCTTGGTGCGGTTAGCCAATCGCGCGCCGGTTGTCGATTCGGTTTAACGTGGTTGGATACTTTGTTGAGTAAGCGGGTCTCTTGCATCATTGTGACCAAAAAGGCGGTTTCTTGGCTCAACGAAGCAAAGGGCAAAGCGGGGAGCAAACGTTGTTCGAGGCGGGCTTCATCGTCGGGAATTAATTGCTCATTACTTAGCCATTTTGGGTTACGGGTCTGTAAAAAAACGAGCAGGTTGAATATATTTTCTTGCAAACGACCAGTTGTGTCGATATGGTGAGCAGGTTCGGTAGTCGGCTCTAGGGTTAGCCGATTTGGTTGGCCCGAATCGAGGAGTGAGGCGGCCAATTCATCAACATGAAGTTGCACCAACGGTAATAAATCACGGGGAATATAGATAAATTCTGCCCCACCTTGCTCGGTCACTTGAAATGAACGGTAAATAAATCCTTTATACCATAATCCCTCGACCGCGCTAATAGGGTTTAGCCACGGTTTTTTTCGATTCAGGCGAGCCATGCCCATTGAACGTACCGAGCCGTAACGACGGGTAAAATGCCCAAATTCGGCCTGGCCTTGATGGTTAACCAGAAACTGTAAGGCGGTCAACTCCTCATCAGGCAAGGCCGACAGGGTGATGGCTGTGGTGGCAGGCGACACCAGTGCCTCAGCCAACTGTCGCACAGCCTTGGCATGGTTGGGCGTATTCAAGGCCACATGCCGACAATCGGCAATAACACGTAATAGAGCCATTTCATAATCAAGCAGGGATTGATACAAGGTTTTCATTGGCTATGATTATAACCATTAATAACGCTCTTGACAACGAGTAGAGGCATGCTTGTTAAAAGACTTAAAATGAGTTGCCTGAATAGTTGTTAGCATCTATAATGCCTTCAAGATAATTACGTGTTTTAGCTTGTTACAGATGTTTGCTAATAGGCAACTTGGCTTGATCTTATCCGCCAAATGGCGGATGGGTTATCTATTGGCTAACGTTTTAACTGCATAGGAGCAGATTATGACGGCGCAAGACTCAGACCCTAATGGTGGGTTAGGAATTATGGTCGAAATTATTAAACGACTTCGACTTGTGTGGGCATTATTTATGGACTCTCGGGTTCCGATATGGACCAAATCTATTCTGCCCATGTCGTGGGTGTATTTAATTTCTCCGATTGATCTTATTCCTGATATGATGTTGGGAGTGGGGCAGATGGATGATTTAGGGGTATTACTATTAGCAATGGCTCTTTTTGTTAAAGTTTGTCCCCAAGATATTGTGCAAGACTATATGGATGAGCTTGAGTATGGTGATGGTGCTGATGATGATATTATCGACAGCACCTATAAGGTATTAAAGGATCAGGATTAAATAAGGACTTAGTACTCGACATGATGATCAAATAAAATTTTTTCGACAGGATTAACAGGATTGACAGAATTTTTTGCCTTTAATTTTGTTGATTTTGTCAGATATTTTTTATTCTTAGTTCAGACTAAAAAACCATGTCGGGTAACAAGAATAAGGAGACGATTTTTGGTCGGTTTCTGACCTGCGAGAGCCTGTCTGCAAGGTTGTGAAAAAAGATGTAGTGATCAAGATGATGTCGGAGTGCAAAAGCATCTTGCTTTTGCTGGCAACAGCTGAAAAGCTATTGCACTCCTTTTTCTACATCAAGCTGACCACTTCAAATTTTGCAGATATTGTGGGATTACGCTAAGTACTCTGTGAATTAAGTTTTGTGAGGTTTCGTCACAAACACCTCCGAGGAAAACTACATAGGAATGGGGATTAAATAAGTTGCGTGTTTTCACATAAGAATGAATTCTTATGCTGATACGAGAAACCTGCTTAAGCAGGTTTTCCGTTTAAGACGCTGATTTCAATCAGCTGTCAAATGCACAAGTTAAAAAAATCTCATTCTATACCTCGGAGGAGAACGACTCCACGTCCTCCAAGGTGTGCTTTTCTCCTTGGAGGTCTTATCTTAAAACCTCGCATTACTTATTTAACGCTGTACTAAGTAACTGTTCAAAAGTTTTGCGGACTTATCTCCTCCAAGATATGAGGTGTTCCGCAAAATTTATGCTCACCTACTTAAGAGGCTAGACATCATACCAAAGATTACATAGATTTATGGACGATAAACAGCAATATGTAGAGTTTGAAGAAGACAGTCAGCAGACCGCGTTAGTGCATGCCAATGGCAACGAGGCCTTAGGATTTTTAGACAACACCTTGTCGAACATCTCAGACAATCAAAAAAGTCTGTTGAACAGTCAGGCGGCTAATCGGGAGTTGATGGGGGTGGTGATTCAGGATAACTTTAATCTGAAAGATGAGAATACCCGTCTGCGCGAGCGAGTGCTAGAACTGGAGAAACGAGTAGCACAGATTGGTCGTGAGGAACAACATCAACGAGAGGCCATGCGGCAAGAGTTTGAGTCTAAAATTACGGCGATTCATCAGATGGCAACCGATGCGATGGTTACGGCCAAAACAACTGAAGCACCCGACATTAAAGCGGTCAGCACAGAACGAGGGGGCTGTCTCGGTTCCCTCTTTGGCGGCGGAGGCATGAAGATTATTACCTTGCCTCGGCGACGTAATAATGAAACTGCGGCTGAAACTGGACATGCTTCCACCCCTGCCGCGGCACAAGCTCAGGCCGGCGGCGAACATCCAAAACCGATGTTTCCGCCGGAGTAATATTACTGATGATGGTAAATATTCAGTGAACTCGCCAGAAAGAGTGTCAGAAACCCGATTTCTTTAAGAAATCGGGTTTCTAGGGCTACTTTACTGAACTTTTACAGTACAAGGCTAGTACAAGGCGGCGTAAATCCTTCAGTAGCTGGAGTGCAGACATCCTTGTCTGCACCGCACGTAGCGCGGACGTTTTTTAGCTTTTTATAGATGTTCAGATAAATATTTTCAGCCATCACCTTCCCGCAAGTTCTAAACTTGCGGGAAGGTTGGCCTTGAATTGAAAACCATTATCTGAAAGACTGCCAAACTGTCACCCAAAAGGCATGGTGTTTCCTCGTCTCAAACGCTACATCTGTTAGGAATGGGGATTAAATAAGTTGCGCGTTTTCACATAAGGCACGTGAAAAAAAATAATTGTCCCGTGGAGTAGGCACGCGTCGTGCCGCACCGCGGGTGCTGACTCCTCAATTGGGATGTTTTATTTCTTCCGTCTGCCTAAGAATGAATTCTTATGCTGACACGAGAAACCTGTTTAAGCAGGTTTTCCGTTTAAGACGCTGATTTCAATCAGCGGTCAAATGCACAAGTTAAAAAAATCTCATTCCTAGCTGTTTCCCCCACACTTTCATCAATATCTGCGTCTAATATAAATCCTATTTCAATCAACTCTTTTTTCTCATCCAACTCGTTTTCGGAATACTTGTTAGTTCCAAACACGAGTTATAGACACTTGGGAAAAAATAACTGTCCAACAGAGTTTGCATGCGTCGTGTCGCTCCACATGTACGGACTCCTCAATTGGGACGTTTTATTATTTCCATCGTAAAAATTCAGTAAAACCGCCCTAGAAACCCGATTTCTCAAAGAAATCGGGTTTCTGACGCTCTTTTTAGCGAGTTTACTGAATATTTACTTTCCATCTGCCATAGATAACGTATCTTGTTTGCACCTCGTTTCCATGTGAATAAGTCAGCTATGGTATAATAGAGTTGTTCGGCAATAAATAAAATGGGTATTTATGTGGCTCGTTGGAGTGCAAGAATTTTATTCTTGCTATCAAAAATAATTTTGGCTCTTCCTTTCACGCAAACCCTTATTCCCGAACAGGTCTAATGGAGAAAATGGCATGAAAAAACCAATAATAATAGGTGTAGCGGGTGGTACCGCATCAGGAAAAACCACTGTCTCAAAAAGAATACTCGAGCATATCGGCCCGGAACATTTGGCTTACATTGAGCATGATGCTTACTATCGTGATCTCAGTCACCAACCGATGAGCCAACGACAAACTTTCAACTTCGATCATCCCGACGCGTTAGAAAATGAATTACTCGTGACTCACCTGCAAGCCCTCTTGGATTTTCGGTCGGTGGAAATTCCTATTTATGATTTTGCCAACTACACCCGTATTAGTAACCTTCAACAGGTTGAAGCCAAAAATGTGATTCTGGTTGAAGGAATTTTGATTTTTGTAGATAAACCGTTGCGTGAAATGATGGACATTAAAATTTATGTGGATGCTCCGGCTGATTTACGATTTATTCGGCGTTTAAGACGAGATATTATCGAGCGAGGCCGCGCCGCAGATCAAATAATTGACCAATATTTAGCCACGGTCAGACCTATGCATTTAGAGTTTGTTGAGCCGAGTAAACGGTATGCTGATGTCATCATTCCACGCGGTGGCCGTAACCTAACCGCCATTCAGATGATTGTGGCTCAAATCCAGCGCATGTTATAGTTGAAAATGGTGCGTCAGCTTCCTAGCCGACGCACCACAAATTCGTTACTAGAGTTGTTCGGGAATAAAGGAGTGCAAAAGCTTCTTGCTTTTGCATGTTTGTCTCCGACAAAAGCTTCTTGCTTTTGCACTCCGCAGACCTAGAATTTGAGTTTTTATGCGATGATAAGTTGTTACCGAACAAGTCGGCTATAGTCTTTGTTTCGGCCAATCTTAGAACAGGATGCGTGAAATGACACTGATTTTGGCATGATTTAATCAGTGTCCCTTCGGGCCGCACATCCTGTTCTTATGGCCCAAATGAAGACCAACGCCAATTATTTCTTATTTTTATACAAAGGAGATTTTTTATGAACGACACACCGTCTCAAGATAACATGCCTGATGACTCGAAATCAGACTCAAATTCAAGTACAACGTTATTAACAGGCTTAGGTCTTGCCGGAGCAGGATTGGTCGTATTATTTATACTGCTCATAACCGTTCCTATCTGTGCAATTGCCATTTTGTTACTGATGGGGCCAACTATAGGCAACGTGTTTTCAAATGTCATCGAAGAGTTAGAACAAACACCTGCCCCAAGTAACAGTATTTGGTTGACTATTGAATACCTATATTACTGGTTTTACTCAATTATATAATTAACTTATATCTGCACCCCATTTTGCTTATAGCACAGCCATGTTATACTACTTTTTTGCTTACAAACTATTTTTCATCCATTAGGATATTTAATGTGAGATTTATTTTTATTAGTCTGACCTTAATCTTTACCATTTTAATCACCTCTAGTCACTCACAATCGGTTGTTGTCGCCCAAGAACCAGAGTTCGACACAGATTCGGCGGTTATTCAGATATTTAATCAACTAACACCTAACGAACGGGTTGGGCAGTTGTTTATGGTTTCTTTTCGGGGTAACGATATTACAACTGACAGTGAGATAGCCCAACTGATTCAGGAATATCGAATCGGTGGTGTTTATATTTCGGCGCGTAACGAAAATTTTGCCAATAATCATACCACACCGAATCAGGTTTTAAATCTGACCAATGGCTTACAAGCATTAACTCAAACTAGCATATCCATCTCTGTCACAACCAAAAGTTTGATAACCTCGACGACAGCCTCGGCTTTGACCGAAACCATAAATTTACCCACAGCCGATTATAGTCGAATTCCGTTATTCGTTGCTCTTGACCATGAAGGAGATAGCTACCCCTTCACTCAGCTTCGGGACGGTGTGACCGCGCTTCCCAATCAAATGGCAATTGGGGCAACATGGCGAACCGACATCGCCCATGACGTAGGTACAGTTGTTGGACAGGAGTTATCACTACTCGGCGTAAACATGTTGTTAGGCCCATCACTTGATGTGTTGGATAATCCTCGCCCCGAACTAAGCAGTTCATTAGGCAGTCGGACATTTGGCAGTCATCCCTATTGGGTTGCTCGCCTCGGTGAGGCTTACATCAAAGGAGTGCATGAGGGCAGTAATAATCGAGTATTAGCTATTGCTAAACATTTTCCCGGCTTTGGTAGTAGCGACCGAGAATTAAACAAAGGGTTGCCGACTATTTTAAAATCATTAGACAATTTACGGCAAACTGAATTATACCCGTTTTTTGCAGTAACGAACCTTGGTCTTCTCCAAAACGATAAATTTCATGCTTTGGCTGATGGTCTGATGACTGCCCACATTCGTTATCGAGGTTTACTGGGTAATGTCCCCATTAGCCTTGATGCCCGTAACCTCCCGACATTACTAGCCTCCGAAGAGATAGCTCCTTGGAACGATGCCGGTGGTTTGATTGTAAGCGCTCCTTTAGACAGCCCCGCCGCGCTTGAAGGCACAACTAGCGACCGTGAAAAATTTCCAGCCCGCCGCTTGGTTCAGGATGCTTTACTTGCAAGGAACAATACCCTCTTTTTAGGAAAATTCTCTTTTCAAGAGACACCCGAAAATGGGTTTGAGAATATCAAAGACGCTATCACTTTTCTACAAGATCGATATAACCAAGATAGTAGCTTTGCAAATGCCATCGACGAGGCCGTAAAACGGGTTATCCGAGCCAAAATAAAGATATATGGGCCTAATCTACTCAATATCTCTAAAGAGTCAGAAGCTAACCTCGACGAATTACAAAGCAACAGTATCGACTTAAACGCCATTGCTCAGGCAGGCGTTACGATCATCACACCTCGTTCACAAATGGGTAATAACCCCTTGTCAACACCGCCCCAAGCCAACGAAAAAATCGTCATTGTGACAGATAGTCGAACGACACAAGATTGTGAGACCTGCCCTGAATTTTCTTTAATCAGCCGAACAGCTCTTCAAGAGACAATGTTAGACCTATTTGGGCCAAATACAACAGGCCAAATAACCCCCGAACAAATCACCAGTTTTAGTTTTGCCGATCTAAAAAATGTGCTTACTGTCGAAACCCCAAACGAACAGTTTGAGACATTGCTTACCGAAGCAGACTGGATTATTTTTGCCATGCTAGATATTGATCCCGTAAATTACCCAGAATCAGATGCAGTTCGACTACTATTGCGAACTCGCTACGATGCGATTCGGAATAAAAAGCTGGTTATGTTCGCCTTTAACGCACCTTATTTTCTTGACGAAACTGAAATTAGTCAACTAACCGCCTACTATGGTTTATATAGTAAAGGGAGCAGTTATCTCCATGCCGCGGCTCGTGTCCTGTTTCAGCAATTCGAGCCAATCGGTGCTTCGCCTGTTGCGATATCCGCTATCGGGCCACTTGACCTTAGCCCTAATCCTGAGCAAGCGATTCTACTGGAACCAATTCACATCATCGAACAAGATAATACCATTACCCCAATAGACGGGGCATCTAATAACCTTACCACTTTAGACCTGGAGTTAGGGCAATCGATTCTTTTCCAAACAAGTGTTATTGTTGACCGTAACGGAAACCCCGTACCCGACGGCACAATTGTAGAGTTTTATAGGGATTATCCTCTAGAAGGTTTGTCGTTAGGGGCAAGAACCGCCACTACAGAAAATGGTATTGCAGAAACAATTATCCAAAAAGAGATTGACTCACCGTTACGAGTGACGGCTTCGAGCCACCTAGCCGTTCAATCTCGCCTTTTTGATATTGGACCGGGTTTATTAGACACACCCACACCCATGCCCACTCCCACTCCCACCCCAACAGCTACCAATAGTCCCACCCCAACCGATACAGTTGTTCCACCGACTGCAACTCCAACCGAGACCGCGACCTCCACCCCAACTGAAACTCCATCCCCATCCCCAACAGAAACTCCGTCTCCAACCAAAACGCCAACCATTACCCCAACGATTTTCGTTCCGATTTCGACACTTCCACCACCCGTTAGTAGGGCAGGGTTAATTTATACGATAATTGGAGTTGTATTAATTGGGGTTGTTGGTTTTTTGATGGGGGGGGATCGATTTTCGCTGGACGAACGGGTGCGCCCGGCCTTGGTTGCAATTGCCTTTGGCTTAAGCACTTACTGCTTTTATGCCTTAATAGGGTTAACAGGGTACGACCTAGCCCTAGTAACTTTAGGGCGGCAATATCCGCTGTTTGCACCACTCATTAGCATTTTGACGGCAATTATTTGCATGATAATATGGTTTTCTAAACCGGGGCGAATGAACGATACAGCTTTATCACAAACGGGGGGATTTACCAAATTACTTCAATCAATACGCCAAAGTAAGACCGACGGAGAAAACGAATAACAGTACAACTGAGATTAATAATATTCTGTTTCGCCAAAACACACCTCGCCAACTATTTGTATCGGCTTGACCGTTATTAAACGGCAGGAGTGGTTCATTAAATAGCTCTTGCTTAAAGACCACAACATCATCGGGACGCTCTTCTGGGTGTAACCCAAGAGCATGGATAATAGCTTTCTCGGTATTCGTTGACACACTTGAATTAATCGATTGAATAGTCAAGGGAGCTTGTTTTTTGTCTTTTATGTAACGGGTTTTTGCATCCGGTGGAGGATCATTAGTCAAAAGATGATACAAGGTCGCCGCTAAAGAGTAGACATCTGCCCGACCATCAGCATGACCAGAATCGCCACCAATCTGCTCTAAGGGGGCATATTGAACAGTGGCTCGACCTTGCAATATGGTGACGGTCTTATCATCGTCAGTCGCTAACAGTTTGACCAAACCAAAATCAACCAGTTTAATAATACCGTTGGGGGTTAGTTTGATATTAGAAGGTTTTATATCGCGGTGAAGCACAGGTGGGTCTTGCTGATGTAAATAGGCCAACGCATCAAGCAGTTGTTCAGCCCATGTGAGGACATCTTCTTCGAGGATAAAACTGTTTTTGTAGCGGGTATTTTCAATGATTTCTCGCAAATCCTGACCCGGTACAAAATCCATGACGAGATAATCACGTTCATTAACCGAAAAAAAATCTGACACCTTTGGCAGGTTGATATGGTCTAGCCGAGCCAGCACACTTGCTTCGCGCTGGAACGCCACCTGAGACTGTTCTTGATAGGCTTTGGTTGCACTAGGGTTGGGAATTACCTCTTTGATGGCACAAAGTCGACCCACCAACCGATCATCCTCGGCCTTATAAATCGCCCCCATGCCACCTTGACCGACCAAATCAATGATTTGATACCGCTCACGCAAAATGGTACCGGGCGTTAAAATTTCAGACATGGCAAAGTTATCGTCTCTTCTCCAGAAATTAGTACTGTGCGTACTGTTCAATAATAGGTACGCATGATGATGACCTAACCATCAATTATGTTTGATGTCTATTAGTTTATATCCCTATTTTGGGCGATAGAGATAATATAACGTGATAGTAGTTCAGTAAACCTGTAATGTCAAAAATGGAGTTTGGTCGTTTACCTGCTTTAAAGTAGTTCCTCGTTCCAGCATCTATACTGCGATTAGAAAGAGAACAGAACTTTTTAACATGCCATTCCCGCACGTTTTTAGCGGGAATCCATTTTCTACAGGCAAGGTGTCTGCCCGATAACTACATTCGGGCATGACATTCGGGCATGACATACGGAAGTGTCGGTTTCAAACTAATTTGAGTATAAATCCTTTCAAAAGGAGAGTTGCGGGGTATAAGGACTGAGTTCATTGTCAGTATCCAAATCATCCAATCGTTTACTTCGGTTAACGTGTGGGAGATTTAGAAACTGCCTAAAGTCCCGGCACGTTTTATCTGGACAACCTGTATCTAAAAAATAGAAAACACTAACATTACCTTTTCACAGTAACAGTTTAAACAGGATGATTGAAAATTTCAAACCAAAATACCCCATATATGGCGATGTATTTTTTAATGGCATGCCATATATGGGATAAAAAATCTTAAAAGAGGTCGATTCCATTCAATTATTCAGTTTTTAATCTTACGCGCAAGGGTAATGCTAACAGTACAACGAGAGTTCCAAGAATCATGTCACTCTGAACGACCTACGAGAGTGAAGAGTCTCCCAAAACTAGTAACGAGGGGGTTCTTCATTCCACTACGCTACATTCAAAATGACATGGGAGCAAAGTCTCGTTGTAGTACTAAGCAAGGAGTTTTATATGAGTTACGAAGTCGCAATGTTAATTATTCAAGAAGGCCAAAGCCCTAAAACGCAATGGCCCTTGCACAAAAAATCAACCATTATTGGACGTGAGCCGGAATGTGATGTGCCAATTATAGAGCGACAAATCTCAAGGCAACATGCCGAAATCGCTCTTACGATGGAAGGGTACACGATTAGAGATTTAGGTAGTAAAAATGGCACTTTTTTGAATGGAGAATCTGTTTCGGGTGATCCCATGTTATTACGAAACGGAGACGAGGTTGGCGTAGCCCTATCGGCTAAGTTAACCTTTGTTGAGGATAATGCTACGGCACCGATACTAAGCAAACATGTTCAACCTTCGATTCGTATGGATATACCAGCCAAACGAATTTGGGTCACCGGCAAAGAGATTAGCCCACCGTTATCGCTGGCACAATATAAATTATTAGAGCTACTCTATAATAATGCCGGAAATGTTGTTTCGCGAGAACATGTGGTATCAGCCGTTTGGTCAGATGAGGAGTCGGAAGGGGTTTCAGAACAGGCTATTGACGCACTCGCCCGCCGATTACGGGAACGTATCGCCGAGATTGATGACGAAAATAAATATTTAGAGACTGTACGCGGGCATGGCTTCCGTTTGAATCTGGTTGATCAGTAAGGCTATGGTCTTCGTTTCGGCCAAACAACACCTACGAGGAAAACTGCATACCTCGCAGGAGAGATCGAGTAGTGACCTTTAAGGTGTGTTTTTCTCCTTGAAGGTCTGACATGGCCCAAACGAAGATCAATGCCCAACTTTTAAATCGGCCTTAGCCTGTGAATTTATTCACAGGCTAATACGGGAAACCTGCTTAAGCAGGTTTTTTGTTTAAGACGCTGATTTCAATCAGTGGATTGTTTGGGGGATTTTTTCACTTGTAATCCTGTTGATCTTGTTAATCCTGTCAGATACTGTTTTAATCATGTTGAAATGATAAACATCTGAGATGTTTTATGGTGCCAATCGCTCAATCTGCCAACCAGTATCAGACTGTCGGGTGTATCGAAACCGATCATGCAGGCGGTCAGGTTGCCCCTGCCAAAACTCAATTGTTTGGGGCAATAGCCGATACCCTCCCCAATGTTCAGGCAGTGGAATTTCATGCTCGTTGTCACTATAACGAGCCTCCAACCTAACCATTTCCGATTCTAAGGTGGCTCGGTTAGGAATAACTGAACTTTGCTGAGAAATAACGGCTCCTAACTTACTTCGAAAAGGTCTACTGTAAAAATATTGTTCCGATTCTGTTCGTGAAACCGTAGAAATTTGTCCATCAATACGAATTTGTTTATGTAGTTCTCCCCAGAAAAAAAGGAGAGATGCGTTTGGATTTTCGGCCAACTCGTGGCCTTTTTGGCTATGGTAATTGGTGTAAAAGACAAAACCTCGCTCATCAAACTCCTTTAATAGAACGGTTCTAGTTGAAGGAACGCCGTTTTTAGTAGAGGTTGCCAAAGTCGTGGCATTGGGTTCTACTGAAAGTTTGGCTTCATTAGCCTGCTGAAACCAAACCCCAAACTGTTCGATGGGGTCTGGTAATAGATTCTGCCGCCGTAAGGCAGGTGCTTGATAATCAATTCGTGATGTTTCGACCTGTTTTTTTATGTTAGTCATCGCTCTAAAACCCTTAAATATTAAATCGAATCATTAAAATATCGCCATCTTGTACGATATAAGCTTTGCCTTCCAGCCGATATTTTCCGGCTGATTTCGCGGCCGCATTAGAGCCAAGTTCCATCAAATCACTGTATGAAACCACCTCTGCTCGAATAAAACCGCGGGCGAGGTCACTGTGAATTGCCCCTGCACACTCAACGGCACTCGCCTGTCGATTGATTTCCCACGCTCGTACCTCATCCTCTCCAACGGTAAAAAAGACCATTTTTTCAAGAAGATTATAACTTTGTTTGATGATTCTGCCCATGCTCAGTTCTGTGATGTTGTACTCCTCCATAAACATGGCGCGGTCATCTTCATCGTCAAGCTGGGCAATGTCCATCTCTAAGCGGGCACGTACCGAGGTGGTTTGCAACGACGACGCGCCTGTCACATCGGGTGCTTCTTCCTCGTCACCAAGATTAAAGATTACTAGCATGGGTTTGGCGCTTAAAAATTGAAAGCCACGCAACCGCCTCTGCTCATCTTCGCTCAGTTCAATTTCTCGTATCGGTCGCCCCTCTTCAACATGGGGTTTAAGCCGCATAAGAATATCATGCTCTTTTTGGTCATCCTCAAAGGTCGGAATCGCCTTTCCTTTTTTCAGTGTTCCGACCAATTTTTCTAGTCGATTTTCGATTTTGCTCAAGTCGGATAAGGTTAGTTCTGCTTCCAACATGTCAATATCGCGAGTCGGATCAACCGTTTCGAGCGGATGGGGAACAGATGTGTCGTCGAACACTCGCACCACATGGAGCAGGGCATCGTTATTAGCGATGGCGTTCATCAATTCCCCGCCGAGGTTAACTCCCCGCTCTTTATCATCTGCGCCACTTAAACCGGCGATGTCCGCATATTCGACCTTGGCATGGGTTGTCTTTTTGGGTTTATATATGTCGGCCAAGACCTCAACTCGGTCATCTGGTACCGAAACAACGGCAGTGTTTACCTGAAACGTGCCGCCTGAATATGCGGCGGTCGGTGCTTCTCCACCCGTTAAAGCGTTAAATAATGTAGTTTTACCGCTATTGGGTAAACCGATAATTCCTATTCTCATAATATTACTATATTCTCCTAGTTGATAATTTCAGTTGTCAGAAGTTTATCATTTCAACATGACTAAAACAATATCTGACAGGATTAACAGAATTGACAGGATTACAAGTAAAAAAATCCTGTTAATCTTGTTAATCCTGTCAAAAAATGCTTTTGATTTTATCAATATATCAGGTCATGAATGAAACGACAAACTCTTGAGTTGTTATAATTTTCTATTCTATTAAGGTCACTACGGTGGGATGTTGTGTCATCAACAGTGCTATTAGTACTCCCACTAAACAGCCCATTAGCACTTGGTAAGGTGTATGGCGTTGGAGTCGAACTCGAGACCAACCGACTAGCGGAATCAGCAATAAAGCAAACCACGCTTTTACCCCAACCACAATCACTAAGGTTACAAAAGCAGTCGTAATACTTGCTGAGTGAAAACTGATTTTCCAAAACAAGGTGATGATGCTCATTGTGACGGTCAGAGCCAAAACAAACAATATGACCACCTCAATGGATAAAGGTGCTTGCAAATATCTCAACCCCATCAAGCATATAAAAAGCCAAACGATCACAAAAATTAGCGGACGTAATCGTTTAGAGCGTTGAGGCATGTAAAAATCTTGTAGATGCCCCGTATGAACCAACCATAAAATATAGGCGATAGGTGGTACAGTAACCACAAAAATCGACATCAATAACCACAAAAAAGCAACAAACGGCTTATCGTTATACAAAAATGTTAGCAGACAGGCCATAACCGAACCAACTACATGGGGACTGATGATATGAGAAACCCAACGAGCAATCGTCTGGTCATATTGTTTGAGATTTGTTATCAATTCGTACAACGAAACACCTGAAAAGATTCTCACTCTAAACGGTTGGATGTTACAGAAATATTGAGGTTATCGGAATGTATGCAACAGATACCCGAAAGTTATTTCGCTTTTTGTTTTTTTTGGTTAGGCCGAACGATAAACTCAACCTTATTGTCCGCCGAGTCATTAACGTACATGATACGGGTAAATATTCAGTGAACTCGCCAGAAAGGGTGTCAGAAACCCGACTTCTTTGAGAAATCAGGTTTCTAGGGCTATTTTACTGAATTTTTACTGATACGGAACGGTAAGACTAGGATTGGTAAACATCAAGGGCTGATTCTAGGTCAGGCACATGGGCACAATTTCGGCAATGCCTTTAATTACACGGTGAAAAAGTAATGGGGTGTGTAACTTACACGCCCCATGTTAGATGGCTTATCGCCAATGGTCAAATAGTTGCTACTTATCATGGATAAACCAAAAGTTTGTCGATTCATTCATGACCTGACATGCTGACATAATCAAAAGCATTTTTTGACAGGATTAACAAGATTAACAGGATTTTTTCACTTGTAATCCTGTTAATCTTGTTAATCCTGTCAAAAAATGCTTTTGATTATGTTGAAACGATAAACTTCTGATAAACTATTAAGTAGTGTCTTAGTACCCGACATCTTGATTAAAGAATAGATTTTTTCAACAGGATTAACAGAATAGACAGGATTTTTTGCCTGTAATCTTGTTAATCCTGTCAGATATTCTTTTGTGTTTAGTTGAGACTAAAAAGCTTTATCAGGTAACAAGAAGTAGTGTAAGGTTTAATTAGGCCCGACAATAGGATGGGGTACATAAGGCTCTTCCAGAAAGGCCATCTCATCTGGTGTTAGCTGAACGGACAATGCATCAACAGCACTCTCCAGATGAGCGCTTTTGGTGACTCCAATCACGGAGGCTACGACAGGTTTTTTGTGTAATAGCCAAGCAAGAGCGACGTGAGCGCGAGGTATATCATGCTTGGCGGCGATTTCAGTGACACGTTCTACGACTAATTTATCCGCCTCAGTGGTAGCATCATACTTCTGTTTGGCAATAGGGTCACTTTCTAAACGTTTGGTGGTTTCGGCCCAATCACGCGCTAATCTACCTGCGGCTAATGGACTATATGGTGTGACCGCAATTTTTTCGGCCCGACAAAGGGGCATCATCTCTCTTTCTTCTTCACGATAAATCAGGTTAAAGTGATTTTGCATGGAGATAAAGCGCGTCCAACCATGCTTTTCCGCCACATACAACGCCTGTTGAAATTGCCAAGCATACATCGCCGACGCACCAATATAACGAGTCTTTCCTGCCCGTACCACGTCATGTAACGCGGCCATCGTCTCTTCGATGGGAGTGTCGTAATCCCAGCGATGAATAATATAGAGGTCGATATAATCGGTGCCGAGCCGCTTAAGGCTCTTATCAATTTCACTCATAATAGCTTTACGGGACAAACCAGCACCGTTTGGCCCAGTATGCATCTTACCATGCACTTTCGTGGCAATAACCACCTCATCTCGATTAGCGTAATCTTTGATAGCGCGTCCTAAAATCTTCTCACTATTACCATAGGCGTAAATGTTAGCTGTATCAAAAAAGTTTATCCCTAGCTCTAGCGCCTGTTGAATGATAATCCGACTAGCTTTCTCATCCAGCGCCCATTCATTATGAAACCAGCCTTTTGCTGTACCAAAGCTCATACATCCCAAACAAATTGGCGACACATCTAAACCTGTGTTGCCAAGTTTTACATATTCCATGTTTTAAATCCCCTTTATCTCATTAGTTTATAATGTGGTCTGGTAGGAAGAACCGATATTCGTCTCCGTCTATCAGCATGCGGTTTTAGGCATGAACTAAGTAAGTGTGCATAAGTTCTCCAGTAATCTTCCCGCAAGTTTGGAACTTGCGGGAAGATTTTTCGGAAAGACTTTTGAACAGTTACTTAGCTCAAACTCAAAAAAAGGATAACAGATGTTTCTGTTATCCTTTTTTGAGAAATCTATTAATAATTGGTAGTGCTAATATATTGACTTCTGCTCTCGAGGCCAAACTTTTAAGCTACAAAAAACCTCAAAAAGCCTAAAGTTCTTGCATTCCGACAAAATTGACGGCTTAGACCTACTGCGACAAATCTAAGCTATAGATGGCAAAACCTTCGTCGTTCACGGTTCCGGTGGGAGCCATGTTGCTGAACGCCTCGGACAGCGTGACGGTAGTTTCGGAGGGTGAGGTGCGGAAGACCACATTCACGCCGTCTACTGTGGTAAATTTCCAGTTACTGTCGGCAGAAGGGTTGACTGTGCCAAGTTCGGCGATATAGTTCGCCAAGACTTGGCGATTGGCATCTGGGGCGTCAATGATGATTTTATCACTGCTGATACCGGGGAAACTTCCACCGCCACCGGCTCGATAGTTGTTGGTGGCGACTACAAAAACTTGGTCATCAGCAACAGGCTGACCATCGTAGGCGAGGTTAATTACTCGGTGTGAGTCTGGAGCAACCAGTTCACCCGATGTGTCATAACGAGCCGGTTGTGTTACATCAATCTCGTAGGTTACACCATCAACCACATCGAAGTTGTAGGTCGGGAACTCATCGTTAATCAACGATTGTTCGTCGGTGACAGTCGTGTCAATCTGATTAAACTGTCCGGCAGACATCTCTAACCATTCTCGAACCTCAGGCCCTGTGAGTTTCATCACTTTTAAGGTATTAGGATAGATATATAGGTCAGCCACGTTTTTGAAAGCGATGACTCCGGCTGGAACTTCGGTGAAATCCTCAGCCCCACCTCGCCCCGCTTTGAACGGCGCACCTACAGACAGAACCGGCATGCCATCGTACTCAGTACCTTGAATCAGTTTCTCAACATACCATTTTTGGGCATCAGTTACAATTTGGATTGAAGGATCATCCTGCACTAAGGCAAAGAAGCTATGAATCGGGGCAGTGGTTTCGCCAAACGGTTGCCGAATCCATTCTAAAGTAGCCTCATGCTCGGCTTGAATTACATCAATTACAGCTTGGTCAGTCTCAACTAAAGAGACGGTTTTGCGGTCTACTCGCTCAGAAATCGGCTGGGCGACAGATTGAGAACTGGTCACTTGCCATGCCCCATCAACCTGTTCCAAGGTCAAATCAATCACTCCGAGATGATTCCCCCAAAAACCGGGCATCACGGCAGGAACGCCATTAATCGTGCCTACTTCAACATCGATTCCCTCTGTATCGGCAAAGTCAGAACTGGGGAAAACTTGGTGAACATGCCCCAACAGAAGGGCATCAATATCTGGCACTTGTGACAGATAGTAGGCACTATTCTCGCCCTCACTCATGTCTAGCTCAGCATGGGCGGCAACAATCACTAACTCAGCCCCTTCGGCTTTCATTTCGGGGATATATTTTTCGGCTGAGACGACAACATCCTCAACCGTCAGTTGCCCCTCAAGATTAGTTTTATCCCACTGCATAATTTTCGGTGGCAAAAAACCGATAAAGCCGACTTTGAGGGTATGCTCGTTGCCCGCATTATCAACAAAAGTTTTATCCTGAATTATGTATGGCGTAAAATAAGGCTCGCCACTGTTAGCATCGTAAGCATTGGCCGATACATAAGGAAAATCTGCACCAGCTAAGGCTTGCCCTAAATACTCTAAGCCATAGTTAAATTCATGGTTACCAATGTTACCCACATCATAACCAAGTTGATTCATAACTTTATAAACCGGATGCACCTGCCCTTCGTTGAGACCTTGACTCCGAGCGATATAGTCGCCCATCGGACTACCTTGAATCAGATCCCCGTTATCAATTAAAAGGGAGTTTGTGGCCTCGGCGCGAGCCTGTTTGATTAAGGTGGCTGTTTTAGCCAGACCAAGGCCATCATTTTGCTCATCACGGAAATAGTCATAATTTATAAGATTAACATGGAGATCAGATGTTTCCATCAGGCGCAAACTGATCGTCGCGTCGCCACTTGTCATTGATTCGGCGGTTTCCTCAATTACTTCCTCAGCTACCGCCTCTGCGGATTCATCTGTCATAGCTTGGTCATCGGAAGGAACGGGAATCCACAACTTCCGTCCCACTTCGATAATATTGGCATCTTCAATGGCGATGTAGCTGCCATCCTCAGCCGCTTTGGCATTGGTAGCCTCAACGATTTGTTCCCATGCGGACACGTCGCCATAAAAACGCTCGGCGATTTTACTCAGCCAATCATCGGCTTGCACGACATAATCTTCACCCTCGGTCTGCAAAACCGGCGCGGCATTAACCGTACTGCTGACCATGATTATAGCCAAAGCTAACAAACTGATCAAAATGGTAATACGTTTCATAATTGTTTTCCTATTCCTTTGTATTTGGTTAATATAATTTGGCTATGGTCTTCGTTTCGGCCACTTTGATCGTTGCGGATATTCATCCGCAACATCCTCTTCATCGTAGACATGCACTGTGCCGGATGAATATCCGACACTATCGAACCAACCCATTGGCCCAAACGAAGATCAAGGCCCTAAATGCAATACCACATCTTACATACAAAAGTTTGTCGTTTCATTCATAACCTGACATGTTGATAAAACCAAAAGCATTTTTCGATAGAATTAACAGAATTGACAGGATTTTTTGCCTTTAATCCTGTCAGATATTGTTTTATCCATGTTGAAATGATAAACTTCTGTTACATATTCTTTAACCGAACTAATTCGGCTAGTGCCGCTTGTAGCTCTTTCTCGGCTTGTTGACGAGCTAAAATTTCTGCCTGTACCTGTTGCTCGACTTGTTGACGAGCTAAAACCTCCGCCTGCACCTGTTGCTCGGCTTGTTGACGAGCTAATGCCTCTGTCTCTGCGTTATCCGCTAACTCTTGATAGGTCAAAAAACGCGCTCCATTCGCTCGACACAGCACCAACTCCAAGCCTTTCAACTCAAACCGAACCCTCAAACGAGGACTGACCCATCCCTCCATTTGTACAATCTCTTTTAACTGGCCTTCTTCTCGTTGCCAGCCCTGTAAATACCCTCGGTCAGGATCATACTGATAATACTCCTCAACTCCATAAAACTCATAAAACTTGCGTTTCCTAGCCATCTCTCTCTTTGTATTTCCGGGAGATAGTACCTCAAACACAACTTGAGGCGCGA
The DNA here is from genome assembly GCA_030377865.1 of Anaerolineales bacterium HSG25. Taxonomy (GTDB): domain Bacteria; phylum Chloroflexota; class Anaerolineae; order 4572-78; family J111; genus JAUCGB01. The sequence goes on along the minus strand of JAUCGA010000022.1, from coordinate 8,291 downwards.
CCCCGCCCTCTTTCCACTGCATATATGACCCTCGGTCTCCTTTGGGGCGACCAAAGGCCACTAATGCATCAGGCGCTACTCTTATTTTGTTGTCTCCTTCTTTAGGATACCACAACAAATCACCCGCTACGAACACTTGCGGGTCATCTTTGAATAGATGCTCTAGACCCTCTTTGATGGTTACGATGTAACGAAACTGTTTGGTATTATCGGCCATAGGTTTTCCGTCACTCTCAGGATATATGATTGAGGGAGTGAACAGCGCCCGTTCCTCCTTGATATGGGGTAAGGTTAAGGTTGTCATTTTTACCTCCAAACTTTGGAATACGTGATCACTTAGGATTCGGAATTAAATAAGTTGCGTGCTTCAGAGTGGTTCAATCTTAAAAATTGAACCACTCTTATGACCAACATGTACACAAGTTAATTAATACCATTCCTAAAAAATTGTAGGTACTAGAGAGATTACCAACCGCGCTCACCTAACATCTCTTCTTTCGGTAAACTACTAACACTAATGCCGACCATCGCCTCGCCAAGGTTTTTACTAACCTCAGCGAGAATCTCAGCATTTTGATAGTGCGTCACTGCTTTGACAATTGCTTTGGCCCGTTTAGACGGGTCGCCACTTTTGAAGATACCACTACCGACAAATACTCCATCAACACCGAGTTGCATCATCAACGCCGCGTCTGCCGGAGTCGCGACTCCACCGGCGGCAAAGTTAACCACTGGCAATCGGCCTAATCGTTTGGTTTCTTTGACCAATTCATAAGGCGCGCCTAGTTCTTTGGCGTAGGTCATCAACTCTTCATCCGGCATCTGTTGCAGATTACGAATCGCGCCCAATACAGTGCGAGCATGGCGTACAGCTTCGACCACATCACCCGTACCAGCTTCTCCCTTGGTACGAATCATGGCCGCGCCCTCGCCAATACGACGCAACGCTTCACCCAGATTCCGACAACCGCATACAAATGGAACCTTAAACGGGTGTTTGTCGATGTGATACGTCTCATCCACCGGAGTGAGTACTTCACTCTCGTCGACATAATCGACTCCGATGGCCTGTAAAATTTGAGCCTCGACAAAATGGCCGATTCGAGCCTTGGCCATAACCGGAATAGAGACCGCGTCAATGATTCCCTCGACCATGTCGGGATCACTCATACGCGCTACGCCCCCATCGACCCGAATATCAGCCGGAACTCGTTCCAACGCCATGACCGCACAGGCTCCGGCATCTTCAGCAATTTTGGCTTGATCAGGGGTCACGACATCCATAATCACCCCGCCTTTAAGCATCTGAGCCAAACCAACTTTAACCCGCCATGTACTCGCTTCGCCCGACGTGTCGTTACTAGAGTTTTTTTCTGACATATTTTTCTCCTCTATCCTACTTTACCTTTTGCAATCGGATGTTCTTTGTGGACTGCAATAATTTTTTTGTATATTTCCAGCGCGTCATCATTGTTGCCTTGATTTTCTAGCATGGCCGCGGCAACACATGCTTCATCGGCCTTCATGGCTTCGGGGGTCATTTTTCCACCGAGTATGTAACAAAAGGCTTTATAGCCAATTTTTGGGCCGTCCGTAGCTACAATTTTACGGAGCGCGGCCACATCCTCTGCCTGATCAATCAACCCTTCGACCCGTTTTAGCTCCGCGTACGGGGCGGTAGGGGTATAAGGTTTTCGTGCCATAGAATTTTCCTCCAGTGTGCTAATAATGATTTAAAGTTAAGAAGGTGCGTCAGGCTGACGTTGTGATTTATCAGACCTAACACACCAAAAAGCAATGTTTACAGACTACTATATCATTGTGTGATTTAAATGACAACTAGGCATTGATGGTAAGGATTCGGGTTGTGTGTTCTGTTCATTTTGATTCCTTGCCGTTACCTAGACGCTCTAAACTTCTCCCTCTTAACCCTTGATTTATCTACTATCTCCGCTTTAAGTAGTTTTCAGAACTAACTTGTAAAAAACAGAAGTGTATCCATAATAGGCGGGTGTATACCCGCCAAATACCCGTTGCGATTACATAATCGCAACGATCAGGAAAACAGGAGTGTCAAAATTGTATTTTGACAGCAAGAATGGAATTCTTGCACTCCGGGAAAAGTGACAACTTAGAAATGAAAGTTAACGGGTATATACCCGTATACCCATAACAGGCGGGTGTATACCCGCCAAATACCCGTTGCGATTACATAATCGCAACGGTCAGGAAAATCTTAGAGATTGAACCACTCTGGAGCGCGCAATTTATTTAGACTTTATTCCTTAAGGCAGGTTCCATAGCTGAATGGTATTTTTTGATTGAATAGTGGCTAAAATTTGCCCATCAGGTCTAAAGACCATGCTATAGTTAGAACTATTGGTAAATGTCCGTAACGTATACAACTGCTCTTCATTCTCTAGGTTCCAAAAATCAACATTTGAGCCGTTATTAATCGCTATGATATTGTTGTCGGTGGGTAGTAACGCAATTGTGTATGGTACATAACCCATCTCTAGCGATTTGAGTGCTGTACCATCGCTCGCTTGCCATAATCGTACCGTTCTATCGTCGCCACTGGTTATCATGGTCTCCCCATCAGATGAAAACAGAACCTGTTTCACGGTTCCAAGATGTCCATTGGCATTGCCGATTAATGTATCATCAGACAATTGCCATAACCCCAATGTATTTCCGGCCACACTCGCCAAAGTTATCCCATTGGGTGAGAATTGGGCATCATTAACCGAGTTAGGGTAATGGTCATACGTCTGATCTAATTCGCCAGTACTAACCTGCCATAAGTTGATCTTAGTATCCCACGAGGCAGTGGCTAAGGTTGCTCCATCCTTTGAGAAGGACACTGCTTTAACAAGCCCCCCATGCCCATCCAGTGCATGTAACAACTCGCCGGTACTGACCTGCCACAACCGAGCCATTCTGTCAGCACCGCTCGAAGCCAATGTCTCCCCATCAGGTGAGAAAGCCAAATCAGTGATGATGCTTCCCTCTGTGTGGCCTTCAAGTGTTTGCAAACGTGACAGGCTTTCGGTGTCCCAAATCTCAATTCCGCCTTCTTGGAAGCCGATAGCTAACTTTGTTCCATCGGGTGAATAAGCTAAACTAAAAGCTGTGCCATCAATTGTAAAGGTCGTAGCAAGGGTTGGCGAGCTACTGGCTGGTAATGAGGCGCAACCACTCAAAAATAGTGCCCCCATAGCTAATATAAAATAAAACGCTAAAGATTTGATGCTAGGTAAAACTGTTGTTCTCTGAACCATCCGTTCACTCCTAAGTCAATTAAATTGGTAAAATACCGCACTATATAATAATTATTACCATAATTCAGGCGATAATCATTGTTTGGGTCATGCTACATTGAGATCATTGTACAAAATGTTAGTACTACCCAAAGTCATGATTATCGTCGTAATTCATAATAACAAAGCGTTAAAACATCGAATATCGTTGCCGCTTTATCGCTCTAAAATTGTGGCGAATAACATTGAATCTCGCGGTTAAAATCGGCTATATTATACAAAGATTTAGCTGAAAGTCATCTTTTGGAACATGAAAAAAGACCGTCCATGCCGAACGGTCTTTTAGATGTTGGTTTAAGTCATTAATCTCGAAATGCTACAGGAATGAGTTATGTCTTTTTATTCCCGCCTAGTCACAAACTAGATTAGGAAGTTCCAGAATTTAAAACCTCCCAAAACCATTGTGACACTCTACCCCCTCCCAGCCTCCCCCTGCTAGGGGGAGGAGCCGCTTCCCCCCTAGCAGGGGGGACTGAGGGGGGTAGAGACTCTGCTCAATTTGGGAGATTTATTTTCTTGGAATTGCCTTAGTGGTCGGAGCATAGAGGCTGTTTTAGCTTATCGCCGATTTTACCCAAACGGATAGTTAGATAATTTGTTGGGTCTTTTTTGGTTGCGATAATGAATTGTCCTGATTATTCGTTGGCGTATCATCGTTCTGACACCTCCACCCCGGCGGGAATTTTACTGATGAGGGGTAAGGTGTAGATAAAGGCCGAACCGTCACCTAGTTTACTTTTGACGGTCAGGATACCTCCATGTGATTCAATCATCTTTTTGGTGATGGACAGCCCCAAGCCAGTGCCGGGTTGCTCTCGTACGTTGGGGTCACTAGAACGGAAAAAATTAGTAAACAGTTTCTTTTGGTCTTCGTCAGAAATACCAAAACCAGTATCTTTGACCGTGACCGCTATACCCCGCTCTGGTTCACTGTTGGCAGAAGTGGGCATGTCAACATGTTGAGCCGTAATCCAGACCGTGCCCCCATCGGGCGTGTATTTATAAGCATTGCTGACAAAGTTGGTCGTTATCTGTACTAGCCGATTATAATCAGCGCGTAGTGTAGGCAGTTTGTCGGTCATTTCAATAGTTAGCACTAGATTGCGAGCCTTAATCTGATTATCGACTGAACGCAACACGTCGTCAATCACATCCTTCATCTGCACATCTTCGATTTCTAGCCGAATCCGTCCAGCCTCAATCCGGCTTACATCGAGCAGGTCGCTGACCAGACGGTTCATGCGCTCAATATTGGTATCAATCACCTCAACAAACTCGGCCTGAGTATCACTTAATTCTCCACCTGCACCCAGTTTCAGCATCTTGGCATACCCTTTGATGCTGGTCATAGGTACTTTCAGATCATGCGAGGCGGTGTTCATAAATTCTGACTTAGCCTCGTTAGCCGCTTTGACCTGCTCAAACAGTTGGGCGTTTTCAATGGCGATGGCCGCGTGACTAGCCAATAACTGCACAAAAGTCACATCGTCATCAGTAAAATAGCTGGTACTGGTACTTTCCAAATCAATCACTCCAATTACGCGATCATCTCGAATGACTGGCACAATCAGCATGGAGCGACCCGAACGGGATTTCTGGAGATAATCATCATCGTTGGTAACATCGTCAATCAGAGCCACCTCGCCAGTACGAGCCACCCGTCCAATCACGCCGGTTGTAACCAGCCACATGTCGGTTTTGTAGCGCCGCATCTCTTCGACCATACCGTATTGAGCCATCAGATAAATCCCAGAACGAGTATGCCGCTTAAAAACGCCCATCGTGCCAATCGTCACCCCAAGTGCATCCATAGCGTGTATCAGCGAAATATCGACCACTTTTTCCAGTTCTAGCGAGCGTTGTAACTGTTGGTCGAACATCTGCAATGTTTGAAGCTCCTGCACCCGTTCTGATAGGGCTTGGTCGGTACGGGTAAATATTTGGGCATTTTCGATAACAATAGCTGATTGAATGGCAAAAGAGTTGAGCAAGGTTACATCTTCCTCTACAAATGCCAGACCATCCTTCTTGTTAATAACCTCAATCACACCCACAATTCGCTCTGCCGAGATCATCGGCACACATAAAATATCTCTGGTTTTAAAGTTAGTCTCTTCGTCAAAGGCGGTATGCCAGCGGGGGTCCTTTGCCACATTGTTGATAATCAACGCCTCTTTACTCTTGGCTACCGAGCCGACAATGCCCACCCCAACCGGCACTTTGGCTCCGACGAGTTCAGAGCCGGTTGGCCCTAACACTACCTCAAAAGTTAGCTCATCACCAGCCTGATTCATCAAAAATAGCGACCCGGCCTCAGCATCTAAAATCTTGACCGCACTGTTCATAACCTGTGGTAGCACCGTTCTAACGTTCAGTGTGCCGCTAATCGTCTTGCTGATGTCGCTGAGCATAGTAAGTTGTTGCGCTCGACGTTTTGCCTCATGCAAAAGTTGCGATTTTTCGAGGGCGATGGCCGATTGGGAGGCGAACAAACTAATCAACCAAATGTCGCTCTCTTGAAAACGCACCCCACGGCCAAAACGATGCACGACGGTTAGCACACCCCGCACCTTGCCACTCCAACGTAAGGGAACGCTCAACACTGCTCCAAACGGAGCATCCATGTACTCAGAAGAGCGCCCCGAAAAGGTACGATAGTTATCCACCGCGACAGCTTCGCCTAAGAGTAATACTCGTCCCGTAACACCTTCACCCTTTTTGACTGTCCGGTTGGTGTAATCTTTGTCTAAATTATGGCTAACGACCACCTTTAAGGTTTCGTTGTCAGACTGGAGTAGCCAGACCAGTCCACCCTGCGTATCGAGCAGTTTTGAGGCTTGCTCAACGACGGAGGTCAACATTTGATCCGGCTCCCCTTCGGCCTGCACATTGAGCGATATTTGCTGGAGTGCCTCTAACTCGGCGGCTCGCTGATTAGCTTCTTGCAGAAGTTGGGCGTTTTCGAGGGCGATGGTGGTCTGGCTGGACATGGTGGCTAAAAAGGTTAAATCTTCTTGTCCATAAGGCTGACCCGATTTTTTCAGACCTAAGGAAAACCAACCTAAAAGATGTTTGGAGCCGAGTAGAGGTACACACAAAATAAGGTCGAGCATGTTCAAGCGGGCTAACTCTTCTTGATGGATTCGTACCTGTTTTGAGACCGAGCCGGTGGGACTGAGTTGTAAAATATCTTTATTATCAGCCAACCATTGAGCCAAATCATCGCTCAGACCAAAGCGCACCTCGACCGGAGTATCGTTGCTGTAGTCTTGATACCGAATTGAGAAGGCATTAACTCCAGGGTTACGCAAGAAAATGATGATTGGCTCGGCCTTGAAGGCTAAGGCGGCATGTTGGACTAACAGTTCTAATACATTATCGGTATTAAGCGAAATCGAAATAAGCTCGCGACCATAGTTTTGCAGAAGTCGCCGATAATCGACGGCGCTCCGTAAAAAACGGTGGTTGATAAAACTCTGCAATCGGTCTTTTATCGGCCCTAAAATCACCACCAAAGTGATGATAAAAACAGTTAGAACAATCGGGTCACGGAAGATTTCGGCATCTTGGAGCAAAAGGCTCAAAACAATAGTAACAATGATATACCAGACGCTAACCCCTAACGTCAACACAGCGTACACCGCGGCTCGACTAAAGGCAACATCTAAATCGGGGATTCGGTAACGTAAACTAGCATACCCCATCGACAGTGGAAAGACGACTAAGGGGGTAAACACACCAACAAAAAACTGCCACGAAAAGCCAAAATCGTAGTCTAGCAAATTACTTACACCCCAAATAGCCGCGGGCGTAAATGCCAAAAGCATGCCTATCAGCATAATCACCGCTTGCTGGCGGATATTAGCGGATATAATGGAAAAACGGGTTTGAAGTAGGTGGACAAAAAAGATGGCAACAGTTAGGCCAATGAAGCCATAGTTTAATAGCCAAATTGACAAAGAGAAACGAGGGTCGGAGGCAAAATAGAGGCTATATAAATAGATGCTACCAAAAACAAATGCAATAAGGTAGGGCCAAAGATATATCTTTGGTCGACGTTGAACCATTTTGCTTTGCAGAGGAAACATGAGGCTTAAATGGAGGAAGGTAGCTCCAATAAAAGGAAAGCTGATAGCCCAAATTGGGGTTAAATAGTGAGTGGTATGTTGGTCAAATAGTCCCGCGGCAAATATCGAAATGAAAAGGCAGTGGCTAATAAATGCGCCGCTGTTTCGGTCTATGCCTCGGAAATGATAGACGATAAATCCAATACAAAGGTAGACCAGACCTATAATGTAAGGAAGCCAAAAAAAGGTCAATAGGTCGGGTGAACTAAAGGTGTTTAGAGTAACGGTGATGATATTAGGTTGGTTAGCGGATTGGTCAGGTAAACGGGGGGCACGGTCAAACTCAAGGGTTATTGAATCTCCAATCGCCTGCTCGAATAATATTGCAGAGAGTTGTCGGCTTGAGGTGAGGGGCTGGTCATCAACCTTTATCAAAACATCCTGTCGTCCAATACCTTGTTCTGGTACAGACCAATTAGGGTTATGAGAGTTTGAGACCGCGAGGGTGGCGTAGAGGAAGGTGCCGATAAACGGTTGTTTGGCCCAATCTAGGGCAAAAATTGGAGTCAGCGTATTAACGGCCAGTGTAATGGCAATTAATACAACAAAGAAAAACCGTAAAGTTTTTTTTAAAGGCTCATTTGTTACGGAGGCAAAGGCCATAATCATTTTTAATGGAACAACCATCTGATTCAGGCTCTGAATCATGAATGGGCTTGAGAAAATAGGTATGGGTAAGCTTACCCGTATTATAAAAACAGTCAAACAGGCTCTTCAAGTTTAACATGTGGTTGATTTTTTGTAAAGTGCTATCGACAGAGTGGGGAGGTAACAACCTTATCTCCTCAAAGAGGGAGATAAAAAGGAGATAAAACATCATTTATTGAATGTTCCTTATATGGTA
>JAUCGA010000122.1 GCA_030377865.1 Anaerolineales bacterium HSG25 | reverse complement strand
AACCAACTTCTCTTTTTCGACCTGACTCAGGTCTATGATATATTTCTTTGCCATCAATATCTCCTTCAAACTATTCTTAGTTTTTGAAGATATTTTACGTGCCAAAACTTTTTTGTTAAGCTACTAGCTACTATACAACTAAAATTGCGAGTTCAAGTGGATGGGAGCGCAGACATCCCTGTCTGCTCACTTGCAGGCTAGGATGCCTGCGCTCCCAGTGGCAACTCACATATTCAAGCATGCAGAACTAGAGGCCATGCCATTTATGCCATACCGTAGGCTCGTTTGACCTCTTCGCTAATAATGCGAATTCCGGCCTCAACGATGTCAGTGGCCTGAGCATAGCTCATACGTAGACACTCCTGTTTGTGCGGCCATGCCTCATGATCTAAACCGGGGAAAAAGTAATGACCTGGCACAATCACTACCCCGCGTGCTTTAAGCCGTTCATACAGTTCTTGGCTGTTAATCGGAATATCCTTAAACCACAGCCATAGGAAAAATGCGCCTTCGGGTTTGTGGATGTAAAACGGTGTACCTGCTAACGCTTCGTTGAGCCATGCGACTGCTTGGTCAGCCTTTTGTTGGTAATAGGGCTGAATGATATTTTCACTCAGGTTGATGATTTCGCCGCTCTGCACCAAGTCGAGAGTAAGCGCGGCTCCGACATTGGTGGGGGCTAAACTCATAATAGCATTCAGTGCCCCAATCGCCCGAATGACCGATTCGTCAGCGATGATGATACCTGTACGAGTGCCGGGTAAGCCCAGCTTTGACAGGCTCATGCATAAGATGATGTGGTCGTTCCAAACGGGTGTGGCCTCGGTGAAGATAATATTCGGAAACGGGGTGCCGTAGGCATTATCAATAATGAAAGGGATGTCATGCTCGAGGGCTAAATCTGACAGTTTCTGAATCTCCTCATCAGTCAGCACATTGCCGGTGGGGTTGGTCGGGCGAGAAACACAGATAGCCCCAATCTCGTCGGTGACGGTCAAATCATCAAAATTAACATGGTATTTGAAGGTATGCTCGTCGATATACTCAAACTCAGGCTTGTAGCTGATAAACAGGTCGCCATCCACGCCCACATCGGCATAACCAATATATTCGGGGGCTAGAGGCAACAAAATCTTTTTATTTTGCCCGTCGGCAAATTTTCCGGCGAACATGTTCAGCAGACAGAAAAACGCGGTTTGACTGCCGTTGGTCAGGGCGATGTTGTCTGCTGTAATCTGCCAGCCAAACTTCTGTCGGAGCAGGGTGGCAATGGCCTCAGCAAAGGAGCGACTACCGGAGGGCGAGGTGTAGTCACCGACCATTCGTTCAAAACGATTCCCATCATCAAGTAGTTGAGCCATCTTTTCACGGAAACAGGCTTGTACTTGGGGAATGTAACTCGGGTTACCGCCCCCCAACATCAACACCTCCTCGCCACTGTTGAGGGCGCTCCCCAAATCATCCATCAGTTGTAAAATTCCGGTTTTTGCGGTGAATTTTTCACCAAATTTTGATAATTGCATAGTTATTTCTTATTTTTGACAATCACGGTCAAGCGGCTGACACAGACCAGTTTATCCTCCTCGTTGACAATAGAAATGTGCCATATATGTGTTTGTCGCCCCACATGGAGCGAAGTTACAGTGCCATAGACATGCCCACTCCGCACCGGACGAACATGGTTAGCGTTGATCTCGAGACCAAAAACGTATTGTTGGATCGAGTCAATGGTGCAAAAAGAGGCCACACTGCCTAACGTTTCGGCCAATACAGCCGATGCCCCACCATGTAGTAACCCATAAGGTTGGTGGGTGCGAACATCAACCGGCATGCTGGCCTTGAGAAAATCGGCCTCTTTTTCAATAAATTTAATGCCGACATGCTCAACCAGCGTGTTTTTCGACATGGCGTTTAGTTGGTCAAGGGTAATATCAGGGTTAAACACGACAATACAAGCCTCCTTGCATAAAACTATGGTTTAAGGCAGACGGAAGAAATAAAACATCCCAATTGAGGAGTCAGCACCCGCGGTGCGGCACGTGCCTACTCCACGGGACAATTATTTTTTTTCACGTGCCTAATGTAGCCTATTGTGGCATATCAGAATGATAAAGGCAAAAAACAGAGATGACCAGAAAACGGTAGTGACGACATGTTTTTTCCAAATTAAGATGGTATTCATATTTACCACGTTAGATGCTAAATTTGACAAACCAAGGTATACTATAATGGTACTAAACTCCCAGTTAGCCCTGTTTGTATCAGGAGTACCATAATGTTAACCGATTATCTATCTACCCCACAACTTGTTAGCGTCCTCGTTGCCTTTATCATTGCAGTTATTCTAGCTATATTTCTCCCCATTTTAACCTTTTTACCCCATCTGATTGCTGGGAGTCTAGTTTTTGGCGCTTTTGGCGCTGTATTAAAATATCAGCCCCCAGAGATGCGAGGTTTCATCGTTGGCTTTGGCTTAGTCACTAGCCTATTAGGTGGCTTAATGGTGGCTTTGCTAAATTTATAAACGAATTAAACCGATAATATTTCCATAATTTATGAATCGACAAAATTCTACGTATCTAATCGTTTGTTTAACCTTGTTGACTATCTCCCTGCTCAAACTCGCTCAACCTATCCACGCCCAAACCGCACCAACGGCAACCTTAATCCCCCCACCGTCTCTCACCCCAACGCCGACGGTGTCACCCACGACGACCCCCTTACCTTCTGCTACACCGGCAGTGCTACCGATAAAGGCCGAAATTTTGGCCGGAGCGCTGAATCTACGAACGGGGCCGGGGCTTAACTATCCACATCTTGACACACTGTTGCGTGGTCAACAACTATCGGTGCAAGGCCGAGATCAGGCCGGTAATTGGCTACAGGTTAGCACCGATACTGCCCAACAAGGCTGGATTTCGGCTCAACCACGTTACACCCGTTTGCGGCATGGTTCACTGGCCGATTTGTCTATTGTTACACCAACATTGGTTATACCACCAGCCCTAGCCGAAACTACCTCTGTATCGAACACCTTGCCAATGTCGATATCCTCGTCGGGAACATTGATTTTTGCTACGAGTAGTGGGGGAGAACTGTATCGGATTAATACGGACGGCTCAAACTTACAGCGTCTTGCTCAAGGTATTATCGATCCGGTTATTTCACCAGATGGTCAGCAAATTGCCTTTACTCGTTGGGATGGGGCTGAGTTTGGGGCATTGTTCGTTATCAATGTTGATGGAACGGGGGAACGGGCTGTGGTAGGAGACATTCGACAACCCAAATCACCAACATGGAGTCCTGACGGTCAAAAAATCATACTCTCATTTCAACATGGGGGCTTACGTGACCCCGGAGAAGAATGCCGTAGTTTCGACTTTGATGACGGAATCAGTATTCCCGATAATGCAAAAATTACCAAATTCCACGTTGGTGAAAATATTGATGTCTGTTTTATTCGTAATGAGAATTTAGAATGGGCTTTGCGGGTGGTTGATGTTCATACGGGGCAGTTTGAGGATTTGCCGTCTGATGAGTATGCTTACACCCCCACTTGGGACCCTAAACAACCGTGGCGAGTGATTTACGATGGCGATAAGGGGCTGATGCAACTGGATATCAACCATCAACTGAGTCATGTCGTCACCAGCGACCAACGTGATACCGGGCCGATTTTTTCACCGGATGGGACACAGTTGGCGCTAACCTACAAACAGCATGGTCACTGGGAAATTTACACACTCGACCTGTTGACGGGGGAGCGGCGGCGTTTGACCAAACCGCCGATTCTGGCTGACCCGCAGTATAACAGTTCTGCTCCAACTTGGTCACCAGATGGTCAACAGATTGCCTTTTTGACCGACCGTACAGGTCTGTGGGAAATTTGGCTGATGAATGTAGATGGCTCAAATCCGCATCCCATGTTTGAAACTGAGTTACCGGCTCTGCGGTACGATGGGGTGCATGAGCGTCTGCTCAATTGGGTGTAATAGATGTCAATGTCACATGTCGAGAACTACTGCTCACCCTCATTCCCCACAATCTCAATTAGCTCTTGGTGCAAAATATTAATCAAATTCTTTTTGAGCAGTTTGTCACGTAGACGATAGATGGCAAAGCTATTTTGACGCATCACCTCACGGGCGACGAGAGCCGTGCTTTGGTCTTCAATTTCTGATAACATTTTGCAGAAGATGTTCTGCACATAAAACCGATTGTAACGTACTCCCAAATCGAGGATGCGGGAGAGAGTCAGTTGACGGGTACTAGGGTCGGGCAGTTTAGCAAAAATCTGTCGATAGAGTTTGGCGACAGTATCGCAATAGTTATAGGCCACGGCTTGGCTAATATGTTGATCATATTGAGTCAGCACGCGTTGAAATCCTTCGGGGTTATGTTTGAGGTAAGCCCGTAAAAAACGGCCTTCAATTTTGGGAAAATAGGTTTGATACAGATTCTCATTGCTCGATTGGCTGATAAACATGGTATCTAGTTTAGTCACCGTATCTGCTGAGGCAGTGCTGGCAAACAGCGTCTCCATCTGCTCATTCGCTTGGGAACGCTGAAACAAGGTCGCATCACCTGTCACGGCCTCAAACGCTTCAATCAAGTCATCAATTGTCTGAAAGCGATTCTCCGGTTTACGGCGTGTCGATTTATCAATAATATACCGGAACCGATCATCGACATCTTCCAAATCCAAATCGAGCGGGCTTTGACCAGTCAACACGAGGTAGAATATCTTGCCGAGTGAAAAAATATCTGACCGAAAATCGGCAAGCTGTAACCCCTTCATCTGCTCTGGTGGCGCGTAATATAGGGTTCCTATTACCTCATGAGTGTAGGTTAAGGTCATCGTAAACGTGTCGGGGTTGATCCGTTTACCGAGACCAAAATCGGCAATTTTAACCTGATCATCGTCAAATAACAGGATATTTTGCGGCTTTAAATCTCGATGAATCACCCCTTGATCATGGGCATTTTTTAGACCAGCCAAAATCTGTCGAAAAATCGGTATAATTCGCTCCGGCTTTTCGCGGATAGATTTGGCCTCGGTGGTCAAAGTCGTTTGAGCCAAGGGCATGGCAAACCACGGTGGCTCGGCCTGTAGGTCATGGGTAATAACAGGTAAAATATTAGGGTGTTGCAAGCGAGATTGAATCCGAACCTCCCGCTCGAACCGCTCCCGTTCGTGGGTTGATTGTTCCATGCCGGCAAAAAACTTTACCGCTACATGTTGACCCAAGTTGATGATAAACGATTCGTAGACAACCCCAAACCCACCCGAACCAATCTTTTTTATCTTTTGTGGTACAACCATGATTGTCTGTCCTGCTAACGGTCTGATAATTGGGCTATACCTACCCTTTAGCCGATTGTTAGCATTGTAAACCTAATCATAAAAAATATCAACTCGTTATCATGTAAAAAGGAGCAAGAGCAAAAACTTTGCGGGGTATACTGCATCTTTTACAGATTTTGAACACCATCGTAGCGTTTATGCTCATAAATTTGTTATGGTCATTACACATCAATTTCATATATCAACAGAAGGATTTTGCGATATTCACAACATCACTACCCATGTAGAGATGGGCGTTCAAGAAAGTAGCTTGAGTAATGGTGTGGCAACAGTATTTACACCGAGTGCAACAAGTGCTATCACTACCGTAGAATACGAAGATGGCATGTTAGCCGATTTTGAACTATTTTTAGAGCAACTTGCGCCTCAAGCGGGACATTATAAACATAATGATCGTTGGCATGATGGAAATGGTTTTTCTCATGTGCGGGCCGCGTTTCTTGGCCCATCAATCAGCATACCGTTTACCGACAAACGCCTCATGTTAGGCACATGGCAACAGATTGCTTTTATGGATTTTGACAACCGTCCTCGCACTCGCCCCATCATCGTGCAGATGATTGGAGAGTAGAATCAAAAAGGCTCAATAAAAAACCCTCCTGTAATCGGAGGGTTTTTTATCTTAATTTGTAGCGGTCAGCTTGATGTTGAAAATGGAGTCCGAGCCTTTAGGCTTGCCCCGTTGGCAAACCTGAAGGTTTGGATTCCAACATCATCTTGACCACTACAGTTTTTTTACCTTAATTCGGCAATTCGTTGTTGCAAAACGTAAGGTTTGTTTATGGGTAGCCCAATAAGGGTGGCGTATTTTTCTAAAGCACTATCATAGGTATGAAACTCGTTCAGGGTACGAACATGGCGATTAACCCACTTGGCAGAGGCTAAATGTAGGGCATCTTTCGGTTTGAGCTTCCAATTCCTTTCTTTTAAGGCCGTGCGGATTAACGTTCTGGCCTCAATGGCAACGGGATAAGAATCTTCAATAATCATAATCGAGTGCCAAACATCATCCATTAGTTTTTCAACGGTAGGGTCGATTGCATTGGGAAGTTCCTGTTTTATGAAGGCAGTTTCAACAATGGCCGATACCGAGGTGACAATTTGTCCATCTTCATTTTTTATCTCGTCCCACAAATCCTCAATGACATCCACTCGGTCCCGTTCGGCATTAAAATAGGCCAAAAATACATTGGTATCCCAGTATAGCCACCGTCCTTTTTTATTAGAACTCATCACGTATCCGTCTAATCGTTATTTCAGCGGGTTCGCCATTCCAAGGCAAAATACCTCTAGCTTGTTTCAGGTTATCTAACGTGGTCACTACGGTTACATCTTGCACATTATAGACCTCTTCGGGCTGTCCGGTTTTGGGGTTACGATATATCATCCCGGTTACTCGCACTTGTTCACCCCAAATACCACGAATCATCTCTTTTTGCCCATCATCAAAATAGCAATAGACCGCTCGGTCAAATAAACTATCATACAAGGTAAATTTTAGTCCTCGTCGCTGAGATAAGCCATCAACTATCCCAGTAACAGTACCTAATGTATAATATTTTTGTAATTGCGGAAGTTTTTTTACCGGAGGTTTATCAATCATGGCGGTGCTAGTCGAGGTGGTAAAGGTGATGGCTTTAACCTGTCCATTGATAGCCTCGGTAATAGCCTGAGCCTTTGCGATAACCTTATCAGAATAAGGAATAGGTGTTTGGTCAGCCAATGATCTACCCACGGTACTATAGGCGGTTACTACTTGATCTACTGAGGTCATATTTTCGGCATATCCAGTAGCCAACACCTTAGCACTACCTGTTGATAACTCCTCAATAGACCACTCAATATTATTTTCGCCTGTCACCTCTACCGAAAGCACTGCAACCAACTCATTAAGATAGTGTACAGCATTGGCAAAATCACTCAAGGTTACTTTTCCATCTAATATTAGCCCTATTTTGTCAGTCATCCGTACACCTCCTTTCATTTTAAGGCTATCAACTTAAACCAAAATATGTAGTATATTGCTTCAATCTGTACGATATTATCTGTCATTTTAATAGTAAGACCCTACCCATTAAATGGATAGGGTCAACTGAATATTTATACCCCCGGCAGGACTCGAACCTGCGACGCAGAGTTTAGGAAACTCACGCTCTATCCCCTGAGCTACGGGGGCGGGATTTATACGGATTTACAACTCATCTTCTTGCCCTAAAATCGTATCAAAAATCGTTTGCAGATCATCATCCGAATAAAAATGGATAACGATTTTTCCTCGGTCGTCGTCCGTTCGGCTTAACTCAACTTTCGTTCCCAACGTCGATTCAAATTGTTGCACTAGATTACGGTCTTGAGAAGTCCAGCGTGACTTTTTGGCAGGTAGTGGTTTCGGGGCAATTGATTCGCCTTTTATAATCTGTTTAACCATCTGCTCGGTCTGACGCACGGTCAGGCCAAGGTTAACCACCTGAGCCATGACCTCAAGTTGATGGTCTGTGCGCTTTAGGCTTAACAGCGCCCTCGCATGCCCACTACTGATTTTGCCAGTAATTAAGGCTTGTTGCGCCTCGTTAGGCAAATTAAGTAGTCGGATGGTATTGGCTACCGCGGTTCGGCTTTTGCCCACCTGCTCGGACACAGCTTCTTGGGTCAAACCAAACTCTGAGATAAGTTGGCTGTATGAGGTTGCTTCTTCGAGTGGATTTAGGTCGGCCCGTTGGATATTTTCGACCAAGGCCAACTCTAACATCTCTTGAGAAGTGGCCTCTTTAACGATGACCGGTACTTCATCTATCCCAGCCAACTGACAAGCGCGCCAACGCCGTTCTCCGGCAATCAGTTGATAGGTTGAGCCGATTTGAGTGACAATCAGTGGTTGAATCAGTCCATGTTTAGTGATCGAATCAGCCAACTCCTGTAAGGCAGTCTGATCCATTGATTGGCGGGGTTGATGGGGATTGGGAGAAATTTGATGAGTCGGCACATCAATAGAGCCAGCCGATGAAGCTGGTTTTGTGACCGTAGAGGTCGAAATCAGTGCGCCTAGTCCTTTACCTAACCCTCGTTTTTTCGTCATCGCTAATCTGCCAGTCGGTTCGCGAATAAATCTACATGATGATCATCTCGCTGATACCTAATTTATTTAGATTAAAATTTTTCGCTTCGTTTTAATAACTCTTTAGTTACAGCTTGATAAGACATGCTACCCGGTGAATTAGGCGCATACGTCAAAATATCCTCTCCATGACTAGGTGCTTCACTAAGCCGAATGTTACGTGGCACTACCGTTTCAAACGTTTCTTCAGGGAAATAGATACGAACCTCATTAACCACTTGTGTGGCTAATTTCGTGCGACTATCAAACATGGTCATCAGTACTCCGGCAATCTGCAAGTGAGCATTCAGATTGTCACGAATAAGCCGGATAGTATTTAACAAATGCCCCAATCCCTCTAAGGCTAAATATTCACTCTGTACAGGAATAATAACCCCATGCCTAGCCGCTGTCAAGGCGTTAATCGTTAATACGCCCAAACTAGGCGGGGTGTCGATAAAGATAAAATCAAACTTTGTCGAGATCGCTTCAATCGCCTTTTTTAGAACCAACTCGCGAGCCAAAAACCGTACCATCTCAACTTCGGCGGCGGCTAAATCGGGCGATGAGGGGACGATAAAAAGTTGGGGGCGGTAAGTGGGTTGAATGACCTCATCAAGTGGATGTTTGTTGACTAGAACATCATACAAGGTTAGACCATTTTCAGGGAGTTTTACCCCTAAACTAGACGTTGCATTAGCTTGAGGGTCAGAATCGATAATCAAAACACGTTTGTTTTGTGCAGAGACCAGTGCCGCTAAATTAACAGCGGTGGTTGTTTTACCCACACCACCTTTTTGGTTGGCGATACTATATATTATCGTTGGTGCTTGAGACATAACCGTTCATCTATGGGAATTCCAAAAATTAAAATCTTCCAAAAACCGCTAGGGGATGTTGGGAGGTTTGTTCTCATGAAACTACCTAAAAGTTTTTAGCTGTTTTTAACTGAAATTTGTAGTGGTCAGACTGATGTTGAAAATGGAGTGCAATGGGTTTAGCCGTTGCCAAAAGCAATGGCTGAACCCATTGCACTCCAACATCATCTTGACCACCACATTTTTAACTGAAATTTAAGGAAACGAAGCCCACATGTTATATGGTGGGCTAACGTTGGTTAGGAATGGAGATTAAATAAGGCAATTCCAAGAAAATAAATCTCCCAAATTGA
>JAUCGA010000021.1 GCA_030377865.1 Anaerolineales bacterium HSG25 | reverse complement strand
ATGCTGACACAGGCGATGACACTGGTGACGATGCTGATACCGGCGATGACACTGGTGACGATGCTGACACAGGCGATGACACTGGTGACGATGCTGATACCGGCGATGACACTGGTGACGATGCTGATACCGGCGATGACACTGGTGACGATGCTGATACCGGCGATGACACTGGTGACGATGCTGACACAGGCGATGACACTGGTGACGATGCTGACACAGGCGATGACACTGGTGACGATGCTGATACCGGCGATGACACTGGTGACGATGCTGACACAGGCGATGACACTGGTGACGATGCTGACACAGGTGATGACACTGGCGACGATGCTGACACAGGCGATGACACTGGTGACGATGCTGACACAGGCGATGACACTGGTGACGATGCTGACACAGGCGATGACACTGGTGATGATGCTGATACCGGCGGTGACGATGCTGACACTGGCGATGATACTGGTGACGATGCTGATGCCGGCGATGACACTGGCGATGATGCTGACACAGGCGATGACGGCAACTAATCAATATGTATAACTAAAAAAGGGCGTATCACCTCTGGTATTGATACGCCTCATCAATATAAAAAGCGGGAAAGGATTTGAAATCCTTTCCCGCTTTTGGTTTGTTATGTTATCCCACAGGTTGGTTAACCAAATCAGCCCAAATCGAATAATCGAATTACGGTGCAGATAGATAGTTCCGTTTGCTACATCTGTCCTTTAAACAAAGCAGTAATGCCAAGATGAGAAATACATCTTGGTAGATCATCTATTCGGCAACAAATTCGCTGTTCCCTCAATTCGATGTCCTCATTATTTTACCCTAACCACCACAATCTCTAATCTTTCACCATAAAAGTTTGCCAGCAGACCCAACGGCATGTTCAGATGACGCAACCGTGCTTTCATTTGAGCCACTTTGACCGGTTCAATCCGTTTGAGAGCAAACACGGCTAACAGGAGTTTGTCGTCAATGGCAATCAGTTTCGTTTTTTGAGTTCCGACAAAATGGTCGTGGTAATATAAGGGAATATGTTTGACGTATTGGTACGATAGGTCTTGATAGGCCAACTCAATCATGGTCGCTCGGCGGTAGACTCGATGAATATAGCCGGGGCCTAACTCAAAGTGAACTCGATGCAGGACTTCCCAGAGTGTGTCCAAAAGAACGGGGTATAATCGATCATCGGCATGGGGTTGTGGATGCCACGCAACGTTAGTGGTTTTGTTCCGAATATAGTTTGGCAAACGTTGATCGTTTAGCGACCGCTCACCAAAGTTGACCACAATTGCCAAATCGGCATCGGTCAGTTTGAGATAGGAGATTGCTTGGGCTTGATGTACCGGCTCAATTTGGGGGGTAACTTTTAACTCAAGTAACAATTTACCATCTTCGATCCAATGGTCAACATAAAATTTCCCAACCACATCTTCCCGATAGATGATATAAAACTGTTTTTCGGTCTCATGCTTAATCCTCTGTTGGCGCAGACCATAACTAACCGCCTCTTGATAAATCGTTTCTGGAAGTAGAGGGCCAAGGTTGTTGTGGACATCAAATAAAATACCACGCACGGCGTAGCTTAAGGTTTTGTGGATGATTTGGGGCATGGTTGGTGTGTTTAGGATGGGAACACCGAATTGGGGGAAAAACGAATTCGCTGTTCCCCTAATTCGGTGTCCTGAATCGAAGTCACTCAATCTCTAACTGATCCCGCATTAACTGATCTGTAGAGACCTCAAAAATATCGGCAATATTTAGAATCATGGCCGCATTAGGGACTTTTTGACCATGCTCTAGCTTCCAAATAAAACTTTCGCTAACCTCTAACATGTCACTCAACTGTTTTTGGGTTATGCCCGACTGTTTTCGCAATCGGTTTAATTTTTCGCCGAATCGTTTCATATCAAAAACTGCATCTTGACAACGGGTCGATTCTGTAATACAATAGACCCACCCTATAGGGTAATTTTTGTAAAAAATTTGTTTTATTCAAAAAGGAGGCAACACATGGCAACCTACCCCATCAAAGAACTGCTCCAAAAATGGAGCCAAGCGACCATCACCGTGGAGATGGCGATTGGGCATATCGGGCAACACCTCAATCTGCTGTGGGAAGAGGTCACAGAAATCAAGCAGAACCACATCAAATTGACCAACGCTCATGCCGAAACTCAACGTCAGCAAGTGCTGTTACGCACCGAGGTCGAGCGTCTGCTCAAGCATACGGGGCTACCGCCCACGCCACCCGACTCACCACCAAAACGACCCCGTGGTCGGCCACCCAAAAAGAAAGGATGACGCACCGCGCTTATACGGCGCGGTACGTCTAAAACCAAACAGGTCAGGCCTGTTATGTCTCACCAAGCATGATAAGGGTAATTTAGGTAATTGACAAACAGGGTTCGTGAAACGTGAGGCGTGAACAAAGTACAAAATCAAAAAGAGCGTCCGGCTAAAAAGTCGGACGCTCTTTTGTTTCAGATCAATCAGGACATCGAATTGAGGGAAAAACAAATTCGCTGTTCCCCTAATTCGATGTCCTCATTCATCATTCATCCAATTCATCGCGCATGAACAACTCAGCCGAAACATCAAAAAACAACGACATCTTAAGCTCCAAACGGGCCGACATACCGCCCACTCTGAGGGAAAAACGAATTCGCTGTTCCCCTAATTCGATGTCCTCATTCAACCTATCCTGAAAATTGGCAGACATGCTCCACTACAACCGGAACCATCGCCTGTACGCGGGGAGAGAGACCCAAGCCAAGGCTGAAATCCTCGCCCTCAACACCTAAAAATAGGAGTTGCACGGGCAAACTGTTCAGGGTGCGGGATAGCTCGATTGCTGGAGCAAGGCCGAAAGCATGGCTAGATTGGGTTAAAAAATTGGTGAGCAGGGGGGTCTCAACGACATTACGTTGATGGAAGGTACCCGGCTCTGCATTAGAGGAGACCGCATCTATCAAAATAACACACGGCTTAGTTTGCCACAAATCCATTAACTCGGCTCCACCACCAGTGGATTCGATGATGGTGAGATGAGGCAAACTTTTTTGTTTTAAGGCTCTCGCGACAACCAGCCCCACCCCATCATCATGGCGGTAGTCATTGCCGATACCGATGACGAGGACGGGGGCTGGTTGCGCGGTGGGGTTGAGCATGATGGTCATAAAAACTCGTAGGATGTGAGACGTGAGGCGTGAAACGTGAGGAGTGAGGCGTGAAACGTGAGGAGTGAAACGTGAGGAGTGAGGCGTGAGATCACGTTTCACATATTCACATATTCACATATTCACGTTTCACATATTCACGCCTCACATATTCACGTTTCACTCCTCACATATTCACGCCTCACATATTCACGTTTCACTCCTCACTGACTACGTTCGCTCAATATGGAGCTTTAGGAAATGGGTTGAACATGAGATACAGGGGTCGTAGTTGCGAATTGCCTGCTCACATTGCCATGTGAGGTCGTCGTCCGATAAATCAAGCCTCGGCAGGGCAAATTGTCGCAAATCATTCTCGATAGAGCGTTGGTTTTGCGAGGTTGGTGGTACGATTTTGGCGTTCATAATCAGTCCATTATCATCAAGCTGATAGCGATGGTAGAGAATCCCACGAGGGGCTTCGGTACAACTGTAACCCGTGCCAGCCTGTGGCTCAATCTCAACGGCTGGTTGGTCGGGCATGACAAACTGCTCTAAAATCCGCAGAGCTTCATCGCAAGCGTACAACGTTTCCACACTGCGGACGATGATACTTTGGAACGGATTGTTGCAGGCCGACCCAAGACCCGCCTCCTTGGCCGCGTCTTGAGCTAAGGGTGAGAGCTTGTCGAAGTTGAGACTGTATCGGGCGAGTGGCCCAGTAAAGTAGGTTCGTGCCCCATCAATAACGGAGTGGAGCGCGGTGGAGTGGGGCAGATGCAGTTCGGTGAAATGTTGCTCATACTCGCCAATCTCAATATCTAGCCCTTTATTGGAAACCAAGCGACCCTCGTTAAACGGATATTCATCAGGATGGCGTAAGGCCACAAACTCGTAATCCTGCTCAAACTCATGCTGAGGAAGGGTGCTAGTCCAACGAACCATCTCAAGGGCTGTTTCTCTGGCCCATTTTAACCGCTCGATTAACGGGGCAAACTCTTTTTTGGTCGGAATTCGATAAAACCCGCCCACCCGCACATTAATCGGGTGAATCTCCCGCCCGCCTAACAGGTTGACAATATCGTTGCCAGTCTTCTTTAATTTCAGGGCTTTTTGCACAATCTCAGGATGGTCTTGGCTCATCTGTATAACATCCGGATACCCCAAAAAGTCGGGGGCATGTAACATGGAGACATGCAACACATGGCTCTCAATCCATTCGCCGCAGTAAATCAGCCGCCGCAACTCCCGAAGTGGGCCGTTTACGGTAATTCCAAAGGCGCGCTCCATCGCATGCACCGCACTCATTTGGTAGGCAATGGGGCAAATTCCACAAATACGGGCTGTAATATCAGGAGCTTCGCCGTATTTTCGGCCTTGCAAAAATGCCTCAAAAAAACGGGGCGGCTCAAATATCTCTAGCCGTACCTCATCAACCTGACCATTATGGATTTTGAGGTGCATCGCCCCTTCGCCCTCAACCCGGGCCAAATAATCAACTTTTAGAGTTCTACTTTGCGGATTCATAATAATCACTCTCCTTGCGGAACTCTTCCGCAAACGCATTAAAACCTCGGAATACACGTATGATGTCATCCTTATCCACGCCCAATGTCTCATGCCATTGGGTACTCAAGGCCGATGTATTGGGGGTTTCCATAGGGCCAAAACAGCCATAACAGCCCCGATTGTAGGCAGGGCAGATTGCCCCACATCCGGCATGGGTAACTGGCCCTAAGCAGGGTGTCCCATGCGCGACCATGACACAGGTCGTGCCTCGCCGTTTACATTCGATACACACGCTATGGGAGGCAATGTTGGGTTTGCGCCCATTTAAGTAGGCGTTTATGACCTCAACCAGTTGCATTTTGTTGATAGGACAACCCCGTAACTGATAATCGACAAAAACATGGGTGGCAATCGGAGTTGAGGTAGCTAGGGTGTTGATGTATTCTGGTGAGGCGTAGACGATATTGATAAAATCCTGTACGTCGGCAAAATTACGGAGAGACTGTATGCCGCCCGCGGTGGCGCATGCTCCAATGGTAATTAAAGATTTTGACACTCGCCGAATATCTTGAATTCGCTCGGCATCATGGGCGGTGGTAATTGAGCCTTCTACCAAGGACAAATCATACGGCGGGCGCATGGTGGCCCGTGATGCTTCGGGGAAGTAGGCAATCTCAACCGCGCCAGCAACAGCCAGCAACTCATCTTCACAATCGAGCAAACTGAGTTGACAGCCATCGCAAGAGGCAAATTTCCAGACAGCTAGTTTGGGTTTATGTTTTTTTAGCATGTTATACCTCCCACATTCCAATAAATGATTCAACTTGATCATAACTGAACACCGGCCCATCTTTGCAAATAAAGGTTGACCCAAATTGGCAATGTCCACAAAAGCCGGTGGCACATTTCATGTTCCGTTCCATCGAGACATAAATCTGCTCGGTTGGCACACCCCGTTTTTGCAGAGCTTGAACCGTGAAACGCATCATCACCTCTGGCCCGCAAACCATAGCCACAGTATCAGGCGGATAAAACGGGGTACGAGGAATGAGATTGGTAACTACTCCAACGTTGCCCCGCCAATCACTGGTGGCTCGGTCTACGGTGACATACACATCCACATCAAACCTAGCTCGCCATTGTTCAAGTTCTTGGCGATAAAGAATGTCTTCTTGAGTACGGGTTCCGTAGAGCAGAACCAGTTTGCCAAACTGTTCGCGTTTGGCAAACAGTTGGTAGATGGCCGGACGTAATGGGGCGAGGCCAATACCACCAGCAACGATAACAACATCACGCCCAGTAGATTGCATGACCGGCCAGCTTTTACCATAAGGGCCGCGTACACCAATCACATCACCCGTTTTGAGCGTACTCATCGCATTGGTCACTGTTCCCACCGAGCGGGTGGTGTGAACCAATTTGCTCGGTGTGGCTGGGTTGCCACTAATAGAGATGGGGATTTCGCCCACACCAAAAACGTAGAGCATGTTAAACTGTCCCGGAGCAAATTGTAAGACTGTCCCGTTGGTTGGCTCTAATTCTAGGGTAAATGTATCAGCATTATCTTGCTGTCGTTGTCGGATGCGATATTGCTGAGGAATCATAGGGTCATTAGGTGTTATCATTATGGACCTCGCTTTTGTAAACTATACACATCTAAATTTTGCAGTTGGGTGGCCTGTAGACGATGAATAATGATTTGGGCGAACCGTTTCACGATGTCGTAGCCAAATGCAACATCAGCATCACACTTGTCTCGTAAACATTGACCGTCAAAGGCAACGGCTCGGGTGAGAACTAAGGCGCGGGCATCAGAATGCCATTGGTATGGCTCAAATAGCCAAGACCAGCCTAACACCTCACCTTCGCCAATTGTTTCAATAGTGACAATTCCACGTTGAGGCATGTAGACATCGATAGATACTTTACCATGCCGAATCAGATAGAATTTATCAGCCGGTTGCCCCTCACGAAAGATAAATTCATTGGGATTAAAACGAACATTCGAACCACATCCGGCTAATAACTCCTGATATTCAGGAGTAAGACCCCTAAAAAAAGCATAATCGTGAATTAACTCTTTAATCATTTTCATAACTATTTCTCCCGTAACCGCGTCAGCAGGGCCGAATCGGTTTTGCGTATGGTGGCAACTTCCTCAGTAATATCAATTCCAACCGGACACCATGTAATACAGCGCCCACAGCCGACACAGCCCAACGTCCCAAACTGGTCAACCCAAGTAGCCAACTTGTGGGTCATCCATTGGCGGTAGCGAGCTTTGTTTGAGCTTCGGACACTGCCACCGTGAATATAAGAAAACTCCATATTAAAGCAAGAATCCCAATAACGATGGCGCTCGGCTTGTTGACCTGTTAAATCGGTCACATCCTCAACGGTGGTACAAAAACAGGTGGGGCAAACCATAGTACAGTTGGCGCAGGTTAAACACCGATTACCGATATTTTCCCATTCTGGGTGTTCAAAATTACGATACATAAGAGCTTTGATATCGGTGGTGTCTAACAAACGGCCCATTTGCGAGGCCACCTCCGTCACAATTTGCTCGGCTTGTTCCTGTACGGCTTGGCTGGCAGTTTGATAGGCTACCTCGCCCATCACTTCAGCCCCAAGTTCCGTGCCGATTTCAACAACGAACTCATGCCGATCCGGTTCGATAATTTCGGTTAAAGCCAGATCAAACCCTGCTGAAACCTTTGGCCCGGCGTTCATGGAGCTACAAAAACAGGTGTTGCCCGCCTGCCCACAGTTAACGGCCATGATAAAAGCCTCGGTGCGGCGAGATTGATAGTTGGGGTCAACATAGGTATCGTGCATAAATACACGATCCTGAATAAGAATGGCGTTTAGCTCACACGCCCGAACACCGATAAACGCGTATTGGGGTGCAGTCGGTGCGGTTTCGGTAATGTGAAAACCGTCATCGGTTTGCTCGGCCTGCCACAACCGAAGTGAGGCCGGATGCAGGAATTTTTTCCAAGATTGAGGGCTGATAACGTAACCAAAAAGCGCCTCGTCAGCCCGCCGTTTTAGGCGATACCGTCCCTTATCCTGTTCATCTGTCCAACCGATAGGTAGGTCATTGACTGAGGTTATCTCATCGTAAACAATGGCCTTTTCCTGTACTGTTGGACCTACAATTTGATAGTTGCGTGCATTTAGCGCGTCAAGCAGTTGCTCAAAATCAGCCCGCTTAACAATAACATGCTCGCCAACGTTTGGGGTTGATGACATCATTGTTACTCCTTTTATTTAATCCCGATTCCTAATCGGTTACTGGTTACTGGTTGCAGATAACAAGAAACTGTAGTGGTCAGGTTGATGTTGAAAATGGAGTGCAACGGGTTTAGCCGTTGCCAAAAGCAATGGCTGAACCCATTGCACTCCAACATCATCTTGACCATCACACAAATAACAAGAAACTCATAGCAACCTGCAAATTACTTGTGAAAAAATTCACAATCAAACTCACAAATGTAGTTGTTGAGGCATACAGTTTGATGGACTAGAACTGTTCGACAATAACTAATCGTCTCATAAAAACCTCTGTACCGGACAAAAACAAACCAGATTGAATGGAAGTGTCATGCCCGAATGTAGTTATCGGGCATCTAAAACCCATAGATTCCCGCTAAAAGCGTGCGAGAATGACACCATTATCCTTACCAAAATTTTTTGTCCTGTACTTAGCATAAAAACTCAAAATCGAGATACACGGAGTGCAAAAGCATCTTGCTTTTGCATGGTTGTTTCTGGCAAAAGCAAGATGCTTTTGCACTCCTTTATTCCCGAACAAGTCTATTATCTGGCCGTAAACAAAAAACGCCCCCAGTCGTTTTGACCATGCGGCGTGGGTGTTATGCAAAACCGTTGCCATAGCCTCCAAACAACTCCAACGGTTTTTATTTTATGTAGTTGTCTCTATTATAACATACTTTTTGGTTTATGCGAAGCAAATTTTAACATAAGCGGAGACATAAATTGTCCAAATAAATGGTAGTGTTGATGTGTTGACTGATAGCCTTGGGCTAAAGCCACAAGGCTAAAAACTCAAGACCGCTAAAAGCGACCTAAATAGCTGGCTTTAGCCTGCTTTAGCTATCAGCATCGGGATTTATTCCGATGTGTCATCAGTCAAGATAACAACATTACCGAAAAAATTAGGGTGAGCAACGAATTTAGAATACAGCAAATATGGTTTACTCGTATGTGAGAAACATCAAAATGAGATAACTTACTTGATACGGGAGATTTTATTCGCTTTTTTCATCATTCGCTGTTGTGTTTTTGGCCCAAACGAAGACTAAGGTAACTCCAAGAAAATAAACCTCCCAAATGTCATGCCCGAATGTTGTTATCGGGCATCCATTTGTATGCAGAATGTGGATTCCCGCTAAAAGCATGCGGGAATGACATAGAGAATTTAATCAGTTTGGGAAATTTTAAAAGTTGGAACTGCCTAACGCTCAATATCCCAAGAGCGCAACGTTGGCAATCTAAGTACAAGACAAAAAAGCTTTGGCCTGATTATGATGTCATTCCCACACGCTTTTAGTGGGCATCTATGTGTCGTAGATGCCCGATAAATACATTCGGGCATGACATTTTCAGTTGATTTAGCTAGTTTTTATTTTTGTCCGGTACAGAGGTTGGCAATCTAAAATCCGGCTGTTGTAGAGAGCGCATTGACGCACTTTAACCCCTGTGCTAAAATGCATGGAGATTCTGTATTACAAGTAATGAGCATTAATTAACTTGTGCAGTTGACGCGTTGGCAGACAGTCAGCATGCTGGCTGTCTACCAGCACTCCCAATCAAACGCGCAACTTAATCCCGATTCCAAAGAGGAACCGTATGACCAATCTATTCATTAAAAATATTGACCTGTTAGCCACACCCGACATGGCGACTCGGCAATGGACGGAGATTAAACAAGCCGCCATTGTGGTCGAAGATAATCAGCTTGCCTTTGTCGGCTCCACCAGTGAGGCGGAACAATGGATACGCGAAAATCGTCCCGCGCTCGAACGAGACGGGTTCGACAAAGTCATCAATGGGCAGGGCTGTGTCGTCATTCCCGGCCTAGTCAACTGTCATCATCATCTCTATCAAACCCTAACTCGCACCATCGCCACCGGAAACGGCATGGTGCTGTTCGACTGGCTCAAGTTTCTTTACCCGATTTGGGCGGAGTTGACTCCGGAATCGGTCTACACCAGCGCCAAATTAGGACTGGTTGAACTGGTGTTGAGTGGCTGTACCACCGTGGCCGACCATCTGTACTTGTACCCCAACGGCAGTAAAATTGATGATGAAATTCGGGGCGCGCAAGAGGTCGGAGTGCGTTTTCACCCGACGCGGGGTAGTATGAGTTTGGGCGAGAGCCAAGGCGGTTTGCCCCCCGACCGAGTCTGTGATACCGAACCCGCCATTTTGAAAGATTGCCAACGGGCGATTGAAACATTTCATGATGCAGAGCGATATTCCATGCTTCGGATTGGGGTTGCGCCATGCTCACCCTTTAGCGTCACGCCTGATTTAATGCGCGAATCAGTCGAGTTAGCTCGCCAATATCCGTTGGTTAACCTGCACACCCATCTAGCTGAAACAGTTGACGAGGATCGTTTCTGCTTGGAGATGTTCGGCAAACGCCCCTTAGAGTATGCCGAATCGGTCAACTGGGCGGGTGAGGATGTTTGGTTTGCCCACATGGTACATCCCAACCAAGATGAGATGGACTGGCTCGCCAAGACCCATACTGGCGTGTGTCACTGCCCCTCGAGCAACATGTTGTTGGCTTCGGGTATTGCTCCAATTCGAGCCATGAAGGATAAAGATGTGCGGATTGGTTTGGGGGTTGATGGCTCGGCCAGTAACGACGGCAACCACATGCTCGGTGAGGCTCGACAGGCCATGCTCTTGCAACGAGTCGGCTGGCCGGGGTTTGAGTCTCGTGCTGACCGCTTTACCGCTCGTGAAGCCTTAGAACTCGCCACTGTTGGTGGGGCGCGGGTTTTGCGTCGCGATGACATCGCCACCTTAGAGGCTGGTCAATCAGCTGATTTTGTCGCCTTTCGGGTGGATGATTTACCCCATGCCGGTGGTCTATCTGACCCGCTGGCCTCATTAGTAACCTGCGCCCCCGGACAAGCATGGCTGTCGGTCATCAACGGCAAGGTCATTGTCGAGGATGGGCAGTTTTTACCATTTGAGCTTGGCCCACTGGTCGAAACCCATAACCGCTTAAGTCGTGAAATGTTGGAACGGGCAGGTGTTGCGTAAGGTATGAATATGTGAGGCGTGAAAACGTGATGAGTGACAGGTGCATCTCAGTTTGGGGAACATGTCATTTTGAGGCTTGAAAAGCCGAAAAATCCACCCAAGGGTTCGTAGATTCGGGGGACACTTCGTTTATAAAAGTTCAGTAAAGTAGCCCTAGAAACCCGATTTCTTAAAGAAATCGGGTTTCTGACACTCTTTCTGGCGAGTTCACTGAATATTTACCTTCGTTTCTCTCAGTGTGACATGGCAAACTCACCCTAACCCATGAGTGACATGCACATTCTCACGTTTCACTCATCACTCATCACCCATCACTCATCACTCATCACACAAACAAGGATATTAACTTTGGATACAACCGATAAAATAATAGGCCATTTGCAAACTAAAAAACTAAGTAGAGCCGACGAACTGCGCGAACTGCTCTCTTCATTGGAAAGTCGCGCCCCACGCCTAAAAAACCTGACAGAAACTAAAATGCTGATTTTATTACGTGATTTAGACCGCGTGCATAAATTGTTTGAGGCGTTACAATCAACAGGGTTGGACTTAACCGCCGAAGCAAGCCGGTTTAATAGTTTACAACTTCGCCTGCAACGAAGCACCGTCACCATCGTCAAACAGCTTGGTGGGGCACAGGTTATGCGCGACCATCGGCCTAAATCGGCTGATGAGGTGGATCAATGGTGGTGGTATATCGATTCGGCGATTGTGGATCGTCAAAAACGAATTGTGATGAATATTGCGATGGTTTTGGGAATATTTTTTGCGGTGGTGATTGGCTTTTATGTCGCGTTCCAAACAGTTCTTGCCCCAGAGCCGTCTGTTGTGGCTCGTTTGGAGGTCGAAAATGCCGTCTATCAAACCCTGCTCTATAGCGAATATGAAAAAGCCCTCGCTCAGGTTGACGAGGGGCTACAAAACGACCTGCTGACAGATGATCCGACCTTGTTGCTCCTAAAAGGAACAATCCACGACTCCTTAAACCAACCCGAGCAGGCCGAAGAGAGT
Source organism: Anaerolineales bacterium HSG25 (assembly GCA_030377865.1). GTDB lineage: Bacteria > Chloroflexota > Anaerolineae > 4572-78 > J111 > JAUCGB01. The sequence goes on along the minus strand of JAUCGA010000021.1, from coordinate 53,221 downwards.
TTTAATCGGGTGAAGACAGTTATCAATGATCCGGTCACGTTTTATATCGCTCGGGCGCAACTCTATTTACGAAATGCGAACGTCGATAAAGCGGAAGAGGATATCCGTCAGGTTATTAAATTGGACGAACGAAAATCTTCGGCTTGGCTCATGTTAGGCCAGATTTTTGAAACACAGGGCAAACGGTTTGATGCAATTCGGACTTACGAACATGCCGGAAATCTCGCTACAGAGAATGGTGATAACGAAGTTGTGGTCATGGCTCGCATGGCTCTCGCTCAGATGGGAGCCACAACGTTACCCGCTGACGCACCATTAGAACAGGAATAGAGGCAAAATGTGTGAGGTGCTACACCATGAAAAATATACGGTTTGAGATAGATACATTACTCGGTATCACACCAGTCAAATTTGGCCCGTATGACACCGATACAGATATAGACATCGTTGTACCCGATACGGATACTGATACTGATTCTGACCTTGATTTAGAGTTTGTGGTCATGGAGGAAGATGACCAGCCTTATCGAGTCATTATCCATAATGACAGCGTAACCACTTTTGAGTTTGTGATTAACACCCTAGTTAGGATTTTTGAGCAGTCCTTTGCTCGGGCTACCAAGTTGGCTTTTGAGACCCACTATAAAGGAAATGCCTACATCGCCACCATGCCCCTCGAAGAGGCTAAAACAAAAGTCTTCAAGGCCCAATATTCGGCTCGACAGTCTGGCTTTCCGCTGGTTTTTACCATTGAGCCGGAGCATGATTGGTAAGTACATTGTGAATTACTGTGGTGGTCAGCTTGATGTTGAAAATGGAGTGCAATGGGTTCAGCCATTGCTTTTGGCAACGGCTAAACCCGTTGCACTCCAACATCATCTTGACCACCACACAATATCTAAAATACCTTGACTCATTGTTGATTAACCAATCATCCCACCGCCTACTCCTTCGGATACGCCACCGATGACACCACCGATGATTGTAGGCACTAATGATGCGCTATTGGCTTTGATGAGTTGCCCCGTACCATTTGCCACATTAGCCAGTTTATCCCAAGTTTGCTCCGTGAAGCTATCTCGAAAACCAGCGGTCTGCAACCACTCCTCGAGCGGAGTCCCCTGCCGTACAATATCGGTCAGTTGTGTGCATGTCCAGTTCAGAGAAGATCAGCTGATCCACATGCACATGTTGACTGTACAGTTTCTCATGTGTTTCCGCTGATTTTAAGTAGCGTAGCAAGGAACTCTTGCCGGTACGCGGTTCACCAATCAAGGCCGAGGATTGCCCTTGATTGATAATTCGTCCGACGATTCGCCGGATCGGTCTTTTGTGATTGATAAAATCTTTGGGGGCAACGGGGTTGCCGTGGAAAAATGGGTTAATATTCATGCTTCTACTCCTTTTAGTTTATTGGGCGATCTCTGTACCGGACAAAAACAAAAATCAATCAGATTGAATAAAAATGTCATGCCCGAATGGTGTTATCGGGCATCCATTATCCATAGATTCCCGCTAAAAACGTGCGGGAATGACACCATCATCTCAACAAGATATTTTGTCCTGTACTTAGTTGGGTGATGACAATTTAAGCGGTGATGTGTCACAAATAACCTTAGACAAGACTCACCTCTCGCTGAAGTTGTTCTTTTGTTAAACAGAACGTATCAACCCCATACTCTGCCAAGCGGAAAAGAAAAACCACTCGAGGAACACCAGCCAACCGAGCCGCCGCACCGGATGAGAGTCGGCCTAACTCAAATAGTTTGACAGCCACAACCATGCGGAACATCTCACTCGCCTCAACAGAAGAGACCTTTAAAGCGAACAATGTTTCATCTGGAATATCTAAAATAACTTGACTCATTATTAACGACCTAAATCAGGAGTGCAAAGCTTGCTTTGCTCAAAGTAAGCTTTGTACTCGTTGTTGTTTATGATGTGGTAGCAAGATAGTCGGCATGGGCCTTTATCCCCGCTTCGCCCATGTCACCTCTTGGTAAATCGGTAAACGTTTCCAATAATTCCGATAATTGCTCAACCATTGCCATAAGTTCATCATCTTCTGCCCCACAAATATCGTTGATTTTCCTAGGTCGAAAATGGGTATAGATATATCGCAAACAATTTTCGTATACATCCAATTCATCTTCACTCACTTCAACATGAAACAGTTTAACACTGCTTTCTTCTTTAACCTGTAACATTTTCATTGATATATATCTCCTTTTGATATTGGTATCCATTTTCCCAATCGTACTCGCCATTGACGATTTCGCCTAGTTGTTACGAAACTAGTATGATGCTCGCCATCTGATACAAATACATGCGTTCGTCCCTTCATACCAACATAAATAGTATGACCAGTTTCATTATCAAGATATACTTCTTGTGGATTAGTTTTGTCTTGATAAGCAAACTGAGTGGGTCTGTCATGTTATTTATGTCGTTTTTGAGCATGAGTAGTTCGTTTCATTTCTGCCGCTGTCCGTAGAGCAGGAGGATATTTTCATTTGGGTTGGCTAAAACTCGTAGCACATCTCGCAGGAGAGCGGCTTGACCAATGAAGGCTTTACCACCCCCAACGGGATTGCCAGCAATGTAGGGATTGAACATGAGTTACCTCGTTATTGTATGACGGTCATATTTTAACATAAATCCTAAGCCCTCACAACCTGCTTAAGACGACTCGGCGATAATGGCGGATATAGAACATCATTCAAACCTCAACCAATGATACTGATACGGCTCCAACGTCATGCCGTACTCCACCGCATCAACTACCCCTAACGATTCCTCCGTCAACACATCCGTCGGAGTTTGGCCCACCACATCGGCCAAGGGCAGAGTCACCATCTGCGGGGTGTCAGACAGGTTGCAGACTATCAATAACTGTTCAGCCTCATGCGCGCGGTGGTAAGCCAGAATCGCCGTGTTATCCAAATCGATAAACTCACATGTTCCCCAACCTAATACCGGATTAGCTTTTCGCACCGCCACAAAATGTTTCATCAGCGCCAAAAGCGAATCATCCTGATTCTGTTGCGTTGCCACGTTGATACGCTGATAGCCGTAGGTCTCATCAGCAATCAAGGAAGCCCAGAACTTGTCTGGTGTGGTGTCCGAAAAACCGGCTGTCTCATCGTCCGTCCACTGCATGGGCGTGCGGACTCCGTTCCGGTCAAACAGGCTGATGTTATCGCCCATGCCAATCTCATCCCCATAGTAGATAATCGGTGCGCCGGGCAGACTGAACAGAATGGCGTTTGCCAAGGCCACCTTGCGCCGGTCATTGTCTAGCAACGGAGCCAACCGCCGCCGAATGCCCAAATTCAGGCGCATGGTCGGGTCTGGGGCGTACTCGTTCCACATCAGTTGGCGGTCTTCTTCTGTGACCATCTCCAAGGTTAGCTCGTCATGATTGCGTAAAAAAACGCACCATTGACAGTTGTAGGGAATGTCGGGCGTGTCGCGCATAATGTTGATGATGTCGGTCGCCTCACCCAAACGTAACCCCTTGAAGATACGGGGCATGACCGGAAAATGGAAGGCCATGTGGAACTCGTCGCCCGGCACGGACGGGTCATTCGGGTCGCCGCGGAAATAAGGGCGCAGTTCGTCGGGCCACATGTTGGCCTCGCCGAGCATGATCGTGCCGGGATACGCCTCCATCGCCGCCCGCACTCGTTGCAGATAGGTATGGGTTTCCGGCAGATTCTCACAACTGGTGCCTTCTCGCTCAAACAGATAGGGCACCGCGTCAGCCCGAAAACCGTCGATCCCCATGTCGAGCCAGTAGCGCACCACCTCAATCATCTTGTCGGCCACGACGGGGTTGTCGTAGTTCAAATCGGGCTGACTGGCGTAGAACCGATGCCAATAAAATTGCTCGGTGGTCTCGTCGTACGTCCAGTTTGAGGGTTCGGTATCGGTGAAGATAATCCGCACCCCTTTATATTTCTCGTCTGTATCACTCCAGACGTAATAGTCTCGATAGGGGTTGTCCTTTGATTTGCGCGACTCCACAAACCACGGATGCTGGTCAGAAGTATGGTTCAGCACCAAGTCGGTAATCACCCGCAAACCGCGCTGATGGGCCTCGTCGACCAACAGCTTAAAATCTTCGATGGTGCCATAATCGGGGTGGATGTTGTAGTAGTCGGCCACATCGTAGCCGTCATCCAACAAGGGCGAGGGCATCATGGGCAAAAGCCACAAACAGTCAACGCCTAGCTCTTTGATGTAGTCGAGTTTGGAGACGATACCGAGCAGGTCGCCTTTGCCGTCGCCGTTGCTATCGCAAAACGAGCGGATGTGCAGTTCGTAAAATATTGCGTTTTTGTACCATAATGGATCGTTGTTTAAGGTCATGATCAGTTTCCTTTTTGGGGCGGGAGTAGGGAGTAGGGGATTTGCTTCCCTTACTCCCTACTCCTCTGATGTTCTTTGTAATATTGTTCGGTAGGGATTTGCCATGCCGTATCGCCAAGATGATGCGCCATGACCCACTTTTCGAGCAGGCGAGCGGTACGACCATTGCCGTCAATAAAGGGGTGAATGTGGACAAAGCGCAGATGAATCAAGGCCGCAAAATAGAATGTTTCACTAAGTGATAGGGACATGGTAAGGAGTTGGTTGATTTCCACAAAAAAACGAGCCATCTCTTGAGTCACAAACTCAGGCTCCACAGCCAGATAGACCAGTCCACGCGGGCTAAACACTCCAGATTTAGTTTGGCGATAAGCACCCTGCTGAAATGGCTCAACGAGATTTTTTGCCAGTAACGCGTGGGCCTGTAACATTGTTTTTTCGGTCAGCGAGTGGGTTTGAGCAAACTGATAGGCTGAGATCAAATCCTCGATTTCAGCGACTTCTTTGGTCGGTTTGAACTTAATTTGAGCCAGTCGCATGTTCATAAACGAGTTCAGGTCGATACTGTTGCCTTCGATATTGGCCGAAAAAACCGCCGAAGCCATGAGTTGATAACCCAAATCAAGCTCGGCACTTGAACGCTCGAACTGATAAATATAACAAAACCAGAAATGATGGCTAAAAAGGTAATTCGTTGAACACTTGGTAATTTGGGTAAACGCATGATGTTTTCCTCATGGGTTGGTTTTGACATGCTGTGAAAAAATTCACAATAAGTTTAAGATTTTAAACTTATTGTACCATACAACAATCTCGATTTAAACCCCTGAATCGAGGTGAAACGTGGAGCGGCTTGTGCCCAAACTCAGATTGGGCACGAAGGACGAGGAGAAAAACACACCTTGGAGGAGAAGCCGTTTCTAAGTTGTCATCTTTCTCGGAGTGCCAGAATTCCATTCTTGCTGTCAAAATACAATTTTGACACTCCTGTTTTCCTGATCATTGCGATTATGTAATCGCAACGGGTATTTGGCAGGTATATCCTCCTTCAAGGAGGCTTCGCGCTACCCGCCTATTATGGGTACACTTCTGTTTTTTACAAGTTAGTTCTGAAAACTACTTGGTTCTCTGGTAGATTCCGTGCAACTCAAAACTGCATCCTGAATTAGATACTTTGATGGGGCAATCTTCCCGCAAGTTTAAAACTTGCGGGAAGATGATGACACAATCATGATATTTGCACGGAAAGCCCCAAAGAGCCAACTATTACTAAGACCTCACAAAGCTTTTTACTGTGTGGGCTGAAAACGGAAGAAGTACCACTCTCGATGAGGCAAGCTCATGTCAATCGGATAGGTGGCTGAAACCGCTCGTCCATCAACGGTTTCCAAATGAAAATGCCACCGCCCCTCAATATACTGGCTAATCGGCTGGGGTTCAAACTTGGTGTTGCCGGTTTTAGAAACCCGATTTCTTTGAGAAATCGGGTTTCTGACGCTCCTTCTGGCGAGTTCGCTGAATATTTACGAGTATAGTTCCAACTCATCATCCATGAGCGAGTCGGTAGAGACCTGGCTCGATTGTCAAAAACGGCAAGCTAACGGGGTGATTGTGCCGTCTCATAAAATAACCGAGATAGCCAAAGAGTTGGAAAGGGTGCAGGTTGTCAGGTAAAATTATTCTAAGCTAAGTTTCTTGTCGATAGTAAGTCAAATCGATTTGTTAACCCCCTCAATTTTCCCAAAAAAAACTCACCCCGCATGACATTACCCTAACCAATCAATTTAATGTACAATACGGCAAAGAAATCCTCTCAACTCAACATAATAAAAGTTGTTTAGTTATTATGTTTATTGGCTGTTTATTTTCATGTGCGTAACTTTAAGGCATTTTATGGTAAATATTTTAACCCATATCATCTTAATGTAGACTAGGCCAGTTGCTAAAAACAGGCTATGCTATATGTTTGGTTAGATTTTCACTTGCGCCTCAGATGGCATGATTACAAAACACACAAGTCAACTAAGGAACGAGTCCTAAATAAGTTGGGCACCTCAGAATGGTTCAACTTTAAAGATTGAACCATTCTCATGACCGACTATCAACTGAAGCTGGAGCGCAGACATCCCTGTCTGCCCCGATTTGCAGGCTAGGAAGCCTACGCTCCAACTTTCACTGTCGCCTCTTAAGTTGATAACCTCATGACCAACGGTACAAGTTAATTAATCCCGATTCCTAAACATTCTTGAACAAAAACTTCCACAGAAGTTTATCATTTCAACATGATTAAAACAATATCTGACAAGATTAACAGGATTATTTCACTTGTAATCTTATTAATCCTGTCAAAAAATGCTTTTGATTTTGTCAGCATGTCAGGTCATGAATGAATCGACAAACTTTTGCTTCCATTTAATGTTGTAATATTTTACCTTTTAAACGGAAAATACATGTCAGTACATCTCACCAACAAAACTCTATTTATCTCAGTTATTCTCGTTTTATTGCTATGTGGTTGTAACAACCAACCCCCTAATGATGAAATATCTTCAACGATAGAGGCAGTTACACCTTCGGTTTTGGAGCAGGACATGATTACTAAAACACACATTGTTTTTGTCACTCATGGGGTAGCCTCCAATCCATTTTGGGCGGTCGTTAAACGAGGTGCGGATCAAGCCGCTAACGATTTCGACCTTACGGTTGATTATCGGAGTCCGGCAAGTTTTGACGTTGAATTAATGGCTCAAAAAATCGAAACGGTTATAACCACCCCACCAGATGGTTTAGTGGTTTCAATCCCAGATGTGGGGGCTTTATCTCCAGCAATTGAAAAAGCTGTTGAAGCGAATATTCCGATCATTTCGATTAATGTGGGTCAAGAGACTACCGTAAATTTAGGCGTACTAACTCATGTCGGACAGTTAGAATATGAAGCCGGGGTTCAAGCAGGAAAACGCTTGGTCGAGGCGGGTGTACGGCATGGGTTTTGTGTAAATCAAGAGGTCGGAAATAGAGCCATTGATGCTCGATGTCAAGGGTTTACTGATGCCATGATAGAGGTAGGGGGTGTTGCGGATACACTGGCGGTAGACAATTCTGACCTTATGGCTACCCAGCAACGAATTGGTATGGCGCTAGAGGCAATCTCTACGGTTGATGGCATTTTAACGGGCGGGGGCAACGTCGGGATGGCGGCTCTACGGGCACTCAAAGAAAAAAACAGGCTTGATAATATTACCCTAGCAACATTTGACCTGTCGCCTGAGATTATTGAAGCGATTCAAAGCGAAGAAATACTATTTGCTGTTGACCAGCAACAATACCTACAGGGATATTTACCCGTTATGCTATTGCATCTTTACTTAAATAATGGAAATGTTCCGGTCGATGATATAACACCAACCGGCCCCAATTTTGTGACCCTAAAAAATGTAGATGCCGTTATAGAGGCTACAGAAAAGGTACGGGCTAAAACCTCAACCCAAACCACAGAAGAATCCACGGAACCATTACATTTTGTCGTAATTACCCAAGGAAAGGGAGACAGTTTTTGGTCTATCGTGGAGGACGGGGTCAACCAAGCGGCTCAGGAATTAGGTGTTACTGTTGAGTTTCTGGCTCCAGCCGGAAGGATACAATATCGCCCCAAATCAATTCAACAAAACATGGGGGGGACGGTTAAATTTCTAGCTCCAGAATTGGCAGATATACAGGCTATGGCGCAACTGATTGACGAAGCAGTTGCGACTAAACCGGATGGTTTAGTCGTCTCAATACCCGACCTCGAAACATTAGTCCCCTCAATTGAGACAGCCATTGAAGCTGGAATCCCCGTTATTTCCATCAACTCTGGTTCTGAAGTAACTTCTTCGCTAGGTGTTCTGACCCATGTTGGACAGTTAGAGTATGAAGCGGGTTTTAATTCGGGCAAACGGTTGGCTATTTTTGGGGTAAGGAACGGTGTTTGTATCAGCAATAACCAAGATAGCCAAACCCTACGATTACGTTGCGAAGGTTTTACCGATGCCCTAGAACGAGTCAACGGTACGGTTGAGACGCTAATTGTTGACCCAGATAATCTGATTGATATGGAAGAGCAGGTCGTGAGGGCAATCAAGGCTCAAATGGGTATTGTGGGTGTCTTGACCGCAGATATGTCAATAATTATGCCTACCTTAGAGATAATCGAAGGTACGGAGCGACTATCAAACAAAGTTAAACTAGCCACTTTCGACACATCGCCGGAGATACTAACGCTAATAAAAAACAACGATATTATATTTGCGGTTGACCAACAGCAATACCTTCAAGGTTACATTCCTATTGTCCTATTAAAATTGTATAACGACAATGCTAACATACCCGCTGATAAAATTTGGCCTACCGGACCACGCTTTGTAGATTTTGCCAATGTCAACCAGTTCTTGGATGATCCGCAAACTGATGTCACTGTGACAGAAACGATGGAAATGGCGGAAGATTCTGCTGATGTTGTGACTCTCGAATGGTGGACGGTGGACTCGGAGGAGTATAGCGAGCAGGTTCAACGAGAAATGGTTGAACAGTTTGAAGCCGAACATCCACATATAAAAATAAACATGACCGTCCTAAGTGAGAGTAACTTTACGGGATACATGGAAACCGCTTTTGAGGCTGGCGATAATGGGCCTGATGTAGCCTTTTTTTGGGATAAAAGTTGGTTCCCCGAAGCACTTGATTTAGCCCCATTTATTGAACATGATAACTTTGACACCTCCATGTATCTGTCCGGCTTTTGGAAAACTCGCGCTTTGTGGGATGATAAGATTGTGGCTCTCCCTTTGGGGGTAGGAGCTAGTATTGTACTATACAATAAAGATATTTTTGATGAAGTCGGCCTCCCCTACCCGACCGAAGATTGGACGACCGATGATTGGCTCATGCTCGTTACTCAACTTAATGATCCAGCCAAAAAACGTTGGGGAGGAGACCGTCCTCGACATCCTTTTCGGGCGCTCTGGTTTAACTACGGAGCGCGTCCATACAGTGACAATAGTTTGACAGTTGATAGCTACCTAAACAGTCCAGAATCGGTGGCCGCTTATACATGGCTATGGAATTTGGTTCAGACGGATAGCACTCCTTCGGTGGCTGACATTGAAGCGTTAGGACGAGAGGCAACTGGCCCGGTAGATCTTTTTTTAGATGGACGACTGGCGATGGCAACACTCAATCAGGGACACATGCTTTCGGTTCAAGAAGCTGGATTAAATTTTGGAGTTCTGCCTGAACCGGGCTTGGCTGATGCTCCCCATTATGTCAACTCATGGTCATTGCCAGCCTCTATCTGGAAAGAAACAAAACATCCTGACGAGGCTTGGACGTTTCTAAAATGGTGGGCTGGCCCACCGGGGCAACGATTTCTCATGGAACATGGCACACTCTTCCCGTCAATTAAAACCGTTTTAATAGAACATAAGAACGCTGACGAAGAATCAACAAGGGCTTTCTTTAATGTTTTAGACCTCACCCCTATCGCAACATGGCGAAACATCCATCCGTGTAGTAGTACTGTCATCGAAACGGCTGATGAAGTTTGGGAAAAAATCATGCTTGACGAAATAAAACAAGAACAAATTCAAACTGAACTTGATGCCCTTGTTCCAACGGCTCAAAAAATTCTTGATGAATGTCGGGAACGATTAGGGGGTTAATTATGTCACAAAAACCGAAACAACGAAGTAAAGCCCAAAGAACTAAATCGGTTAGTGAAGCCCTGCTTATGATGGGGCGAAGCGAGGCGAAAACGGATATTAGTCGCATGGCCCTTTTTGAGGGTAGTTCGGTGTTTCTCATTGCACTAATCTGTTGCTTTCTTTTTTTAGGATTGACCCTATACCTTAATTCGCAATACAACAAGTACAAAGCTCAACAAGAAACAATAGCCTTTGAAGACGCTCATCGGGATGCGTTTCGGGTGGCTCTGAGCATTAATCGAGAATTAAATGAAACCATGCTCTTAGCCAGAGGCATTGCCAATGACTTGACCCACAAAAAGCTTTCTAACGAGGAATTAGTTTCACGTATAACCAGTGATGTAGATAAAAAACCAAATATATTTGGTTTAGGGGCGGCCTTTGAACCAAGAGAGTATAAATCTGATAAGGATTTATTTGCCCCTTATTACAGTAAAAACGAACTGGGTGAGTTTAAACGGGGTCAAATCGAAAATTTTTATGATTATACCGACTCTGAACTTCCACAATCAGCTTGGTATAGCTCAATATCTCAAGGTGGGGGCTGGATCGAACCCTATTTTGGTGAAGTGGCTCAGACATATTTAGCCGAATACACTATTCCTTTTTATCGACTTAATCCCGACACGTTTGAGAACATGCCAATCGGCTTAATTTATGTTGACCATTCTTTAGAAACTTTAACCGAATTTGTTAAATCGCTTGATTTGGGTGAGGGTGGATATAGTTATATTCTCTCCAAAGAGGGGAAATTTATCTCCCATCCAGATAAGGGATACTTGGAACGGACAATTTTTGAAATAGCTGATGAAACTGGGAATGAAGCATTACGTCGTGATGGTGAACGGGCTTTAGCAGGTAAAATTTTCTATCGGGAAGAAGTTGACCCTGAAACAGGTCAAGAAAATTGGATATTTTATGAACCTGTGCCAATTGCAGGCTGGTCGATAGGAGTTGTTTTTAACAAAGATATTCGCTTACTTGACCCCAATACCAACAAACGTAGCCTTATTCAAATCATCCTATCAGGAACAGGTTTTCTATTGTTCCTCTCTGTACTTCTTTTTCGAGCCTATAACGGTGGGGTATACAACTTGTGGGCAGTGTCATTTTTTACTGCTATTTTATTTATTACAGCTATCGGTTGTATTTGGTATCTGGAAATGGCTTATCCTCCTTATAATCATTTAGAAACCGTTTTAGCCGATTCCTCGACGCTAAAAAAGCATTTAGCGATTATCGACAATCGCCTTAGAAATGGAAATGAAGGGGGTGAAACAATCGAAATTCCAACGGGGGTGATGTTGGAAACGATTGGTTTCGAAAACACTATCGAAAGTTCAGTATCTGGTTACATTTGGCAGAAATATCCGCAAGATTTACCGGAAGCCGCCAAAGAAATGCCCTTATTAACAGATTCAGTTGATGACGAAGGCGCACACATCGACGAAATTTATCGTTTTACAGAAGGTGACACCGAAACGGTTGGTTGGTTCTTTCGAGCAACCTTGCGTCAAAAGCCAAGTGTCCATAAATACCCTCTTGATCAGGCTACCGTACAGTTGCAGATTTGGCCTCGCTTATTAGATAAAAATTTTGTTCTCATCCCAGATTTAGATAGTTACGAATTTATTGAACCGATTAAACAACCCGGTTTGGTTGAAAATCTCGTTATACAAGATTGGTATATTCTTCGTAGCTATTTCAGTTATCGCACCGATAAATATAGCACCGACTTTGGAGGCAATCGGACTATAAAAAAGCATTATATTCCTGATTTATATTATAATGTAGTGATCAGTCGTTCGATTTTATCACCAATCATAGCCCATGCGGTTACAATTCTGGTTGTTATTTCCCTTATGTTTGCCGTTTTGCTTGTTCAAGCCGAAAACTCTTTTAATGTACTATCTTATGCGGCCGCGCTTTTCTTTGTGGTTGCCGTGTCTCATGTCGGCTTACGAAGTGAGTTACAGGCATCTGGAGTAGTATACCTAGAATATGCCTACATTTCTGCTTACGTGATCTTACTTATCATTTCGGTTAACTCCATGTTATTCTATTCAAACATTAACATCTCCTTTATCCAATTTGGCAATAATCTTTACCCAAAACTGTTATATTGGCCGGTTGTCATCGGAGCCTTTTTGGCGGTTACGTTAATTATTTTTTATCCTGCTCCACCTGATTTAGCAACCATTCGGGCCAAAAATGATGCGATTGAGAAAGAGTATCAAGAGTATCTTTTAAAAAACAAACAGATAAATAATGGCGATTCAGAAGAGACCGTGAATCCAGAGGTAGATGGGTTAGAGAGCAATGAAGATGAAGATATCGAGTTTAATCCAGAGGGTTTGTTTGAAGAAGAAGCCTCAGATGAAGAAACTTCGATAGAGGAGACAGGAGAGGAGACAGAAGAAACGTTAGAAGAACCAACTGTAGAGGTAACAGTTGACGAGGAAACACCTATTACGGAGATAGAATCTGTTATTATTGGGGATATTGAAGCCGCAAAGGTTATAACTGGTGGATTAGTTACCTTACGTTACAATCTTCCTGAGGCAATTCAAACCCTTGACCCATCCTTCATTGAGCGAGCTGAGGACGATGCTCAAATCCGAAACTTATTTGTGGGACTAACTCAATCCGACCCTCAAGGCGGTCAAGTTGTACCTGCTCTGGCAACAGACTGGGAATCCTCTGAGGATGGGCTTGAATGGACATTCAAACTACGTAACGATATTGTGTGGATAAAGTATGATTCCCAAACTGCCCAAGTGACGCAGGCTACCGATTTTGATGGGAACCCCAAATTTGTTAATGCTCATGATGTGGTTTACACAATTCAACGTGTTCTATCATCTGAAAACCCAACAGCTAGCATGCTTTATATTATCGAAAATGCCCAAGCCGTCCATGCCCAAGAGTTGGACATGACCGAGCTAGGGGTGGAAGCAATTGATGCTTGGACGGTTAAATTTAAGTTGAAGCACCCAGCAGTGTACTTTCCGGCTATTCTTTCACATCCACGCACCTATCCAGTACCATCTTGGGCTATCAGTGAATGGGCCGATGGGTGGACAAACGTTGAGGCAATTAATACCAGTGGCCCTTACCTGTTAAGTCAATGGAATGAAGGGAAACAGGTTCAGTTTATCAAAAATCCGCTATGGATCGAGGCAGAGCAGGTTCAAATAGAACAAATCAACCAAACCGTCGTTACAGATACCGCCACAGCTCTGGCCATGTATCAAGACAACGAGTTTGACACCCTTTCTGATCTCATAGATGAAATAGAGAACATTCAAAATAATACTCAGTTTATTCAAGAGTTGAGTATAAATTACACCTCTTGCAGTGATTATCTCGGTTTTGTATATCCCCAAGCTCCTTTTGATGATGTACGAATACGCCAGGCATTTTCAGCCGCAATTGACCGTCAAGGGATTGTCAACGAAAGTTTAGGTGATACGCCCGCGACAACCTTTGCCCCACAAGGTATCTTTGGCGCTCCTTCACCGGGACGATATGGTCAATCTTATGAACCTGAAATGGCTAAAACTATACTGCAAGAATATCTTGATGATTTGAGTCTAACTACCGATGAATTTAACGTAATCTATGACATTGTTTTAGATAAGGACAATGAAACCACACAGAAGATTCAGCAAATGTGGTACCAAACATTAGGAATTACAGTAACTCTAAAGAATATAGGGGGGGATTATAATCATAGTGTTTCTATAGAAGAGATGCCTCATATATTCTATGCAACCCATTGCGCCACCTATCCCGATGAAAACAACTTTGTGCATGAGGTGTTCAACTCTCAACAAGGCACCAACTATGTTCGTCGGAACTGCAATGATCCAGCTTGTCAAGAAATTTTGGGGCCAACCGAGTTTGATAAGTTAACAACTGTCGCCGCAGAAACAGCTGATCCCCGAGAGCGCTTTGAACTATATGCTCAGGCCGAGCAGATATTAGCAGTAGATGAAGCCGCCTACGCTCCACTCTCACACCCAGGAAGTGTTGCCTTAACCAAACCGTGGTTGTATCGCAACTATCCGGCTGATAAACGGCTCGATTTCTACAACTGGTCGATTGATATAGAAACGCAGGAATAAGGAATTAAGAATTAATACAACGTTAAGTAAGTTTTGTGGGATTTTGTGGGGTAATGGCGCAGAAGTAGTGGTACGGATCCGTTAGCTACCCGCAAGTTTAGAACTTGCGGGTAGCTGACCACTACCTATGCAGGACTACCTTTGTGGTTGTTGTAAAAATTCTATCATTCTTGAAATTCTACTCTTTTATGGCTGATTTAGAGCAGAATTTCAAGGATGATAGAATAAAAAATCTAATGATACAGTATACCCTGAATGATCGAAAACCCCGCATAACTTATTTAACGCTGTACTAACTATATTGTTAATTAAGGTAACTCCAAGAAAATAAACCTCCCAAATGTCATGCCCGAATGGTGTTATCGGGCATCCATTTGTATGCAGAATGTGGATTCCCGCTAAAAACATGCGGGAATGACATAGAGAATTTAATCAGTTTGGGAGATTTTAAAAGTTGGAACTGCCTAAGTTGTGCGTGGTTTTTTCAAACACCTCCGAGGAGCTTCGCACCTCGGAGGAGAATGACTCCGCGACCTTGAAGGTCTAATCACGCATTACTTTATCTAACGCTGTACTAACTCAGACAAAAATTAATTTCAAGGGGAAACAAGATGAAAAATTTATCAATCAGTATAAAGGTAGTTATGTTAGGAATATTTGCCATAAGTATCGCTTCTTTATTGAAACCTGTTACGGTTGTTGAGGCACAAACAGGTAGTAATAGTAAAGCTACACCAGCACCAACCGTAACTGCTACTATTACCACAGCAACAAGCTCAACGGCTGTTAGTACCCAACCTATTACCATGACAATGGGTCAAAATATAGGACAGATTGAGGCAAATGAGGTGCTATGGTTTTCATTTCAACCAGAAGGAGATCCATTTATGCAGTTGCCTATGACTTTATTTATCGTTCCAAACGAGACAAATGCCGTACAGAATGTAAGTTTAGAGCTATTCGAACCGGACGATGAACTTGACGTTGGTGCATCTAGCATCGTTTCACGTGATGGCAAGCCCGACACAGGAGAACTATCATGGCGGGGTTGGGTAGAAGGTGAAAAAATTTACAGAGTCCGTCTCGAAAACAAAAACAGTAGCGCACTCGATTATTGGCTCTTTACCGAGGATGTGATTAAAGCGGATTTAGAGAAACCAACAACTGTAGCAACCACATCTGGCATGGATATTGCTAATCCCATTACCTTAAACATGGAGAAAGACCATACAAAAGGCAGATTACAGCCGGGTGAAGAACGTTGGTATGTATTCTCAATTATGCCACAAGAAATTGATGCTGGAATGTACCAGTCATCTAACCTGACAGTATTTTTTACTCCCAATAATAATAAATACAACCTTGAGATGAATATATTTGATGCGTCTGCCCCCGTTGTTTGGGCCAGAGGAGAGGAACTGAAATCTATCGGAGCCGGAGTATTACGTATTGAAGATGAAGATCCAAACACAGGTGAGATAGAATGGAGTGGGATGCTTATTAAAGAGATGCTTCATTATATCCACCTAAAAAACGACAATTCAGTCCCCATAGACTATTACCTCTTCCCTTATGATACCGTCAATGTTTCTATAGGAGACCTAGAGCAATAAAAATGGCTCATATAAAAAACAAACCGAAAGCCGTAATTTTTGATGTTGGCGGCGTGCTTATTCGTACCCACCATCGGCATGGCCGCGAAAAGTGGGCCACAAAGTTAAACCTGTCACCTAGTGAACTTGAAAGCTATATCTTTAATTATGAATCGGGTAAGCAGGCGCAGTTAGGACAAAAAAGTTGGCTCGAACATTGGCAATGGTTGGCTGAACATTTTAAGCTCACTGAAATTGACGCCCAAACCATGGAGCAAGATTTTTTTGCTGGCGATTATCTCAACCAGCCGCTAGTAGCCTATATTGAACGGCTTAAACAGGCCGGATATCCACTCGGTATTTTGAGCAACTATAGTGACCAAGCTCGTCCGTTATGGACAAACACCTATCCATTCATTCACTATTTTGACGGGGTTATCATCTCTGCTGAGGTGGGTATTGCCAAACCAACCCCCCAAATATATCATCTCGCCGCCGAAAGTTTAGACATTAATGTCTCTGATGCCGTCTTTATTGATGATTTTATCGAAAACATTGAAGGGGCCAAAGCAGTGGGCATGCTAGCCATTCACTTTATAGAGACTGATTCGGTCATACAAGAACTAACTCGGTTGACGGGGGTAAGAGCACTGTTAATTAAGTAATACGCGGTTTTTTCAAACACCTCCGACACCTCCGAGGAAAACTACATACCTCGGAGGAGAACGATTCCACGTCCTCCAAGGTGTGTTTTTCTCCTTGGAGGTCTAAGTAGGTGAGCATAAGTTTTGCAAATTTATCACCCTCAACAAAGGTAAAAGTTCAGTAAAGTAGCTCTAGAAACCCGATTTCTTTGAGAAATCGGGTTTCTGATTTCTCCGGCTATAAACATAAGACGAAACAGATAACGTGGGAATAAATCCCCACACTAAGAGCGGCCTATTTAGCCTGCTTTGGCTATCAGCATTGGGATTTATTCCGATGTATTTTATCGCACCTTAAGTTAGTAACATCTTTCAGAAGTTTATCATTTCAACATGACTAAAGCATTTTTTAACAGGATCAACAGGATTACAAGCAAAAAAACCCTGTTAATCCTGTCAAAAAATGCTTTTGATTTTATCAAAATATCAGGTCATGAATGAAACGACAAACTCTTGATCTTTCTCTTATAAGATACTACCGACTCAGTATAATATAGGAAAATATAATAAGGCTAAAATGTTGAAACTACACAACTTAAACTTGCTACTCTATTAAAAAAGAGTATAATAGACGCGCGTTTGTGAGAGATTGCACAAACTGAACAAAGATTACATAGCCAATGATAGGCGTTAAGTAGCACGTTACAATTCGCTCATACGGAGAACTGAGCGAAATAGTCAGATGTAATATGAGACGTTACACAAGTAACCACTCAATTTATACAGATGATTATTTCCATTTTAGTTTCCTGTATGGGCGTTATTATTTTAGAGGAATAGTGACTCAGATAGAATTTTTATCAGGCAATCGTATAGCACGATAAGGTCAAAAATCTTTCTGATTACTATATTAAAAACCAAGGAGGATATAAATGGTAGGTATATCGCATTTTCCCAATACAACAATTGGGAAAAAAGTTATTATGGCACTCACAGGTCTGATTTGGATTGGATTTGTGGCGGGTCATATGTTTGGAAATCTCAAAATTTTTATGGGAGAAGAGCATTTTAATCATTATGCCCACGGATTGCGTACGCTCGGGGAGCCGCTTTTGGCTTATGGTCAAGCGTTATGGATTGCTCGGATCGTTGTCATTGTTGCGCTAGTTGCTCATATATGGTCCGCAATTTCGCTGACTCTACTTAATAAACAGGCGCGAAGTTCAGGGTATGTTCAGCATAGAAAGTTAAATGCAAATGCTGCCCAAATGACCATGATTTATGGTGGCATAGCATTGGTGTTGTTTATACTTTTTCACCTGATGCACTTTACGTTGGGTGCTGTGGTTCATCCCAGTTTTGATCCTGATAACCCATATTATAACGTTGTGATAGGGTTTCAGTCTTATGGCTACATTCTTGTAGTCGTGTATTTAGTGGCTTTGATTGCGTTGGCTCTGCACCTGTATCATGGCATGTGGAGTGTATTCCAAACTTTGGGGCTAAACAATAAAACCTATACGGACGCGCTTCGGATTTTGGCTTGGCTAGTAGCGATTTTTATTCCACTTGGGTTTGCTTTGGTGCCATTGAGCGTTGTTTTTGGAATAATTGGCTTGGAGGGTTAGCGAAACAAGGAATAGACCATGAAAAATATTATTGACCAAATAAAAGTTGTTGAAGGAAGCTTAAACTCGGCGGTTCCCGAAGGCCCAATTCAAGATATATGGGACAACCATCGGTTTAACATGAAGTTGGTTAATCCGGCCAACAAACGAAAATTTAATGTGATTATGGTCGGCTCTGGTTTGGCGGGAGGAGCCGCCGCGGCTACCATGGGGGAGCTAGGATACAATGTGCAATGCTTCTTCTATCAAGATAGTGCCCGCCGCGCCCACAGTGTGGCCGCTCAAGGTGGTATCAACGCCGCTAAAAACTATCAGAATGATGGTGATAGCATTTTCCGCCTTTTTTATGATACGGTAAAAGGGGGCGACTATCGCTCTCGTGAAGCCAATGTGTATCGTTTGGCTCAAGTCAGTAACAATATTATCGACCAGTGTGCCGCGCAGGGTGTGCCTTTTGCCCGTGAATATGGGGGTGCGCTCGATAATCGGTCATTTGGTGGGGCGCAAGTATCTCGTACTTTTTATGCTCGCGGGCAAACAGGACAACAGTTGTTGTTAGGTGCTTATCAAGCTTTGTCTCGACAAGCCGCCGCCGGAACCGTAAAACTCTTCCCTCGTACCGAAATACTCGATATTATTGTCATCGACGAGCAAGCTCGTGGTGTTGTCACCCGCAACATGGTAACGGGCGAGATTAAATCTTATCTGGCCGATGCTGTAGTGTTGGCGACAGGTGGTTATGGCAATCTGTATTATCTGTCAACCAACGCGATGGGTTGTAATGTGACCGCCTCTTGGCGAGCTTACAAACGTGGGGCATTTTTTGCCAACCCATGTTACGTTCAAATTCACCCCACCTGTATCCCACCTGCTGGTGAACATCAATCAAAATTGACCTTGATGAGTGAGTCACTTCGTAACGATGGACGTATCTGGGTGCCACGCAATGCCGGTGATAATCGCAAAGCTAACGATATTCCTGAATCAGACCGTTATTACTACTTAGAGGAAAAATATCCGAGTTTTGGTAACTTAGTGCCGCGTGATGTGGCCTCTCGTAATGCCAAAACCGTAGTAGACGAAGGGCATGGTGTGGGTGAACTGAAAAACGGGGTTTACCTAGATTTTTCTGAATCGATTGGTCGTTTAGGGGCACATATTATTAAAGAGCGCTACGGCAATCTGTTTGATATGTACACCAGTATTACCGGCGAAGACCCCTACAAAGTACCGATGCGTATCTATCCCGCCATTCACTATTCTATGGGTGGCACTTGGGTCGATTATAACCTGCAATCCACCATTCCCGGCCTGTTTTCGATTGGTGAAGCGAACTTTTCTGACCACGGAGCGAACCGTTTGGGAGCGAGTGCTTTGATGCAGGGTTTGGCTGATGGCTACTTTGTGATACCCTACACTATGGGGAACTATCTGGCTCAAGCTAGCCTAAAAAAGGTAGACACCAATCATCCGGCGGTTAAAGAAGCTGAAGCCGCGGTGAATGAAAAAACGAAAAAACTCATGTCCATCAACGGCAAACGGTCGGTTAGTTCTTTCCATCGTGAATTAGGCCGAGTGATATGGGATAATGTGGGTATGGCTCGTACCGATGCTGGTTTACGAAAGGCCCTCAAACGTATTCCCGAAATTCGGGCTGAGTTTTGGGAAAATGTGAGAGTCCCCGGCAGTGCCGCTGACTTGAATCAAAGTCTTGAAATGGCCGGTCGAGTGGCTGACTTCTTAGAATTTGGCGAGGTAATGGCCCTTGATGCCCTATACCGTGCCGAGTCCTGTGGCGGACACTTTAGAGAAGAAAGCCAAACAGAAGAGGGTGAAGCCTTGCGTGACGACGAGAATTTTGCCTATGTCTCCGCTTGGGAATACGCAGGCGAAGGTAAAACGCCGATTTTGAATAAAGAGCCACTCACCTTTGAATACGTCAAATTAACACAGCGAAGTTACAAGTAAGGAGAAAAAACCATGAAATTAACCTTACGGGTATGGCGACAGAAAAATTCAAACACGCAAGGCAAACTTGAAGATCATCAATTAGATGATGTGAGTCCAGACTCCTCGTTTTTGGAAATGATTGATGATCTGAATGAAAAATTAACCAATGAAGGTAATGAACCTATTGCCTTTGATCATGACTGCCGAGAAGGGATTTGCGGCATGTGTAGTTTGGTGGTAAATGGCGTGGCCCACGGTCAAGACCGAGAGCTGATTAAAGCCGTCACAATTTGTCAGCTTCACATGCGTAATTTCAAAGGTGGCGAAACGATTGTGCTTGAACCTTGGCGGGCGGAAGGATTCCCACTTCTCAAAGACCTCATCGTAGACCGTGGCGCGTTTGATCGTATTATTCAAGCGGGTGGCTTTATATCGGTTGGAACGGGGAGTGCGCCCGATGCGAACGCGTTGCCGATTCCTAAAAAGAACGCGGATATATCAATGGATGCCGCGGCCTGTATTGGCTGTGGAGCTTGTGTAGCCGCGTGTCCTAACGCCTCGGCTATGCTCTTCACCTCAGCAAAAATGGGAAGCCTTAATCATCTGCCGCAAGGTCAAACCGAGCGGTATCAGCGGGTGGTCAACATGGTCACTCAGATGGATAACGAAGGGTTTGGGGCATGTACCAACATGGCCGAATGTGAAGCGGCCTGTCCGAAAGAGATTAGCCTCGACTTCATCGCTCAGATGAACAGAGATTTGATTACCGCGACCTTGAAGGGTATTGGGCCAACGGTGTAAAAGCTGTATATCCAAATCGTCCTCGACGATTAATACCCCAAGAACTGTAAACACAAAAACCTCCTACGATCATAACTCGTAGGAGGTTTTTTGAATCTGACAACTTACAGTCTTTCAGGCATGGTTCAAAACAGAGGAAATCATCTTTACAAATTTATGTCTCGGTAGGGGCGATGGTAAGGCGGCAACCATGCCTGATTGACATCGAGTCTACATCCGCCTTACCTCGCCCTTAGCCCACAAAATACGGCATCTCCGAGAAACGGGCGAGGCAGGAGTGGAGACAACATGGACGCACGTTCCAAGATTAGACCGCCCTGCCATCGCCCCTACGAGAAACCGCAAATTGTAAAGATCATTTAGTCGAAAATGAACCATGCCTGCTTTTCAACTCAAGGCCAACCTTCCCGCAAGTTTAGAACTTGCGGGAAGGTGATAGCTGAAAATATTTATCTGAATATCTATAGTCTGTGTCTGCGGTAGCTCATGGACGCTGGCGCGAGTTTAAAATTACGGAAAGTGGGCCTTGTAAAACGGGCTAAGCCTAGCTTGAGCTATCCATGTGGAGATTTATTCCCACGTTCCCCCAACGGTTTCCTCTGTCCGTTAATAGCTCTTCTGGGAGATGTCGATTATCTTCCTCTGCCACTATTCTGGCAATACGTTTAGCAAAGTAGTACATGCGCTTAAGGTATTCGATAAGCTCAGACTCGATGCGAAATGTCGCTAAACGATTCGGCTCGTCGGCAGTCAATCGACGTGTTAAATGGATCTCGGCGGCATCTGCTAATTGGTTAATATCCGACTTAGCTTTCATAATTTCTTTAGCCATTTTCTTGTCGGATTTGACGACAGCTTCCAGAGCTTGTTTAACAGCTTCGCTAACCTTATCATGCAGGGCTATAATAACCTCTCGAGTTTCTTCGCTCATCTCGACGTTATGTTGTAATCGTGCCTTGCCAGTCTCAGCAATATTTGTTTCTATCATATCACTGATTCGCTCAATATAATTGACAACGGCCATGTAATCATAGAGCTGTTTTACCTGTCCACTCAGTAGATTTTCTTGAGATAACCGTCCTAAATAAATGACAATCTTTCCATGTAGCATATCCACCTCGTCATCCATTTTTTCAAGAGCCGCAAGGTCATCTGTGGTACCATCAAACACCGTTGGCAAAGTAGCCCGTATCATACGGAGTGTGTGCGCGCCAAGCCATTCCATTTCCAACCTTACCCGATCCAATGCCAAATCAGGAGTCTTTAAAAGAAGATTGTCAAGATACATTGGGCCAGTTGTTTTCTCTTCAATCTCATCCCGTTTTGGAACGATATATTGTACTAATCTGGCAAATGGTTTAGTAAACCAGATAAAAAGGAATGTATTTGCTACATTGAACATCGTGTGTGCATTGGCAATCTGGCGTGGTGTCTCGGCAGCCATTCTGGCAACACCTTCTAACTCTGGGTAAGTTGGTGAGATTATCCTGACTATACTTGCCAGATAAATAATAAATGGATACCATATCATAACTCCTACTACCTTAAAAAGTACGTGGGCTATTGCGGCTTGAACTGCCTCACGCGGTTTGCCAATTGAGGCTAATAACGCGGTGGCACAAGTTCCGACATTTGCTCCAAACGCGAGAGCAATACCGGCCTCAAGAGTGATAAACCCTTGGGTCGCCAGTACGATAACGATACCCATTGTAGCGGCAGAACTTTGGATGATAGCAGTGAATATCGTTCCAATGAGAATACCCCACAAAGGATTCCCCATCTGGTGCATCATGTTAATGAATGGCTCATAAGTTCGCAGTGGTTTTGTAGTATTGCTCATTACTTCCATCCCAAAAAAGACCAACCCCAGCCCCATAATCATATTACCGTACTGTTGATACTTTTTCCGTTCGGTAAGGAAGGGTATGACAAAACCTATAAAAATCATCAAAAGACCGTATTTTGTGACCTTAAAAGCAAATATTTGAGCCGTGAATGTTGAGCCAATGTCCGCCCCCAAAATAATACCGATAGATTGTTGCAATGTCATCAATCCCGCCGATATGAAGCCAACAATCAACACTGTTGTTACCGAGGATGACTGGATAACTCCCGTTACAAATGCTCCAACAAACACCGCTTTAAAACGGTTGGTTGTCATACTAGCAAGTAAATTTTTCAAGCCTTTACCAGCAACTATCTTCAAAGCTGTGGTTATTCGCTCCATTCCGAATAGGAAAAGACCTAGTCCGCCTAATAAGCCAAAAATGACAGTACTAACTTCTATCGTATTTGTGGAATCCATAATATTTTTACTCCTTAAGCTCCAAAATAAAACAGACTTCTGAGACTTCCGGAAGCCTGTTTTATTTTGGAGTGCAAAGCAAGCTTTGCATCATTTCTTAATTGTATGATGAACCAGTACTTACGCAGTTCGAGGAGAGGCATCCTCAGATGCCAAAGCTATCTGGCATAATAGCTCCACTCAGATTAACTTTTTCCAGATTGGTTTTTTGCAAGTTGGCCCCGCCCAAGTCAGCATCACTCAGGTCAGCCCCAAACATATTGGCATAACGTAAGTCAGCCTTAGACAAATTAGCCTCATGTAAGTTAGTATTACGCATATCCGCTCCGAACAGTTTGGCTTCACTTAAATTGACAGCACTTAGATCAACGCCTCTCAAATTAACACCACTCAGATCAGTTCCAACCAACGATGGGTTCTTTCCCTGTTTACGTGCAGATTCAATAATTATTTGTATTTGTCGAACTAGTCCCATAGTATTACTCCTTTATGATTTTGGTAGCCCTGCATAAGTAGAAGTGAAAAAATGAAATCTACATTTGCACCACTATCATGATTTTGTGTGTTTGCCTTCTTGACTTTTTTCAAAGAAGTTTTACACTGATAGGCTCAGTATATCATCTTTCCGCTCTTTACACATTACCCCAAAAAGGGATTTTAACTAATGGAAAAAAGGTATTTCTGGTGTTGTTTCTCTCCCTAAATAGAGTAGGTAGGTCTACCTTATTTGAGGTATGGCAGGTGCAGGTCGACAAATAATGACAATTACAAAAAAATTATGGTTCAGTTTTGGATTGCTAATATCTGTTCTATTAGTTAGTATGCTAATTTCCTCATGGCAAATCCAGCAAATATATCAAAAAGTGCTTCGCGTCGTAGAAGTAGAGAATCCTCTTGAAGAGGCAATTCTGGAGATAAAGATTAATGTCGGTGAATCTTCTGGAGCAGTACTCCATTATGTTTGGGATTCGGAGGCCAGAAAGATCGAAAAGATACATGATGCTAAAGCTGATTTCGAGAAATTTACCGCAAAATTTGATAAACTTGCTGAAACTGACGAGGAAAAACGGCTTGGTCAAGAGGTTGTCCAACTTTATGAGGAGTTCAAGAGGTTGGGCGATGAGATCATCATGCTTGTGGACAAACGACATGCCACTCTCCTGTTGTTTAGAGAGGATGTCAGCGAAATTGACGAGTTGATTGATGAGGAATTTCAGGCAGCCATTGATAGAAATGCTCCCGATGCTATCAAAAAATTAGAAGCCGCACTCGACATGGAAATCAATATTGATGAAGCCTTTGTCGCAATTGAAGCCTATATTGCTCAACGGGATTCCGCTCTGGTGCAGGAGATTCTTAATGAGAAAGCATCGTTCAACAAACGGGTGTCAATGTATCGAGAGACCAGCTTATCTGCTGATGAGGAGAGGTGGCTTAACCAAATAAGCAACGAGTTTGAAGAGGCCATGAAGTCCAGCGATGAACTCGTTGCTGATACAGATAAATTACACGAGTTTCTTGGTCAATTTGAAGCGACTCTTGATAAAATAGATATAATTCTGGATGATATTCAGTTTCTGATACATACGGAAACGATCAAAGCAGTAGAAGAAACAAAAGCCGCAACGACCACAACCGCTATATTGCTCATAGTTCTAGGGGGAGGTGGTATCTCAATCGGATTGATTTCAGCCTGGACGATAACCAGAGGGGTCATCAAGCCCGTCACTCATCTGGTAAGAGAAACCGAAATTATCGGTAGAGGAATGTTAAATCATAGGGTTATCATTCAAACTAACGATGAATTTGGGAAATTGGCAGCGGCATTTAATCAAATGCTGGAGAATATTGAGCAAGCAGAGGATAAAATCCGCAAACTCAACGATGAGTTGGAACAACGGGTTGTTGACCGAACACGGAAATTATCGGCCCTGTATGAGGTGACAACGATAGCCAGTGAGTCTTTGGACTTGAGAACAACGTTGGAGAGATCGCTAGAGCGAGTGTTGGAAACCATGAGAGGTAATGTGGGGGCTATTCACTTGTTGGATAAAACACAGAAAATATTGCATCTGACTACTCAACGAAATCTACCTTCTGATATTGTGCCTCAAATAGACCCTATAGCCAGTTGGGTGATTAAACATGGTGAACCATTGTTGGTGTCCGACATGGCAACCGATTCACGAATAATTCACCTAAATAATTTTCATACTTATGTTGGTGTGCCAATGCGGGCCAGAGGACGGACATTAGGAGTACTTAGTGTCTTTGGAGAAACAAAACAGCAACTTAATATGGAAGAGGTGACTTTATTGACTTCCATTGCTGATCAAGTGGGAGTGGCTGTGGAGAACGCTAGGCTGCGCCAGCGAGCCGAGCAAGCAGCTGTCATGGAGGAACGAGAACGGTTAGCCAGAGAACTTCACGACTCGGTTACTCAATCGCTCTACAGTTTGACTCTTTTTGCAGAAGCGGGAACTGAATTAATCAAAACGAGAGATTTGGATTCTGCGAGACATAATTTTGTAAGAATGGGTGAGACCGCTCAACACGCGCTCAAAGAGATGCGTTTGTTAGTTTATGAACTACGTCCATTGGACCTCCAACAAGAAGGTTTGGTGGGGGCTTTACATCGGAGGTTGAGTGCTGTTGAGGGACGGGTCAATGTGAAGACTCAGCTGGTCGCAGAAGAGTTTATTGAGCTACCAACATTTGTTGAAAAACAGCTTTATCGTATTGCCCAGGAGGCATTAAATAATATCCTCAAACACGCGACGGCTAGTTCGGTTACGGTCTATCTTCGGGTGAAAGAAGAGCAGGTGGAGTTAGAGTTGGTGGATGATGGCTCAGGATTTGACCCCGATGTTGCGGGTGATACTGGTGGTATCGGATTGATTAGTATGCGAGAGCGGGCTGAAAAAGTAGGCGGCTCATTGACGATCCACTCGACCCCAGGAGAAGGAACAAGAGTAACGGTTAGTATGAGTAAAAATTTTGAAGTTAAACAGGAGATATTTTGATGACTGAAACAATTCGTATTCTCATTGTTGATGACCATGCTGTCGTACGGGAAGGATTACGTACCTTGATAACTGCCAAGCCGGGGATGAAGGTGGTGGGTGAGGCCGTAGATGGGGCTGAAGCCGTGTTAAAAGTTATCTCTCTGAAACCTGATGTTATTTTGCTAGACATGGTCATGCCCCGCAAAAATGGCCTTGAAACTATTAAAGATATTAGGCAGAATGATCCTGATGCTCAAATCCTGGTATTGACTAGCTTTGATGATGATGAAAGAGTCTTTTCAGCTATCAAGGCTGGGGCATTGGGTTACTTGCTAAAAGATTCATCTCCCCAACAGTTACTTCAAGCCATTCATGATGTTTACCAAGGACAATCATCATTGCATCCCACGATTGCCCTCAAAGTAATTCGTGAGCTTAACCAGTCCTCAAACCAACCACCGACTGAAAGCCCACTGACTAGCCGCGAGGTGGAGGTGCTGAAGTTGGTCGCGCAGGGGCTAATTAATGAAGAGATTGCCGAAGAACTATCCATCAGTAAATGGACGGTGCGTACCCATGTCCGTAATATTTTGGGCAAATTACATCTAGCTAATCGAACTCAGGTGGCCTTATATGCCCTCCGCGAGGGGTTAGCCGATTTGGATAACTGAGACCTATTTTGGTATTTGTTTCGACTATATATATAGCAGAAGTTTATCATTTCAACATGACTAAAACAATATCTGACAGGATTAACAGGATTGACAGGATTACAAGCAAAAAATCCTGTTAATTTTGTTAATCCTGTCAAAAAATGCTTTTGATTTTATCAATATATCAGATCATGAATGAAATGACAAACTCTTGATATAGAGTTTAGACTAATTTTGCTCACCCTAACTTTTTCTTTGGTTCAGTTGAAGACAGGACTACAACGGATAATTTGTAGTGGTCAGACTGATGTTGCAAATGGAGTGCAACGGGTTTAGCCGTTGCCAAAAGCAATGGCTGAACCCATTGCACTCCAACATCATCTTGACCACCACACTACAACGGATAATTGAAAAAAACGGATTGGTTCTCGATGACACGAATTAACCGAATTTGAATGTAATCAGTCTGTTATCGGGGGAGGTTTTTATCCGTTAAATCCCCAAATCTGTTGTAGTCTTGCTCGCCCAAAGATTCCGTTAGCGTCAGATATCTTCAGCCATCACCTTCCCGCAAGTTTAGAACTTGCGGGAAGGTTGGCCTTGAATTAAAAACCTTTGCGAGAATTTTACTACGAATGGAATTTTGCACGGAAAGCCCCAAAGAGCCAAGGCCAATTACCCCTAATTGCTCAAAGCTCGATTTAAGGCACTAACCAAGGCTTTAATGGAAGCTAATTCAATATTTGTATCAGTTCCAGCGCCAAAGAAACTCTCATTAGAGGGGGTACAAATTTGGATGTAAGAAACAGCCTCAGCACCTGAGCCTTTTTGCAGGGAGTGTTCACTGTATGACAGCAGGCGGAACTCTGGAACTAGCTCCTCTTTCATAGCCTGCATAAAGGCATTAATTGGCCCATTGCCGTATCCCTGAACGGTATGAGGTTTGCCGTCAATCAACAAATCGGCCTCACAGCGAACTGATTTGTCGGGGTCATCATTGTTTAGCAGTTGAGTACGGAATTTCTCCAGCTTAAAGGGTGAAGTAATATGAAGATAGGTCTGTTCAAACGATTCCCGAATCTGCAAACTACTGATTTCATTCCCCAGTTTATCGGCCATATCGTTGATAATCTTGCCAAACTCTATCCGCATAGCTTTGGGTAATTTAAAACCGAACTCATGCTCCAACAAATAGGCCACTCCACCCTTACCAGATTGAGCGTTAATCCGAATAATCGCCTCATAGTTACGCCCAATATCTTGCGGGTCAATTGGCAGATAAGGCACATCCCACAACGGGTCAGTTTTCTTATTTTGAACCGCCATGCCCTTGTTGATCGCATCTTGATGTGAACCAGAAAAGGCCGTAAAAACCAAATCACCGGCATAGGGATGACGTGAATGAACCAGCATGCGTGTCCCCTGCTCATACGCTAATCGCACACCATTAATATCATCAAAATTCAAATGGGGATCAACCCCTTGAGTATACATGTTCAACGCTACAGTGACCAAGTCCACATTACCGGTTCGCTCCCCATTACCAAACAACGTCCCTTCTACCCGTTCTGCTCCAGCTAAAAGCCCTAATTCCGTAGCGGCGATACCTGTTCCGCGATCATTATGGGTATGCAGGCTAATGATAACCGAATCCCGTTTATGGATATTTTGGCAGAACCATTCAATTTGGTCAGCATGAACGTTAGGTGTTGCTAACTCTACAGTTGCGGGCAAATTCAAAATCATCTTACGTTCAGGAGTAGGTTGCCATGTATCAGCGACCGCGTCACAAACCTCTACGGCAAAAGACAGTTCAGTGGCCGAGAAACTTTCCGGCGAATATTGAAACATCAGGTCAGTGTCGGGCAGAGTAGGAGCCAACGATTTAACCAATTTTGTGGCACTAACTGCAATATCAATAATTTCCTGTTTGGACATGCCAAACACGACCTCACGTTGCACTGGCGAAGTAGAGTTATATAGGTGTAAAATCGCCTTTTTTGTACCCTGTAACGAATCAAAGGTACGTCGAATCAGATGCTCGCGGGCCTGTACCAATACCTGCACTCGTACATCGTCAGGAATCAGATTCTCATCAACCAACCGTCGCAAAAAGTCGAACTCAATTTGCGAAGCGGCTGGAAAACCAACCTCAATCTCCTTAAAACCAATATCGACCAACAATTGGAACATGGCAATTTTTTCGTCTACACTCATAGGAATTGCCAATGCCTGATTACCATCTCGCAAATCAACACTGCACCAAATCGGCGCAGTGGTAATGGTACGCGTGGGCCATTGCCGATTAGACAGGTCAATTTGGGGAAACGGTTGATATTTTTTCAACATTGGTTTACCATTTCCATTTGGCTGGCTAACGGATGGTTGAGCTACAACATCATGCTGTTCGTCGGTTACAATCTGGGTCATACTCATAAGATAATCTCCTTAAATTAAAACAATAAAAAAAGCCTCCCACTTGGGGAGGCTTTGAAAGGCCATTACATGTACCTAATCCAACCATAATAGATACTCACTCACCCAAGCAAAAATAGCCCCTCACCCGGAGGAGCGTGCTAAGAAGGTTAAGTAGGTTTATGGTTGGCACAAGTATCAACATAATTAAATCAACATTTTTTAGACGTGCGTTGACTATATCACGATTTTAATGATTTGGCAAGTGTTTTTTAACATTGAGATAAAGTAATAAGTGATAAGTGATAAGTGATAAGTGATTCTCATATCAACATAACCTATCGCAGACTCATACAATCTGTAACGATTGTCTAGTTACTCGATTTATGCTATCATGGCAATAACGTAGGCAATTTGTCATAAATCATGCTAACCTGCTAAGACAAATGACCTACCCGTCAAACGAGATTATTTGATTAATAAAGTGAGTTGGCGGTTTTTTACCAAACTAGGAGCGTAAATGAACAAGCGTGACCGAGTTTATGCGGCACTAGAGGGCTTGCCGGTTGACCGAGTGCCAATCAGTTTGTGGCGACATTTTTATAAACAAGAACAAACGGCAACCGGATTAGCTTCTGCAACATTGGCATTTTACAAACGGTACGATTTTGATCTAATTAAATTGACTCCCAGCAGTTTCTACGCTATTGAAGATTGGGGAGCCAGAATCTCTTTTTCCCAAGATGATACCCAGCCCTCTATTCTCAAACAACCTCTTATTCAACGATCTCAAGATTGGCGAAATTTAACGACGTTGCGCGGTACAGAGGGGTGTTATGGAGAGATGCTTCATGCGATTAAGCTGGTTAAGAACCAACTCGCTGAGGATGACGCGCCGTTTTTGATGACCGTGTTCACCCCGCTAACGATTGCCTATCAACTTGCGGGTAAAAACCTAATTAAACATCTGCATGACACACCGACCGATGTCCATATTGGTCTAGCCACCATTGCCGAGACAATATCTCGTTTTGCCAGAGCGGTTATCGACGCGGGTGCAGACGGTATCTTTTTTGTTAGCCAGACCGCCAGCACCACCCAGTTTGATGCAGAGGATTATCAGACCTATGGAGTACGATACGATCTTATTGCCCTAGAACGGGTTAAAGCAGAGCCAGTACCGCTAGTATTGCATTTGGAAGGGAGTAATATTGACTTTAAAGTTGCTAACCAATACCCTGTCCATGCCGTTAGTTGGCAACATTCTGGTCATAATAGTTCCATCGAAGAGGCATTAATCCTAACCAACAAAACGCTCATGACCGGTCTTAACAGCTCGATATTAGAACAAGGCAGTTCGGCAGAAATTTTTACTCAAATTCGTCATGCTACAAAAAAGACCGGTGGTCAGCGCCTTATTTTAGCTCCCACAAATGTTTTATCTCCTCAAACCCCCGATGAGAATCTACGAGCGATTATGCACCTCGTGTGATTTGTAAATCGTAGACTACTTCTGATTCAGCCCCAAAACGGAACTTGTAGGTTTCGTCACCCCGTAAAAAATCATACCGAGTGCGACCTAACTCAATAGCGGCCTTAATCGTGTACGAGGTTAGCACATTGCCCACACTCAACTTGGCATAAGCTGGGTCGTAACCAGAGTTATACAACAAAAACTGATTATCATAATCAAAACAGAGCATCGCCGCGAGTTTTGCCCCATCAACCTCTAAGAAATAGAGTTTTAGCCAACCGGCCTGCGCCGCGTCATGAGCAAACGCCTTAAAGAAGTTGATGAGTTGATCACTCCAAAAATCCTCTTTATCGGGGGTCGATTTCTGATGCAGGTCGATGAAAATATCCATAGCCGCATCCAAACCTACTTCCGAATCAATGACCACCTGCTCAACCTGTGCATCTCGTTCTAAACGCCGAATTTTGCGCCGAATTTCATGACGTTGTTTCTTGACGATTCCAGCCAAATAATTGTCCCAACTATCGGCCAATGTAATCACCGGACAAACGTCCTGTTGTGACACCGCCACTCTCCACCCTCGTTGCTGAACCAACTCAGCAAAACGAGCATGAGTGGGTGAATTATGAGGTAAACTACACAGATAGAGCCTATCCCACATCAGGTCAGTAGAAGCAAAACAATCGAGCAAAGCGATATAAACTGCCTCAGCATGATTCGGGTCAACCAACATATCAAGATAATCCGACACTTCAACACAGCCCACAAAACTTAGCTCACGTTGACCAGCTTGATTAATCTTGCCATATAGTGGAACCAAACCAACTAGGCGATCATCGTCATCTCGCACGACAATCAAAACCAAATCGTCATTACCCAGATATTGCCACCATGCCCGCTGATAGGCATAACGCATAAAAAACGGTGCGCTGACAGCTCGTTCTAACAAATTATCCCATTCCACAGAAAGGGCATCAAAGGTTGTTACATTAGTAAAAATTGAGGTTTTCATGAGTTTTATACTTTGTTACGGTATTGCTTGCCAGTCTATTTGATAGACTTGATATCCTTGGCTACAATCATTTTGAATATCTAACAGTAATGGGTTAGAAACGGGTTGATCGGCTTGATAAATTTGCACCCAAAATTGAGGTACTGTAGCCGATCCAGAAAGCATAATTTGGTAAATACCGCTACTATCGGTAGTTTCCATTGCCACAAGACGCGTCTCTTTTTCCCAAGCCACCACCTGTACATCAGCCAAAGGTTCTTGGGCGATTGACCAGACAATCCCTCGAAAGCCGTACTCTGTACAGTTGTTAAAACCACGAATCGGCTCTTTAGCGGTGAATTTTTCAACAGATGGAGCGAGTGGAGCATGAGTAATTGTTGGAGGAGGAGCAGTGGGCAACCGTAAAGCGGGGGCGGCTGAGGTTGGCTCAACATAAAGCCGGTCTGATGGTTTGGGCAGGGCAAATAAAAAATAGGCTTGAATAAAAAAAAGCGTGCCAACGAGAAGTCCGATGGCAAGCAGTAAAAGTGAAATGCAACCTGTTTTTGAAATTAGTCCGGCCAATTTAGAATATGTGGATAAAAAAAATTAGGGCAAGAGTATCTCTTGCCCTATAACTGGGGAGCAGGGACTCGAACCCCAACCGACAGAACCAAAATCTGTTGTCCTACCATTAGACGACTCCCCAACAATGAAGCCATTTTAGCATGAGATTTTCAGTTACGCAACTTTGCATTTATGTTTTTGAAGTGGTTTATGCTCATAGAGCCAACAAGAAAAAGGTGATTGATTTCAATCATCACAATATCAAGACGCTTTTTAATGCTGCCTAGTCTGAGTAACGACGGACAATGCGGTTTCCGGTTCAGTTTGGTCATACCCACATAAAAGTAAAAGATCAGTAAAACAGCCCTAGAAACCCGATTTCTTTGAGAAATCGGGTTTCTGACGCTCTTTTTAGCGAGTTCACTGAATATTTACACATAAAAAGCTCGGTAAATACCGAGTCTTTTTGTTCGACGTTGAATTGTTAAATTAATTATGCCGCTTTGGCTTCTTTTTTAACTTTTTTACTATCTGTTGATGATTTTTTATCAGATGTTTTTGTCTCTTTATTGGTATTGGCACCGTTGTCAGATTTTTTACTGCCATTATTTGGAGAAGCATTTTTTGAGCTACCTTTGCGCGTATCAGTTACATAAAAACCACTCCCCTTAAACACGATGGCTGGTGCAGAGATTTTCCGCTTGGCTCCAGAAAAATCACACTCTACACAATCTGCTACAGGCTCGGCATTAAAACTTTGTCGCTTCTCAAATGTTTCCCCACATTCTGGACACCGATATTCATAAATTGGCATTGATTACAAACCTCCTTGCGTTAACTAAGCTACCTACTCCAGTATAAATGATGATTGTTAGAACTTTATAAGATAAATCTATCTTCTCCAAAAGAGTTGTTTGGCAATAAAGGAGTGCAAAAGCTTCTTGCTTTTGCATGTTTACCTCTGGCAAAAGCAAGAAGCTTTTGCACTCCGCGTGTCTCGAATTTGAGCCGTGTAGGTCACGCTTGTAGCGTGACCATAAGTGTCAACTTAACGTTTGTAGTAGGCGATTCATCACCCTCAAAGGCACTAAAGTGCCTACTACGAACTTCTTAAGTTGACAGTCATACCACACTTTTTGGGATTTTTCGTGCAAACGTCATGATTGTGTCATCATCTTCCCGCAAGTTTAAAACTTGCGAGAAGATTGCCCCATCAAAGTATCTAATTCAGGATTTCGAGTTGCACGGAATCTACCAGAGAACCTCATGTGGTTAGAATCATGGAGACGTTGTTTCCGTTTTTGTTTCGGTCAGTAAATAGGTGACTTTTTTAACCAGTTCGACTATCACTTCGTCAACTTGCCCCTCTGCACTCGCACCAGCGGCAGAAGGATGCCCACCACCACCATACTCTATAGCTAACTGATTGATACTGACCGAACCATCAGTTCGCAAACTGATTTTTACGCGATTAGGGCTGGCTTCTACACAATAAATTGTTACCCGAACCCCTTTAATCTCCTGTCCCAAACCCGCAAAACCATTAAGCTGGCCGAATTCGATATTATGCTCCTTGAACGTTTTTTGGTCGAGTGAGTAGTAGGCAATCTGACCGTCAGCCGCTGTTTCGATACTACTTAGCACATGTCCCTTAAGCCGCAGTCGAACCGCAGACGATTGTTCATAGATCTGTTTGTAAATAAATAATGGATCAGCACCATGAGTCAACAGTTCTGCCGTAATTTGGTGGGTTCTTGGGCTAGTTTTAGGAAATCGGAAGCCGCCAGTATCGGTCATAATTCCTGTATATAGAGCTTGAGCCATGTGCGGCGTAAAGGTAGCTCCCATTTCTACAAGGAGACTATATATCAACTCGGCGGCCGCGGCCGCGTCAGTATCAACCACCGCCACGTCAACAAAATCAACTGGGTCGGGGTGATGGTCGATACAAATTTTGATAGCTTTACTTTCTGATAGCTTCTGTCCCACACGGCCAATTCGTTCCCAGCCACCAGATGCATCAACGACAATAATCACCTCGGCCTCGTCCAGTTTACGCAGATGTTTGCTGTTTTTATGAAACCGTTTAGCCTTGTTTTTGCGGTCTATAAACCAATAATTAGGTGGAACAGGGTCACTGTTCATGATCAAAACGCTCTTACCCATTGCTCGTAAATGTGTGGCTAAAGCTAACTCTGAGCCAAGCGCGTCGCAGTCGGGGTTGATATGGGATGTAATAACAAACTTCTCATGTTCATTGATTATGGATATAATTTTTTGCCACAAAGTATTTTGTACCTGTTTTTTTATAAATTTTTTGGTAGTCCTGCATAGGTAGTGGTCAGCTACCCGCAAGTTCTAAACTTGCGGGTAGCTAACGGATCCGTACCACTACTTCTGCGCCACTACCAAAAATTAATCTTAGCACAGATAAGTCTATCTGTAAAAAACGCGTAATGAAAATAACAATTTGAGTAAGCTAACGCTTCAAAACATGCTCCAATCTCTCACTCCCCATAACTACATTGTGAAATAAGTTCTGTGGGGTTTTTGCGGTTGTTGTAAAAATTCTATCATCCTTGAAATTCTGCTCTAAACCAGCCATAAAAGAGCAGAATTTCAAGGATGATAGAATAAAAAAGTCTAATAATACAACATGCCTAAACGATCAAAAATCAGGCAAGACTTATTTACGCTGTAGCAACACGGTACACCATAGTATACCGCCTCTTTTGTCAAGTTGCATAATTGCATAAATATTACAATCTGTTTTACAATAGGGATGGTTGTAAAACCACCAAACACAATCCAAAATTCCAAATTCTAAAATCGTTTCATAGGAGATTCACTCATGAGCAGAACTTGTCGTATTGGTGTACATGGACGTAATAACGTTAATTTTGAGGCCAGCGATTACGATGTTATTCGTCATTCGCGGGTTGAAGCCATCAAAATGATGAGCCAAACTAACCCAGATGTATTGCGGCGGGTTAAAGAAGTTAACTCAGACATCGAAATCATCACTCGGTTGTATGACGACCGAATCGGGACAGGGCATCATCCCTCACCCCAAGAGTTTGCCGACCGTATGATTCCGATCATGAAGAACTATCAGCCCTACTGCCAGAAGTTTCATCTACTGAATGAACCAAATCACGTCCATCGTTATGAGGGTTGGGGGTCAACCGATGACGATGCTCGTAATTTTAACCAATGGTTCTTAGAGGCGTATGACCGTTTAAAACAGGCTTTGCCTTGGGCGCAACTTGGCTTTCCGGGGCTGGCTTTGCCCGACTTTGGACACCGTGACCGCGCTTGGTTAAACATTTGTCGTCCGGCAATTGAAAAAGCCGACTGGTTGGGCTGTCATTGCTATTGGCAAACACCCAACGATGGTAATCCGAGCGTTATTTTTCATGAAAATTTCGGCCTAAACTTTAAGTTTTACCATCAGCAATACCCTGACAAAGTGATTGAGATTCTGGAATGTGGCAACTCAAATTGCCAAAATAATATTCCAATTTCTGACCAAGATGTTGCTCGTGAGTTTGGCGACTGGCTGAATGAAGTCTTTAAGTATCCTTATATCAACTCGGTTGCCTATTTCCTTTTATCATCTCAAGATACGGGTAACTGGGAGTTCTTTGCTTGGCGTAAAGAAGATGGGTATGTAAAACCGATTGTAGACAAAGTGGCTAACCTACCTCGTCCTGAGCGTCGAGGGGCAATAGCTCGCAGTCAGAAGCCACCCGCGCCGGTCAAAAAAGAGGTCGAAGCCAAACAACCATCGAAAGAGACTGGTGTTTCTGCCGAGCCGGGTAGTTTTACCAACCAAAACATGGTAGATGCCATGTACAACGTCGGCAAAGCCTTGGGCGTGGAACCTGCTCCGTGGGGCTTGCTGACCCAAGCCGGTTTGACCTTGGGTGGCCTTGTTGGAGCCGGACGAGATAATCCCTACAGTGGCGCGTCAATCTCACAACTGAACCTGAATCCCGAAGAACGCCGCTTGGTACGGGAAGAGTTAGGCGTATTGGCTCCAGAAGCTACCGAGGATGCGACATTCACCAATCAAAATGTGATTGATGCCTTCTATCAAGCCGGACGGAAGATGGGTTGGTCTGACCCATGGGGATTACTGATTAAAGGAGGCTTGACCTTAGGTGGCCTTGTCGGTGCAGGGCGGAATAATTCGTATGATGGGGCAAGAATCTCCAAAAACCCCAACTTGAGCGAAGAGGAGAAGAGTCAAATCAAACAAGAGATGCGGACGATTTTAGGCTTGAGTGACGATGCCGAGATTGCCAGCTTCTCAGTGGGTGATGATGATTTTGATCCGTTCTTGAAAGGGTTCGACGAACTGATTGGTGTGCCATCCGCCATGCCTAAAACCGAGCAGTTGCGGTTGAGCGATGCTGAAAACAGCTTAGGTCGACGAGTCTGCCGAGTATGGAATCGAAACGGCTGGGTGCTGAATCTGATTGCCGATATTTTGGGGATTGATATTGCCTTAGCCGTTGCTATTCCGGCCAGCGAGACCAACACTCAAGGTTTAGACAGCGATGGCCGTATGACCATCCATTTTGAGGCTCATATCTTCCAAGAAAAATGGGGTAATGATAATCCCGATAAGTTCCAGCAACATTTCCGCTACGATGCTGATAATCCGTGGCAAAAACAGCAATGGCGAGCCGATGCCAACGGTGATTGGCAAAATTATCATGGCAAACAGGACAGCGAGTGGGGCGCGTTTGATCTTGCCATGAGTTTAGATGAGACCGCGGCCAAACAATCAATTTCTATGGGTATACCCGAACTGTTAGGCACAAACTATGGCAGGATTGGTTACAACGATGTCGGTGAAATGTACGATGCTTTTGCTTCTAGTGAACGCTGTCAATTGATTGGCCTGTTTGATTTGATTGGTGGGGCTAACCAAGATTCTCGTGAAATCGAAGCGTTGCGTGACGGTGATATTGATGGCTTTGCTACGCTCTACAAAAGTGGTCATGAGGCGGCGAAATATAGTGCCTTACTCCGTAATGCGATCACCGCGTTCCAAAAATTAAACGCTTAGTGAATAAGCGAATGTGCGAATAAGCGAATGGTACAACAAAAGAGGTAGAGTAGGTTATTGAATAATCAACGAACGTAGGAAAACAAAACTGTAGCCATCGTAATAGGTTCGCAGACTGAGGCAATTCCAAGAAAATAAATCTCCCAAATTGAGCAAAGTCTCTACCCCC
The DNA here is from genome assembly GCA_030377865.1 of Anaerolineales bacterium HSG25. Classification (GTDB taxonomy): domain Bacteria; phylum Chloroflexota; class Anaerolineae; order 4572-78; family J111; genus JAUCGB01. The sequence continues at coordinate 15,714 of JAUCGA010000021.1, read as the reverse complement.
CTCAGTCCCCCCTGCTAGGGGGGAAGCGGCTCCTCCCCCTAGCAGGGGGAGGCTGGGAGGGGGTAGAGTGTCACAATAGTTTTGGGAGATTTTAAATTCTGGAACTACCTGAAAACAAAAAAGCGTCTCGTTCTCCTGTTTGGGAACAAGACGCTTTTTATTTTCAGTGATTCAACCCGTGCAAACTCTGTAAGACTAAAACAGGAACACAGAGATTCACGGAGACGCACAGAAGGGCACAGAGGAAAAATTTGTTCACCATTAATGATTAGGGTTATTCAGTTCTCCATGCTTGTCACGCTACAAGCGTGACCTCCACGGCCTCATGTCTGACAAAATTACTGTAGGTGACGCTTGTAGCGTCACGATTATGCCCATATAGATTAGAACTGAACAGCCCTTTAATGATTGGTCTGAAACTTGATCATGAAATCACGCAGAGCCTGCACTGATTCGAGGGGCATGGCGTTGTATATGGAGGCTCGGATACCACCGATAGAGAGATGTCCTTTAAGAGTATGTAAATCGTGTTTGGCCGCCTCACTGAGGAAAGCTTGCTCAAGTTCGGGTGTTTGCAGATTAAAGCTAACGTTCATCAATGAACGGCTATCGGCTTGAGCATGGCCGATGTAAAAGCCGTTACTATTATCAATAAGGTTATAGAGCAAACTGGCTTTTTGGTGATTGATTTTAGCGATTTCGGCTAGTCCGCCAATATCATTCATTAGCCAACGCGTCATTAGCATGATTACGTAAACAGAAAAGACTGGCGGAGTATTATAGGAGGACTCTTTTTTGACATGGATTCGATAATCAAGCATGGTATGCAAATTATCGGGCACTTTAGTCAGTAAGTCATCTCGAATGATGACGATGGTTGCCCCCGAGGGGCCAGCGTTTTTCTGTGCGCCAGCATAAATCAAGCCGTATCGATTCACATCGAGTGGGCGAGACATAAAGTCAGAGGACATGTCACAGACCAATGGCACCTCGCCTGCGTCTGGTTCAACGGCAAACTCAACCCCTTGAATCGTCTCATTAGAGGTAAAATGGACATAAGCCGCATCAGAATTAAACGTTAGTTCGGTCTGCTTCGGAACACGCACAAACTTATCATCTTTACCGTTCCACAGTACCCGTACCTCCCCTTCTCGTTGAGCCTCTTTGACCGCTTTAACACTCCACGAACCGGTGACGATATAGTCAGCCGGTGCATTTTGCCCTCGTAACAAATTAAGCGGGACCATAGAAAACTGAAGATTAGCTCCTCCTTGTAAAAATAAAACATGGTAGTTACTTGGAATGTTAAGTAGTTGACGTAAGTTGGCTTGTGCCTCTTGATAAATCTCAATAAACCATTTAGAGCGATGGCTAATCTCCAACACAGAAATACCGGCTTGGGGTAAGGCCAACATGTCATGCTGAATTGCTTCTAAAACTGGCACGGGTAGTACGCCCGGCCCGGCTGAAAAATTATGTACTCGTTTTGTCATTGTTATTTTCCTTATGAATGAGGGTTAAATAAGTTGCGTGCCTCAGAGTGGTTCAATCTTTAAGATTGAACCACTCTCATGACAAACTGCACAAGTTAATTAATCCCGATTCTTAATAAATTCGCTAACATAGCCCTTTTGAGCTATTGCCCAATTATACTATAGTTCTCTAAGATAGAAGAAATAACATTGTTAAAATGTATCACCTGTCTCTTAATCATTATTCATTTAATACAGCTTGGTATATAATTTAATTAAATTTACATGTAAACACATCGATATGAGGATAAGTTATGGTGGCTCGAACAAAGCAGTCTGTAAAAACAAGGGAATTCTTTGTTACCCAAACTAATCAAGGGCAAAGTTATTTTGACATGCCCCCCACGCCGTTTCCAACATTATTGGATAGTTTAATGAAGCGGTGGATGCTTCTGACTGGATTTTCATCATGGGCGGTTGCCTGCATAGCGTTAGCGGGCGTATTTTATGGTGTATTTTTAATTTTAGCCCTGTTTGACGGTACAGCAATACAAATCAGCGGGACAGATCATTGGGCCACTCTACTTTTTCCGGGCATGATCATCTATCTCCTTTTGGTCGCTCCTCTGTTACGTCAACTGCTTCATGATACCATTAAATTATTCCGACAACATAGTACCCCTGAACAGTGTTATCCGGCAGTGCTGAACACTTATGCCCTAAACCGAGTCCATGAAACAGTTGCCGTTATATTGGGGATATTACTTTATGGTTATTTTGGCCCCCATTTAGAATTCTGGAATATGCCTTCTGTTTCTGTAGCATGGCAAATAATAATTGGTAAAACCTTGGTAGGAGGACTACTAGGTTGGCATATTTATAGCTGGCTCACTCGTACCAAGCGTCTGGCAAACCTATATGATGACACCATCGCCATTACCACCGAAACAGACATGCTGGTTATGCTTAGACCGATTCTGCAATGGAATGTGGGTCTTGGGCTATTTTTCTTTGGCCTGTTAGGACTAAAAATTGTTTTCCTTAAACTGTTATTCCTTGGTTATTTTGTAGTTTTCAGTTATCTAATAATTGTTTTTTCTCAACTATTACTGTTAAGAAAATTTATTTCAGGGTATATAATACCCTATACCAAACAGTATTTAGAAATGCCTCCCGTCACAAATAATACCATTTTAGATGATTTAATGAAAAGATGGAAAGGCATCACCAATATACACTCATGGTTTAACGCAACACTAGTTATTTCCGTAGCCGCGTATGGAGTTGGGATTATTATTTCGGCATGGGATGACACGCTTTACAAGCATGAATCCGGTTTTAGTTGGTGGAACAACTTGTTCTATCCGGCACTGTTTGCCTATTTTATGATGGCTCCGGTTATAATTCGTCACCTGTTTAATAGCAGTGTCAACGCTTTTCAAGAAGCCGTCCCCATGAATAACACCCGCTTTCAGCACATGCTCAACTCGGTTGACCAAATTAATCGGGGGCACGAACTCATTAGCATCGCATTAGGGGTCATCAGTTACCTTGTTTTCCTCTCGGTCGGCATCACCTTTGACCATACAAAATACGTGTATGCGGCTTTTATCTATGATACAGTTAGCGGTAGCATTATCTTTGGCCTATTTGGCTGGCAAATTTATCTCGGTCTTATTCGATCTAAACAGTTAGGTAAATTACACCATCAGTTTGCTAGTGTTAATATTTTAGGGCAACAAATATCAACTGAACCGATTATTCGTTGGAACTTTGGGGTAACTTTCGTATTTATCGGAGGTATTGTTTTAAGTGCCATCTTCATTCCCAACCAAATCAATGCCGGCACCATGATGATATATGGTCTGCTTATTTCGACCATTGTCTTAATTTTTGTCTTTAATCGGGTTCCGACAGCCCTGTTACCGTGGTTTCGGGTTTTCCGGATTCTAGTTATTTTTGTTATGGTAGCTGGCATCGGTACAGTTGGTTTTTACTACTTAGAGTATGATGCCCAATTGAATGCAGATAAACAATTAAACCCAATTGATGCCCTATATTTGACCATTATTACGATGACGACTATCGGTTATGGAGATATTGCTCCTCTGACCTCTGAAGGTCGAGCCTTTACTATTTTGTTAAGTTTAGTGGCTGTGGGGATTAGCACCTACGCGATTTCAGCGTTAGCCTCTTTTTTAGTCGAGGGAGATTTAAATGAACTTTTGTGGGGTAGAAGAATGAATAAAGATATATCCAAACTGCATAATCATATTATATTATGTGGAGGAGGACGAATTGGCCTACAAATTGCGGCAGAATTTTATAAAACAAACACCCCGTTTGTTATCGTTGAAAAAAACACCAAGGTATTAGAGGATTTTCTGCGTTTGGGTGATGTTTTGTATGTTGATGGAGATGCCACCAAGGATGAAGTTCTCATGGCCGCGGGACTTCACCGAGCCAAGGGATTGATCACGACCCTTAGTGACGATAAAGATAACGCCTTTGTGGTGTTGACGGCACGCTCCCTCAACCTCGATCCCGCTTTTCGGATTATCGCTCGCTTAAGTGATGAGGATAATCGGGAAAAATTAAAGAAGGTTGGAGCGACAGAAATCGTCTCACCACAAGCCATCGGTGGATTACGCATGGCCTCGGTCATGATCCGTCCCTCGGTCGTCTCCTTTTTGGACGGCATGCTCCGAGCCGAGCAGTTAACCGGGCAAACATTACGTCTTGAGGAGATTACCCTCGATGAACTAGAGGTGCCGGGACTGATTGGCAAAAAGAGCCTGTCGATTATAGATGTGGGGCGACACACTCAACTGCTCGTGGTGGCAATTAAAGCCCGCAATGGGGATTATCAATACAAACCGGGGGGTAATACGGCTCTGCAAGAAGGAGATGTGTTGATTGTCCTCGGCACGCCCGGTGAACTGGCCTTAGCGCGGGGATTATCATAATTCAATCTATCGACTCAGTACTCGACATGCCGATTAAATAAAAAATTGGCTCTTTGGGGCTTTCCGTGCAAACGTGTCATCATCTTCCCGCAAGTTTAAACTTGCGGGAAGATTGCCCCATTAAAGGTATCTAATTCAAAAAATTTTTAACAGGATTGACAGGATTTTTTGCCTTTAATCCTATCAGATATTAGAGTTGTTCGGGAATAAAGGAGTGCAAAAGCTTCTTGCTTTTGCCGGAGACAAACATGCAAAAGCAAGAAGCTTTTGCACTCCGCAGACCTCGAATTTGAATTTTTATGCGATAATAAGTTGTTGCCGAACAAGTCTATTGTTTTAGTCATGTTGAAATGATAAACGTAAAAGTTCAGTAAAACCGCCCTAGAAACCCGATTTCTTTGAGAAATCGGGTTTCTGACGCTCTTTCTAGCAAGTTTACTGAATATTTACTAATAAACTTCTGAGATTGGAACAGCAATGTTTACCCCCATCACACCAACACCTGTAAAAGTCCTTGGCATTGCCTTAATATTCAGCAGTCTAGGTCTGATTATTGCGCTTGGCTACCGTTTGAGCAGTCGCTCTATTACGGTACTAATTGACGATCAACCGTATATATTTCGCACCGACCAAAACACCATCGGCGAAGCATTACAGGCAGAAGGATTCCCGCTCGCGCCTGCCGATTTGGTGGAACCGCATCCCGACATGGCCGTTGAATCGGGCATGATCATTACCGTCAGCCTCGCCCGTCCGATTCAAGTTGAGGTTGATGGTAAAACCGAAACCCTCCTGACTCAAGAACAGAGTATAAGCCAGATTTTGAATGAGGCGAACATTCATCTCGCGCCTCATGATGCAGTTTGGCTCAATGATCATTTGCTCAACCACATCGAGTTGGGTCATTTACCTGATGCAGAGTCAATTCTGACAAAACCGCCAACCTCAAATTTTATAACCGATTTTATCACTCCCAAGCCTACGTTTCAGCGAGCGTCGATTACCCGATTACGTCTCAAACGAGCCACACAAATAGCACTACACGAAAACAGTTATACTCAGGCAATTTACACCGTTCAAGAGACCGTCGGACAAGCCCTTCAACAAGCTGGGGTTACGCTTCACCCTGAGGATATTCTCAGACCCAAGGCTGACACAGCCGTCTCTAGCGGGCTACAGCTTTATCTAATCCGTGCTACACCTTTAACCGTAACTGTTGACGGTCGCACCATGCAGATTCGTACTCACCAAGATAGCATTGGTGCGGCTCTCAGCGAGGCCGGAATCTTGTTGATGGGACAAGATTTCAGTCATCCGGCTGTTAATCAGGCTATATCAGCCACAGCTAACGTAGAAGTAGTGCGGGTTCAAGAGACAATTGAAACGGTCAACAGTTTTATCCCCTTTGAAACGGAGTGGCAGGCCAGTGATGAGTTACATTTAGATCAGCAGGTAATCTTAAAATCGGGGCAAGCAGGTATTGTTAAAACTCGGTTTCGAGTTCGCTACGAAAACGGAGAGGAACAGCTACGAGTGGTTGAGGATGAATGGCTAGATCAACAGCCCGAATCCCGTCGAGTGGCTTATGGCACCAAAATTATCTTGCAAACCCTTCAAACCGAACTGGGTGAGATTACCTACTGGCGTAAAATCTCGGTACTGACCACCGCCTACAGCGCGGCCACATCTGGTAAACCGCGAGACCATCCGAACTACGGCATTACCCGCACCGGAGAACGAGCCAGATATGGTTTGGTGGCAGTTGATCCTCGAGTTATCGCTCTAAAAACACAGTTATATATCCCCAGTTATGGTCGAGCCAGTGCCGAGGATACCGGCGGTGGGGTGCTAGGCAAACATGTCGATTTGGGTTTTGACGAGGATGTGCCGCCCCCTATTTATGGCTGGCGTGAGGTGTATCTTTTGCCCCCCATCCCCCCGGCCCACCAAATTCGGTACGTTCTGCCGGAGTGGCCGCAATCAGGAAGATGAAGGATATTTTATATGAAAAACCTAAACCAGTTACTCAATCAATACAACCTCAGACCTCGTAAAGGATTAGGACAAAATTTTTTAACTGACCCGTTTCATCTCAATAAAATTGTTTCTACAGCGGACGTTGAGCAAACCGATACCATACTGGAGGTTGGCCCCGGCCCCGGCGCACTGACTGAACTATTGGCTGAACGTGCCCAACATGTCGTCGCCGTAGAAGTAGACCGAGGCATGGTTAACCTGCTCCGGCATGAATATACCGATTTGGATAACCTAACGATCATCGAGGCCGATATTCTAAAAACCTCAATTGACGAACTGTTCCAAAAATGCCAATTACCAATCGCTAATCATCAATACAGTGTCGTCGCTAATCTGCCTTACTACATTACCTCGGCAGTGATTCGCCATTTACTTGAAGCTGACCCCGCACCCAAACGAATTGTGGTCACGATTCAAAAAGAGGTCGCCCAACGGATTGTCGCCAAAGCGGGCAAGATGAGTTTACTGGCCGTGAGCGTACAGTTTTACGGTCAGCCTAGCCTCATCCATCATATTCCGGCGGGAGCATTTTATCCCTCGCCCAAGGTCGATTCGGCAGTTCTGCGGATCGACACTTTCACCGAACGTCCGGTTATAGTCAGTGACGAGAATTTATTTTTTCGAGTGGTTAAGGCTGGATTCAGTCAAAAACGAAAGCAGTTAAAAAATTCCCTCGCGGGTGGCTTACAGCGCCCCATCAAAGAGATTACTCCTCTCATCGAACAAGCCAATATCGACCCGAAACGTCGGGCTGAAACCCTAACGCTGACTGAGTGGGGGCGATTGACTGAGACTATACGTTAATTTAATCGTTAATTTTGTGATGATAAGTTTGATATTAAAAAGTGATGATCTTATGACGGGTCGGCTGATGTGCGCTTCAGAGTGGTTCAATCTTAAAGATTGAACCACTCTTTCATTAGGGCTATTCCTGATCGTTGCGATTATGTAATCGCAACGGGTATTTGGCGGGTATATACCCGCCTGTTAGTAAATATTCAGTGAACTCGCCAGAAAAGGTGTCAGAAACCCGATTTCTTTGAGAAATCGGGTTTCTAGGGCTATTTTACTGAATTTTGTGGTGGTCAAGATGATGTTGGAGTGCAATGGGTTCAGCCATTGCTTTTGGCAACGGCTAAACCCGTTGCACTCCATTTTCAACATCAGTCTGACCACTACATATTTTACTGAATTTTTACCCTGTTATGGGTAACGGGTACACACCTGTTACTATCATGGAACGGCAGATGCAGGCAAGGATGCCTGCGCTCCAACGACCGGAGGATTTACACCGCCTTGTCAGCCATTACCTTCCCGCAAGTTTAGAACTTGCGGGAAGATTGGCCTTGAATTGAAAACCATTATCTGAAAGACTGTATCAACTCGCAATCAATTGACCATGAGCCGGTTCTAGGCGAGCGGTAAAGTGGCGTAGTACCGACGGTGATTCGACTAGTCGCACCCCACGAATCGAACCTTTAATTTCGTTGAGGTGTAGCAGTACTTCGGCCAAATAATCAACATGGCTTTGAGTATACACTCGTCGAGGAAAAGCGAGGCGCACCAGTTCCATCTCGGCTGGTTTTTCAGTGCCGTCTGGTTGTTGACCAAACATCACCGAACCAATCTCTACCGAGCGCACACCCCCGACAAGGTAAAGTGCCAACGACAAGGCCCAAGCAGGATATTCACTTTGTGGTATGTGAGGCAACATGCTCAGGGCATCAATATAGATCGCATGACCGCCCGGCGGTCGTACAATCGGAATACCCGCTTGGGTTAAGCGATCACCCAAATATTCCACCGAACGAATTCGATAACGCAGATAATCCTCGTTGACCACCTCTTCGAGACCGGTGGCAATTGCCTCTAAATCGTATCCGGCCAACCCGCCATAGGTCGGGAAGCCCTCACTTAAGATCAACATGTTTTTGCATCGTTGAGCCAATTCATCATCATTTAAGGCCAAAAAACCACCGATATTCGCCATACCATCTTTTTTCGCGCTCATGGTCGCTCCATCGGCATAACTAAACATCTCTTGAGCAATCTCTAAGGGTGTTTTGTCGGCGTATCCTTTTTCACGCATTTTAATAAACCACGCGTTTTCAGCGAAGCGGCAGGCATCTAAAAACAGCGGGATATCATACCTGCGGCATAGAGCATGAGCGGCTCGAATATTTGCCATGCTAACAGGTTGCCCACCCCCAGAGTTGTTAGTCACGGTAATCATTACCATTGGTACGTTACCTAGATTTTGTTCGAGTGTCTGTTCGAGTTCGTCTAAGTTGATATTTCCTTTGAAAGGGTGAATAACGTGGGGTTGTTTTCCCTCGGCGGTGCGGAGGTCGAGGGCACGGGCTTGGCGGTATTCTACATTTGCCCGCGTCGTATCAAAATGGGTGTTGTTCGGTACAATCTGACCGGGTTTAAGAGCGTTACCGAATAAAATTCGCTCCGCCGCTCGCCCTTGGTGGGTGGGGATAATATGCTTGAAGCCGGTAATATTTTGCACCACCGATTCAAACCGATAAAAGGAGCGCGCTCCGGCATAAGATTCATCTCCCTGCATCATGCCCGACCATTGTCCCGCCGACATCGCCCCTGTACCAGAATCGGTCAACAGGTCGATGAGGACATCCTCAGCTCGAAGCAGGAATAGGTTGTGCCCAGCCTCTCGTAGAGCCGCTTCTCGTTCGATACGATTGGTATGGCGAATTGGTTCGACTGTTTTAATACGAAATGGTTCAATAATTGTTTTGAATGTCATACGTTACCTCTTTGTGCTAATTGAATGTTGATAATGTTAGTTTGATACTACATCCTAAGCCATGTAGAGTCACCCCACATTTGGATATTATGGCCGGAGTAGCACTCTACCCCCCTCAATCCCCCCTGCAAGGGGGGAAGTTTTGTCCGTGCGAGTAATTTCAGGTGAGGACGATAGCTCCTCCCCCTAGCAGGGGGAGGTTGGGAGGGGGTAGAGCTTTTGTCAAACAGACGAGCCTGAATCCGCAACGGAAAGGCTTTGGGTTGATTTCAATATGTCCGGTGACTCTACACCTAAGCCAGTGTAATCAAGCTGTATCGTTTAGGCAAAGGTATGTACTTGTAATCGTAGGACAAACTAAACTCTCTATACAAACTGTACATCTTATGATAAGATAGTACCCAAGTACAATCCAATCCGAGAGTGTTACTAAAATAATCCGAACTGTGTGGTTGATCACCTGCAAAGACCTTGTAGATGTGTTGGAGCCAAGACCTTGCAGGTTTTTAAAACCTACAAGGTCAGCCGTCACCTTCCCGCAAGTTTAAAACTTGCGGGAAGGTTGGTCTTGAATAAAAAATCATTATGGCAATTCCAAAAAAATAAATCTCCCAAATTGAGCAGAGTCTCTACCCCCTGCTAGGGGGGAAGCGGCTCCTCCTCCTAGCAGGGGGAGGCTGGGAGGGGGTAGAGTGTCACAATGGTTTTGGGAGATTTTAAATTCTGGAACTTCCTATCTGAAAGACTGTGGTGTGTGTTGGAGCCAAGACCTTGCAGGTTTTTAAAACCTACAAGGTTGATTTTCCGGTTATCTGCACAGGTCGAAATAATCTACAAGGAGATAGGTTTATGGTGGGGATTAAGCAGTACGCGGTGCTACCAAAACATATACCATTTTATTTATTGCGTCCGGTGCGATTATTACGCGATTACAATCGTGTAAATTTGCGGGCAGATGTGATTGCCGGAATTACCGTGGCGGTTATTCTATTACCGCAAGCCATCGCTTTTGCTTTAATTGCTGAACTGCCACCCGAAATGGGGTTATATACGGCCATTGTTGGGGCAATTATCGGCGCGTTGTGGGGCTGTTCTAACCAAATCCATACTGGGCCGACCAACGCTATTTCACTGCTGGTTTTGTCAACGTTGTTGGTCTCGGCCACGCCCGGCACACCTGAGTTTATCTTGGCCGCGGGGTTATTAGCGGTCATGGTCGGGATATTTCAACTAGTGATGGGGTTAGCCCGTTTGGGCTTGCTGGTCAATTTTGTCTCCCACTCGGTGATTGTCGGTTTTGCCACCGGCGCGGGGGTGTTGATTGCCATAAAACAGCTCCTCCCCTTATTCAAACTCAAATTTCCCAACCATAATCTCATCGAAACGATCGAAGGTATTTTTGTACATTTGCCCGAAGCACATTTTGCTACGGTCGTGTTGGGTATTGCAACGATTGTTCTGATTGTCGCCATTCGCAAAATAAATGCCGAACTGCCCGCGACATTGATTAGCATGGTTGTCGCCTCGTTAGTGGTTTATATTTTGGGGCTTGACCAACAGGGCGTGGCCGTGATAGGACAACTGCCTCGTGGGTTGCCTCCATTGACCGATATACCGATTTTTGACCTACGGTTAATCGCCGAACTCTCGACCGGAGCCTTAGCTGTTGGAGCAATTGGGCTTGTTGAGACGGCGGCTATCTCCAAGTCGATTTCGACTCAAACAGGACAACGCCTCGACAGCAACCAAGAGTTTGTCGGGCAAGGGTTAGCCAATATATGCTCTGGCTTTTTTTCTGGGTATCCATGTGCGGGATCGTTTTCGCGGTCAGCCGTCAACTTTAAGTCAGGAGCTAAAACGCCTCTGTCGGCGCTATTTTCGAGCGCGTTTGTCGTCATCGCCCTTTTTACTTTAGCTCCCGCGGCGGCCTATTTACCAAGAGCCGCCTTGGCCGGAGTGCTAATTGTGACGGCCTATGGGATGATTGATCAAGAGGAGATTAAACGGGTTTGGCGCGGTACATGGCGTGATGCCAGTATTATGGTTGTCACCTTTTTAGGCACACTTTTCCTCCATATCGAGTTCGCGGTTTTGATGGGAATTCTGCTCTCGTTTGCCGGATACATCTTAAAGACTAGCTCGCCGCAGGTTTACGAAGTTTTGCCCGATGATGAATTTAAGCATTTTACTCCCCAGCCAAACAAACGATCATGCTCTCAACTCGGCATTATCGAAGTGTTAGGCGACATGTATTTTGGAGCCGCTCATCATGTGGAAGAGGTATTATTAGACCACATGGGGAAATATCCAGAGCAACGCTATTTATTGCTTCGGCTTCATAGCGTTAATCAGTGCGATTTTAGCGGTGTTCATGCCCTTGAGGTGATTGTCCATAGTTATCGCGAACGGGGAGGCGACGTATTCATCGTTGGGGTTCGCGATTCGGTAATGAAGGTTCTAAAAGCCACCGAGAGCTATGACTATATCGGGGCACAAAATTTCTTGGTTCAGGATGCGGCCATCAAACATCTGTATTATCGCGTTCTTGACCCGGCCATCTGTGTGTACGAATGTCCGATTCGAGTTTTTAAGGAATGTCAGAATTTACCCAAACCTGACTACACCGTCCAAATCCATCTACATACCGAACAGCCCAACGGTCATATCGACACCATTACCCCCGAAGAGCTATGGCATTCGTTACACAATGGTAGCCCACACCCTTATATTTTAGACATCCGAGAGCCGCGTGAATTCAACAAAGCACATATTCCTGAGGCTCACCTGCTACCACTACCTCGTCTTTTAACCGACACTCCAGAACTCCCTCATGACCGGCTCATCGTTACCGTAGGGCGCAGTGACCGACGTAGTAAACGGGCGGCGCAACTGTTGCTCGATCATGGTTATACCGATATTCAGGTATTAAAAGGGGGCATGGTCGCTTGGGAGACGGAGAATCGCTTGGTGGCAGTTAAATCGTAAATCCATAAATCAGGCAATTCTAGAAAAATACAAGGGTTTGTCGTTTCATTCATGACCTGATATATTGACAAAATCAAAAGCATTTTTTGACAGGATTAACAAGATTAGCAGGATTTTTTTGCTTGTAATCCTGTCAATCCTGTTAATCCTGTCAGATATTGTTTTAGTCATGTTGAAATGGTAAATTTCTGAAATAAATGGAGTTTTTCCTATGCAAACCAAAGCCCCAAACCCAGTTAACCTCGTCGAGGGACAAAACACCCTGCCGATTATTAAAGCCTACTTTGAGTTCAATCAGCTCAAACAGCTTTATCGGCAGGGTTGGTTACGACGTAACGTTTCATTAGAACGATGTGAAACTGTGGCCGAACATTCTTTTAGCATGGCAATTTTGACGATGTTGTTGGCCGATGCTTATTTCCCAAATCTTGACCTGTTGACCGTAATGCGGATGGCTCTCGTCCATGATTTTGGAGAAGTTTATGCCGGAGATTTTACCCCTCTCGACCCAATCGCGCCTGCCGAAAAAACCCGCTTGGAACGGGAATCGGTTGTACAGGTATTGGGAAACTTACCACAAGGTGAGATGTATATTGCTCTGTGGGATGAATTTGAGACTGGAGATTCTGTAGAAGCGCAGTTTGTGCGACAAATAGACAAGTTAGAGTTTGTTATGCAAGCGACCGTGTATCAACAACAAGGGTTGATTGACACGAACGAAATGTTTGAACGGGTTCAGCAAGCGCTGACGTTGCCAGAGCTACAGGAAATCTTTGTGGGTTTAGCGAAGACGCAAGCAGGGGAAGAAGAAAAATAAAAAGGCCGAGTTCGTAACGAACTCGGCCTGATACTGTTATTCAACATGATGAAGATCGACTGGATCCTTCCAGGAAATCCCACGTCACCCGAAAGTAACCTCTTAAGGCTGCTCCCTTCCGGTCCTGACCTAGTTCGAAGCCTTCCGCCGCGCAGGTCCCGCCTATCACCAGCCGATCTGCGTCATGTCGAATGTTGAGTATATAAATGCCACTGTATAATGGCCTAGAATTTGTTAAAGGAGCGGGGAGAGAGGGATTCGAACCCTCGAGGCTTTGACACCCACACGATTTCCAATCGTGCTCCTTAAGCCAACTCGGACACCTCCCCATGATAATGGGATGTATTAACTAACGGGGAGGGTGGGATTCGAACCCACGGTAGACCGAAGTCTACAACGATTTTCGAGACCGTCCCATTCAACCACTCTGGCACCTCCCCAAAAAAACAGGGTAACTTTATTGTTAATTAACACACAAGCGGGGATTATAGCATGGCCTGATTTATTAGGCGAATTTAAGGATGGTGTATGTATAGACGCGCATCATCACCATTTTTGTAAACGTTCAGTAAAGTAGCCCTAGAAACCCGATTTCTCAAAGAAATCGGGTTTCTGACACTCTTTCTGACGAGTTCACTGAATATTTACCCATTTTTACTCTATCGCCCAAACGCTGGTTGAAGTGATTGGAAGCGAGCCAACATCTCCCAAACACCCTGTTGTAAGTCGTATTGCGGCTCAAAACCAAGTTGAAGTAGTTTGCTCGAATCAACCCCAAAGCTAACCTCAGTTAACAGTTCTTGATCAGTGTAACGAATTTTAGAGGTTGGAGCCAAGCCCTGAATATTGGTTGCTATTTCGTTGACGGTCGGGTTAATTGAGACCGCGTTGATAATGTCATTTTCTGTCTCGGCATGGGCCAGACAAAATCGGATAGCCCCCGCCGCATCCTCGATATGAATCGCAGGGCGAATCTGGTCGCCACTGCCATGCACAACAATCGGTCGCCCAACCCCGGCTAAGTAGACCGAACGGCTTATGAAGCCGTCAAACCGCATGGCCGGCGCATTGCCAAACACATTGCCAATACGAATGGTAGTTGTTTTTAAGCCTCGTTCACTGGCCTGTTTAACCGCCTCCTCGGCTCGTAATTTTGAGGTTGGGTATGGCCCCACGGGTTGACATGGGTCACCTTCTTTATAGGTGATTAATCCGCTAACCCCATATACACTGGCCGAACTGGCAAACAAAAAACGAGACACACCCGCTCGCAAGGCACACTCAACCACCGAGGCAGTGCCCCAATGGTTCACCTGCTCCGTCCATTCTGGGTGTTCAAAACTGAGTGGCGACCGAACAACAGCGGCCAAATGCACCACCGTTTTTGCTCCCCGCATGACACGGTCTAAATTGAGGCGATCCAGAATATCACCCTCAACGAACTCAAATTTCCCATTTTTGGGCAAATCCATCAATCCGGCATATCGTTGTCGGTATAAATTATCGTATATGCGAATGGTGTAGTCGGCAAACTCGGGTGAGTTGGCTAAACTACGAACAAAACATGAGCCGATATAACCGGCTCCTCCGGTCACTAAAATTGTTTCTTTCATAACATCGTCGTTGTTAACGTGGTGAGTATGGCGTATGGAACTGTAAACAAACTATAGATGTTCAGATAAACATTTTCAGTTGTCACCTTCCCGCAAGTTTTGAACTTGCGGGAAGGTTGGTCTTGAATTGAAAATCATTATCTGAAAGACTGTAGTACATCTGCCACCAAGTACTAGCCTGTATTTCAACACGCATTACTCATCACGTTTTATATCTAAATGTAAGCCACATTCTGTTTTAATTGCACCACCCCAACGACCTTCTCGCTCGTCTTGTTCCGAAAAAACAGGACGGGTACAGGGCGCACAGCCGATGCTCATGTAACCCTGCTCAAATAACGGATGGCTTGGTAAAGTATGTTCGTCGATGTAGGCCCAAACCTCTCGTTTTGTCCAACGTAACATGGGATGAATCCGGAGTAGGCCATTCGACTGCTCTTCTAATACACGTAATCCGGCACGGTGTTCGGTTTGGTCTCGTCGTACTCCACTAATCCAAGCCTCAAATCCCTCCACGGCTCGTTGCATCGGCTCTACTTTGTTGATGTGGCAACACAAATCTGGGTCAGAACGATACAACCCTTCGCCATATTGGTAGAATAGTTGGCTTTGATCCACACTCGGATAGATATTCATAATATTCAAATTATAGGCACTCTCTAACTGATTCCGAAAGGTGAGGGTTTCTGGAAAATGGAAGCCGGTATCTAAAAAAACAATCGGCATGTCGGGACAAGTTTGGGAGATAAGATGAATAAGAGGAACACTCTGAGTTTGAAAAGAGGAACTACTGGCAATTTTAGGGCCAAAGGTATCCCACGCCCATGCTAAAATTTGGGGGGTGGAAGCATGCTCTAGTTTTTCGTTAAGGGCGGGTAAATCTAAAGATTGTACCGGATTCATCAGCAATCGGTTTCCCTATATGGCTTTAGGAAGTTCCAGAATTTAAAACCTCCCAAAACCATTGTGACACTCTACCCCCTCCCAGCCTCCCCCTGCTAGGGGGAGGAGCCGCTTCCCCCCTAGCAGGGGGGACTGAGGGGGGTAGAGACTC
>JAUCGA010000121.1 GCA_030377865.1 Anaerolineales bacterium HSG25 | reverse complement strand
CTCTAATTCAACTATCGAAAAACCGTATACCCATTCATCCCGATTGGTTTTGAGACCATTGGAAAATAACTCAAATATCGCATCAATTTCAATCCTGTTTTTTGCTTGTTTGCTTTGTTTGCTGGCAACGGGCAGTAAATCATCCCAATCATGTTCTGGTTGGTTCAGCCAATCATGTTTCGGATCGGGTTGGATGTGTTCAAAGGAGATATCTTGAAATTTATTATCCCGTAAATAGGCTTTCTTTTCCTCGGATTTGGCATAGTCTCGAATAGCGTTGTAAAAGATTTGGCATCTGTGATTTTCACCCGTCCGAACTAAAAAATAAACCGCTACGCCCACTCGAATCTCGTCACTAAAGACATTCCCCCCTTCACGGCGGCGACGTTCCCCACTGGTGCGGGCATCTCCTTTCATATCAATCAGGTAAATATAATCAAACTCTTCGGCTACAACTTTGCGAAAACCATCATAGATGCGGGCATTAATAAAGGAACTATTGGTCACAAAAGCAATCACCCCACTTTCGCCCAATCTATCAGAAGCCCAACGGATGAAACGGGTATACATATCATACAGTTTAACTTGGTTTTGGGCCGTACCATGCTTAATGTAACTATCTTTAATCCGTTTATCCACGCCGCTTTTTCCATCTAAACCAGAATATTCACGGTTTTTGTTGTTCTCGTTCTCATTTAGTTGGTTGGCATTGTAGGGCGGGTTGCCAATAATCACCGAAATCGGTTGTTCGTTTTGTTGGTTAATCCGTTCAATATTTTCAGGGGTCAAACCAAAATCCATCATGTGTTGTTTGTTCGCATGGTCAAAGTCCAAATTGTCCAAGGTGTCCATAAAACAGATATTGGTAAACTCGGCATACTGCTTCATCTTTTGAGCGTAGGTGTACTCAATATTTAAGTTGGCAATGTAGTAGGGTAAAATGCCCACTTCGTTACAATGAATCTCATGGGCATATTTGTGGGCTAAACGGTGGGCGGGCAAATACTCAATCAACTCGGTAATAAAAGTGCCGGTACCGGTGGCCGGGTCTAAAATCTGCACCCCCTCATCACTGAGCAGTTTGCCAAAATGTTTGTGGGTCAAATGGTCTGCCGACTCAATCATAAACCGCACAATTTCGTTCGGAGTGTAGACAATCCCTAAACGGTCTGCCCCTTTGGGGTTGTAAATTTTGTAAAAATTCTCGTAAAACACCTTAAGGAACTTCTGCTTTTCATGATGATTAGCAATTTGGGCGGCGCGGGCCTTAATTACTTTATAATACTGGTCAATCTTGCCCAAAATGGTGCGCCTGATGTTGCCCTTGAAAAAAGTGCCCACAATTTGGCTCAACTCGCGGGCGATGTTGTTCTCGCGGTGGTACTGGGCCTCATCAAAGACAGTCATAAAAATCTCTTCGGTCAAAATATGCTGAATAATCATCTCCCGCACATCATCCATCACCAGATGGGGGTTGATTGATTTTTGGCACATATCCAAAAAGTCGGTTCGGGCATTGCGAAAGGCTTGGTTAGTTTGAGCCTGTTGTTTAATCTCAGTCCGCAATGTCTCCAGCAGGTCGGGCAAATCTTCCTTAAACTGCTCAATGGCCTCGTAAAACTCCTGTACCTCACGAGGCTGAAAGTTGAAAAAGGTTTGCAACAGGCCATGCAAAAGTATCGAGTTTTTAACATCGGCTCGACCTACCTCACGCCCATTTTGGTAGAGGACGGCGGTTTGGCTATCCTCAAACAGGATGTTGTTTTTAGGATAACCGGCCTCAAACTTCTTGCGAATCTCCTCCTCTAACGTATCGAACTTGTCTTTGCTTTCCCAATAACCCCAACTTTCCCGTAGAGCATCTTTTAAGGTGCCATCAGGATAAACTGTGCGACCATGTCGGGTTCGATAATCCAACTCCGGCACCAGTTCTAGGTTTTTGGTGGTGGCATAATACTCCAACAATCGCTGAAAGGCGGTACGGATGCTGGTCTCCTTACGCGAGCCACCATAGCGGATTTTTCGTTCTACTTCGTTGTAATATTGTTCGATTAGTTGGATGGACATGGTTGTTTATCTCTCTTACTTATCGGGTCTATTTTTATGGTAAAATATTAAAATAAGCACAATGTATAGGACGGATCAACCGAAAATCTCGTTGGTCTACGGTAAGAATTTTCTGAATATTTAATCGTTCCGCGACCACGACAATAGAGGCATCAACAAAATCAAGTTTGGCATCACGGTACTGTTCCAGAAGCGCATTAATACGGAGGTAGATCACCTTTGGTAATCGGCTCTACTTGAATAGAACTGTTTGTAATTTGTTGTAGAAACAGACGCATCTTATCATGCCTTAAACGAGCCTGTAACAGATAACTGATTTCTACCAAAACAGTTGTTGGTAACAACAGATCATCAGATAACGTTGCAAACAAGCCAATCACTGTTTTATGATGGCGATCACTTTTATCTGCGGTAGCATATAAAAATCCACTATCTAGTAGAGCTGTCATGGGCATGTTTCTCCAATATAAAATCGCTGACGATTGTCTTAACATTCTCAGATGTATCATCATGCCCTGATTCAAACATACCAGCCATTGCCATCAGAGAGACCGCTCCGGTTGGTTCTGAGCGCAGAGACACGCTCTCATCATTGAACATCTTGTTATCGACAGGAACTAACTGCCGATAAAGCAGTTGCGTAACCTGCTCAATGACCAGTAACGCCTCAGTCGGCAATTTATCGAGCAGAGTTACAATGCGTTGTTGAATTGTTTGTCGTTTTAGGTTAAGGCTCATTGTTTAACTCCTTTAAGCGTAAAAGTTCAGTAAAGTAGCCCTAGAAACCCGATTTCTTAAAGAAATCGGGTTTCTGACACTCCTTCTGGCGAGTTCACTGAATATTTACCCGGCATGTTGGTACCGCGAATGATGGGTTTGCCGCCACGATGACTGGGTTTTTGCTCAATGTAGGGATAATTGGAAGGCTGTAACTCTTCATTTAACAAAGACTCAACCAATCCATCAACTGAACGGGCGGTTTGTTGAGCTTGTTCGGCTAACCGTTGATAGGTTTGGGGTGATATAGTTATGGTGGTCATGATTCAACTCCTTCATCTATCGTTTTTTTCGGCTTCCACTCATACAACACGTCCGGCTCACTCTCCGGTGCGGGGCTGACTCCAAATTTAATCGCCCGAAAACCATTCTGCTCGTAAAACTGACGGGCGACATGGTTTTTCTCAAAGGTGTACAGTTGTAATCCTTGTGGCGATATGGCTTTGGCATGGTTGAGCAGGGCAGTGCCTACGCCTTGCCCTTGATAGCTCAAATGCACAAACAGTTGGTCGATGTAGGTCGGTTTGTAGGCCATAAAGCCAACGATTTGACCTGTCATCTCCGCCACCCAAAGCTGATAGTTCGGCACAATCTCATGCTGAAAGTAGCCACGGTTACGCGCGATGTCATATTCCTGTTGCAGAGCTACATAAGGAAAAGCGGCTCGTTTGCTATAGTGCCACATCTCGGTGACAGCCATAAAATCGGCGGAGGTGTAGGGGCGAGGAGTTAGGGTCATATCAATCTACCTCAAGATCATCTTTTACTAACGAGTCTACCGATACAGCGAAATAGTCGGCCAGACGAACCGCCAACCCTAAGGACGGAACATTTTTACCCGTTTCAATTTTGCTGATAAGACTGCCATCAATATCAAATATATTACCCATTTGTCGGACAGTTAACTTTCGCTGGGTTCGTAATTTCCTTAACTTTTCACCAAGACGTTGCATAATCTAAATTGGTTCTCTGGTAGATTCCGTGCAACTCAAAACTGCATCCTGAATTAGATACTTTGATAGGGCAATCTTCCCGCAAGTTTAAAACTTGCGGGAAGATGATGACACAATCATGACGTTTGCACGGAAAGCCCCAAAGAGCCTCTAAATTGTTTGACTCTTTCATCGGCTAATGTTATACTGACGCTTGTTGAGTTAAATTCAATGAATTTTAATCAACAAAATTATACTCTATTACCAAACTGGAGAGCATGGTTTTCTTTGTTACCTTGGCAAAGCAAGCTTTGCACTCCTCCATACAAAGGAGGTTCTTCCCATGAAAGGCGAAATTTCGCCCGAAAAGTTGCTTGATTTTTGGTCACATGGTCAACTCTCTAACGAGGAGACTATGCGGGGCATGTTGCAATGGCTCATCCGCCATCAAACCGCTATCGCCACCATCAACGTGACCATGTATCAACTGCGGGGGCAACTCGACCCGCACCAAGCCATATTGGATGAGTTGCAGACCAGTGTTGCCTATCTGCAAACGGTGGCTAACCGCCTGACCACTCTATTGGACGACCAAGCCACAACATAGAGCATCAAAACGGTTAGCCAACCAAAAGGAAAAAAGAGCTGAGAACAGAAATGTTTCGGCTCTTTTGTCATGATAGATGGAATGGTCGATTTGGGCAAAGAGATACCTTAAATCTTTATCAACGGTGCTTTATGACTAGGGAGATCATAAGTGTCAACTTAACGTTTGTAGTAGGCGATTCATCGCCTTCAAACGGCACTAAAGTGCCTACTACGAACTCTTAAGTTGACGGTCATGCTAGGGAGACACATGCTATTTCGTCGGGAATCCGTGGGGTAATAATGTTGACAACTTAGGCCAATAAGGTTATACTATACAGCAATGTTACTTAATAAAAGTATGCTTACCTACTCGCACACAAAGATTGTGTTGCACACAAAAATACAGCTATACAAAGCCTACTTCCAAGACACCCTAGCTAGGCGCGGGGTGTCTTTTTTTTGTTGTATAAATCTATCAATTATCCAAAGTTTACCAAATAATAATAAGGAGATTCACAAATGGGCTCTGGAATGATCCACAAAATTGAAAAAGCAATACTTTATGCTAAAGAACCCGAACGAATTCTGTTCAACTCTTTTTCGTTATCTTTTAAAGGTGACCATAAACAGCATAAGGTAACGTATAACGATTCTACGTGGCAATGTGACTGCTCTTATTTTCATGACCACGGTGTTTGCTCTCATATCATGACCCTTGAGAGAGTGTTAAAAGATTCTGTACACCTCGCTGAGATACCCGAAACCTTATCTTATATGGATTCTGGGATTATTAGCAAAATTGAAAAAGCGATTCTGTACGCTGAAGAAACTGACCGTCTCACCTTTAACTCCTTTAACCTCATTTTTAATGGCGACCATAAACAACATCAGCTTTCTTATGATGGCAAATGGAACTGTTCCTGTTCCTATTTTGGTACGCATGGCGTTTGTTCTCATGTAATGACCATCGAGCGACTACTGGTCGGGTCGGTCACTCCGGCTGAAGGTATTCCGGTGATGGCTTAAGTAACCCTACATCGACTTAAAAACAGAAAAGGCCACTATTCTAAGTTGAAATAGTGGCCTTTTCTGATGGGCATCCACCCGCAAGCTTGGAGCTTGCGGGTAGATTGTTGCAGGAAACTAAAAACCGAACAGGTCGCCCATATTGTCAGGGTAGAGAATTTATACTTTGTCTGAATCTGGCTCCAATGGTAAAATAAGTCCCATGCTAAAAAACTGGAAGTTCTGGTTGGGCGCTATTGTTAGCGCCCTTTTTCTTACCATAGCCCTGCGAGGGCTTGATTTGGCTCAAGTTTGGGTCTACATGAAGTCAGCCAACTATGGCTGGATTATTCCCGGTGCGGGTGTTTACTTTATTGGGGTATGGGTACGAACTTGGCGCTGGCACTACCTTCTGCGGTCGGTAAAATTCATCCCCACCAAAGATTTATGGACAACTGTCGTCATTGGCTACATGGGGAATAACATCTACCCCTTTCGAGCCGGTGAGGTACTGCGAGCTTATGTGCTACGGCGTAAGTTTCAGGTCAGCATGAGCGCCAGTATCGCCACAATTCTGGTTGAGCGAGTGTTTGACGGTTTAGTCATGCTACTGTTTGTCTTTATCGCCCTACCATACACTCCCGGCCTCCCCGAATGGCTCCGACAGACCGTTATTCTGGCTAGTATTGCCTTTTTTGCCGCACTGGCTATTTTTTTGATTATGGCCGCTCTCCCCGAAAAAAGTCGCACCCTATATCAATGGGGATTCGACAAGTTTCTTCCCCCCAAATATCGAGATACCGCCTTAATCTTGGCTGACCGTTTTATGATTGGCGTTAAAAGCCTGAACAGTCTGCCCAATGTGGTCATGATATTTTTTACCTCGGTCGTAATCTGGCTCCTCGAAACAGTTAAATATTGGTTCGTGATGCATGCTTTCTACTTTACGGTCAGCTTTTTCGCCCTCATGTTGATGAATGGCGTGGTCAACCTCGCCACCACCATCCCCTCTGCTCCCGGCTACATTGGCACGTTTGATGCGCCCGGTATTGCCGTTTTAGAGGTGTTTGGCGTACCGGGAGACATCGCCGCGGCCTATACACTCGTGCTCCATGCCGCGCTTTGGTTACCCATCACCCTGCTAGGAGCATGGTATATGCTTAGCGAAAGCATGAGTTGGACCGATTTTGGCAAAGCAGTGGCCGCACGAGATGAGATAGAAACAGGTGAAACGTAATTCGTAATTCGTAATTCGTAATTTGTAATTCGTAATTCATAATTCGTAATTCGTAATTCGTAATTCATAATTGTAATTCGTAATTCGTATTACGCTTCACGTATCATGTACAAGGACAGCGTAAATATTCAGTGAACTCGCCAGAAGGAACGTCAGAAACCCGATTTCTTTGAGAAATCGGGTTTCTAGGGCGGTTTTACTGAACTTTTACAGGACAGCAACACCTATGAAAATTGCAATTATTGGCGCAGGAATCGCCGGTTTAGCCGCGGCATACGATTTGGCCGGAGCAGGACATGAGGTTGCCGTGTATGAAAGTAGCCATAAAGTCGGTGGACTAGCCTCCGGTTTTAAGGCGGACAATTGGGAATGGCCGCTGGAACATTTTTATCACCATATCTTTGAAACGGATGATGATATTCTTGATTTAGTAGCCGAGATTGGGGCCAAGGATAAGCTCTTTTTCCCCAAACCGATTACCTCTTTTTACATGGATGGTCAGATTTACCCGTTTGACAGCCCTTTACGAGTACTACTATTTCCCAAACTGGGTCTAATCCCAAAAATACGATTTGGTTTGACCGCGCTCTACCTACGTTTCACCAAAAACTGGCAAGCCCTAGAACAAGAGACCGCCCATAGCTGGTTACGCCGCATGATTGGCGACGAGGCGTATCATACCTTGTGGGAGCCGATGTTAATTGGCAAGTTTGGCGATGAGTATAAGAACGTCAACATGGCCTGGTTTTGGGCCAGAATTCATAAACGGAGCTTTCGGCTTGGTTATTTTCGAGGTGGATTTCAGGGCTTTGTTGATGCCTTGGCCGAAACGGTACGCGCTCGTCAGGTCACGATTCATCTGAACAGTAATATCACCAAAATCGAACCACAAGCAGGCGGCGGTATACGTCTCCAGACCGAAACTGAACAAACGGAGAGTTATGACAAAGTTCTGGCGACGACCTCGCCTCACCTGCTGACCCGTCTCGCTCCAACTCTGCCTGACGAGTATCTGGCAAATCTGAAGCAACTCAAGTCGATGGGCGCGGTGGTGCTGGTGTTTGCCCTCAAACACAAACTGACTGATAAACATTACTGGATCAATATTCCACAGGATGCCGGTTTGCCATATCTGGCACTGGTTGAGCACACCAACTATGTTGATGCTCGCCATTACGGTGGCGACAACATCGTTTACTGTGGCGACTATTTGCCGGTTGACCATGAATATTTCAGCTTAAGTAAAGATGAGTTGGTTGAGCGTTTTTTGCCCACTTTGTCGAACTTCAATCCCGATTTTGACCCTAGCTGGTTAAAAGATAGCTGGTTATATCGAGCCAAATATGCCCAACCGATTCCCTATCTCAACCATAGCACCAATATTCCGGCCATCAAAACCCCACTTGAGGGATTGTACTGGGCCAGCATGAGCCAAGTTTATCCGTGGGATCGCGGCACCAACTACGCCGTTAAAATCGGTCGAGATGCGGCTCGACTCATGAAATGAGTTCTAAATAAGTTGTGCGCTCCAGAGTGGTTCAATCTTAAAGATTGAACCGCTCTCATAACGAACTGCACAAGTTATTTAATCCCGATTCCATGCTAAAAAATTATTGCCTACTATCAGGCGTAAATCTCGTAAATATTCAGTGAACTCGCCAGAAGGAACGTCAGAAACCCGATTTCTTTGAGAAATCGGGTTTCTAGGGCGGTTTTACTGAACTTTTACTAAATCTCACCCTATCTTCTCTTGAACGTTTACTTTTTTCAGAGGAGTCGGCAATAAAATAGGCAATTAAATCGCTGAGTGTAACTTGTCATTGTTATGAATCGCCATTACAATGGAACAAACACTCCCTATACTTTGGAGGAAACATGAAACATACATTGATCGTACTGTCGCTGTTACTATTGTTTAGTTTAGGCTGGTCGGGCACCGCGCTGGCCGGAGGTCCGGTTTATCAGCCTTGTTACCCTTGTGTGCCGCCACCAACCTATAACCCACCGCCATGTCAACCATGCCAACTCCCCGAGCCAGAAATCGAGTATCCCCGTTATCAGCACCCTCACACCGGCTACGGTCACTACAACTATCGCTCCAGAGACAAATATCATAACTACGTCAAATATCAAACTCCGGGCGTTCAACAAACCGTTTATTAAGGAATGAGTTCTAATTAAGTTGCGCGCTCCAGAATGATTCAATCTTAAAGATTGAACCACTCTCATTACCAACTGCACAAGTTAATTAATCCCGATTACTAAGGATTAAAACCATGAAACGTGAAACGTGAATCTTAGGATGTTATGCCTCACGTATCACGTTTCACGCATCACAAACTATGTCACTTCCAATTTGGCTTCAAACTAACGCTTGGCGAGAGATTTTTACTCGTACATTTGAGCAATGGCAAACCCAAACTAATGTTTACCCAGAATGGTTGGTTAATCCCGACACCAATCGGCGGCTTAAGCTTGATTTTTTATGCCTGACTATTGGCATGGCCGTCCGTTTTGAGGGGGTACAACGCAAAGGCCAAAAAGTCGCTCGTTTAAGCCTTGAAGAAGAGGATTTGAAACGCGATCGTGACCAAGCCCGTATCGACCAGTGTCAGAAACAGGGATTTGACTTGCTATTGGTTGACGTTTCGACCGACGAGATCAAACCTGTTTTCCGTCAGCTCGATATGATGCTAAGTTTGCTAGGACAGCGCCTAACCGGCCCCAATATTAAAGCCGAAATAAAACAAGCCAGAGCTACCTCGGCCGGTATGGGGCGACGCGTTAAGATAAACAGTGACTTAAAGATGTATGCTGATTTATGGCAAGATCGTCAGTATCAGATTCCAACGGCTGAGGTAAAACCGGAACAGACCACCACGTTTACCGCGGGTATGGATGTGGAACATACTGTTTTTGGTTTAGGCACAGTCGTCAGCGCCGAGGAGAGTGGGGGGGATATTGTTCTCGCCATTGATTTTTTAGATGTTGGACGGAAAACCCTCGCCGCCAGTTTTGTGGTTGATAAACTAAAGCCGTTATAAACGATACGTGCGTATTGCGTATCACATAAGGCAGACGGAAGAAATAAAACATCCCAATTGAGGAGTCAGCACCCGCGGTGCGGCACGACGCGTGCCTACTCCACGGGACAATTATTTTTTTCCACATGCCTAATAAGGACGTTGTGAATTAAATAATGTGTGTTTAGGCACGTAGAATATGTTGGCTATAAACATAAGGCGAAACAGATAATGTGGGAATAAATTCCCATGCTAAAAGCTGAAGACCGCTATGGAAGTTCCAGAATTTTAAACCTCCCAAAACCATTGTGACACTCTACCCCCTCCCAGCCTCCCCCTGCTAGGAGGAGGAGCC
>JAUCGA010000120.1 GCA_030377865.1 Anaerolineales bacterium HSG25 | reverse complement strand
CAAATACTGGATAAACGTTGGTTTTATCTTGGTACTGTTCGCCCATATATTGCCGAAATCGCATAATATCAGTGCTGATTTTCGCTTTTTGAATCTCGATCAGTACTTGT
The DNA here is from genome assembly GCA_030377865.1 of Anaerolineales bacterium HSG25. Classification (GTDB taxonomy): domain Bacteria; phylum Chloroflexota; class Anaerolineae; order 4572-78; family J111; genus JAUCGB01. The sequence continues at coordinate 10,109 of JAUCGA010000120.1, read as the reverse complement.
TTATGTCCTCCCTCCGGCAATTTAATTTTGGCCGAAAAATCGAGCCGATAGATAGTCAAGGCGCGACGGTCTAGGGTTTCTAGGTAGACGGTCGTCTCTTGAGGCAAAAATTCTAACTCCACAATCTCCTCGCTGATAATCGTGCCGATAATCAACTTGGCAATCTCATTATCCTCCATGAGATATTTGAACACGACATCATAAATTGGGTTGGCAATGTGCATCTACATAACCTCCTTGGTTTAAGTTGTAGAAATATTAGGGGTATTTTAGCGAAAGATGAGGATTAAGCCAACTCCAGATTACTCGAAGTTGGCTCTTTGGCACGGGCGGTGGGAGTATTGTAAAAGTTCAGTAAAGTAGCCCTAGAAACCCGATTTCTCAAAGAAATCGGGTTTCTGACGCTCTTTCTGGCGAGTTCACTGAATATTTACGGAGTATTGGCCAACGCCGTCATGCTCAGTAGAATCAAGCTCACGGCGAAGGCTACTACTCTAATAATATTTAACTTGTTCAACATAATATTCTCACTTTAAGTAGATAACGGCAGGCTGATACCTGTCACAATAAATCTCCCCCATTCTCGGCCTGTTGGGTCGGGTTTGGGGTGTTTTTTATCAGCTACTTCGCTAGCCAATCAATAATTTTCCTCTTGCCTCCGACAGGCCAAACAGAAAACCACTCAACATCAGCATAAAACGTTTCAACCGCAGAGACGCGGACACGGAGAAAAGCTGTAAAATCGTGAATTCTCTGCGTTTCTCCTTGCCATTCTGTTTGGCTTACCTTATCATGACACCTACTGATTTACATTCAAACTCAAGGAGTTTTTCAATGACGATTAACACACCCGAATGGGTTAAACATGCCGTTTTTTATCAGATATACCCTGACCGATTTGCTCGCAGTCCTCGCGCCGAGCCGCCACTTGGCACGCAGTTTAAACCGTGGGGAACCCCGCCGCAGGAGCAAGGTTTTCAAGGCGGCGACCTGTATGGGGTGGTCGATAAGCTCGACTATCTACAAGATTTGGGCATCACCGCCATCTACTTCAACCCCATCTTTTCATCCGCCTCGAATCACCGTTACCACACCTTTGATTATATGCAGGTTGACCCGCTTCTTGGCGGGAACGAGGCTTTGCGGGAACTGCTCGACGAAGCTCATGCCCGTGACATGAAAGTCATGTTGGATGGAGTCTTTAACCATGCCAGTCGTGGTTTTTGGGCTTTTCATCACATTTTAGAAACTGGCGGCAACTCGCCCTATCTCGACTGGTTTATTATTGATGGTTGGCCGCTACGTCCCTATACCAGCGATAAAGATAACCCGACCAACTACTCGGCCTGGTGGGATTTACCGGCCTTGCCCAAACTAAATACCGACAATCTCGGCGTACGAGCCTATATTATGGAGGTGGCTCGTTACTGGCTAGAGTTCGGTATCGACGGCTGGCGGCTCGACGTTCCGGCAGAAATTGACGATGATTCGTTTTGGCAGGAGTTTCGCCAAGTGGTCAAAGGGGTTAATCCAGAGGCTTATATCTGCGGTGAGATTTGGGTTCCGGCCCAGCGGTGGCTACAGGGCGACCAGTTTGACGCGGTCATGAACTATCTCTTCTCACGTGCCGCCATGAGTTTCTTTGGGGCGCGTACCCTCAACAAAAAGTATGACCGTGACGACCTGACCATCAAAGCCATTACCGCTCCAGCCATGGCCAAAAAAATCGACGAGATGCATGACCTGTACGACTGGGCCATCAATCAGGTGCAGTTGAATCTGCTCGATAGTCATGACACCGCCCGCGCCCTCTGGATTATGGGCAACGATAAGTCAGCCTTGAAATTGTGCCTGCTGTTCCAGATGACCATGCCCGGCGCGCCCTGTATCTACTATGGCGATGAAATCGGCCTCTCTACCGGAGACGACCCCCACTGTCGGGAGGCGTTCCCGTGGCACAAACCAGAAACATGGGACAACGACCTGCTGACCTTTTATCAGCAAGCGACCGAATTGCGCCATGCTCATCCGGTGTTGCGAACCGGCAGTTTTGAGAAATTATATGCCACAGGCAAGATATATGGTTTTGTTCGTCGTTTGGATGATGAGATTGCTATTGTGCTGTTTAACAGCGGAATCAAGAAAAAATCGGTTAGGGTTAAGGTTGATGGATTGACGGATAGACTGCAAGGGGTTTGGCCCACTGAAAACAAAACCTATCCGATAAAAGGTGGAAAAATTACGATAGAGATTCCGGCTCGGGGGGTAGTGGTGGCGATTACAACAGAGGATAATTTATGACCCAACTATACACCCGTTATAACAAACCGATTACCTTAGACGAACAGATTGGTCGCGGCGGTGAGGCTATTGTTTACGCCATTGCCGAGAAGAAAACCTTGGTTGCCAAGGTCTATCATCAGCCTGCCCCACAACAGGAGGCCAAGCTCAAGGCCATGCTGGCCTATCCGCCCAAACAGCCGTCGGGCCATGTGGCGATTGTCTGGCCGCGTGACCTGCTCTATCAAGCCGATGGGCAGTTTGCTGGATTTCTCATGCTCAACATGCGGGCCGATCTGGTCATGCAGGGTAGCGAATCAATCGTTAATTTTTATAACCCTAGTCAACGAGCCAGCCACTATCCGGCTTTTAACTGGCAATATTTGCACCGCACCGCCCTCAATCTGATGATTGCCGCCGATGGGGTGCATGGTCAAGGACATGTGATTGGCGATGTCAACGAGAGTAACATTCTGGTCAGTTCGCAGGCGCTGGTCACATTAATTGATACCGACTCGTTCCAGATTAACGACCATGTTGGCAACCTGTATCGTTGTCCAGTCGGCAAGCCGGAATACACCCCGCCGGAGTTGCAGGGAGTCTCGTTTAGAGAGGTGGATCAACTGCCGGCGCATGACAACTTTGGCTTGGCTGTCCTCATCTTTCAACTGCTCATGGAGGGGTATCATCCCTTTACCGGACGGCTCATCAGCGAGGAGTCAGTTGGTCGGGTTGATTTGCATGGCATCCGCAAGGGGCTGTTTCCCTATTTGCCGAACAACGTCGTCACTCCGCCACCCAACGCCCCCAAATTTGAGATTCTGCATCCGGCGCTACAAAGCATGTTTCTGCACTGTTTTGTCGAGGGACATTCAGCCCCGTCGGTACGCCCCTCGCCGCGAGCATGGATCAACGCCTTGGAGGAGGCGGAAGCCGCGCTGATTGTCTGCAATTATGACGCGAACCATGTTTATAGCAACCATGTTGATGGTTGTCCGTGGTGCGCGACTCAACCGATGACGCAACGAGCCTTGCCGTCAGCACAATCGAGTTCTGGTTCGGGAAGCAAACCGGCTTCAGCCATTGCCAACTTTGTCGAACAAACGAACGCGATTCAGCAAGCCGTTGAGCAAAAGAAAGCGAGTATCCAGCCTCAAACGGCAAATTTACCCGCTTTTCGGCCTGATGGTCATCCCCAAGATAACATCAAGGTGACGCTCGATGAGCAGGGTTTAACGATTGTCTACAAAGAGACATGGGGTTGCGCCTTGAGCCTTATGGTTTTGTCGCTGATAAGTCTGGTCAGTTTAGGCGTGGCCTACACTCAAATGACATCGATCTGGGTCTGGTTGATTTTTTGCTCGCCGGGCTGGTTGGTGGCAGGGGGATTGCTCTGGTGGATGTTAAAACAGCTATTCAATCGGATCGTTTTCACTGTTGATAGCGGAAAATTACACAGAGAGCAGAAACCATTGAGGCGATCAATCCGGCAATTTAAGGTGGCTGAAATTCAGCATCTCTATACCAAATGTAGACACAGACAGAATAGTAAAAAATTTCAGCTATACATTGTCAAACGGAACGGTCAGCATAGTGAGGTGTGGGAGCATAGTAACTATAACACAGTGCGATACATTGAACTGGAGATTAAGCAGTACCTTAATATTCCTGATGTTCCTATTGAGGGGGAGTATATTCCTGACGAGGAGAAGAAAGGTAAATATTCAGTGAACTCGCCAGAAAAAACATCAGAAACCTGATTTCTTTGAGAAATCGGGTTTCTAGAGCTACTTTGCTGAATTTTCAAGCAAAGTGCGACTTACACCAACTCTGGAGCCTCATGCCCTGCGTCGATAATCGCCCGCCGGACATCGGTGACGTACAACATTACAATACCAAAGATGAAAAAGGCGATGATCATCAGCAAAGCAATACGAGAATTACCGGTCATCTGTACGCCTAGTCCAAACACAATCGGCCCGACCCATGAGGTGCCTCGCTCGCTGATTTCGTACAGGCTAAAGTAGGCCGCTTCTTTGTTGTGAGGAATCATTTGGGCAAAAAGTGAGCGGCTGAGAGCCTGCGAACTTCCTAGCACCATAGCAATCATAAAGCCGAGTATCCACGAATCAAACTCGTTATATAAAAATCCGTAGGCATAAATAACGACCCCACACCAGATAGACAAGTTCAGGATAATCGTATATTTTGCTCCGATATATTCGGCGATTTTGTTAAAGAACATGGCTCCAATGGCGGCCACAAATTGAATCATCAGTAAAATTTGTAAGACCACCGCCAAGTCCAAACCAATTTCTTGGGTGATAAAGGTCGCGGCAACGGTGTTGACGGTTTGGATGCCATCGTTATAAACCAGATAGGCAATCAGGTAAAGCAGGGTACGAGGGTATCTATTCTTCATCTCGACGAGGGTGGCCCAAAACTCGCGGAGACTGAAGGCGAAATAGTTGCTTCCGGTGGGTAATGTTTTTGCGGGGGTACGCTCTTTAAGGTGGCGTTGCGGAAAGAGAAAAGTAAAGGTAAACCACCACAGTCCGGCGCTTCCCAACGAGATACGAGCGGCGAGTGCTTTATCTTCCATAATCGAAATGAGCAGTAGATTTATCCCAAGCAACAAGCCCCCGCCCACATAGCCGTAGGCAAAACCTTTGGAACTAACGCTGTCATGATCGCCCGGTCCGGCTAGTTCAGGTAAGAAGGCGTTGTAAAAAACCAGCGCCGCACCAAATGACAGATTGGCGATGATAAACAGCAATCCGCCAAATACAATCGTGTTACCTTGCAGAAAAAACAGGAGCATGGTCGCCACAGCGCCAATATAGGCAAACATCAGCATAAGCCGTTTTTTGAGGGCGGTATAGTCGGCCAAGGTTCCCAAAATTGGCAAAAAAACGACCTGCATAATTACTGAGGCCGAGACACAAAAAGGGTAAAAGGCATCGGGTTGAATTTCAAAGCCAAATAGATGGAGGACTCCGCCGGGTTGGGCGGCAATTAAGGAGGCCATGTAGGGGCCTAAAAAAGCGGTGACGACGGTGGCCGCAAAGGCTGAGTTTCCCCAGTCGTACATGGCCCAAGCATGAATCTCTTTTTTGCTCGCCGTAGAATCAATCTTCGCGCTATTTTTCTCTAGCATGAGCTTCACCGTCCCAATAACCGACCCAACATGGACGGTTTATCAGCCTCAACAGATTTGGCTTTTTGGGGCGAGGTGTCGAGGCTAATAATCACTTCGTCAAACTGAATTTTGGCCTCGTTGAGGGTCTCTTCCATTATATTGTGGAGTTTTTCTTGGATTGCTTGTTGAAACTCTAGGGATTCCAAAAATAGGGCTACATCTTTACTGGCGCTTTTATCACTACGAACAAGGATGGACAGTTGTAATCCGACAAATTCTGGTTGCATGGTGGGTCTCTGAATGTGGGAGTGAGGGAGTAGGAAGTATGGAAGTAAACGCTGATTGACGACGTGCCCGGTGCACCTTCCCGCAAGTTCTAAACTTGCGGGAAGGTTGGCCTTGAATTGAAAACCATTATCTGAAAGACTGTAGCTACGCGTTGTCAGGCTACTTCCCTACTTCTTACTTCCTACTCCCATTAAATTATGATTTTTGTGGTGATCAGCTTGATGTTGAAAATGGAGCGCAACGGGTTTAGCCGTTGCCAAAAGCAATGGCTGAACCCATCGCACTCCAACATCATCTTGACCATTACTCGCTCAAAAAGCGGGTTATCACTGCGCCGAGGCGTTGGATACCGGTTTCGACATCATCGGGGCTACTGTTGGAGAAACTAAGCCGAGAGATTTTTTGTCCGGTACAGACTTGGCAGACAGGGATGTCTGCGCTCCCACTCCTTACGTGTCACGTTTTCACACCTCACACATTATTCCATCATAGGGATTTGAACTCCCCGTTCCTTGGCGCAATCTATGGCCTCGGGATATCCCGCGTCAGCATGACGCACCACGCCCATGCCCGGGTCGATGGTCAGCACCCGCTCCAAACGTCGAGCGGCGGCCTCGGTTCCGTCGGCCACAATCACCTGCCCACTGTGGATGCTGTAGCCGATGCCGACTCCGCCGCCGTGGTGCAGGCTGACCCATGTCGCCCCACCGGCCACGTTGCTCATGGCGTTGAGGAGCGGCCAATCGGCAATCGCATCGGAGCCGTCGCGCATGGCTTCGGTCTCACGGTTGGGACTAGCCACGGAGCCACTATCAAGATGGTCACGACCAATCACAATTGGAGCGCTGACTTTGCCCGAAGCGACCAGTTCGTTAAATTTCAGTCCGGCTTTGGCTCGTTCGCCGTAGCCCAGCCAACAGATACGAGCCGGAAGCCCCTGAAACTCAATCTGATCCTGAGCCATGCGAATCCAGCGGGTCAAATGTTCATCTTCGGGGAACAGTTCCAGAATCGCCTCGTCGGTGGCGTAGATGTCCTGCGGGTCGCCAGAAAGGGCTACCCAACGGAACGGCCCTTTGCCTTCGCAAAACAGCGGGCGCACATAAGCGGGCACAAATCCGGGGTAGTTAAAGGCTTCTTTGAGGCCGTTGTCATAAGCCCGTTGCCGCAAATTATTACCATAATCAAACACAATACTGCCCTTGGCCTGCCAGTCGAGCATGGCCTGCACATGCAGAGTCATCGAGTCGATTGATTGGCGTTGGTACTCGGTGGGGTCGTGCTGACGCAGTTCGTCCGCCTCGGCCAAGGACAGCCCAACCGGAATGTAGCCGTACAGCGGGTCATGGGCTGAGGTCTGGTCGGTGACAACATCAGGCACCACGCCCCGTTGCACCAACTCTGGCAGAACCTCTGCCGCGTTGGCGATAAGTGCTACCGATTTCGGCTCTTGCTTGGCTAACGACTCTTCAATCCAACTCATAGCCTCTTCCAGATTATCGGTCATGGCATCAACTTGGCGCATGGAAAGTCGGCGCTCGGCCCGCCATTTGTCAACCTCCACAAACAGACCGACTCCTTCATTCATGGTGACGGCTAGTGGTTGCGCGCCGCCCATCTCACCAAGACCCGCGGTCAGCACAAATTTACCTTTCAAGCTACCCCAGCCATGCTGACGAGCCAATGCGCCAAGAGTCTCATACGTGCCTTGCAGAATCCCTTGCGTGCCGATATATATCCAGCTTCCGGCGGTCATCTGGCCGTACATAATCAGTCCTTCGGCTTCCCATTTGTCAAAATTTTCTTGGGTGGCCCACGCGGGTACAATGTTAGAATTGGCGATTAATACGCGAGGCGCATCGTCATGCGTCTTGAATACTGCCACCGGTTTACCCGACTGAACGAGGAGGGTCTCGTCTGGATTCAGGTTCCGTAGCGATTCGAGGATGGCCTCAAGTGCAGGCCAGTTACGGGCGGCTCTCCCTCGACCACCGTATACAATCAGGTTGTCAGGGTCAAACGCCACTTGGGGGTCGAGGTTGTTTTGAAGCATACGATAGGCCGCTTCAATCAACCAGTTTTTACATGTTAATTCTGTACCCTGTGGGGCACGTATAGGTCTAACTGCCATAGTTTTCACCTCCAAAAGGATTGTAAATCTTGACGGGGATATGGGCAAGTAGCGTGATTGGTGATGCGTGGGACGTGAAAACGTGAGGCGTGATACGTGAGGACGTTGTCAAGCCATTTATAATTCATAATTCATAATTCATAATTTACCCCATCCATTCTTGACGAGTTGCAGTTCATGCCCTATCATGACCCTCATAACGTTATGTTTTATATAAAGGATAATCATGTTAGAAAAATTGGTGGCTGTAGAAGCCCGTTACAATGAACTAAATGAACTGATGGCCTCGCCAGAAGTGATGAGTGATGCGAAAACCTTGATTAAATATGGTCAGGAGCATGCTGGTATGGAGGAGTTGGTGCAGGCATCGCGGCGGTATCGCGATGTATCGACCCAAATTGATGAGGCCAAAGAAATGATGACCATTGAAGATGATGAAGAGATGCGGGCGATGGTCAAAGAGGAGTTGAATAGCCTGCAAGCAGAGCATAAGGAGCTAGAGGATACCCTGCAAGTGATGCTCCTGCCCAAAGACCCAAACGATGATAAGAGTGTCATTATGGAGATTCGGGCTGGTGCTGGGGGTAATGAAGCGGGTCTATTTGCCGCTGATTTATATCGCATGTATAGCATGTACTCTCAATCGCACAAATGGAAAGTATCGGTCTTGAGCCAAAACGAGTCGGGGATTGGTGGCTTTAAAGAGATTGTGTTCGATATTCATGGTGTGGGGGCATACTCTAAACTTAAGTATGAGAGCGGGGTACATCGGGTGCAACGAGTTCCGCAAACCGAAAGCAGTGGCCGTATCCACACCTCAACTGCCACGGTGGCTGTGTTACCCGAAATGGATGAGGTGGAGATTGAGATCGACATGAACGATGTTCGCATCGACATTTTCCGCTCCTCTGGGCCGGGCGGGCAGAGTGTCAACACGACCGACTCGGCAGTGCGTTTGACCCACGAGCCAACGGGTCTGGTGATTAGCTGTCAAGATGAGAAGAGTCAGCTACAGAATAAAACCAAAGCCTTTAACATTTTGCGGGCTAAGTTATACGAGGCAGAACAACAACGGATTGAAAGCGAACATGGAGCCACTCGGCGGTCACAGGTGGGTAGTGGTGACCGAAGCGAAAAAATCCGCACCTATAACTTTCCGCAAACCCGCGTCACCGACCACCGTATTCACCATACCAGCCATCGCTTAGAGGGAATGATGAATGGTGATATTGAAGCCTTTATTGATGCGTTAAAGAAAGCCGATATTGAGAAAAAACTCAAGAATTTAAGTTGAAACTGGGAGCGCAGGCTTCTAGCCTGCGGCAGGCTAGAAGCCTGCGCTCCCAGCTAACCACCATGACCGAACCAACGAAAGAAGTAGACATTGATTTTTTGGTTTTTATTGAACGGTACGCCTCTGACCTGTTAAAATGGGATATTTTGACCTTTTTTGCTACCCACCCCGACCAAGCCTACTCAACAGAGCAGATTGCTCAACATGTAGGCCGAAATAGCCAATCTGTTCGCCCCGATTTAGGCGATTTAACCTTATCAGGTATTTTAGAACAAGGCACGGCTGATAAAGTTACTTATAAACTGACTGAATCCCCTCGGTTTCGAAATATTGTCTTGAAACTGCCTACGCATAAGAATGGTTAGAAATGAGCATTAATTAACGTGTGTCGCTGGCACTCCATTTTCAACATCATCTTGACCACTACAATGATTTGAAAATTGCCAAACAAAAACCCCACCAATATGATGGGGCTGTTTGAGCTATATTTCTGAGATGGAATCTATCTCATCAGGTGCTGATTTTCCTTTATCGGGTGGCGGCGCTTCTAGTTTGGTCAAGGTGGCCTCAAATTCGGCTAGGGTTTCGACCTCAAAGACGACATTATTTAGCTCTTTTAGAGCCGGTAGCTTAAGTTTTTGGAGCCGCTTATCAAACTGGTCTCGTTCAATTGCAAACAGAACTGCTAGGGTGCGCCGAACGTTGTTGAAGGCTAATTCCCAGGCCTCCTTTTCACGTTGTCTAGCTCTTTGCTCATTCTGCCGAGCCTTTTGCTCATTCTGCCGAGCCTTTTGCTCATTCTGCCGAGCCTTTTGCTCACTCTGTCGAGCCTTTTGCTCGGCCTGCTTAACCTTTTCTTGGCTTTCCATTCGCCCTTGTTCAACCCATCGTTCGGCAATGGTTGGCATGATGTCACCTCCCTCCTCTTCAAATAGTTCGATAATAATCGCATGCAAATCTGTTTCACTGGCATGCTC
>JAUCGA010000020.1:52751-65882 GCA_030377865.1 Anaerolineales bacterium HSG25 | reverse complement strand
GATATTATTCTATAATTAGCCTAAGCTAGATTTCTTGTCGGGTAGCAAATCTTAACTAAAAATATTTAATTTTTCTCATACTGAGGGACACCAATAGATTTTATCCAAATGGGATCCCAATCATTAAATCCGGTACGGCTGATACTGCGTAGATTGCTTCCGTCTCGATCCATAATCCAGATTTGACCATGCCCTGTACGATTAGACCAGAACACAATCTGATTGCCATCAGGTGACCATGAGGGATGTTTATCCCACCAATGATAAGGATCGCGGGTTAACTGTTTTAAGTCTGAACCATCTCGATTGACAACCCAGATCTCATCACTTGCGCTTTCAGTCGAAACAAAGGCGATTTGTTCACGAGTTGGTGACCAAACGCCACCATAAGCTATTCCCGCTCCAAAACGTGTCACTTGTTCCTCAACCTCATAAAAAAAATCGTACCAATATAAACCCGGTGCATCAACTCGAATGTAGTTAATGTCAGGTACATTTTTAGTCACGTATTCTCCTGTGTTGGGATCAAAGACAGTTTGCAGTTTTTTTGTTTCTGTTTGCTGATACCGAATAACATCTTTCGTAAAAACCCGAAATCGCCCATCAATCGAATACTCCTCGGCTTGTTGAGCGAGGTCGTAGGGCCATCGGTCTGACAAGAGCGCTAACCCTGTTCCGTCGGGATTGATGATAAAAATTACTCCCGGATCGTCTTGGTCAAAAATAATTTCCTCTATGCCAGTTGATGGGTCAATGACAGTCTCTTGGTAAGTTCGGTCTGACTTAAAGGCGATCATGCCGATGAGTGATTCTGGAATTGGACCGGGAGTAAATGTTGGTGTTGGTGTTGGTGTTAATGGTGGTAATTCACCGTCAAGCACCTGATAAATTGAAGTTGGAGTAGCTGTTTGAGCATTATCTGGCAAAGGAGTCGGAGTACCGGTCGTTACGAGAACTGCCTCTAAATATAAAGCTGTTACTTCATTAACTGGGGTTGGACTGCTTGTCACCACTAATGGAGTCACCCAGTTATCGGGCAAAGGAGTAGCTGGACCAAACTGTATGGCTTGAGCGGTTATCAGTTTGGCTTGAGCCGCGGCGGTTAAGATTGTTTCGGGAGTGGGGGTACTGGTGATAACATAGTATGGTGGTGTTGGTGTAATCGTGATTGCATTAATCGGCAATGGGGTTGGAGTTCCGTACAGCGTGGCCTTTACTGTCGCTTCAACCCTAGAAAATCTTGCGGTAGCTTGATTTGCAGGTGTTGGTGTGGGGATCAACACCCAAGGTGTCACCCAATTATTTGGTGTCGGGGTTGGTTCGCCGAGCAATTCATATTCATAAGTGGCTGTCATCTGAACGGCAATAGCTGTAAGTGCATTTTCTGGGGTGGGCGTATTGGTCACGATGACCAACTTACCGATGGGTGGAGGCGTTGGGGTATTCAAATCTCCTCCAGCCTCTAAGGTTTGCCGTACCTGTCGCGTTGCCAGCATGTTGGGTAAACGCACTGCTAACTTTAGCACAGGAGCATTACCTAAACTATCGGCTCCAAAGCCACTATCCCAGCCAAATAAACCCTCTTGGTCGGGAGTTAAACTATCCAGCCGGAATGAGATTCGACCTGTGCTTAATCGTTTCTCAATAACACTCCGCATGCCTGCGTCAAACTCAAAATTGTTTATCTGCTCCAATCCTAGCTCTTCGCCGTCGATAATAAATGGATTTGGAACCGATTCTACATTAGCATTATGAATCTCTTCAAAACTGTATAAAGGCCAACGGTTATCGGTATTGGCTAAAATTTGAAGTTGAAACTGTGTAGAAAGTGTATTTGTTGTTAGACCTGTTAATTCGATTTCGGCCTGAACAATTTCTGAGTCAGGTGGAATGGCCGATAGGTCAAACTGAAATGCACCATGATGAAGTGTACCATTTCGCAAACCTGTGTACAAATAACTTTCGCCAAAATGATTTCCCGTTTCGTCTGACTGAACCCAACCAACATAGTTTACCTCTGGAGCGATACTGTAGTTAATTGTATCGACAACAGGGGTAGAGGTGGGTACAGGAGTTGGCGTATGGTCTTCGATGGTGGGAGTGACTGTAGGTTGCGGTGTTGACGTTTCGGTCGGTGGTGGAGGTGGGGTAAATTCTGGTGGAATACTAGGCGGAATAGTTGTGGCTACATAGATTGCAATCGCCAGCAGAATAAATAGCCCGACAATCACGATTCTAAAACGAAGAAAATGTCCTGGAGCTCTTGACCTCATTCAGTCTATCACCCTGCCAATTTTTGACGAGATTCTAATGCCGTAATCTTTTCTGTTACAGCCATTAAATCAGGAGCAACAGTAAAACAGCCTTTAACTTGTTGACCTGCGAGAGGGAGTTGAGCCTGTCCTCGGCCTGTTAAGACTAAAAATGTTCGACAACCAACCTGTTGACCAGCTAATAAATCTGAGGCCGCGTCACCGACCATGTAGGATGCACCCAAATTCAACCCCATCTCTTTGGCCGCGTCGAGCAACATGCCCGGCTTAGGCTTACGACATGGTAAATCCTCAGTAGGCGTACTTGGGCAGTATAAAACTCGGTCAATCCGTCCTCCTTGCGCGGTAATTTCAGCGACCATACGGTCATGAATCGCCTCGACATCTTGAGGAGTCAAAATTCCCCGTCCAATCGGCGATTGATTGGTGACCACAATTATGGGTAAATCTAGTTTAGCTAACTGTACTAGCGCGTCTATCGCCTGATGTAAAAATTCAAATTCGGCCCATGATTTAACGTAGTCAGATCGATTTTCACAGATAACGCCATCTCGGTCTAAAAAAATAGCATGTGTGTTGAATTTGGTATTATTCATGGCATCGTTTTGCGTTTTTTAATTTCCTTAAAGTCATAATAGTCTCAAAAAAACATGCCTGTTAGGATAACAGGGATTAAAGCTGACTTTATTATATGCCCCTGTGCATGATAAATCAAGTGATAAATTATTACTATGTCTGTCATTATCAGGCTAGTACTTAGTAGACTTGTTCGAGAATAAGAATTTGTGCGGAAAGGAGTGTCAAAATTCTATTTTGACTGGCAAGAATACAATTCTTGCACTCCGATAGCCCAATAAATACCCACTTTTCTTATTGCCGAACAGCTCTAGTGCTGTCCGTCATTTATATTATCAATCAGCAGGGGATAGGATTGTTAATCTATCGTTTGTTAGGGCTATAAACATAAGGCGAAACAGATAACGTAGGAATAAATCCCCACGCTAAAAGCGGCCTATTTAGCTGGCTTTAGCCTGCTTTGGCTATCAGCATTTATTCCGATGTATTTTGTCGCACCTTAAGTTGGTAGCCATATCTGCTACCATCAGATGAAACTCAACGGATCATGGTCAACTTAAGACCTGACAGATTGTTGAAAACCTGTCAGGTCTTAAGTTGACGACTATTTCTTTTAAGTTTACACTTATGATCAGCCCAACCCAGCATCACCAACGGAGGATTCAACCATCACCTGACAGGTTGAAAAAGATTACCTGAATCTGTATAATTTAATTTATGAAACATAGGAAAAAAGTAAAATGAGAACAGTATGCAAAGCAATTCTACAGTGCATTGCCCTGAGTATGTTAGTTTTAGCTCAACCGGTATCCGCACAAGGTGGCGATGGCCCTTCAGCAAGAGTGGATTTCCCTATCACGTTCGACCACATCACTGTCGAAGACGGTCTTTCAAACAACTGTGTAACAGGTATTGTCCAGGATGATGCAGGATTTATGTGGTTTAGTACGTTTGACGGTTTGAACAGGTATGACGGACACGAATTTAAGGTCTATCGGCATGATCCGGATGCTCCCGACAGCCTAAGTAATAATTCGATTAGGAAGTTGTATAAAGACCAAGCCGGCAACCTCTGGAGCGGAACATGGAATAATGGGCTGAATATGTTTGTCCGAGAAACAGAGACCTTTATCCGCTATCAGCACGATCCTGATGATCCTCACAGCCTGAGCCATGACAGTATCTACTCGATTTTTGAGGACCAGAGTGGAACGCTCTGGGTCGGCACCAATGGTGGTGGACTGAATCGCTTTGACCGGCAGACAGGGAAATTCACGCATTACCGGCATGATCCCGACAATCCGGCAACGATAGGGTATGATATTGTTTATTCGATATACGAAGACCGGGCAGGAGTTCTGTGGATTGGTACAGAAGGCGGCGGACTGAATCGTTTTGACCGAGAAACTGAGACCTTTATCCGCTATCAGCATGATCCTGATGATCCCTATAGTCTGAGCCACGATAATGTGCACACAATCTGGGAGGATCAGGCGGGCGCGCTCTGGGTCGGCACAATGGGTGGGGGACTCAACCTGTTTGATCAGGACACGGAAACATTCAGACATTACCAACATAATACCGCTGATTCGAATAGCCTGGGTGACAATAATATCAATATGATTATGCAAGATCGGACGGGTGCGTTCTGGATCGCTACCGAGAATAACGGAGTTGATCTGTTCAATCAGGATACAGAAACATTTGTCCACCATACGTACAATTTAGCCCTACCCAGTAGCTTGAACCATCATCGCATCTATTCGGTCTATGAAGACAATTTGGGCCTGATATGGATCGGCACCGCAAATGGCGGAATCAATCTTTTTGACCCAGGTAAGAAAATGTTCCGGAATTATTACAACAATCCGGCAATTACCAGTACTCTGAGTTTTAATGTTTGGAGTATCAACGAAGACCCTTCAGGAATATTTTGGATAGGCACAAACGGCGGTGGCCTGAGTCGTTTAGATCGAGACCGAGAAACATGGACGTATTATCTGAATGATCCCGACAAACCAGAGAGTCTGAGTTTCGATATGATACATACAGTCCTCATAGATCGGACAGGTGCTATTTGGATCGACACCAGCGGTGGTGGCCTGAACCGCTTTGATCCCGAGACTGAAACATTTATCCATTACCGACATGATCCTGCCGATCCCCAGAGCCTGATCGATGATGTGCTCATGACGCTCCATGAGGACAGGTTGGGAATACTCTGGATTGGCACATGGAGCAGTGGTTTGGACAGATTTGATCGGGAGACACAGACATTCAGCCATTACCAGCACAATTCAGAGGATCCGTATAGCCTGAGTAGTCACACGGTCACATCTATTGATGAAGATAGGACTGGGATACTCTGGGTGAGTACAGTCGGTGGCCTCAATCGGTTTGATAGGGATACGGAGACATTCAAACGTTATCAGCATGATCCCGATGATCCGACCACTCTAAGCAACAACACCGTGGCGTTTGCGTATGAAGATCGAGCCGGCAGGTTTTGGGTCGGAACCGCTGGTGGAGGCATCAATAAATTTGACCGAGAAAATGAACGCTTCATTCATTTCACGCAGAAGGACGGATTGCCTGGGGATGGTGTGTATGCGATACAGGAAGATAGTCGGGGATTCCTGTGGCTTGGTACCGAGCAGGGCCTGTCAAGATTCAATCCAGACACAGAAACATTTAGAAACTACAATATCACGGATGGCATCCAGGGAGATATGTTTAATTTGAATGCGGCCTATACAAGCAGTAGCGGCGAGATGTTTTTTGGTGGCACCGACGGATTTACCGCGTTCTATCCCGAACAAATCAGGGATAATCCGCACATTCCACCCGTTGCCGTTACCAATTTTCTATTGGCAAACCAGCCAGTTGCTATCGGCGAGGACTCGGTGCTACAACAATCCATTGCTGAAACCGATCAGCTAACGCTCTCTTACACAGATCGGATATTCTCTTTTGAATTTGCCGCGTTGAATTATCGCTCCTCGGAAAAAAACCGGTATAAATACATGTTGGAAGGGTTTGAAACGACATGGAACGAGATAGACAGCAGTCGACGTTTTGCGACCTACACCAATTTAGATGCTGGTCAATATACCTTCATAGTCAAAGCGGCCAACAATGATGGCCTGTGGAATGAAGAAGGTGCGGCCATCAAAATCAACATAATGCCGCCTTGGTGGGAGACAGTTTGGTTTAGAGGTGGCATGATTATGTTGGTCATTGGGCTTGTTGCTGGGAGCTTCTATTGGCAAAACAAAATGGCTGAGAAACGAGAGCATGAACTTGAGGTGTTGGTAGATGAAAGAACGCAAGCGTTGGCTGAATCAAATCAACAGTTGGCAGTGGCTCATACCGAAGCGGTAACGGCCAAAGATCAAGCAGAAATATTACAGGAAAAAGCCGAGGTTGCCAATCAAGCCAAAAGCACCTTTCTGGCAAACATGAGCCACGAATTACGAACCCCCCTCAATGGCATTTTGGGCTATGCTCAAATTCTACAACGCCCGCATAATGCCACCACCCGAACCGATGGCATCAACCTGATTTACCGAAGTGGCAACCACTTGCTGACTTTAATTAATGACATTCTCGACCTTTCTAAAGTTGAGGCTCATAAAATGGAGCTTTTTCCAGAGGAAATATTCTTTCTAGGCTTCTTGGCAGATATTGAGGGCATCATCCGCATGCGAGCGCAACAGAAGAACCTGCATTTTCTCTACCAGCCGGATGTGACCCTGCCCCAAATTATCAAAGCTGACCCAACCCGTCTGCGCCAAGTACTGCTCAATTTGCTTGGCAACGCGGTCAAGTTTACGGATGAAGGAAGCGTAACTTTGCGGGTGAGTGATTCAACGATTCAGCGATTCAACGATTCAGGCGATTCAACGATTCAGCGATTTAGCGATTCAACGATTCAGCGATTTAGCGATTCAGGCAATTCAAGCGATTCAATGACTCAGCGCCTCAGCGACTCGGATGACCCAGCGATTTCAGTTGGCAACGCTGAATCGCTGAATCAAGGAATCGCTGAATCGCCTGAATCGTTTTTACGCTTTGAAGTTTCGGACACCGGCCCCGGTATTCCAGCCGACCAGTTGGAGAATATCTTCAAACCGTTTCAGCAAACGGGTGAGGCCGGACAGCGAGCAGAAGGCACTGGTCTTGGTTTGTCCATCAGCCAACAGTTGGTAGCTTTGATGGGCGGTGAGTTGCAGATTAAAAGCGAGGTTGACCAAGGATCAGTTTTCTGGTTTGAAGCCGCCTTTTCGGTGATGGATGAATTGCTGGTTAAAGAGACACCGCTTACCCGAGAGATTGTGGGGTATCAGCTTGCCTCATCTACTGACATGCATGGCGCGCGTAAATTGAAAATCTTGGTCGTAGATGACAAAGATGACAACCGTCTGGTTCTGCTCAAGCTATTAGAATCGTTAGGGTTTGAGATATCTTTAGCCATCAATGGCCGGGAGGCGGTTGATCAAGTGCAAACCGTCAATCCCGATTTGATTCTAATGGATTTGGTCATGCCGGTGATGACTGGATTTGAGGCGGTCAAGCAGATTCGCCTTATGCCGGAGTTCAAGGATATGCCGATTATTGCGGTGTCGGCCAGTGCCTTTGAGATGGATAGAAGCCAGAGTATACGAGTGGGCTGTCAGAGTTTCATCCGCAAACCAGTCAAAACAGAGGTGTTATTTAAAACATTAGAAGAATATCTACCAATTGTCTGGCAATATGAAACTGAAAAACAGTCACCCAAAGATACTCCCCTAGCTCACTTGGATCAGCCGCTAATTTCACCACCTCAAAAAGAGCTAGAGGCTTTGTATGAACTGACCTTGTTTGGTAATATAACTAAAGTACAAAAAAAGGCTCAACAACTGAAAACTCTAGACGAAAAATATATTCCCTTTGCTACCAAAATGGAGGAACTTGCTAAGGAATTTGAGGATGAAGCGATTTTGCTATTATTGGAGCAATTTATGGAACGTGATGCATGAGTCTCCTCCGAGGTGTGTTTTTCTCCTCGGAGGTGGTTGCGTAAGGTACTTCACGCATCACGTATCACATTTTTTATGAATACAATTTTGATTATTGACGATAACCGCGAGAATCTCCAGATGGTAGTAGATTACCTGAACAGCCAAGATTTTACACCTCTGATGGCACGGAATGGCGAGACAGGTCTGAAACGGGCTAAAATTGCACAACCTGATTTGATTCTTTTGGATATTCAGATGCCGGGTATTGATGGCTTTGAAGTCTGTCGCCGTCTTAAAGCAGATGAAGCCACCCGACAGATTCCGGTCATCTTTATGACCGTCATGGAAAATGTCGGGGACAAGGTGAAAGGCTTTGGCGTAGGAGGCGTGGATTATATCACCAAACCTGTACAGATTGAAGAGTTGATGGCTCGTATTAAAGTGCATCTACTCATTCGCAATTTGCGACAGCAGTTGCAAACTCACAATCAACAGCTAGAAGAACGGGTGGCAGAACGAACGGCTAGTCTGAAGGTGGAAATTGCCGACCGTAAAAAATATCAGCAGGAAAAAGATAAACTGTTTGAGGTGGTTCACAGCCAGAGTGAACAACTTCGTAATTTGACCAGTTTGATTATTAGCTCCCAACAGACGAATAGGCAAGATTTAGTGAATGATCTTAACCTACATATCATCCAAAATTTGAACGTTTTGCAGACTAATCTCGACATTGCCCAAACCTTACTGGATCACTCAGATGATGACCTCAAACAAAACCGATTATTGTTGCAGACTCATATTCAAAAATCGGGCCAAGTAGTGCAACAAATGCAAGATTTCTTGGCTATAATAACCGAAAACCTAGCTACATCATCTTCAAACCTCTCTGAAAATCTTCTCTTAAAGTTGACCACGCGGGAGCGGGAACTGTTACAACTGATAGTTGATGGCAAATCACCGACTGAAATTGCCGAACTGCTCCAGATATCCTCTAAAACTGTCTATTCACACCGTTCTCGTACTATGAAGAAATTAGGTGTCAACAACATTACCGATTTAACGCACATTGCAATTGAAAATATGCGAATACACGAAAAGCGATTCAGTGGATAGTGAAAAGTGGATAGTGAAAAGTGGATAGTGAAAAGTGGATAGTGGATAGTGAATAGTGAATAGTGAATAGTGAATAGTGAATTTGTCGAAGGCTAATCTAAAATCCTAAAATCGACAATCCGCTTTTCACTATCCACTGAATCACTTTTCACTATTCACTGAATCACTATCCAGACCACCCGCTCAAAGCCCACCGAGACCACCGTATGACTCCACAAACGTAGTTTATCCCCGTAAATCTCAGCTAATCCCTGCCGATAGCGGCTCAGTTGGCTATCGGCATCATTCAATTTGGCCTTAACCGCAGGTAACGCTCGCAGTTTCTCCTCGCTCAGATCGCGTATCTCCGCCCCACTCAAGCCAGCCTCTTTCAATTTGACATACTTAAACTCAATCACATGGTCTAAGAGCTGATATTGGCGCATGTCGGGCCGGATGATCATGGTCAAATCTGCGTAGCCCCGTTGTAAGGTTGTCTCTGAATCGATCAGATAGAATATATTGTTGAACAGCACCGACAAAAAGGCTATTTTGACCATAAACTCGTCGGCTGTCAGATAATCTCTGTTATCTAGGGCATTAAACCGAGCCTCAATTAGATCACAAGTCGGTTGTAAATCACCACTACGATAGAATATCCTGGCCGCTTTTTCTAGCTCATTCTTTTTGAAGGTATTGGCATGTGAAAACAAAAAGCGTCTCGTTCCCAAACTGGGAACGAGACGCTTTTTTTCATTCAGCGCGAAGCCTCCCCGTAGGGGGATAATTCATAATTCACAATTCACAATTCATAATTCACAATTCATAATTCACAATTCGCCCATTCACAGATATAATGCCAGATGCATGGAGGTGGCAACAATGAGACGATTTTCATCTTACGGGCCGGTTAACCCGGCCTCACATTATCATGTCCCGCGAGAGGGATTGATTGAACGAGGCTTAACCCAACTAATAGGCGAGAACTCAGATGAAGGTGGACATTACATCACTGTTTGGGGGCCGCGTCAGACTGGCAAAACTTGGGTGATGCAACAGGTTTTATGGCGTTTACAAGCGGATGACCGGTTTGATGTGGTCAAAGTAAATTTGCAAATAGTAGGCCAAGATTTTGTTAAGACGATACAATATATCATTGAAAAGATTGCCCACCGGTTAAAAATATCATTACCATTATCGGAAGATATTGAACAGTTTGAGAAGTTGTTCACACCTGATTATTTGGATAAACCGTTGATACTGATATTGGATGAGTTTGATAATTTGTCTGAAGATGTAATAGGTCAGTTGGTGCGGGTCTTTCGGAATATCTATGTGGCTCGCGGGGAGCAATTGAATTTGCCTTCCGAAGAGTGGGATTATCTACTGCATGGCGTAGCTCTAATTGGAGTGCGGGCCGTGTTGGGCGTGGAAAATCCAAGAGGCTCACCTTTCAACGTGCAACGGAGCATGCACATCCCCAACTTGACCGAGGATGAAGTGACCGGCATGTTCAACTGGTATCAAAAGGAGACTGGTCAACTGATTGAGCCGGATGTGGTGAAACGGCTCTTTTATGAGACTCGAGGTCAACCCGGTTTGACCTGTTGGTTTGGGGAGTTGTTGACTGAAAAAGAAGAATACAATAAAAGACGGGATAAGCCAATAGTAATGGCTCAATTTGACCTTGTTTATCGAAAAGCAACTAATGTGTTGCCCAACAATAACATTCAAAATATCATCAGCAAGGCCAAACAAGAGCCATACAAGCAGTTACTGTTTGAGATGTTCAAGACAACGGAAAAGATGCCGTTTAAGTATGATAATCCATTAACCAATTTCTTATATCTGAATGGAGTAGTTGACCAAGAAGATGATGATGGAGTGGATTATCTAAAATTTCCTTGTCCCTTTGTACAAAAACGATTGTTCAACTACTTCTCTGATGAACTATTCCATTATGTTGGTCAACTATATGACCCGTTTGATGATTTCAGCGATACTATCACCGAAACCAGTTTACATATCGGCAATCTACTCCAGCGATATGGGGTTTATTTGGCCGAGAACCGTGATTGGTTATTGAAAGATGTACCACGCCGTGCTGACCTACGGATATTTGAAGCGATTTATCACTTCAATTTGTACATGTATCTGATAAAATTTCTGCAAGGATATGATGGTCGTGTTTACCCTGAGTTCCCGACAGGTAATGGTCAGATTGATCTGATTATCAAGCATGCCGGTAAGATGTATGGTCTTGAGGTGAAGAGTTTTTCAACGAACCATGAGTATAACAAAGCGTTGAGCCAAGCGGCTCGGTACGGCCAGAGTTTGGGAGTGAACGAGATAACTCTTGGCTTTTTTGTAGAGGCTATCAACGAAGCCAATCGTAAGAAATATGAGGTGGTCTATCAGGATGCCAGTACGGGTGTCACCGTCAAACCCGTTTTTGTGGTGATTGGTAGTCGAAAGGCGTGATACGTAGGATGTGATACGTGTTGTGTAGAACTCTCCTCCGAGGTATGCAGTTTTCCTCGGAGGTATTGGCATGTGAAAAACAAAAAGCGTCTCGTTCCCAGTTTGGGAACGAGACGCTTTTTCACTTTTCACTATCCACTCTTCACTGCATAGGTAAATTTTTACCAAATAGCAACTCAATAATTGATTTTCCTACAAAATTTAAAGGTTTTCCTACAAAATTTAAAGGTTTTTCTTACAGACAAGCATATTTTTTTGTGTTACACTAAGTCTGTGGATTGGCGAATGGTTCGCGACTTGTTACTCGCAGAAGCAGAGATGTTTCGGAGACCCTAAAAAACCTAAATAACCAACGCTGGCCCGTTTGCTGTTTTTTTAACAACCAAAGTCACATCATAATGCTCTGTCCGAATACGGATAGTAGTAGATGTGGCTTTTTGTTTTTAGAAATTCTCTTCGTATTTCTAACACTAACCATGCTGATAAAAAGGAGATTTACCATGAAAAATTTAACAACCAAGAAGCAACTAAGATTGTTCATATTAGTAACCATTGCTCTGGCCATGATCATAAGCATTACCTCGGCCGCGGGATATGACGCATCTGTTTTTGAAAACTCTTTACATTTTGACGGCACCGACGATATCGTTGATGCGGGCGATCTGGCTATACTTGATGGGGTCAGCCAATATACCATCGAAACCTGGGTGAAGTTTGACAGTTTCTCTTCCTGGGACACAGTTTTTGCTAAACGTACCAGTAGTAGTGATAGAGCAGTTGTACTTCAATCTTATGATAGCTCAGGTACGATTGGCGTAGCCGTTGACTATGGATATGGCGAAAGTACAACGGGTCTGTTATCTACTGGCACCTGGTATCATATTGCTATTGTATATGATGGTACTCAAACCGGTGATGCAAACCGTCTCAAGCTGTATGTGGATGGTGTGTTACAAACCTTGAGTTTTGGCGGGACTGTTCCGGCAACAACGCCGGCGGGTTCTTCTTCCCGATTGGTCTTAGGATCCGAATATAATAGCACTTCTGCCGTAAGCGGTTCATCCGGGGTCGCCGTACCGTTTAATGGTACGCTTGATGATTTTCGGGTGTGGACTGTGGCCCGTAGCTCATCTGAAATTTCAACGAACAAAGATGCTTAACTAAGCGGCTCTGAAAGCAACTTAGCTATCTATTATAACTTT
This sequence comes from Anaerolineales bacterium HSG25, assembly GCA_030377865.1. Classification (GTDB taxonomy): domain Bacteria; phylum Chloroflexota; class Anaerolineae; order 4572-78; family J111; genus JAUCGB01. The sequence continues at coordinate 53,258 of JAUCGA010000020.1, read as the reverse complement.
AACCAAGGCATTACAAATGGAAGTAATGCTGGTGTTACAACATTGAACGACAGTGCCGGAACTACCGAGAATGGTACATTATGGAATTTCGCCCTATCCGGTACTGCCTCAAATTGGGTTGGGGTGGTTGCACCGGGATACGCTTCTTCTCCCACATCGGGAAGTACCATTGATGTGGGAACTGTTGCCGTAGGCTCATCCGGCAACAGTGCTTTAAACGTGAGTGAAACCGGAAATGCCACTCTGAATGTAACCAGTCATTCATTGAGCGGAACCAACGCGGCTGATTTCAGTGTTACCCCGGCTACCTTGAGCATCAGCGACGGCGGGGCGGCTCAAGATTTGACCATTACCTGTACCCCATCGTCAGCAGGTACGCTCACGGCCACGCTGACGGTCAATCATAATGCCAGCGGCAGTCCGGCCACCTACACCCTGCAATGTACCGGTTCAGCACCGGAGTACGCTTCTTCTCCCACATCGGGCAGTACCATTGATGTGGGAACA
>JAUCGA010000020.1:0-52652 GCA_030377865.1 Anaerolineales bacterium HSG25 | reverse complement strand
ACCTACACCCTGCAATGTACGGGTTCGGTGTCTGCACCGGAGTACGCTTCTTCTCCCACATCGGGCAGTACCATTGATGTGGGAACAATCATGGTAGGCTCATCCGGCAACAGTGCTTTAAGCGTGAGCGAAACCGGAAATGCCACTCTGAATGTAACCAGTCATTCGTTGAGCGGAGCTAACGCGGCTGATTTCAGCGTTACCCCGGCTACTTTAAGCATCAGTGACGGTGGGGCGGCCCAAGAGCTGACCATTATCTGTACCCCATCGTCAGCAGAAACGCGCACGGCCATGCTGACGGTCAATCATAATGCCGGCGGCAGTCCGGCCACCTATACCCTGCAATGTACGGGTTCAGGTTCGGCACCAGTCGCGGAGTATAACAGATCTGTTTTTGGAAACGCCTTACATTTTGATGGCGCTAATGACGTTGTTGATGTGGGCGACCTGGACATACTTGACGGTGTCAGCCAATACAGTATTGAAGCCTGGGTCAAGTTTGACACTTTCTCTTCCTGGGACACAGTTTTTGGTAAACGTACCGGTGATAGTGACAGAGCCGTTGTGCTTCAATCTTATGATAGTTTGGGTACGATTGGCGTATCCGCTGCCGGCGGATATGGCAAAAGTACAACCGGCCTATTATCACCCAACACCTGGTATCACATTGCTATTGTCTATGACGGTACTCAAACCGGTAATGCAGACCGGCTCAAACTGTATGTGGATGGAGCGTTACAAACGTTGACTTTTAGCGGCTCTGTTCCGGCAACAACCCCGGTGGATTCTTCTTCCCGATTGGTCTTAGGGGCCGAATATAATGGAACTTCTGCCGTAAGTGGTTCATCCAGGGTCGCCGTACCCTTTAATGGCATACTTGACGATGTTCGTCTGTGGACTGTGGCCCGTACCGCGGCTGAAATTTCAGCGAGTACATCCGTTCAACTAAGCGGTACGGAAAGTAATCTGGCTATCTATTATAACTTTAATCAGGGTATTGTGAGCGGAAATAATGATGCCGTTACCACATTGAACAACAACGCCGGAACTACCGAAAATGGTACATTATGGAATTTTGCCCTATCCGGTACGACCTCAAATTGGGTTGGCCCGGCTGTGCCGGGATACGCTTCCTCTCCCGCGTCGGGCAGTACCATTGATGTGGGAACGGTTGCCGTGGGGGCATCCGGCAACATTACCTTAACCGTGAGTGAAAACGGGAGTGATGCCTTGAATGTAACCGGTCATTCGTTGAGCGGAGCTAACGCGGCTGATTTCAGCGTTACCCCGGCTACTTTAAGCATCAGTGACGGTGGGGCGGCTCAAGATTTGACCATTACCTGTACCCCATCGTCAGCAGAAACGCGCACGGCCATGCTGACGGTCAATCATAATGCCGACGACAGTCCGGCCACCTATACGCTACAATGTACGGGTGAGTTAGTAGCAGACTTCATAATTATGGAAAGCGGCGATACCGAGGTGAACGAGAGCGGCACCACGGACACATTCACGGTGGTGCTGGATGGTGTGCAACCAGCCTCGAATGTAGTGATTAACGTGACCAGTGGCAACACAAACGAGGCGATGGTCAACCCGGCGACCCTGACCTTTACCGGCGACAACTGGGATACGGCCCAGACGGTCACGGTGGTTGGGGTGTATGATACGTCTATTGACGGGGACCAAACGACAATTGTCACCTTGAGCGTGGACAAGGTGAACAGTGACGACGCTTATGATGCTCTGGATGATAAAACAATCAGTGTAACCACTGTGGACAACAACACCGCTGAACCTCCTTTCTTTACGTGTGGTGGCCCGAAAAAGGAAATTTATGCCCAAGATCAGTATGATTATTCTTTCTGTGTAGTAGATCCGGGTGGTGACTATGATAATTTAACGATTACTGCGTTATCCAGCCCTGATTGGCTGACGTTAACTCTAACTGAGTATTCTGATGACCTCTTCGGCGAACTCAGTGGCACGCCTGCTCTGGCAGACATAGGCGCTCATTCCATTGTTTTACAAGCCACGAATAGTGATGGTTTGCAAGCCACGAAGGAATACACCTTGATAGTTGTTGAAAATGATATTGGAGGCCCGGTTTTTACCAGTGTACCTCCTACCACAGTTAAACAAGACCAGCCTTATGTTTACAATATCATTGCCAGTGGTACCAATGCCCTGGAAATGACGGCTGATAAAAAACCAGGCTGGTTAACTTTTATTGACAACGGAGACGGCAGTGCCACTTTGAGTGGTACGCCGGAATATGACGATAGCAGTAGAAGTTATGAAATAATGATTAAGGTGAAAGATACAGTGTTATATGATCAGTTATATAACTCTTATGACGCGATGAACTATCAAACGTTCAATGTAATTGTAGAGGATGTCAATGATCCGCCTAAGTTTTGGGACAACAACCCAGCTACTTGGGCTTTTGAAGGCTCATCGTATTCCTCTAAAGTTTATGCTGACGATAGAAGAGATTTCTATGACTATTATAAAAATGACAACAATGAATTAACGTTCCGGCTCAATCAAAAACCTGACTGGTTGATCCTGAGCTATGAACAGTTTAGACCTGGCGAGTCTGCGGCTATACTTAGCGGTACGCCCGCCTATGATGATGCGGGAATTTATCCGATTGAAGTGGTGGTCAGTGACCCAGACGGAGCCGAGGCCAGCTACACTTTTAAAATTAACGTATACAATGTCAACTCGCCACCAAAATTTACTTCCACGCCGCCGGTTCAAGCTACCCAAGATGTAACCTATACCTATGTCATTTCAGCGACCGATCCTGATTTAGGTATTGATGATGATGAGAAGTTGAGAGTCTCCTCGGGCTCGTTACCATCATGGCTATCCCTTTATGACCAGGGAGAAGGGCAAGCATTTCTTGAGGGCATTCCCACCAATTATGAGGTGGGTGTTTATACCATCACTTTGTATGTGTTTGATGCTGCATGGGGGAGTGAGAGTGATAAACAAACCTTTGAAATTGTTGTTGCCGATACAAATGAGGCTCCAAAGTTTACTACCACGCCGGGTGAGTATTATAAAGGGGACTATTTTTCCCTGATTAGCCTATTGGATACTGACCCTGATGACGAGATAAGCCTTACGGCGGTAAAAATACCTGACTGGTTATATTTAGAGTCTAGCTCATCGAAGTCCTATGACGGAAAAATTGAATATCATACCCATTTATATGATATTAATGATGCCCCGGTGCCGCCAGCGGGAGAATACCCGGTAATTCTTCAGGCACAAGACCTAGCCGGAGCAATAGTCACCCAGGCCTTTACCATTACTGCTTATAACAACCGGCCGGTTGCATTTAGCGATAAGGGTACCTACACCAAAATGAATGTTCCCGTTGCTGTCAATGTGCTGGCTAACGACGAAGATATAGACGGGGATGTTTTATCCATCAAAGCGTTCGGCCAACCGTCAAACGGTACCGTGACGATCAGTGGGACAAACCAATTACTTTACACGCCCCCGGCTGACTTTTGGGGAGTAAATAACAGGTTTACTTATACCATGACCGACGGTTATGAAGAAGATAGCGCTGAGGTTTGGGTACACGTACTATTCGGTAATTCACCGCCTGTAGCGGTGGATGACACGATTGAAACCTTTACGAATCAGCCGGTAACATTTCTCCCCTTACAGAATGATAGCGATCCGGATGATGATAGTCTCAATTTCAGATACTCTGACCCTGCGCACGGAGAATTAATAAGAATAGGGCAGGGCTATGTGCCTGAAATGAAAAAGTGGTTTGATAAGTATCAATATGTGCCTGACGAAAATTTTGTCGGAATTGACACGTTTGAATATACAATTGAAGATTCCGAGCTTTCTTACGAACGTCACATTATTTTTGGAGAAAGTCAGATACCAACTAGATTCCGACTCGTGAGCACTGCGACGGTTACAGTTGAGGTTCGCGACATTGAACAATATAGCGCGGATCTGAAACTTAGCCGTTTGAGTGATCCCATTCCGGAGATTGTGAACGGGGAGAAGTATCCTCAATCTTACCTCACCCATTTCCAAATTACTAACCTCAGTAACGATCCGGCCGTGGGCGTTGTCTTTAAACATGAGTTTGATGAGAAAACCTTTGATCTGCGCTTACCCGAGCCCTCTCAAGGGCGTTGTAAAGAGGGAATTACTAATCTTGTTTGTGAGTTAGGGATTATTCCTGCCGGCCAGAGTGCAACAGTTGAGTTTTATCTTGGTGCCTGGTCCAAGATTGTTGTTGAGTCCGGCGTTGATTATAATGACATCATTATTGAGGATACGGCTATTGTAACCAGTGTAACGAATGACCCTAATCAGGATAACAATCAGGACGCCCAACAAACCAAAATTATTTTCCCGGACACAGAATTCATAGAGTTTAATGATACTACTGAAGGAAGGAAAGTGAGGATTAACGCCGATAAGTTTGAAAAACTGGATAATGGACATGTCCGGGCGAGCGGCAACATTGATTTTACCTGGATGCTTAAGTTGACAGGCGCTGATGCCTGGCTTGAGATTGAGATGGAAGGGCTGGAGGGCAAGCGCATTGTAGACGGCCGGGGAACAGTGGAAACGAGCAATGGAATCCCTATCTACACTGAAGACAAACTGCTGTATGATGGTAACGTTGAGGGGATAATACAACCAAATCAAGTTAAAGAAATATTGCTAAGTGAATTTAACAGTTTCCCTATAACTGAGCCAAAAATTACCAGTATTGATCTTAAATGGGGTACGGTTAAAGGCGAAGGCCAGATTAACATTCCCCAAAAAGGAGATGTTACCGCCAACTTAAGCGATGTTAAATTTGAGATAGGGCATGCAGGTGACTTGTTAGAAGCTAACTTTGATTTGCTATACGGTGATGGCAGCATACTCAAAATAGAGAATGCGTCTATCATAAGTGCTATAAAATATCAGTCTGGAGAAAACTATCTTTGGTGTGAAGGAACACTGAAAATTAATTTACCGGGGAATGACATAGAGATTGAAGGTTTTAGATTCGACTTAAAGCCGGATGGTACGATCGATAACCTCGACCGGTGGAAACAAAGCCCTTCGGTGTTGACTGGTATTGACACGGGCGGTACGCCTCGGCTTTATTTTGACAAGGCGATAATTGATAACTATGGCCTGTATAGCGACAATCCACATTTTTTGTATAAAGGCAAGAAAATACCCCTGGAAAATGCCAAAATCACGAAGAACGGCTTGCAAAATGTGGTGGGTGAAAAAATCAAAATTGGGGACACGAACTACATTGTTGAAGAGAGTTCAAGCGGATATAACCTGAAAACATTGGTTGTCGACTACAAGGTGTCGCTACCCCAAAACCATTTCACCGTCAAAAACTTTGATCCTGACTCAAGCGGGAACAATGCGGATATCATCCTCGAGGTAGCCAATACCGAGATGATCCTAAAGAAGCCTTACTTAAAGGATGGCGTCTTGTATGCCCGGGGCGTTGAGTGGGAATTCCCTGAAGAGTTGGGACCTGACATTGGATGTAACACCCTTGAAGAAATTCGCATCCATAAAGAGTTATATCCTCCTTGTAAAATTGAAAAGGTCCAATTGGCCGACTTTTACTGGATGGCTCTGGGCGATGAAGACGATGACAAGGATACCGGTATAACAATCATTCATGCCGGTAAAGATTTCTATACCCTAGAATTACAAGGTACATTTGGAAGAGTTGGGTGTCTCTAACGGTAAGTTCGCTATTGGGTTAACCCTAAAAACAGATAATACTGACAAGATTACCGGAGACATGGATGGCTTTAGTTTCACTTTAGCGGGAGTTGAGGCTAAGGTTGACGAAGCCAGCTTTGAAGATGGATTACTTAAAGCCAAAGAAGCCGGCCTCTACATTATGGGGGGCGGAGCTTCTGTTTACAATCTGGAAGTCGACAAGAAACATCTGAAAATCGGCGGCGGTAAATTCGCCCTGCCCGAGTTTAAGGTTGGCGGCAAGAAGAACAAAACAACCGGCAAGAAGAAAGGGGGGTTCGACTTCGCCAAGTTATCAGGTGAGTTAAAACCTATTAAGGAAGGCGAGTATGAAATCAATGCCACAGGTGGGATGAAGTTAGGCGGCGTTGGTGGAAAAGACTGTATGTTTGTCGTGGAACTGGGCCTGGCCTGGGACAAAGCCAGTAACCGGCAAATCATAAACTTGCGTAGCCTTAATCCACGCGCTCAGTTGAACTTGGTCTCAGAGGATGGAGAGATCACGAAAGTTCCGCTTACGCCGGAGGGCATTAGCCAACCCATCATCGTCGGCCAACAAGAAATTCCAGAAATTGATGACCTATCTCAAATTCAGGCCAGAGGGCTATCTTTCAAAAATATCATGTTGGGTATTGAGGATTGCGAAATCCCGTTAGTGAATGAAACGGTTTTTCTGACCAAGGTAAAGGGTGGATTTGCTTTAGATGATGGCACAACAATCATCAAAATTGAGATTGGTTTGTCTGTGGGTAGGAAAATAAAATATCTGGGCCGGCCGATTACGGTCGACGTTGTGGCTAAGATAGATGTGCCTTATAAACATAAAGAGTACCCATATAAAGAAGACCCTTGGCACTTTAATCTGGAGGGTATAACCAAGCTGTTTGGTATTGAACTCAGGAAAGCGATAATTGATGTTGATCCTAATGGCGGGGAAGTCAAAATGGAATATATACCGCGCGGTCCGCTGAAAGAAGCCAGTGGCACTTTGGCAGTCTGGCGGGGCGAAGAATATAAATGGAAGGGCAAATCTCGCCGATTTAACATGACCGGTAGACTTGACGGGGAAGTCGGGATTGGGTTAAGTGATTTTCATGAAAGATTACCTGACGAAAGCATCAATTTTGATGTCTCTATCCAGGGCGGTAGGTTTACGAAGAGTAGTACGTCATATTGGGGTCTCAAAGGGGAGGCAGAATATACATTCACTGGCAATGGCAATAGAAGCAGAGACAGAGAATTGTCTAATGTACCTTTTGTCTCTGATGCACCCCCAATCCGTGACAGGAGATTCAGTTTACCTAATCCCATTGACGTAATAGAGGATACAGTTGATACAGCAGTCGATGTAGTAGTTGATACAACTAAAGTAGTAGTGGATACTGCTGAGAAAGTCGTTGATACATTGGCTGATTTGGTTGGGAAATCTTGGACAGTGACCTTCTTTGTTGATACCGACCTTAATTTTTCTGTCGGTGGTGACGCTGAGAAGTATCAATTGGTTACCCGCAACCGGATCAAGCAAGCTAAAGAGGCTCTCGATAAAGATAACCGGCTACGAAATGGGGATCAAAACGCTTACTTTTTGAATGTTGATTCTGATGTGACCTTCTTGCCAACTGAAGGCGGAGACCGGTCAGGCAGAGCGGGAAGTAATGGGCCACAGGCTCGCCAACAGGATGTTTTGGTTGATGTGGATGTGTCTTATCCGACCGAGATGATGGTAATGTTGGAGAGTCAGGAAGGTGGGCCAACGATGAGCCTCATCAGCCCCGACGGAACAGTTTATGGGCAGGAGAACTTACCGGATGGTGTCACCTATGCTGAAAATGTCAGTTATGTTCAATCGCTCGGCCTCAGCCCGGCGGCTAGTCAGGGACTGGGACAACTGCGAGTAGTCAATGGCGTGGCTGGTCAGGCCATTGATGTCTTGTTGAATGATCAGTTGATTTTCAGCAATGTCGCTTTCACCAGCACCACCATCTACAAAACGGTTGAGCCGGGGGCCTATCAGTTGAAGTTTGTGTCAACTGGTACAAGTGGCTCCGTGTTAGCCGAAACCTCGCTCAATCTCGGCCCCGGTCTGGATTATACGGTTCTGGCTACCGGACAACCCGAAGCGGTAATGGCCTGGCCAGTGGTGGATAATAACGCCCCGCGTGGCACTGAGTCTACCGCCTACCTGCGCTTACTCCATGCCGCCGATGGTGTTTCACCACTCAGTTTGGACCAACTATTTGGTCAAGAAATCTTTGAGAAAATCGCTTATCAACAAGTGGGCAACTATTTCTCACTTTCCCCGAATAACTATCATTTCAACTTGATGGATAGTGAAACCGGTGAAGTGCTGGTTGATTTGCAAAACATTGCTTTAGAAGATGGCGGTATCTACAGCCTGTTTGTATACAACACCGAGCAGGGTGTACAGGCAGTTCTGCATCAGGATGCCGTTGCTCCCACCTCATTAAAAATTATCCATCATGCCATCATCCGTAATAACCTGTCCTTCTCCGTAGATGGCCGAGCTATAACAACAGAACAGCTTTACCTGCTTGCTGGTAGCCATGACGTGCAAGTCAGTGAGGGTGGCACGGTCTTACTCAATCGAACCGTAGAACTGATCACCGGAACCGCGTACTCTCTGGTATTCTTTGATGAATCAGGGATGATCAATTCGCTGTTGTTAGAAAACAACACTATCCCCGATGTAGGAAACACGGGCATCCGCTTCGTTAATCTATCCCCCGGATCGCCAGCGGTTGATGTGACCATTACCGACAAAGATGATGGAATCGAGATTCCTCTGTTTAGCCATATCTCTTTCAAGGAAGTCGGCGAACAGATTGAAATACCCTCCTCCGCTCATTATTACAGCATTACGGATACCACAAAACTTATCGCTCAAGACCCCTTTACCGTTACGGTGTATGAAGCGGGCACTGAAAACATCCTCTCTATGAGAGAATATATTATCTTTGATAGAGGCAGCAATATGACTTTAGACCTGCTGCCATACAGCGGCACACTTGTTGTGGCCGGTTGGGATGATACAACGTCGGTTAAAGAGACTATCGGCATGTATATCCTTGATAAAAGCGAACTTGGCAAGTGGCAAGTCAAACTAAGCGGGGATACACTGGGCACAGCCGATTACAAACTGAGCGTTACAGGTAAAAAACCGGTTCCGGAACTCAGCGATGTTCATATCGTGCAGAATGACGGCCAACCTACCTTACAGTGGCGCTTAACCAGTGGCGAGCCGGACACCTCCGTAGCCGTTTACTATAAATCAACACCCATCATTGAAACCAGTATCATTACCGACGAGAATGGTGTCGCCCAAACCGTTGAAGCCCCGGTCTATAGCGGACGTACGATTACGAGTGCGCTGACCTCTTCAGATGCCTCCTGGATAGACGGCACATTGCAAAGTCATGCTATAGAGACCAACCTACTGCGCGGGGGAACGTACTATGTCTATGTGGCAGCCGATGATATGGCGCATGAGCCTATCAGAATGGTTGTCCCGGAACCGTTAGTGGTTGAACATTCCTGGCCTGATAGTTGGGAAAGCGGTTTAACGCTAACTCAAACCACCTATCGCGGGGTGACGGCTCAATGGAATCCCTTCCCTAATCCTGACCTCCAGGAATATCTCTTGGTCTGGAGTTCGTCCAGCAGTACTGAAACTCACACAACTTCTGTGAGTGGTCTTGATCCTGAACCGAGTTATACCGTTACCAACCTCAACTCCGATGAAACCTACACTTTCACCGTTGACGCGTTGGACAATTACAATGAACGGGTCAGTGTTTCTGAAGTTGCTTTGGTCACCATCAAAGGGGCCGAGTTTGAGTTGACTGCTTCCGGCGCGTTACCCAATCTTAAGGCCGGACAATCGGTGAGCAAAACTCTTGAATTGAAGACGAACCTTGACCCTTATCCCGGAGTTGTGGGCCTGTATGTCGGGCCGCGCTCACCGGGTCTGGAAATGATGTTTATTCCCGATATGATAACCCCGACCATTACCGGTACACATGTCACCGTGGTTATCACCGCCAATGAGTTCTTGTCTAGTGGCATCCTTACCGCGACCGTGGAAGCCAGTGGTGGCGGTGAAGAGCGCACTCTGGAACTCAAACCCCAGATTGTTGCTCCCACTTATGCCTTGACTGTTCCGGTGGCCGGCGTAACCCTGACAGATAGCGGTATTGTCACCCTGCCGATTACGGCCATGCGTTTTGATGGACATGAACGCTCTATTTCGTTAGAAGTAGTGGACTATCCACCAATCCTGTGGTCGTATGATAACGACACCTTAACTGAAACAGGTACAATAACGACTATCTTGACCTTAGAGGATACCTCGATAACCGAAAGGGGCGTCTACACCCTCCTCATTCAAGCTGATGATGGGCCAGACCTGGTTACCATAACCCGGACGCTGACGATTCTTAAGCCTGACTTTGTTATCACCGTACCTGAACCGATTACGGCTACCTTAGGACAGACGAATACTCTGCATGTGCCGCTACAAATGTCGTTCCAGGATGGTTGGAGCAATCCGGTCAACTTAGTGGTTGATACATCCACCCAAATACCTATGGGGCAGTACGGTTTTAACCCGGATGTCTCGGCATCTCAAGCGGATGATATGCTTGATACATACCTTTCTCTGGACGAACCCGGCACAGTAGATTTTATTGTTGAAACATTGCCCGGCACCTCGCCCGGCAGTTATCCCTTATCGGTGATTGCCCAAAGCGGTGATCGTCAGTATACGATACCGATTGAGGTGGTCGTTGCAGAGGTTGAAACTAAAACTGAAACTCTTTACTTACCGATTATCCTAAAGCAATAAACTCTTGGCGTGATACGAAGTGCGTGGGAGGTATTGTGTATTGCATGATACCCACCTACGAGGTGCAAACTACGCACCTCGTAGGTGTTGGGACCATAAGTGTCAACTTAACGTTTGTAGTAGGCGATTCATCGCCTTCAAACGGCACTAAAGTGCCTACTACGAACTCTTAAGTTGACGGTCATGGTGTTGGGACCAAGACCTATGGACATTGTGGTCAGCCGGAATCTCTACAGGAGTGTCAAAATTGTATTTTGACAGCAAGAATGGGATTCTTGCATTCCGGAAAAAGTGACAACTTAGAAATGAAAGTTACTTAAGGAGTAAAATGTAATTCGTAATTCGTATTGTGTGATTGACCGAGGAGAGTGGTTCAATCTGACAGATTGAACCACTCTGGTTGCCCACAACCAAAAAGAGCCAGCCCCGATGACTATCAGGACTGGCTCTTTTAATTCACAATTTAGACATGGCTCAAAATGGAGGAAATTGTAGTGGTCAAGATGATGTTGAAAACTATGTCATTCTGAGCCGAAGGCGAAGAATCTTCTCATGGTCATGAGAGTGGTTCAATCTTTAAGATTGAACCAGCTCTGGAGCGCACAATAATTTATTTAGGCCTCACCCCTACTCCACCTGAAACGAGTTACTGACTAACATCGAGCCATCCACATACAGGTCAAGACGATATGTTCCTAACCCACGGATGTTGACAAAGGTGTAGGAGTCTGCCGCTTCGCCCCATTCCCAATCATGCTCGTCTCGCCACAACTCTTGCTCATCACGATACCAGACCGCGGTAAACGTTACCCCGTTTTGCATGCCCTTAAATGGAAATCTGGCGTATACTCGCTGAACCGTGTCTGAAAAAGTAGATTGCGAACGGGTGCTGACGGCGGTGTTAGTGTTCGAGGTAAACGTAATTGGGCCTAAGACAGCGTCTGTTAAGGCTGGGGGGGTGGCTGGCTCTATTGTGGATGACGCGGTGGTGGCCTCTGCGGTGGCGGTTGGGGCATTGGTGACGGTTGAATTGACCGTTGGAGTGGTGGTTGCTTCACCAATAACTAAGGTCGTGGGTACCGCTATACCCGCTAACAATGATTCAATTTCGGCAGGGTCAACCGTTACGACGACAACTTTTACCGCTACTGCGGAGGGGGTGGTTGTAACGGTACGTGATTCCGTCGTTGTGGTCAATACCACCTCAACCCGTGTGGCCGAGGGTTGCGGCGTTGAGGTATTGCTCGGTGTTGGTGTAGCTGGTACGGGCGTGGCTGAGGGCGGTACGGTTGGAGATGCAGGCTCTTCCGTCGGAGCAATGTCTACGGTAGTCGGTACAACCTCTACAACGGCAGGTTCATCGTTATTGGTGTTGTTTTCGGGAACCGTGTCTGGTTCAGCGAGAGGCGACTCGGTATCGGTGGCCTCATCAACCCGCATCACCTGTACCGATTCTGTGACTGGTTCTGTCTCGGTGGCGGCAATGTCGCTGGTGGGGAGGGATAACGTCGGAAATGGATTAGTTAGTTCCATCATCCATCCGCCAAAAAATAAAACTGCCATGCCTGTGAAGAACACTCCCGTCATGGTGGCCCATTTTACCCGAGCCATTTCCTCTTCGTACACAATCGGAAATATCGTGGCTCGTGCTTCTCGACGGGCGCGTCGAGCTAACATGATCGCAATAACGGTTGCGCCAATGCACCCTGCGGCCAAAATCAGAAAAATTGTTGGTAAATAGCTCACTGTACAACCTCAATCTGGTCGGGATTATCCACAATAATTTGCGGTGCATCCCGATATATCGTCACGTCACCCGTAACTTGAATCGCCATTTCTTTATAATAGATTTCAGGTGGTTCGGCAAACAGTTCCCATGCCTCTGGAAAAATAACCACCTTGAATGTGTTGCGATAATCTTTATCAAAATTTAGGTAGGTCACTTTGTCGGAATGATAGGTCGCCACCACTTGCCCCGCCACCGTGACTCGCTGTCCCTGATAACTCGCGGCCTCTTGCCAATTTACGAGGCTGGTAGCTGATTCGGCGGAATCCTCGACCGAATTTTCAGCCGCTTCGTCATCAGAAGCAGGGGGAGCAAATGCACTCGCCGTATCCGAAAAAACAGTCGCGCCATCCACCGACACACCCTCAGATGTTGGGGTATGCTCTGGAGTAACCTCATCAACTAGAGCATGTGCCTTAATGGTTGGAGTCGGCGTGGATTCTGGTACGGCGGTAATGTCTGCCTCAACTGTTTCCACCTCAGCTTGACAATCACATGTCGGAAAAATCGGCTCGCCCAAGGTCATGGCAACTTCCATCTGAGCCGGATTTTTGACGATGATTTGCGGATCATCCTCGTAAGTGTCAATCACCCCTTCAACCCGAACCCATTGCTTATCAAACAAAACTTCTGGCGGCTTGGGGAATTTGGGCCAATCGTCAGGAAAGATGACCACCTCGAATCCGCCTGATTTTTTGGAAAAATCGAGGAAAACCACACTTCCGGCATTATGGGTTCTGAGCACCTGCCCTTCGACAATAATCCTTTCGCCGATAAACTCATGGGCATCGGAAGCGGGAATCACGTCATCCCGTGCCCCTTTGGGCCATAGCAGATTTTCTACCTCAAGCGAGGGGAGCAATACTGGCTCAGGTTTGGCAACTGGGGTATAGGTCGGATAAGGGGTATAGGTCGGATAAGGGGTATAAGTTGGATAGGGTGTGTAGGTCGGGTATGGCGTGGCGGGAGCGGCCTGACAGGCCATACCACCGAGCAAAAGCAAGCCTAATCCCCATATAATCCCTACAAGTTGTATTCTATGTATCCCCATAATAAGTACCCAAGCAAAGGTTTTCGGATTTATCTCCTCCGAGGTACGAAGTTCCTCGGAGGTGTTTCGCAGAATTTATACTCACCTAGGAATGAGGTCTAAATAAAGGTAGTGTTGTATTATTGACTGATGGACATGTCACCCTGAGCGTTTTTGGCGAAGGGTCTCTCTGACCCGATTCTATGAAGAGTCGGGGGGATACTTCGGCTTCGCCTCAGTATGACATCGAACAGGCTATCAGTCAACAGGTCAGCACTACCTAAATAAGTTGCGCGCTCCAGAGTGGGTTCAATTTTTAAGATTGAACCACTCTCCCAGCAATACGCACAGCTTATTTCATACCTATTGCTACAAACATTAAATTGATACAGCGATTCCTTAAGTGAGAGGTAGTATACTGCTAATAGAATATCAAGTCAATCGAATATAATTCAGTTCTGCGAGCCTATTTCTCACTTCGCACATGTCACTATATAATTGAACGCAAATTTTTATGATTAGGGAGTGTTAGATTGAGTTATTATCGAGAGGAGTCGCGTGCGTCACGTCGGCGACGTACACGACGACGACTTATTTTACTATTGTTATTATTAAATATCGCGGTATGTGGGTTAATTACTCTGGTGCGTGGTTGGCATACGCTTGAACAAGCTCAGCAAGACCTGCATCAAGCCTTATTACAACAGGCTCCCTCTGCCATCACCGAGCAGATTCCTCTCCCGCCCCTGCCCGAACCAACGACACCACCGTCAGCCGTGGCTCGGTTGGTCGAGAGAGAGGTTGCGCCCAATCCGCGTAGTAATGCGTTTACGGCTGACTTGTACCTCGATACAAACTTGAGCCAAGTCGTCCCATGGCCCAACGCGGGCGGGCGAACCGAGGTTATTAGCTATACTGTAGAGGGGGGGGATAACTTATTTGGGATTGCCTTCAACTATGATCTTGACCTAGAGACGTTATTCGCCGCCAATCCCGATTTAGACCGCGATAACCCCATTATCCGCATCGGAGAACGGTTACGAATTTTGCCGGTACAAGGTGTGTATCATAGGCTAGGTGCAGGCGAAACCTTGGCTCAAATTGCCGAATTATACGGTGTACCGCCTACCCACATCACCAATTATCCACCTAATCACCTGACCCGTCCCTATACCGCCTCTGTTGGTACCGGCTTGATTGTACCGTTTGGTCGTCAACCCATCCCCGGCGAGGGTGTTCCACCGTTGCAGATTAGCACTCAATTAGGCTGGCCGCTAGTCGGCTTAGTCAGCAAAGGATTTCATCCATCAGCCCATCCGGGTATTCAGATTAGCGCTCCCCTTGGTACACCGGTTCAGGCGGCCAACAGCGGAACCGTCATCTCGGTGAGTGATGATCAACATGGCGCGATTATCGTCATTGAGCATGAGGATGAGCTAGAAAGTTGGTATAGTCATGTTCAGCAATCAACGGTGAAAACGGGTGATACTGTGGCGCTTGGTACGATTATTGGGCAAGTAGGGCGTACTGATGGTGATACTGTTGGCTCGTATCTTTATTTGGCCGTTTATGAGGATAATGAGGCCGTTGACCCATTGCCCTACCTGCTCGGTGGGGCAATGGTTGAGGAAGAATAGTGGTTAACAGACAAAAGCTATGAAGTGAGCTTTGTGGCAAGCCCTCTAAAAAATCTTGATGAGCCATATTAATAATGGTAGTGCTGACCTGTTGACTGATAGCCTGTTCGATGTCATACTGAGGCGAAGCCGAAGTATCCCCCGACTCTTCATAGAATCGTAAAAGTTCAGTAAAACTGCCCTAGAAACCCGATTTCTCAAAGAAATCGGGTTTCTGACGCTCTTTCTGGCGAGTTCACTGAATATTTACTTAGAATCGGGTCAAAGAGACCCTTCGCCAAAAACGCTCAGGTGACATGTCCATCAGTCAATAATGCAACACTACCTTAATACTCACTTATCAAGATTGGGGCAAAATGTGAAATGCTTCTGTAGGGAAATAAAGCGTTATTCGTTCACCCTCTTCATGTATCTGATTAAATTGGGGGTTATAATCAATGACTGAAATGGAATGGTCTCCCGACACCTCAACCACATAATCTACCTGAGAGCCAAGATATTCTGCATGCTTAACCTCACCTTCTAAACGGGCTTCAGTCTTTTGGTCAGAGGTCAATTTCACCGCCTCGGGGCGGATGATTAAATATACGGCCTCATCCGGCACAAAAGAACGCTCATCCCACTGGAGTGCAATAGATTTTCCAAAAAAATCTAAGCCTAACTTTCCTTCCAAGTTCGTTAAAACCGTACTTTTGATAAAATTTGAACGTCCCATAAAATCGGCTACAAATACTGACGCGGGCTTTAAGTATATTTCGGCGGGCGTGCCGACTTGTTCGATGTGTCCATTATTCATGACCACAATACGATCAGACAGCCCCATTGCCTCGGCTTGATCATGGGTAACATAAAGGCTAGTGATGCCCAATCGCTGTTGAAGTCGTCGAATTTCAGTACGCATGTGAACCCGCAACTTGGCATCTAGGTTAGATAAAGGTTCGTCAAATAGAAGTACTCGTGGTTCCATCACCAAGGCTCTAGCCAAAGCCACGCGCTGTTGTTGGCCTCCCGACAATTGGTGCGGACTCCGATCTTCCAGACCCGCCAAATCCATCAAACTCATAACGGCTTCAACTTTTTCTTTTAAGGGAGTGACATGTTGGATTCGTAGACCAAATGCGACGTTTTCAAAAACCGACATGTGTGGGAACAGGGCGTAGCTTTGAAAAACCATTGTCATGGGGCGTTTGTTGGCCGACATATTATTGATGACCTCACCATCTAGGATAATCTCTCCCGATGTTGGCAATTCAAAACCGGCTACAAGACGTAAAGTGGTTGTTTTCCCACAACCGGACGGCCCCAATATCGTGATAAGCTCCCCTTGTTGAACATCGAGGTCTATGTTATTTACCGCAATATGAACGTCGGTATTTGATTTGAATGTTTTGGTAAGACTTTTTAGCTGAAGTGCAACTGTTGAATTTTTAGTCATAAGTTTTGTTATCCGGTTGCGTATTTCGTAATTTTTGTGATCGTTGCGATGACATCTCTGCCATCAACACCTACGAGGAAAACTACATACCTCGTAGGAGAATCTACGCAATACGCAATACGCAACACGTAATTTATACCCGTTCAGCACCCGTGCTAGAACCAACAGTCACCTGTAGCAGGCCGATGGCGGTAAGCACAATCAAAATTAGTACAACGCTGTATGCCGCCGCGTTACCAAATCGGCCAGCTTCGGCCTCATTTAATATTTGGGCCGTCATAATTCGCCATTCCGGTGTAACCAAAAAGATAATTGGTGAAAGGGATGTCATAGAATGGGCAAAGCCCCAGATTAACCCGGCGAAAAAGGCCGGACGTATCAACGCCAGAGTAATTTTGCGAAATGTCGTTGTTGGGCTGGCTCCCAAACTGAGTGCGGCTTCTTCCATAGAAGTATCTATTTGTTGCAATGCGGCTACCCCACCTCTCACAGCCGCCGGAATACAGCGAACCGTGAAGGCCATGACGATGATAAAAGCCGTCCCTGTAAGTTTGGGGACTAATCCTGCAAGATGAGATTGATTATAGGCCAAGACCAACCCAATACCGACGATGATTCCGGGCACAGCCGCTCCCAGCATGGAAGTTAGGTCTATCAAAGCTCGTCCAAAGAATTGACGACGCACGACGAGGAAGGCAATCAATATACCGCCCAAACCGGCAATAGGCGTTGCTATTCCGGCTAGAAAAATTGTATCCAAAATGGCTTCAGAACCATAACCAGATAAGACAAAGTAAAAATGATCCAAAGTAGGCGTGAAATTTATGCCCCATACTTTGGTAAATGCTCCTACTAGAATATTTACATACAAAAGAAGAATAAGCCCGATAATCAAGCCGTTTGCGATAAAAAGCGGCCATTTTACTTCAGGGCTAGTAATTAATTGTGGTCTGCCGGTAGGTTTACCGGTAATTGTCACATAAGAGCGTTTACTGAGCCAGTAGTGTTGGAAAAAGAAAATCGCCATTGAGGGAATCATGAGTAATACTGCTAGAACTGCACCGGCAGTGAGGTCAAATTGTCCCACAATAGCGAGGTATATTGACGTTGATAACACGTTAAAACTACCCCCCAATAGTAAGGGATTGCCCAAATCAGATATTGCCAGCACAAAAAGTAAGAGAAACGAGCTGGCAAAACCGGGCAGTAATAAAGGAATGGTTATTTTTCTAAGAATTAGCCATCGTCCAGCCCCAAGGTTTGTAGCCGCTTCATCTAAAGACGGGTCGAGTGCCCGCATCATGCCCAACAAGCTAAGGTAAGCAATGGGTAAAAAGGACAAAGTTAAAGCAAATATCAGTCCTTCAGCACCATAAATATCGTATCGTATGCCTAACAATCGTTTTGTAATGATTCCACTACGCCCAAACAGGGTTATGATGGACATTGCCATGACAAACGGTGGCGCGATTACCGGTAAAATAGTAATCAAATGGAAAAATCGTTTCAACGGCACATCTACTTTTACCTGCATGAAAACTAACATGAACGCCAGTATTGTACCTAAACTGGCGACACTCAATCCTACACCAATGGTATTTAGAATGACTCGTCCGGTTTCCGGTTGCTGTAAAAAACGAGCATATAATGGTAGAGCTTCAGGACTAAAGCCAACTCCCAGAACTCTCAGCAACGGATATATAACAAAACCATAAAGAAAAAGGAGCGAAATAAGTAATCCAACGGTCAACAAACCGTCTTGATACAACCGCCTCATCTCCTGAACAAATTGTATATAAGAAGAACGCAATATGTTCATTGCACCTCGCAAATTGTTACGTAAATATTCAGTGAACTCGCCAGAAAGAGTGTCAGAAACCCGATTTCTTAAAGAAATCGGGTTTCTAGGGCTACTTTACTGAACTTTTACAATTGTTACTGCCTGCTAATTATAATAATGAAGGGTAGTCCTGCATTGGTAGTGGTCAGCTACCCGCAAGTTGTTTGGAACTTGCGGGTAACTAACGGAACTACTTCTGCACCACTACCTGAATGAAGTAAAAAAGGAGGCGTAACCGCAAGTTGTTATTTGCTGTTACGCCTATTATTGTTAGACCTGACAGGTTTAACAAATCTGTCAGGTCTGATGCTCATTCTGATTGAAATTTGTACTATTCCGGTGCGTCCATACCTTCTCGCACCTCGGAGGCAAATCGGTCAGGAAATCCTCCGGCTCTTAAGTCGGTAACTAATTTAGGAGTAAATCCTTCGGCCAACACAACTTGGTCAAGTTTCACTGCTTCAGGTGGAACTTTGGCATCCGAGTTTGTTGGAATCTGGAATGAGTTGACAGGGGCGGCAATCTCTTGCGCGGCGGGGGTTAAGGTCCACTCAATGAACGCCTTGCCCGCTTCTGGATTCTTAGCCGCCGCAATCAGCGATACCTGACCAATTTCATAGCCGGTGCCTTCTTTAGGGAAGGACGTTACCAACTCAACTCCGGTTTCCTTAGCAAATTTCACACAATCGTGAGAGAAAATAACCGAGACGGCTACCTCACCCGCGGCTGCCATTCGCCCCGGTGATGAGCCACTTTTGGTGTATTGGAAAATATTTGTGTCTAATTTTTTCAGATATTCCAATGCCTCATCTTCACCACCATTCAAGGCTACCAATGTACCACCAGCGGTTACGGCTGTACCGGATGTACGCTGGTCGGCCATAGCAATGTTTCCTTCTAAAGCTGGGTTGAGTAGGTCTTGCCATGAGGTTGGCGCGTCAACTCCCAATTCTGCCAGATACTCCGCATTTGAGCAGAAGCCCAATGCTCCAACATAAACCCCCGTCCAGTTGCCATCCGCATTTTTTAGCTCATCGGGGATAAATTTACCATTTTCTGGAATATACGGCTCAATCAATCCTTCTTCTATGGCCGCGCCGGGGCCTAAACTGGGGCCGCCATACCACACATCAAAGAGCGTGTCATCCCCTTCTGCCCGCAACCTTGCCAGAGATTCACCCGACGACATCCGCACCATCGAGGTTTCTATTCCGGTTTCAGCTTCAAAAGCCACTACCGCCGCCTGACACCAATCTTCCTGCATCCCACACAATACTGTTAACGGGCCACTTACTTCAGACTCTGTTTTTTTCTCCACAGGTTCTGTCGCAGGCTCAGAAGAACAGGCCCCCAAAATAAAACCAGCCAGTATGAAACTGACCGCCAAAAAGAAATAACGTCGCATGATCCTTCTCCTTTTTTGCAAAAACACTATAGAAACAAGATATTTATAGAATATCACAGATAATGCCGATGATATTCCAGTCATTACACTCAAGTTGCGTTTTGACGATAAATTATCCTCAAATATTCCCTTGAATGAACCGTAAGCTCTACAATTTCACTTGTTAAAGAGCTTGCCACATTTTAACATGGAGTAGAATTAAACGCAACGATACAGAATGGAAATAAATTATGCAAAAAGGTGTAGATGTCAACATGATGTTGAAAATTGTGTTAAATTTACTTAACCTGTATATGGGTTTGGAAGAAAAAACACACTGTATGTAGTGTTTCTTTGTAAAAAAGGAGACCGCTCACGGAACATATTTTAGTCATTCAATTCGGTTGACACTTTCGGTGATGATTATTGTTCAACCGTTTTTGGTTTCAGTTGTTTTAGAACAGGATGCGTGGAATGACACTGATTTTGGTATGATTTAATCAGTGTCATTCCACGCATCCTGTTCTTTTGCTCAAACAACGACTGTCAACCAAACATGGAATGAGCATTAATTAACTTGTGCATAAGGCCGCTGATTGAAATCAGCGTCTTAAACGGAAAACCTGCTTAAGGGATTTCCAAGGAAATAAATCTCCCAAACTGATTAAATTCTCTATGTCATTCCCGCATGCTTTTAGCGGGAATCCACATTCTGCATACAAATGGATGCCCGATAACAACATTCGGGCATGACATTTGGGAGGTTTATTTTCTTGGAGTTACCTAAGCAGGTTTCTCGTGTCAGCATAAGAATTCATTCTTATGTGAAAACGCGCAACTTATTTAATCCCCATTCCATGTATTCTTAATACCTGTTTTTGGTTTGATTATGAGCGGTGCCCTATTACAATATTAATCTTGTTACATGACCTACAGTTTTTCAGATAATGATTTTCAATTCAAGACCAATCTTCCCGCAAGTTCAAAACTTGCGGGAAGGTGACAACTAAAAATGTTTATCTGAACATCTATATGCCTGTGCTCGCCTCACGAGCCTTGACGAACGCTTGCACCGAGCGTTCTACATCCGTTGGCGTAGTCGCCCAAGAGCAGACACTAATCCGAATCGCGGGCTGACCTTGCCACGTTGTACTACCACACCAACACTCGTCGGAGGCTTGGATTCCGGCCAAGGTAGCTGTCGTCTCTGCTGGTGTATCACACGTAACCAATACCTGATTAAATACAATCTCGTTATGTACCTGAAAACCCTGAGCGGTTAATAACTCGGCGAACTGAGTAGCTCCCGCGCAGAGATTATCAATCATTTCGGTTAGCCCATGTCGGCCTAAAGATTTGAGCGTCGCCCACATCGCTACGGCTCTGGCTCGACGAGACATGTCTGGAGTGTAGAGCATGTTGTCTCGTTGTTCGCCGTACTGAATATAGGCTCCACTAGCCTGCATAGCCGCCACCAGCGCATCTCGATTTTTACACAGAATAATACCACAATCGTAGGGCGTGTTGAGTGTTTTATGCCCATCAACTGACCATGAATCGGCCATTTCGATGCCACGAGTCAGATGCTGTTTGGCGGGTGAGGCCGCGGCTAACAGACCAAACGCCCCATCAATATGAACCCAAGTTCCCGCCTCCTGAGCCAGCGTGCAGGCCGGAGAGCCATACTCATCAAGCTGTTTGAGAATCTCTGAGCCAGCCTGTGGATGTTCTGGTAATGGCTCATCAAACTGAACTAGATTGGCGATGGCTGTTGGGTCGGGGTAGACAGGACGGTCATTAACTTGGTCGATATAGCTGTAAGCATACTGTTTGGCCTGCTCGAAGATGGCCTTATCGGTTAATTGAGCGGACATGGCATCTCTAATTGTCATAGATTTATTCATAATACTCCAGATGTTCCCATGCAGAACAAGTATCATGAAGAAAGCTCACACCGCAAACGAAAGGGCTGTTCAGTTCTAATTTATATAGGCATAATTGTGACGCTACAAGCGTCACCTACAGTGATTTTGTTAGATATGAGGCCGTGGAGGTCACGCTTGTAGCGTGACGAACATGGAGAACTGAACAGCCCTAGCAAACTGGTACTCATTTCGGTGTGTAAAATTACAAGATCATCACTATTCCCAACAGCATCAGCAATGCGCCCATCAGCCCATCGCGCAGAGCGACTTTGACCGCCTCGGCTCGGCTCGGAGCCGGATACCAGAAGATTCGTAGGCCGCGCCGCATTAGCACTCGTCCAGTGATAGCCGCTTGAGCGGAAGTGACCAGCATACGTGCGCCGTAAAGCAGTATAAAAATGGCTAAGATTATTCCTAAAGGTCGCATAGTTATAGATATTCACCTACTCATCCAACAGATAAATCGGCTCTTCGTAATGCCGAATTTTACCCTGTGCCAGCTTATCGACCAGCAGGTCATGCAACCACTGATTCTTCTCTCGGAGTGATTTATCCGACTTTAAGATACTTAAGTCGGCATTAAGGCGTAGAATTCGGTCGGGGATGATAAAACGGGTAATGCCCGCTGGAAAGACTCGGTCAGATTGGGCGACCTGCAATACTTGCGCCACCGTGTACTCTGGAAAAACGACCAAAGCCGCCATGTCTGGATATTCATGCCCCAAGCTAATCATATTGTCATTAATGGTACGTTGAACGATGCTGGCTCTGATATAGGTGTTGGTTAGGCTGTTCAACGCATCGAGCCGATTTTGTCCGGTTGTTGGGAGTACCAAAAGTACCTGTCCCTCAACCGTTTTGAGATAACAGAGGCCACCATACTCAAACATCTCATCCAACACTCGATCCATGTCTGTGTCAACCAGAGTCACTTCGGGCAGAGCCTCTAGCATCTCTAACAATTCGGTCAGGTTGATATTGCAGATAGCATGGAACCAAGTATGAAGATTCAAATTTTCTTCGGGTGGCGTAATCTGAACGAGGATGTGCTCGTAGCCCAACTGTTTTAGAGCCGTAGAGCGGGTAGCTCCATCAAGCACCACATAATGATCGTCGGCCTCCATAACGAGAGGCGGATCCATCAGAATTTGATCTGTTTCCAGCCGTTTCATCAGCCTCTCTACTCGACGTGGATCAACATGTTCGTGCGGTACCACTTTTTCTGAGGGGACAATTTGCAGAGGCAGAATATGCTCCACCTCAACCTTGTTCAAAATCTCGATGATTTTATCGGCCACAGTTAGCGCCGCGGCCTCTTGGGCATCGTCGGTACTAGCGGCGATGTGGGGGGTGGCGACCACTCGCTCATGCTGAGCCAAGCTGTTGTTGACGGCGGGTTCTTCGCGGAACACATCCAGCGCCGCACCAGCAATCTGATCTTCGTTGAGTGCCGTGAGCAGGGCCTCCTCATCAACCACGCCCCCGCGAGCGGTATTGATGAGATAGGCGGTCGGTTTCATCAACTTAAACTGCTCGGTACTCATCATGTTTTGGGTTTCGGGCTTAAAAGGAACATGCAGGGTAATAAAGTCGGACTGAGCGAGGAGGTCGAGCAGGTCAACCGATTCCACGCCGATTTCCAGATTCAGTTCTGGGGTAGGGCGACGCTGGTTGACCAAAATGGTCATGCCAAAGGCTTTGGCTCGAATCGCTACCTCGCGGCCAATACGGCCAAATCCAACAATGCCCAAGGTTTTACCGGCCAAGCCCATGCCCATCAGCTTTTTCTTTTCCCACTTACCGGCCTTCATGGTCTGGTCGCCACGGGCCACATGGCGAGCGAGACTAATCAGCAGACCCATGCTCAATTCGGCTACGGCCAGTGTATTGGCATCGGGGCTGTTGACCACTTGTACTCCCTGCTCTTGAGCCGCGACCACATCTACATTGTCTAGTCTCGCGCCCGCACGAGCAATTACCTTAAGTTTGAGGCCATGTTTAATCACCTCGGCGGGGGCTTGGGTGGCACTCCGCAGAACAATTGCCTCGTAATCAGGAATGACACTGATTAACTCGGCCTGACTGAGGCCAGTTTTGACCTCAACATCAGCATGCGTTTCTAATCGTTTTACCCCGGTGGGGGCAATGGCATCACAAATTAATACTTTGGGTCGTCGTTTTTCTGCACTCATTGTTGAATGACGAATATGCGAATGGGCGAATAAACGAATATATGAATGGACAACTTTCGCTATTCGCAGATTCGCATACTCAAATTAATGGGTTATGAGGATACAACTGCTGAAAAGTCTCAACGCATTTGGGGCAGGCATGCTTAACCCCAACTTGACTAAATCGAGCATGCGCGCCACGGTTGGTGACACGTCGCCCACACAAAGCATGCTCCGAGCGGCGGCTATGTTCGACGATATGCCATTTGTTGGAGATTTGTAGGACTATGGGATTTGTTTCGTCCATACTGTTTGTTTGAACCATGAAGAGCATAAAACAGGAATATGTTGCACATAGTAGGTTCTATGAACATCAGCCACAGGTCGCTGTCCCGGGGGTGAGGCAAATTGACCTGATTGATAACCTAATTCTTCAATTAAGATACTTTCTAGTTCTGAAATAACCATAAGTTACTTATACCATAAGACTTTTTAAAGAACAGTAATTATAGCCCATTTGTTCGATTTTGGCTAATTATCGCTATAAAATTTAGGCGATGGTCATGGTTTCGGCCACCTACACATGTCATTCTGAGCGCTGTTTGCGAAGAATCCGCCCTAAAGTAGCAGAATGGAGACTCTTCAACCTTCGGTTTCAGAGTGACATGGCCCAAACGATGACCAAGGCCAAAATTTAATACCCTATCTCTTCGTATCAGGTAACTTCAAGAAAATAAACATCCCAAATGTCATGCCCGAATGTTGTTATCGGGCATCCATTTGTATGCAGAATGTGGATTCCCGCTAAAGGCATGCGGGAATGACATAGAGAATTAAATCAGTTTGGGAGATTTTAAAAGTTGGAACTGCCTCAAACAAATAAAAGTGGTCATACCCATCATGGGCATGACCACTTTTCATTATCATTCGCTATTCGTAAATTCGCAAATTCGCCTACTCACCCAAACGCAGAGTCACTTCCTCCAGCACCTTCTGCGCCGCGACCGGAATCACCGTGCCCGGGCCGAAGATGGCGGCCGCGCCGTGTTCATACAGATAGTCGTAATCTTGGGCCGGAATTACCCCGCCGATGACGACCACAATATCCTCTCGACCGAGTTTGCCGAGTTCTTCAATCAACTGCGGTAGGAGGGTTTTATGTCCTGCGGCCAGCGAACTCATGCCGACCACATGCACGTCATTTTCGACGGCTTGGCGAGCGGTCTCCTCCGGTGTTTGGAACAGTGGCCCGATGTCTACATCGAAACCCAAATCAGCAAAGGCGGTGGCGATGACTTTAGCCCCGCGGTCATGCCCATCTTGACCCATCTTGGCGATCATGATACGCGGGCGACGACCTTCCAACTGTTCAAACTCATCGGCTATCGCACGGGTTTTGGCGACCGCCTCGTCTTCACCAAACTCGCCGCTATACACACCCGAAATCGAGCGGATGACTGCTTTATGGCGACCAAACACCTTCTCCATCGCATCCGAAATTTCACCCAAGGAGGCACGGGCGCGAGCCGCATCAACGGCCAAGGCCAGCAGATTCCCCTCGCCCGATTCGGCAGATTGGGTGAGGGCGTTCAGGGCGGCTTGGGCTTTGGCCTCATCTCGGTCGCCCCGTAACGCCTTAAGGCGACTCAACTGTGCCTCTCGTACCGCGGTGTTATCGACCTCTAAAATTTCGATGGGCGCTTCTTTCTCCAGTCGATAGCGGTTAACCCCGACAATCGTCTCTTGCGCCGAGTCGATATGGGCTTGCCGACGAGCCGATGCCTCTTCGATACGCAGTTTTGGCACGCCTGCGGCAATCGCTTTGGTCATGCCGCCCAACGATTCTACCTCTTGCAGATGCGCCCATGTCCGTTCAAGCAACGCGTCGGTCAAGGCTTCAACATAGTACGAGCCACCCCACGGATCGGCCACTTTACAGATTCCGGTTTCCTCTTGTAGATAAAGCTGGGTGTTCCGCGCAATCCGAGCCGAGAAGTCGGTCGGTAGGGCAATCGCCTCGTCAAGGGCGTTGGTGTGGAGCGACTGGGTATGTCCCAAGGCCGCGGCCATCGCTTCGATACAGGTTCGAGCCACGTTGTTAAACGGGTCTTGCTCGGTCAAACTCCAGCCAGAGGTTTGGCTGTGGGTTCGTAGGGCCATCGACTTCGGATTTTTGGGGTTGAACTGTTTGATCAGTTTGGCCCACAGAATCCGTCCGGCTCGCATCTTGGCAACTTCCATAAAGTAGTTCATGCCAATCGCCCAGAAGAAAGAGAGACGGGGGGCAAAGGTGTCGATGTCCATGCCCGCTTTGAGACCGGTGCGGACATATTCCAGCCCGTCGGCCAAGGTATAGGCCAACTCTAAGTCGGCGGTGGCTCCAGCTTCTTGCATGTGGTAGCCGGAGATGCTGATACTGTTGAAGCGAGGCATGTTTTGCGAGGTGAAGGCGAAAATATCAGCAATAATTTTGATTGACGGCTCCGGCGGATAGATGTAGGTGTTCCGCACCATGTACTCTTTCAAAATGTCATTCTGAATCGTACCGGCCAACTGTTCGGGCTTAACTCCCTGCTCTTCGGCGGCGACGATATAAAAAGCCATAATTGGCAGTACCGCGCCGTTCATAGTCATGGAGACCGACATCTTATCGAGTGGAATCTGGTCGAACAGAATCTTCATGTCAAGAATGGAGTCGATAGCGACTCCGGCTTTCCCGACATCACCAACCACACGAGGATGGCTGGAATCGTAGCCCCGATGGGTGGCGAGGTCAAACGCGACCGACAGCCCTTTTTGTCCGGCGGCCAGATTACGTCGATAGAAAGCGTTGCTCTCTTCGGCGGTTGAAAATCCAGCGTATTGCCGTACCGTCCACGGGCGAGTGACGTACATGGTCGCATACGGGCCACGCAGGTAGGGCGGAATTCCGGCGGTGTAGCCAAGATGTTGCAGATTGGCCGTGTCGGCCTGCGTATAGAGCGGCTTTACATCCAACTGCTCCATCGTTTTCCAGACCAAATCGTTGATCGATTGGCCGGTTTCTTCTTCAACCTTTTGTCGCCAAGTCTCATAATCGACCTGCGGAAAGGTAATATCATCATAATTGATTGTGGTAAAATCTGGTTGGTTATTCATAATTGTCTAAAAGTTTGTCGTTTCATTCACGACCTGACATATTGATAAAACAAAAGGCATTTTTCGACAGGATTAACAGAATTAACAGGATTTTTTACTTGTAATCATGTTAATTCTGTTAATCCTGTCAGATATTGTTTTAGCCATGTTGAAATGATAAACTTCTGAATTGTCTATTGCTCCAATTTAGGATTCGGAATTAAATAAGATGCGCGTTCCAGAGTGCCTAAATAGCTGGTTTCAGCCTGCTTTAGCTTTTAGTATCGGGATTAATTCCGATGCGTCATCTTAACGAAAAAGACAACAAACGCCCTGAAATATTTGCTATCTTTTGTTAGGTTTTATTCTTTTATTTGACCTATATCCAACCTATGAAAAGGCATTGTGCCAACTTGATTCATCAATTTTCTTATTCATTACGAACAGAACCTTATGTTGATAAATAAGGGGGGGGATCGTCTCATCCCACACAAAGCCTGCCACCACAGGCAAAACATTCAAGCCCATTTTACGGAGGATATTGGCTCGGGTGACGGCCCGTTTGATATCCGTCTCTTCCACTCGCCACGAAAGCTCAATTGCTAATACAATGTCAGCTTTGGTATCTTTTTGTTTTCCCTTCCATAATAAATCTAAGGCCAGCACCTGGCTATGTTCCTGTTCGGTAATCAGGCCATCATCTTCTGCATTTTCAAGCAAAAGACCTATATCATTTCTAGCATCATGTCCTCGACGTATAAATTGTCCCAAAATCGAGGCGACTAGTTGAATAAATCGGATTTCATAATTAAAGCCTTTAACATCAGCCATCTCACGTTTGAGATGCGTTATATCTTGTTTCATCTCAGTCCGTTCAGCGGCGGCCTCGGCAAACCCAAACTCAACCCTGTCTTTCAAGCCAGTGACATCTTCTTTCAAGCCAGTGACATCTTCTTTCAAGCCAGTGACATCTTCTTTCAAGCCAGTGACATCTTCTTTCAAGCCAGTGACATCTTCTTTCAAGCCAGTGACATCTTCTTTTAAGCCAGTGACATCTTCTTTTAAGCCAGTGACATCTTCTTTCAAGAAAGTCACATCTTTTTCAATGTGAGCGACTCGTCCGTCTAAATTTTGCAATAATAATTGCATTTGTCGTTGAGATTCGGCCAAATTCTGAAATGCCTTGGCAATATCTAGATCAGGAAACAAAGCTTTCGACAGTCTGTTGCGCCATTTGGGATGAGTATTTATAAATTGTACTAACTCTGAAAAAAGTGCTTCTGTTATAACCATATAGTCCTCCAGAAAAGTTTTGGCCGTTAGTCATCCGATGACTTACAGTCATCAGATGACCTTTTATCTGTTAGATAGCATACCACAGGTACTAAAATAGAACAAATTGGCGTTTAAGCTTGAGCAACAATCTACCCGCAAGCGTTGAGCTTGCGGGTAGATGTACCGTCAAAATTTCTCATACTAAGTTTTTTTTGCTTTTTCTCTGCGAATCTCCGTGTTCCTCTGTGAATCTCTGTGTTGATTAGTTCAGGCTAAATTTTCTGTCGGGGACTAAGTGAGACAATTTAATTCTTCCACGTGCCCTGAAGTGCCTATGAACTACTTAAAGTTGACGACCATGATCTGGACATCTTTATAGCCGATATTGAGTTTGTAGCTTCGACACAATCGCATGTAGATCAGCTCGAACATGGATAAACTCATCCACGCCCGCGGCCTTAAACTCATCAATATGTGCTTTTGGATATCCGGCCACAATGACCGTTATCTCTGGCTTGGCTGACTTAAGCGCCTTGGTCAAAGTCGGCACAATCTCTGGATAGGTGGCATCCGTCGAGCAGATAACGACCACTGACGCACCCGATTCCAGTGCTGATTTGGCCGCCGCGTCGGGAGTCTCAAAACCGTTGTTGCCTAACATTTCAAACCCGCCGACTTGGAAGAAATCGGTGCTGAAATCGGCGCGGGGTTTATGTTGCGGAATCGGCCCCATGTTAGCTAAGAAAATCTGCGGGCGCTGACCGGTTTTGGCGAGGTAAGCCTCGGCATTTTGGCGCAAAGTTTCCATGCCGATGGTGGCTCGTCCGGCCAGAATTGGCGTAACTGTGGCTTTGGTCTCGTCGCCGCTACGCAGGGTGCGGGCAATCTCGCCGATGGTGGCTCCGGCGGAGGCCACTTCGATGGCCGCTTGGAGGGCGTTTTCGGCGGGAGCCT
This sequence comes from Anaerolineales bacterium HSG25, assembly GCA_030377865.1. Classification (GTDB taxonomy): domain Bacteria; phylum Chloroflexota; class Anaerolineae; order 4572-78; family J111; genus JAUCGB01. The sequence continues at coordinate 23,462 of JAUCGA010000020.1, read as the reverse complement.
CTAGCAGGTGATTCAACTTTTCAAGCATGGTGGTTGCTTGCTGACCGTCCAAACTGGTGCGATAATCAGTGATATGTTTGGCACGTTGTTCGTGCAGAGCCGGATAATCAGGCACAGAGGCCGTAATTGGTTTCTCGGTTAAATTGGCATATTTATTGGTGCCGATAAACACATCTTTACGACTGTTGATATGATTGTCGCGTTGCTCCGCCGTCGCCTGAATCTGGCTCTGTGGGAAGTCGGCCTGTAGCACTTGATACATGCCGCCGTTCTGCTCGACCTGCTGGAACAGGCTCCAGGCCTCTCGTCCGACCGCGTCGGTTAGATTTTCGACATACCAAGAGCCGCCCGCGGGGTCGATGACGCGGGTCAGATGGGCTTCACGTTGCAGGATAATCTGGGTGTTGCGAGCAATCCGGCGCGAGAACTCGTCCGGCTGGCCGAACACCTCATCAAACTGACCGACATGCAGACTATCACAGCCGCCGACCGCGCTGGCAAAGGCTTCGGTGGTGGTACGTAACATGTTGACATGGGCATCATGTTTGGTTTTGTTCCAGTTGGCTGTGCGGACATGCATACTCATCTTTTGGGCGGTCTCGTCGCCGCCAAAGGCTTTGACCAACTTAGCCCACACCAGCCGAGCGGCACGTAACTTAGCAATCGCCATAAAGTAGTTGGAGCCAGCCGTAAAGGAGAAGCGCAGACGAGGGGCAATCTCGTTGATGCTCAAGCCTCGATTATTCAGCTCTCGCAGATATTCAACCGCAGTTGCCATAACAAAGGCCAACTCCTGTACCGCGCTGGCTCCGCCGTTGCTGTAAGGTTGACCATGCACAGTCACAATCTGGAGTTGGGGAGCGGTGTTTTTGGCCCAGCGAATCATCTGCGTCATGCGGTCGTAGGCTCCGGCCACCGAGCGGGGAAAGGTTCCGGCGCTGACCAGACTGCCGAGCGGGTCCATCTCGATTGCGCCGCGCAGGTTGGTCAGCGGCACCTCGGCCTGATTCAAGTAAGCCACCAGCAGAGCCAAGGTCGGCATGGCCGCCGAACTAGCCTGCACAAAAATCGGTAGCTGACTGAGGTCGATGCCCTCAAAGGCGGTAGCTAAATCGGCCACGGTGACGATGGATACCCCGCCCGCCCCGACCTGTCCGACTTCGGCTTGGTCAGGGTCAAGACCGGCTAACGTCGCTTGGTCTAGACGCAGGTTGATGGCGGTTTGGCCGCGTTCTAAGTCATACTTAAGCGCCTGATTAAAGGCCGACGGGGTGCTGTAGGCCAACTCTTGGCAGATTAACCACGGTGATTTAAGATTACCGCTGACTTGGCTCCCGCGAGTGTAGGGTGGCAGGCCGGGAAAACTGCTCTGATTCGGCAGGTCGGTCGCGTCCTCTTGACGGTACAACGGTTGCAGGGTGATACCTTCGTAGGTTTTGGTCATCACCTTTTTCTCAAACGGTGCGCCGCGTAGTTGTTGTTCCACGAGTTCGCGCCAAGCTTCGTAGGTCGGCTGGTCAAACTCGTCTAAGGTTAGGGGTGTTGCAGAATCTGTTGTCATTTGATTGATATTCCTCACTGAGTCGATAACACACAAGTCAGCGATTCAGGCGACTCAATCCCGAATTGTTGCTTACTACCCGACAAAAATTCTTAGCCAAAACTAATTAAGTAGTTTTCAGAACTAACTTGTTAAAAACAGGAGTGTCAAAATTGCATTTTGACAGCAAGAATGGAATTCTTGCACTCCGAGAAAAGTGACAACTTAGAAATGAAAGTTACTTAACACAGAGGTTCACAGAGGGACACAGAGGTTCACAGAGGGACACAGAGGTTCACAGAGTTTTAAAAAAGAGATTTATTTTTTCCTCTGTGTATCTCCGTGAACCTCTGTGTTATCGTATTTAGTCGTAAAAGTTCAGTAATGCCGCCCTAGAAACCCGATTTCTCAAAGAAATCGGGTTTCTGACGCTCTTTCTGGCGAGTTCACTGAATATTTACTTTTAGTTTTTCCTAAACCAGTCTGTCGGGTAACAAGAATCGTTGAATCATTTACATAACTGTGAATTTTTTCACAATACTACCGAATTATACTACAAATCTGAGGATTGCCAAATTGGTGTTGTTATCTCCAATAGGTTACAATTTGTCAGAACAAACCGATATTTTAGCAGAGATGTTGTCTGAAGTTCAAAAGAGCAGGGATAAAAAACTTAAACGAGATATTGTCAAAGCACAAAAATACTTTGGTTGTCGTAATCGACAAAAAAGAGAAGTGAGGTGAGTGATGTTGAATTGGTATGTAGCCCATGCCATGATGGTCATGAAATTTCAAGATGGTAATCAAGACCTGTATCGAGTTATGGAGAATGTCATTTTAGTTTCTGCCGAGTCGGATAAAGAGGCGGCAGAAAAAGCTGTACAACGGGCAAAAGAGGATGAGGTAGATATTGATGATGATTACACCTATGACAGTCGTCCGATTACATGGGAGTTTGTAGGGCTACGCAAATTGATTACCTGTGTCTTCCCCGAAGAACGTCCTACCAACGGTACGGAGTTAACCTATTCCGAATTTGAGATCTCCGACAAGGAAGAATTCGAGAAATATATTAACGGTGATACCGTAACCGTCGTTTATTATGATGCGTAACGGGCAGGTTTATAAATAGATCATCCCATCACGGAGCAGGTTTTGGCGTGGAATTGATTCTACCGTTAATGTGATATTTGACAAACCATCTAATGAGACCGAACTCAATACAACAAACGGGTGTTGGGGTAAATATTCAGTGAACTCGCTAGAAGGAACATCAGAAACCCGATTTCTCAAAGAAATCGGGTTTCTAGGGTGGTTTTACTGAACTTTTACGTGTTGGGCGATGGTCATCAACTGTTTTATGTCATATCGCGGCAAACTCGATAAGTTGCCGTCGGTATGAGGCTATAGATGTTCAGATAAATATTTTCAGTTGTCACCTTCCCGCAAGTTCAAAACTTGCGGGAAGGTTGGTCTTGAATTAAAAATCATTATCTGATAAGACTGTACCTGTTACCACACCCGACATACCAACCCCTTGAGATAGTCCGATTCGGGACATGTCAGCGAGATAGGATGATCACTGCCTTGAGTCAGCCGTTCGATGATTTGCACCTCGCGACCCGCGTCCACCGCGGCTCCAAACAGAATCTTCTGGAACAGGTCGGCGCTGACTTGTCCGGAGCATGAAAAACTAGCTAACACGCCGCCCGACTCCAGAATTTTCATGGCCCACATGTTAATATCTTTATAGCCTCGTGCGCCCTTTTCGATTTGGCTCCGATTATGCACAAACTTGGGCGGGTCGAGAATAATCAGGTCAAACGTTTGCTCTGTTTGCTGATAGTGGCGCAGTTGCTGAAACACATCGGCAACCTCATAAGTATCATCTCGCTCCGGCTGGTTCAGGCTGACGTTCTGTCGAGCCAACTCCAGCACCGCGGCGGAACTGTCGAGGTTGGTGATGTGGCTCGCCCCAGCATGCCCTGCGCTGACGGCAAATCCGCCGGTGTAAGAAAAGGCGTTGAGGACGCGCTTGCCTGCGGCATATTTCGCCACCTTGCGCCGATTTTCGCGTTGGTCAAGATAGAAGCCGGTTTTATGGCCCTGTCGCACATCAACCAAAAAGCTTTGCCCATGCTCGGCAATCGTAATCTGCTCCGGTGGCTCCTCACCAACCAGCAGACCTTGTGTTTGCGGTAGCGCCTCTTTTTTGCGAGCCTCGGTGTCGCTCCGCTCGTAGATGCCCCTCGGAGTCAGCAACTGTTGCAAACTCTCTACAATCGTCTCTTTATGAACTTCCACCGCGGCTGACAAAAACTGCACCACCAGCCATTCATCATACTGATCGACAATCAGCCCCGGCAGGCCGTCTCCATCAGAATGAACCAGCCGGTAGGCGTTGGTGTCAGTTTGATTGATGAGCGTTTGCCGACCGGCGATGGCTCGCTCCAAACGACCATGCCAAAAGTCAGAATCAATCTGTTGATCAACCTGCCAACTGAGCAGACGTATCCGAATCTGCGAGCGGGGATTGTAGGCTCCGCGGGCTAAAAAATTGTTCTGTTTGTCGTACACATCCACCAACTCACCAACTTCTGGTTGGCCCTGTACTCGCTGAATGGCTCCCGAAAACAGCCACGGATGTCGATTTTTGACCGATTTTTCACGACCACGTTTTAGGGTGATACGAGATAATGTCATACTAGTTTCATAACTCCTTGATGCGTTGCATCTTTTTGGGGGTTTCTGTGCAAACGTCATGATTGCATAAGTGTCAGACCTGACAGGTTTTAAAAACCTGTCAGGTCTTAAGTTGACGATGATAGTCTGATTTTTTGCCCCACTGGTATTGCTGAATGTTGTACCCGTCTAAAGAACGAGTCCTAACGCAAAAATTGCTTATCTCTTAAATATATCTCTAATTGTTGGATTAAATAGCTACATAATTCGTTTACATCATTATACCTGCTTTCTAGGTCTGATGATGTAAATCTTCCTCCAATTGTTACAGGTGACTCTCGTCCATGGGAAATCGCATTACGGTTTTCAACAAGTTCTTCCAATCGACCGATTAGAGGGGGACGCGGTAAAGCGGGGCTTTCTACTCCCAACATGCTCCATAATTCTTCAAGCTGTCTTTGTTTTAGATTTCCTGTTCCCGTTGGTAAAATAACCGTATCTATCGAAACTATGCCATCTGTAGCGGCCTTTTCAAACAAGGCTCTTCTTTTGAGCCATTTCTTATCAGGACCTACGCTACAAATTGCCTTACACTCAGCGTCTAATACGACACTCAACAGAGACGGTTTGTAACTACTTACGGAATAAGATCCATCGCTAATTATTTGTAGAACCTTTTGGATTGTTTCAGTTACCGTATATTCGTAAGCACCATATAGGTGTACAAAAAATAGCCCTTTAGTTATTTTTGTATCTTTAGATGAGATTAAGGGTGTTTCGCTTTCCAAAGAGCGAATTACTTGCAATAGAGAATGTACTTCTCGTAATCGAATCGTTGAGTTAGCGGATATATCACTGAGCATTATTCCCCCATAAATTTATCGCGGCAGTATTCAATACGAGCAATTACCTGTTTTTTTGAATTTGTAGAACCTGTTGTCAACTCATATAACTCATCGGAGTGCATCCATTGTTCTATACCATCTGTAATTAATTTGCCCTTTTCTGTATAGGCTAATGCGGCTCCAACAGTTACAGCTTCATATAAACTCATAGGAGTTGTTGTTCTATTAGGGCGAGTAATTCCGTTTGGTAATATTTGGCTTAACTGAGAAAAAATATACTCAAAAAGCTCAATATTTGAACGATAATCAAATTTGCGAGATGCTTTTTCCATGTAATTATTCAAAAACCCTTTAACGCTTCCGGTAAAATTTTGATATTCATGATAGTAGGCAAAAAACCGTAAGACGGTTTCTTGAGGTGTTCCATCGTTTTCTTTTGCCGGAGCGATTTTTACTACTGCTCTAAATATGGACTTGTCGGCTAACTCTTCAAACATCTCATTGAATTGTCCTCGATATACTGCGGCACGTATTTCTTGAGATGTTAATTTTACGCCACCCGTATTAAGTCGCTCAAACAAGTCAAAACGCACCTTTTTATTACTTTTATCGCTCAGTGTTGTTACTTTTATTGGTTTGAGCAAGAATTGCAGTTGTATCGTTTGAGGTAACTCATGAAAAAATTTTCCGTTAAAAGAGCTTAATTCATCCAATTTTGTCAATTTAAGCTGGTCATCTAAACCAATGGTTTTTCGTACACCTTCATTACCCGCAAAATGAATTAAGGAGCTTAGGCGTTGAACCCCATCTATAACCTCCCAAGTACCATCGGCATTGGCGGCCATAAATAGATTGGGAACGGGAATTCCCAAAAAGATCGATTCTACCAATTCAGATTGTCTATCCGATTCCCAACGGAATTTACGCTGATAGATAGGAGCTATATCTATTATCCATTCCTCTACCATATTGATTAACTGTTTTACAGACATATCAAATGAATCGAAATCAACTTTTCTCTTTTGTTCATTAAGTTCAGTTAGTAATGCAGTACTCATTGTAACCTCCACAATTTATATGTAATACACGAAATAGTTTATCTCTTAACTTACTACCCGACAAAAAGTTTAGTTTAGATTAATTGTGGAATAATATCCTGTCGAAAAAATCTTTTCTCTAATCAAGATGTCGGGTACTGAGTCTCTTAAAGGTGAGGCAACGTCCGACCTGGATGCTTTTAATCCGTTCATTCTGGCGATCCCGTTCTGTAGTTTTCTTACTCCAACTCCAAATCATCATCCATCAGTTGATCTGTTGTCACCCCAAAATATTTAGCGATTTTGAGAATCATGATCGCGTTGGGCATTTTACGTCCTTTTTCAATTTGTGAGATAAAAGTGTTATGCACCTCTAACTCCTCACCAAGTTGTCGGAGGGTTAAACCTCGTTCTTGGCGTAGTTCAGTCAATTTTTCACCGAATTTTTTCATGACTATCTTGACACAGTGTCTTAACTGTGATATATTGTTGCGTAGCTATTGGTATGCAAGTCTAACTATGGAGGAAATTAAATGAGTATCGAAAAACCAAACAAACTGCTCGCCCAATGGGTCAGCGAGGAGCTAACCATAGAACGAGCTATCGGGCAGATGTTACAACATGTTGCGTCACTCTATCGCCAACTCAAAGCCCAGCAAGAGCGGGACACAGCGCTAAAACAATCGCAGAGAGACAGCGACAAGAATCTGGCCCAACTCAAGGTCGAGGTAGCGCAGTTAAAGCGTGAGGTAGCCTACCTGCAACATAATCAAACCCGCATCTTAGACCTTATGGGGCTACCGTCAAGCAAGCCACCAGCCAAGCGAGGGCGACCACCCAAAGGGTAGGGCAGGGACAAACGCCCCTACCCTTTGCAAAAAGAAAAACAGGTAAACAGGCGCAGTGATCAAACTGCGTCTGTTTTTATGATAAGGTGAAACCTCGAATTGGCAAAATAGCGAGTTGGTTATTGGCATGCGCTATGGTAAAATCAAACTCAGTTTCAACAGGAGGCTAGTCATGACAAAATCACCCTTTCCGGGCATGGATCCATATTTAGAAGCTCCCCATATTTGGCCGGATTTACATAACAGTCTGATGTACATTTTTCGTCAGCAACTCTCGCCACATCTTGCTCCCAAATATACCGCCGAGTTAGAAACCGAGTTGATTATTGATGAAGTTCTGCCCGGTGCGCCGTTAAGAACTGGGTATGCCGATGTGACGATTACCGAACCGACAATCGATGCTCCATACACCAGTACCGCGGTCGAGGTTGCGCCCGCGCCCGTACAGTTAGCCGTGCCCATGCAAGTCGAGACCCGACTAGTCAGCCTGCATATTCGCCATCGCGAGAGTGACCAAATCGTCACGGTGATCGAACTGCTCTCGCCAGTCAACAAACGAGCCGGACTAGGGCGCAAAAAATATCTGACCAAACGTATCGACTATCTCAGTGCTACCGTACATCTGGTCGAGATCGATCTGCTTCGTGCCCATCCTCGCCTGCCGTTTGGCGGAGATTTACCTGCTGAAACGAGCTATCTGGTCATGGTCAGCCCCTATCAAAACCGACCTACCTGTGACGCATGGCCGCTGAGGTTGGCCGATCCGTTACCGACCATTCCGATCCCGCTGAGGTATCCTGACCCCGCAGTGCCGTTGGCCTTGCAGACTGCGCTCCAGACTGCCTATCATGAGGCTCGGTACGATTTACGGGTCGATTATAGTCAGTCGCCATCCGCGCCCAACTTGTCTGAAGCTGATAGCGAGTGGGTGGGAGCATTGTTCGGCGACTATCATTTTAAGAGAGGTAACAGCTAGACGATGAGGAATATTTACCTGTTATTTTGGCGAGACATTTTTAAGTGGTTTGAGGCAAATCAAGGAGAGATACGTTAGTGAGGATATTTTATCTAGTGTTGGGCTTTTTCTTTATCGGTGTGGGCATACTCGGCATACTGTTACCCCTATTACCAACAACTGTGTTTTTTTTGTTGGCCGCAGGATGTTTTGCTCGTTCATCCGATAGATGGTATCAATGGTTGCTCTCAAATCCTGTTTTTGGCCCCATTATCAATAATTGGCACGAAAAAAAGTGCATCACGGCCAAAACCAAAATCGTGGCAATCTCATCCATTTTTCTGTTTGGTGGGTATTCAATCTTTTTTGCCATAACAAACCCTTATATTAAGATCGTTGGCATACTGTTTCTTGCGACAGGGCTTTTCACAGTGCTTCGACTCGCCGTATGTAAGAACGATTCGGTGTGATACACAAGAGTTGTTCGGCAATAAAATTGGGACACGGACGTAAAAGTTCAGTAAAACCGTCCTAGAAACCCGATTTCTTAAAGAAATCGGGTTTCTGACGTTCCTTCTGGCAAGTTTACTGAATATTTACACACGGACTGCGTAGCGCCGGATTAACACGGATTAAAAACAAAAACTGTAATGGTCAGCTTAATTTTGGAGAAGAATACATGCCCCTAAAAACCGTAACCGCCACCCGTTATGTCACCCCGCTTCGTGAGGGTGGCTCTTTGCCCGCAGTGATGGAAGCCAACGACGGCGACCTGTACGTAACCAAATTTATCGGCGCGGCCCAAGGCCCAAAAGCCCTCATCGCCGACCTCGTCGCCGGTGAGATTGCCCGTCGGCTAGACCTGCCCGTCCCCGAAATTGTGCTGATGCAGTTCGATGCCATGTTGGGGCGTTCTGAACCCCATCAAGAGATTCAGGAGATGATGCAAAAAAGTGGTGGGCTAAACTTCGGTTTGCAGTATTTGTCCGGTGCGTTGGCCTACGATCCGCTCCAAACCCCGCCCGTTTCAGCCGAGTTGGCCTCGCGCATCGTCTGGTTTGATGCCTACGTGACTAACGTTGACCGCACGGCGCGCAACGTCAACATGCTGATTTGGCAAGATGACTTGTGGCTGATTGATCATGGCGCGTCGCTCTATTTTCATCATAGTTGGGACGACTATCTCTCTCGGAGTGAAACACCGTTTAAGCTCATCAAAGATCATGTTCTGCTTCCTTTAGCGACGGAGATTGAAACGGCTGATACTCTGGCTCGGCAGAAATTGTCTGAGGCGGTGTTGCAGGAAATCGTCGATCTGATTCCGGCAGAGTGGTTGGATGGTGGCGAAGCGTTTACTGCTCAGAGCGAGTTTGCCAGTCATGCTGACTATCGACAAGCCTACGTAGCCTATCTGACGCACCGCCTCCAACATGCTGACAACTTTGTGCAGGAGGCGCAGGATGCCCAAGCCAAGCACCTATGATTACGCCCTCATCCGAGTGGTGCCGCAAGTTGAACGGGGCGAGTTCGTCAACGCGGGGGTGATTCTGTTTTGTCGCACCCAGCGCTTTTTGGGGGTACAAATCGACCTCAACCAGAGTCGTTTGTTAGCCCTCGCACCAGCATGTAACCTTGCTCGTATCGAGGCCCAGTTGGCGATTTTTGAGCAGATTTGCGCCGGACATGGCCCCATCGGCGCGCTCGATTTAGCCGACCGGTTTCATTGGCTGGTTGCTCCCCGTAGTACCATTATTCAGTTCTCACCAGTGCATTGTGGTCTTGGTACCGATCCTCAGATTGCCCTTGAACAGTTGCTTGAGCGGTTGGTGTGTGCTTAGGAATCGAGAACGTTTAAATGTTAGGAACGACCCCTAAATAAGTTGCGCGATCCAGAATGGTTCAATCTCTAAGATTGAACCATTCTTCCGACAATATATACAACTTAATTGATACCCATCACTAGCACCATCTTAAATTATGTCGTGATAGACATACCCCAAAGTTACCCAATCTTTGCCTAATTCTCTTATTTCGTTTAGTATACCTATTTAAGCGCATGAGGCAGTGGCAGTAGCTCAGTCAGTGAGCTACAATCAGCTAAACTGGCGCGTTTCAAACCAGTTGGGACAATGGCCTCATTCAAGCCGGAGAGACTCTTCGGCTTGAGGATGGCATGTAGGGCTGTTCAGTTCTCCATGTTCGTCACGCTACAAGCGTGACCTTCACGGCCTCATGTCTGACAAAATCACTGTAGGTGACGCTTGTAGCGTCACAATTATGCCCATATAGATTAGAACTGAACAGCCCTTGATGGCATGGCCTTTAATGGCGCGGGGCACACGCTACAACTATCAATCTGTTTTGCTAAGAAAGATTCCTGTTTAGGCGGTAACGATGAGGCTTGGGTACGATTTGAGCCAAAATTATCATTTACGGTACAATAAGGAGTAAAAATAAGGAATATGCTTACAAAAGTTAATATTAAACGCTATAAAAGCTTATACAATGTCACTATCGACTTAGAACCACTCACCGTTCTGATTGGCCCAAACAGTACCGGCAAATCGAATGTCTGTGAAGCTCTATTTGTGATGTCTCACCTGATGAAATGGCGGGGCAAACATAGTGAGGAGACTGTGGCCGCCGAGCCGAGTCGTATTTTGGAGGGCGCGGCTCGTTTGACCAAATATCAAAACTGGATGGATAAATTTTGGCGACGGAACACAAAATATATGGCCTTCAGTGTTTCCATGAAGGAAGGAGGAATTGACTTAGATTATGGGATTGAGTTCCCTTCTGAGGCTGGTCCAGTACCTGAATCGATATTAAAAGCTATTGATCGCGTTGTTCCGTATCACTTTAGTTCGGCCCTCATGTCATTAGAAGAAAAACCAACCTCCCTCTCCCCAACCGGCGAAGGGATTGCTAATGAGTTAGCCATCTTAAAAAAGGAGAAACCAGAGCGGTTTGAACTCCTAGAATCGTTATTTATTGAGATGGTGCCCAACGTTTCTAAAATTAAATTGAATGAACAAAGTAAGTTTCATCGAACCTACTACGGCTTAGACTTGGTAGATAAATATTCCAATCACCCGATTCCCGCCTCTGACGTGTCCGACGGAGCCTTACGGACTCTGGCCTTTTTAACGGCGCTGTACCAAGTCGATACACCGAGTTTGGTCTGTTTTGAAGAACTTGAGAATGGGGTTCACCCGTGGATACTGTATCGTATGATCGAAATTTTGACCGATGCCGTTACCAATGGTATTGACGGCAAACGGGTACAAGTGTTGCTCACGACCCATTCTTCCGTATTGTTAGATTATGTGACTCAGAAGCAGATTCGAGTGGTGGAGTTGAACCAAGAAGGAAAAACTCAGATTCATGCCTTGCCGATTCAAATTGGTCGCTTGCAGGGATTGTTAGAGGATTTCGAAACTCCACTTGGCGAGTTGTGGTTTTCCAACGTGTTTGGCGATAATCGCTCCGAGAACCAGATTGTGATTGGTTCGTAGTACAAAAATTACTACTCAACAAAAAACACCCGCCAAATTTGACGGGTGTTTTTTTGTTGAGAAAAAACTAGTACAGCATGACAGAAGTTCTCCGGTCGTAAAAAATGGGCATACTACGTGCGGTGCAGACAAGGATGTCTGCGCTCCAACTGCCGCTGTCTTGTACTAGAGCAACTCTGCCATAATCGCGGTCAGTGATTCTTTTGAGGGGCGTAGTTGCGCCTCCGATAATTCAGAAAGCGGTTGCTTGACCAGATTCATGGTCTCGTGCCAGCTTTTGACCTGATTGTCGATATACAGTAGCCCCGTAATAAACTCCTGTTTTTCCTGCGCCTCGCCCAACAGTTTCATGGCCTCAATACGACTTGAGGGGATGTAACTCCGTGCATCAATCTTTTTCAACCGAATATGCGAACCATCATGCAAAGCCACATTGATGGCTGTGCCGGAGTCATAATCGACCTGTATCTCCTCGGCATCGGGAATGTAGGCCATCTCATGCAGAGGTTGTTCGTGCTTTTTACCGTAGGGATAACTTTTGGTCGAATACTCGGTATTGTTAAAGGTCACGCAGGGGCTAATGATGTCGAGCATGGCGGTTCCGTTATGTTTGAGCGCGGCCAGCAGTAGGGTGTCAATCTGTTTGGCATCTCCGGCAAAGGAGCGGGCCACAAAACTGCATCCCGCGATTAGGGCCTCCATGCACAGGTCGATGGGCGGGAAAGGGTTCGTTTCGGCCTGTTTGTTGGTTTGACCTAAATCAGCGGTGGCTGAAAATTGCCCCTTGGTCAGACCGTACACGCCGTTGTTTTCGACAATGTAGACCAAGGGCAGATTGCGGCGCATGAGATGTTTGAACTGCCCCATGCCGATGTTGCCGGTGTCGCCATCACCGCTGACCCCAATGCCGAACAAACGTCGATTGACGGTCAGCCCGCCGGTGGCGACCGAGGGCATGCGACCATGCAACGAGTTGAAACCATGCGCCTGATTGAGAAAATAGGCCGCACTTTTGCTCGAACAGCCAATCCCGCTAAATTTGGCGATTTTATAGGGCGGAATTTTGGCCTTAAAACAGGCACTGATAATCCGACTAGAGATTGAATCATGCCCGCATCCCGGACATAGGGTCGAGGGTTTGCCTTTGTAATCTGCTTTGGTATAAAGTTTAATATCCATCGTTCATACTCCTTGGAATCGGGATTAAATAAGTTGCGCGTTTCGACGCTCGATAAGAGGTCAACGAGGTTCGTAGGAATCGGAATCAAACAAGTTGCGCGCTCCAGAGTGGTTCAATCTTTAAGATTGAACCACTCTCATGACCAACATGCACAAGTTAATTAATGCTCATTCGTAGTACCCAATTTATTGGGTTCCTGCCCAATGAATTGGGCACTACGACCGTAAATATTCAGTGAACTCGCCAGAAAGAGCATCAGAAACCCGATTTCTCAAAGAAATCGGGTTTCTAGAGCTACTTTACTGAACTTTTACCTACGAGCCTATATCAATCTGCACAAGTTAATTAATGCTCATTCCTATAGATGTTCAGATAAATACTTTCAGCCATCACCTTCCCGCAAGTTCTAAACTTGCGGGAAGGTTGGCCTTGAATTGAAAACCCTTATCTGAAAGACTGTAGTATCCGTTGAGTCAGCCATGCCGCGGTCAGCGGGAGGCCGTCACAATGGGCGACCGACTGTAATTTGGTGGCGACATGGGATAGTTCCATGTTCAAAATTTGATGCAGTTGGCCGTTAAAGTTATGCTCAATCACGTACACCTGCTCATGCTGGTCAATAAACTGTTCGACCATGTCGCTCATGGGCAAGGCTCGCAGACGGAGGTAACTGGTCGGTAGACCTTGGTCGGTCAACTGGTCACGTGCCTCAACAACGGCTGGGTCAGACGAGCCGTAAGCAATCAGGCCAACGGTCGCACCGTCATGCCGCTCCACAATTGGGGCGGGCAGAACCGTTTTGGCCGTCTCAAACTTTTTGTGTAGTCGTTTGAGGTTGTTCTGCCAATCGTCGGGGCGTTCGCTGTAGGCGGCATAAGGATTATGACCCACGCCCCGTGTCACAAAGGCCGCTGAGGGATGATTAGTTTCGGGTAGGGTACGATAGGCGATGCCGTCCCCATCCACATCCCGATACCGACCATAATCTTGTATGGCGCTCAACTGCTCGGCGTTTAACACTTTGCCCCGATTCATCGGTTTGTCGGGATACTCAAAGGGCGGAGTCATCCACTGGTTCATGCCCAAGTCGATGTCACTCAGCACAAATACCGGTGTTTGCAACTGCTCTGCAAAATCAAAGGCGGCCCAACCAAACTCAAAACATTCGGCCATGCTTGCCGGAAACAGGCAGACCTGTTTGGTATCACCATGCCCCAAAGTATAAGTAAATAGGACATCACCCTGAGAGGTACGGGTTGGTAAACCGGTGCTTGGCCCCATCCGCATCACGTCCCATATCACAGCTGGAATTTCGGCAAAATAGCCCAATCCGGCAAACTCAGCCATCAAAGCGATTCCCGCGCCAGAGGTGGCAGTTAAAGCTCGTCCGCCTGCCCAACCGGCTCCCATGAGCATGCCGATGGCGGCCAACTCGTCTTCGGCTTGGATGACGGCGTAGGTCGCCTGCCCCGATTCTGGGTCTTGGCGCAAACGAGGCAGATAGCTCTTAACCGCATCAATGATACTGGTTGAGGGGGTGATGGGATACCAAGCCACTACAGACACGCCACCGTAGACCGTCCCCAAACCCGCGGCGCTGTTGCCATCAATCATCAGCCGTCCCTCGGTGGCGTTCATCGGCTCGGCATAATACAGGTCGGCTTTGTTGATGGTTTCACTCGTCCACTGAAATGCCCGATTCACCATGCCCATGTTCAGTGCGACTGGTTTCGGTTTGCCTTTAAAGTGGTGTTGAATCGCGGCCTCGATTTGGCTCAGGTCGATGCCGATTAGTTGCGCCAACGCGCCAACGTAAATCATGTTGACCAGATAGTTTTTTAACTCACGGGGAATCTTCTCCTCGCTGAGCAGTTGTTTAACCGGCAGAGCATAGTAGGTGACATCCTCTCGCCGCTCGAACCGTAAACGGTCATCATAGATACAAACTCCGCCTGTGGCTAACTGCTGATGGTCTTCGATCACGCTTTTTTGATTCATGGCGATCAAAATTTCGATATTGTCCCGACGAGCCACATATCCGGCCTTGCTCAGGCGGATGGTGTACCAAGTCGGCAGTCCCTTAATGTTAGAGGGGAACATGTTTTTGCCACTGACGGGGATACCCATTTTAAATAGGGCGCGCAAAATCACCCCATTGGCGGTTTGACTACCCGATCCGTTGGTCGTGGCGATATGGATGGAAAAATCGTTAATGATTGGTTGTTGATGGAGTGGCTCACTTGTTGGTGTGACCATGTGGTTGTCTCCTTTGATATGGCCTACGTTATACACGGAGGCGGTACTATTTGGTTTTTGTAAGGGGATGTGTCGAGTGAGTATACTCAAGAGGGCAACGATAGGCTAATCGTAACCGTTCACCTCCCACTGCAAGAAGCTAAAAACCCGCTTTCTTCGATGAGAAAGCGGGTTTTTCCTGTCCAGTTTTATCTCACAACTGCTCAACCAGATTTTGTAGTGCCTCAGTCCGTTTTTTTGCCCGTTGTTCGGTCTCGTAAATTTTTGGTTCAACAGCTCGTTCTTGACATTCCTCTGCCGTTAATGGACAACGCTCGCAAGTTTCATGAATTAGTTTAACCGGAATGGCCGAATCGTTGATAAACCGGATGGTATCGGTCACTTCGGGGGTAATCGAAAAGCCCATTGTCACACTACTGCCTAGATGGGGCGACAAGGCCAACGGACGAACAAAACCAAATGAAAAGACTCGTTCCTTAGAGCGTAAAAATTCGGAGATTTGCACCCCAACGAGCGGCTGTCCGTTTACTCTTTCCTTATACTCCGACATCTCTCGGAGTAGGCCCACAGCCAGCCAACGTCGGCAATGATGTTCATCTAAGACCGTCCCACTACTCGGCAAAAGGAGTTTGTTCATATTTAACTGTTTAATTAGTTCATAATTGCCACGCGCGCCGTTAAAACGAACAAAATGAGGCTTGATACCAAAAAACTGAGGCATCAGCTCACTTATCCGATACAGTAACATTTCTGGGGTAACATCATATTTCCCTAACAAACCTAACAGGTGAGCCTCATGCCATGTCTCAGACCGAAAAAATGCCTTAACATCTTCTAAAATCATGGATTGAGGTATTAATAATGCTCCAGCAAAATAGGAGGCTTTAAAGTCGTTGAGAACTTGTTGAAATGAATCGACTGTATCGGGAGCGGAAGTGTTCGCTCGTTTTTTTAAGTTAAGATATTGATACCCCAACTCGCGAGCCAATAAAAACTTAATTTGGGAATCTCGTAGAGCCGAATTGAGCAAAAGTTTGGGCTTCTTACCCGGAATATAAACCGAGCGATAGATGGACAGTATCGGATCATCAGCCAGATGATTACGATCCAAGCTGTAACTAAACTCATCCTTAATCACCGTTTCTAATGTAGTTAGGCTGAGGGGTAACTCACCCTCAAAGTTGTAATTTTGGGCAAAATTAGCCGCTTTTTTCTCTATATCAGGGAAGTAATTCTCTCGAATTTCTTGATAAGCCCGTAACGCGGCGCGCAAAAAATGTTCTCCCTTCATATCATACTGCCGCCCAATCTCGATAATTGTCCGAGCCAAAGCACTGGCCCGATTAGGGGTACGGGTAAACAGATTGACCAGATTATTCACTTCAAGCCCAAACTCCTCAAAGGGAAATTGCTGTAACAGGTGGGAAGCTAGTAGGGCTTCTAATGAGGTTAAAGAGGGAGCCAGTTTAAGAGAGACGAGTTCGTCATAACTTTTTCCCAGCACCTCCGCGATTTTCATAATTTTATCAGCTTTGGGATGTTTACGTCCCTTCTCGATTTCTGTTATATAAGAAGGAGAAAGCTCGCACCGTTTCGCCAACTGAGACAAACTGAGCTTACTATCTAGGCGAGCCTGACGGACTTTCAAACCAAAAATGATGTTAACGATATCGGTATTCATCGGTTACTCCAAAACTTGCTACCCGACAAGATGTTTAGCCTAGGCTAATTATAGAATAATATCTGACAGGATTAACAAGATTTACAAAATTAAAAGCAAAAAATCCTGTCAATTCTGTTAATCCTGTCGAAAAAATCTTTTCTTAATCAAGATGTCGGGTACCAAGACTCCAAATGATGATTTTATCCCCCATGAGGGTGATATTTTTAATATAGGGCTTGACGCGGCTAATTTTATATGTTAAAATAGCGAAAATTCGCTGAATGAGACTTTTCGCAAAAACACAAGTTTTATCTAAATGCGAGTTTTATCTGAAATCAAATTATATCATAAAAAGGACGGATATAAAATGGCAATCTCAACAATGAGCGATTTCACGCTTCCCAATGGGGTTGAGATTTTAGGCAGTGTCGAACCCGGCTTTGCCAAAATCTTAACCCCCGGCGCAGTTCAATTTGTAGCGACCTTACATCGTGCCTTTAACCAAAGACGGTTAGCACTGTTAAAAAAACGAGGTGAGCGTCAATCTCAGATTGATGCAGGGCAATTGCCTGATTTTTTACCCGAAACAGCCGAAATTCGTAATGGTGATTGGAAAATTGCTCCCACCCCGGCAGATATTCAAGACCGACGAGTAGAGATTACTGGCCCTGTTGAGCGAAAAATGATTATCAACGCCCTCAACTCCGGAGCCAAAGTATTCATGGCCGACTTTGAAGATTCAAGTACTCCCACTTGGCAAAATAGCATTACTGGTCAAATTAATCTCTGTGATGCGGTCAATCGTACCATCACCTTTACCAACCCCGATGGTAAAAACTATAGCCTCAACGAAAAAACAGCTGTCCTATTTGTTCGACCTCGAGGCTGGCATCTCAATGAAAAACATCTACAGGTTGATGGAGAAGCGGTCTCAGCAAGTTTATTCGACTTCGGCCTCTACTTCTTCCATAACGTACAAGCCGCATTGAGCCAAGGAACCGGCCCCTATTTTTATCTTCCCAAATTAGAAAGCCATTTAGAAGCCCGTTTGTGGAATGACGTATTCGTCACCGCTCAAAAAGAGCTAAATATTCCACAAGGAACCATCAAAGCCACCGTATTAATTGAGACGATTTTAGCCGCCTTTGAGATGGATGAGATTCTGTACGAGTTACGTGACCACTCTGCTGGATTAAACTGTGGCCGCTGGGATTACATTTTCAGTTGCATTAAAAAGTTCCGCAACAACGCCGACTTCTGTCTGGCCGACCGTGCCCAAGTGACGATGGGAACTCACTTTATGCGCTCCTACTCTCTGCTGGCGATTAAAACATGCCACAAACGAGGCGCACATGCTATGGGCGGCATGGCGGCTCAAATTCCTATTAAAAATGATCCCTCTGCGAACGAAAACGCGCTAAATAAAGTCCGAGCCGATAAAGAACGAGAAGCTCAAAACGGTCATGATGGTACTTGGGTGGCGCATCCCGGCTTGGTCAGCATTGCTAATTCTGCCTTTGATGCGGTTATGCCGCAACCGCACCAGATTGATAAACAACGCACCGACCAACTCTCTGCCGATGATTTGTTGAAATTTGGCCCTGAAGGCCCCATCACCGAAGCTGGATTACGTACCAATGTTAATGTTGGCATCCTCTATCTTGGTTCATGGTTAGCCGGAAATGGCTGTGTACCCATTTATAACTTAATGGAAGATGCGGCCACGGCTGAAATCTCACGAGCGCAAATCTGGCAATGGATTCGCAGTCCTAAAGGTGTGTTAGATGATGGCCGCAAGGTCACAGTCGAACTGTTCCGTGAAATATTAGCCGAAGAAGTTGTGAAAATTAAAGAGATGGTTGGCGAACAGACCTTTGCCTCTGGTACTTATGAAAAAGCGGCCAAACTGTTTGATGACTTGACCTCTGCTGAAACGTTTGAAGAGTTTTTGACCTTATCGGCCTACGAAATGATTTAATATCAAAATATTGTTTTTATGGCGTTGGTCTTCATTTGGGCCATAAGAACAGGATGTACGGAATGACATTGATTAAATCATGCCAAAATCAGTGTCATTCCACACATCCTGTTCTAAAATTGGTCAAAACAAAGACTATAGCCGTTTTTATTATAATACCATAGGAGTTGTAACAATGACTGCAAATCGACAAGAACAAATCGCTGAGTTAGAAAAAAGCTGGGCCAATGACCCACGTTGGAAAGGTGTAGAGCGAAACTACAGCGCCGCTGATGTGGTGAATCTACGAGGTTCAATTCAAATTGATTATACGTTAGCCAAAATGGGGTCGGAACGGTTGTGGGAGCTTGTTAATAACGACGATTATGTCAACGCTTTGGGCGCACTCACCGGTAACCAAGCCATGCAAATGGTTAAAGCGGGCTTAAAAGCAATCTATTTGAGCGGCTGGCAAGTTGCCGCCGACGCAAACTTGGCGGGGCAGATGTATCCTGACCAAAGTCTTTATCCGGCCAACAGCGTGCCACAGGTGGTCAAGCGAATCAACCAAACGTTGCAACGAGCCGACCAGATTCATCATTCAGAAGGGAAAAATGGTGTAAACTGGTTTGCCCCAATTGTAGCCGATGCCGAAGCTGGTTTTGGTGGCCCGCTCAACTCTTTTGAACTGATGAAAGCCATGATCGAAGCTGGAGCCGCCGGGGTTCATTTTGAAGACCAACTCGCCTCTGAGAAAAAATGTGGTCACATGGGCGGTAAAGTACTAATTCCGACTGCACAATTTGTGAACACCCTGAACGCGGCTCGACTAGCCGCCGATGTGATGGGTGTGCCAACCGTGTTGGTCGCTCGGACTGATGCCGATAGCGCCAAACTGCTAACTAGTGACATCGACGAACGAGACCATGCCTTCTTGACCGGCGGACGTACTTCTGAAGGGTTCTTTAACATTAAGAGTGGCCTTGAGACTGCCATTGCTCGTGGTTTGGCCTACGCTCCGTATGCCGATTTGGTCTGGTGTGAAACCTCAACCCCCGATTTAGATGATGCCCGCACCTTTGCCGAAGCTATTCATGCCAAGTATCCTGACAAACTGTTGGCCTACAACTGCTCTCCTTCATTTAACTGGTCACGCCATTTAGATGAAGCCACCATTGCCAAATTCCAACGAGAGTTGGGCGCGATGGGCTACAAATTCCAGTTTGTCACCTTGGCTGGTTTCCATGCCCTAAACATGTCCATGTTCAAACTGGCCTCCGATTATCGTGAAGCTGGCATGGCCGGATACGTGCCTCTGCAAGAAGAAGAGTTTGCCTACGAACAACATGGCTACACTGCGGCCAAACACCAACGCGAAGTCGGCACTGGCTACTTCGACATGGTCAAAACCGCGATTATGGGCGGCGAATCATCAACTACAGCCCTCACCGGCTCCACCGAAGAAGCACAGTTTTAGCAATTACAGTCTTTCAGATAATGATTTTCAATTCAAGACCAACCTTCCCGCAAGTTCAAAACTTGCGGGAAGGTGACAACTGAAAATGTTTATCTGAACATCTATAGAAACACCTCAGACGCACTGCGTCGATAATTAGGTACAATCGATATAGGTCGATCTCGACCCACATCGTGATATACATTACTCTACAACCCTCAATATGTTTGAGACATAGGCGGTGTCTCAAATATTGGGGGTTTATTTTTTTATTTCGGGCAAACCAACTATAATCGAGATATATGGCCGACAGGCTGGTTTAGGAAGGTGAGGGTCATGGTTTCGGCCAACACCTCCGAGGAACTTCGCACCTCGGAGGAGAATGACTCCACGTCTTTCAAGATGCTCTGCTCCTTGAAGGTCTGGTCTCTTTGACCGAAACGAAGATGTTTTAGTTATTCCCCGTATTTTCGTGCGTATATTGCTTTGTGTGTGAGTTAAACATTCAGGGGTGGAGTGTTCTCCAAACACCCAGCTTGGCCGGAACTTACAATACTGTCAACTGTGGTTTATTACAGCCCAAGCCGAGAAGAATGTCAAAGTTATTGAATTATAGCGACAGAATTAATCCGAACAGGAAAATATTATGAACTTAACAACAGAACGCGAGCAATTATTAGAGTTAGCCCAAATTCTCACCCCGGCAGACCGGCAGTGGTTGATTGAGCAGTTGAGCCGATTGAATGAGGCTGAACAACCATCTGCAACGATTACCCTTGATGAGGCGATTCAACGGTATATCGCCAATGAGTGCAACTCAGAAGAAGCGGCCCAACTCGCCGAGGTTACGCGTGAGCAACTGCTCGAAACTGTGTCTGAGCGTGACCTGTTTTTGGCGCGGTATGGACAACACAGCCGAGCGGAGATAGAACACCTGAATACCAAACTTGAGCAGGCCGGGATTTTGGCTAACCTGCCTGATGCCCCAAAGGGACAGCTAGTTCCCAAACTCAGTTTGGGAACTAGTGTGGAAGAGTATGTTCATTATACGACCCATACCACCATCCACGAGGCGATTGGCTTATATCTGGCTGATAAGTGCGGCTTGGGCCGGGCCGCCGAGTTAGCTGGTACGAATCGGTGGCACATTATGGATATTCTGCATGAGCGGGATATTCCGGTAATGGTTTATAACCATCACACCGCTGAAGAGATAGATGATTTAGCTGAAAAAATGGAACGAGAAGGATATTTATGATTATTATCAGCGATACCAATATCCTCAGCTACTTTGCCGCATGTGATTCATTGCCATTACTGTTCCGGTTGTTTTCACGTTCCGAAATTTGTATCCCACCTGCGGTACAGGATGAACTTCAAGTTGGGTTGAAGTATGGCAAAACACACCTTAATATCGCTCTAAAAGAGATTTTTGAAAACAGGATACAACGTTTACCACTATCATCCAATGATCAGGAGTTCAGTCAAAATTTACCTAAAAACCTAAAGATAGGTGAACGAGAAGGAATAGCCTTAGCGCGGAACAGAAAACTTCTTTTTTTAAGTAATGACAAACAAGCTGTGCGTTACTGCCACCGATATGGTATACTGGCAAATGATTTGGTAGACATCTTACGTTTACTGTGGACACGCCGTATAATTTCCAAACATGAGGTGAAGGTCATCATCAACAAAATGGCCGAGGTTGAAGAACTAACCTTGAGTTCTAAGCAACTTGCCATTATTTTTGCTCGGTCTCGTCGTCGCAGGTAATTGGTTGCAACAGTCTGAGCCGAGAAGAATGACCGTTGGCACGGTGAGGTAATAACCACATCAAACAGGTAAAAGATAATGAACAAACGAGCATCATTACAAGCAGAATTACAATCAATGAGTTTTGAGCAGCTGATTATCCGTTGCTACGATGACCCTCAATTGTTGTTAATCTACCAAAGCTTAAACCGCAAAATCAGCAAACAAGCGTTAATCAAACGTATGGTTGACCAGCAATATCCCCCCAGCCTGAACCAAGCCGTTCTCCATCACAAGTGGCGAATGTCTCATCTCGTCAAACTATTGCCCCGACCATCAGTGCGGGAGATAACAGCCCGGTCACGCTGAACATGGGCGACATGACCGGAGGTGATAAAGCGGGTTGTGCCAACATCAAAAACATTGCCTTGAATCTGAACTTCCCTTGGTGGTGGCTGGTTAGCTTACTTGTATTGTTACTGTAGCTGGTGAAGTCACAACCGATACTCCTATTGAACACCTAAATCTAAATTGGCGTGAAAAAGATTTACCTCAACGAAAAAGAACAAAGCATGTTCATGGTCTCCATCCATATTTGGGTAAATTTATCCCGCAATTACCCGAAATATTTCTTCGGAAATACTTTGAACATGGGCAAACGATACTAGACCCTTTTGCAGGTTCTGGAACGACTCTTGTTCAAGCTAATGAGTTGGGAATTAATTCGATTGGATGTGATATTTCTGCATTTAATGCACTGTTATGCAAGGTAAAAACGGACAAATATGATATTCAAATAGCAAAACAAGAGGTTCAAGATATCTTACAAAAAACAAAAGAGACGATACAACCTCGCGTTAAACAGCTTTCATTTTTTACAAAACCAACAGAGGTCTATACTATTCCTACTCATGTTACTAATGAATATTTAGGAAATTGGTATGCACCTCAAGCATTTTCAGAATTGATGATATATTGTAACTTGATACAATCAGAAAATTATCAATATCAGAATTTACTTAAGATCATTCTTACTCGTGCGGCTAGGTCAGCACGTTTAACAACTCATTTCGATTTAGATTTTCCAAAGCATCCACAAAAAGAACCTTATTGGTGTTATAAACATCGTAGGACATGTTCCCCAACTCAAGAAGCACTTAAATTCTTGAAACGATATAGCACAGATACGTTACGACGTATTGAAGATTTCATGCAGATAAGAACCGATGCATCAGTATCTATTTACCATCAAGATAGTCGAAAACTCAATATTGATGAGATAGATGGTATAATTACAAGCCCTCCTTACGTTGGTCTAATTGATTACCATGAACAGCATATCTATGCCTATCATCTACTTGATCTAGAAGATAAACGTATAGATGAAATAGGACCAGCTCAAAACGGATCAAGCAAAAAGGCACAAAAAAAATATCAGGAGGGTATTTCAGAAGTTTTTCGTGCTGTTACGAAAAAACTGTCATCTGGTAGCCGAATAATAGTCGTTGCTGGTGACCGACACAATCTTTATGATGAAATCGCCCAAATGTCAAACTTAGAGATAGAGGATATTGTGAAACGTCATGTGAATCGCCGAACGGGGAGGCGCGCCACAGAATTTTACGAGTCTATTTTTATATGGCGTAAACCATAGGAATGAGATTTTTTTAACTTGTGCATTTGACCGCTGATGACCGCTGATTGAAATCAGCGTCTTAAACGGAAAACCTGCTTAAGGGATTTCCAAGGAAATAAATCTCCCAAACTGATTAAATT
>JAUCGA010000119.1 GCA_030377865.1 Anaerolineales bacterium HSG25 | reverse complement strand
CCTAGTGTGTTTTTTCATATAAAAACATATATATTTTTTGCAAAATGGTAACTTATTTTGGTAATAACTGTTTGCAATGGTTTTTCTAACTAACGATAACTATTGTCAAGAAGATAGAGAGATGTTATAATAACCGTTAAAATTTCCTTCTGATACATCATGGTTAGGTTCTAATGTCCAAAAAAATTAAAGTGGGGCTTCAACTTAGCGTAGGTCGATTGGGCGATTTATCGTTTAATGATTCTGCCTATGCAGGGCTAAAAGCGGCCCAGAAGAAATATAATGTACAGTTTGAGACTGTTTCTTGGCAAAACCCAACGACAAATGCCGCAACAATGGAAAATTGGGCAAAGTCAGGTTATGATTTAATTGTAGCTGTTGGGTATGGTAATGCCGAACCGTTGAGCAAAATTGCGGCTCGCTATCCAAATAGCCGATTTACTATTGTCGATTATGTAGCTGAGGGTGCGAATGTTCTGTCTGCCACTTATCGTGAATACGAGGGCGATTATGTAGTAGGTGTGATGGCTGGATTAGTCACTCGCTCTCAAATTGTGGGGTTTATTGGCGGTGGTGTAACTCCAATTGTCAAACGAATTGAGTCTGGATTTGCCCTAGGAGTGAAAAGTGTCGATACCTCCATCGGCTTTATTTCAGATTATGTGGGTGAGTTTGATGATCCGGCTACAGGACGAGTATTGGCTGAAACCCAATATACACTAGGAGCAGATGTTATCTATCAGGTGGCTGGTCGGTGTGGATTAGGAGCCATTGAGACGGCTAAAGAGTTTGAAAAGTTGATTATTAGCACGGGGGCTGATCATAGTGATTTGGCTCCCCACTCAGTGTTGACTAGCCGGATTAAAGATGTGGGTAAGCCAATTTTTGATGTAGTCGAAATGGTGATAGAAGACCGTTTCCAGGGTGGTATCATCAAAAGTTACGGTTTGGTCGACGGTGGTATCAAAATGGCCTCTATTCGTCCTGAAATGTTTGAACTAATTACCCCTTCCATTCAAAAAATTATGCAAGACATCGAATCTGATATGATTAATGGTAAAATTGAAGTAAAACTTGACGCATAGATGTAACAATTTTTTCAACTATCAAACGCCTTGAGGTCACAATAATTCAAGGCGTTTTTTTGTTTAAGGCAAAACTTAGTACCCGATATGCTGGTTAAATAAATTTTTTTGACAGGATTAACAGAATTGACAGGATTAAAGGCAAAAAATCCTGTCAATTCTGTTAATCCTGTCAGATATTCTTTTGTGTTTAGTTGAGACTAAAAACCCATGTCGGGTAACAAGAGTCAAAACAGCATGCAATCTAAAACTAATCAACATCAACCAACCCTTATTGGAGCCACCACAATACTCATGTGGTCTACCGGAGAATTTCTGCCAAGCTGTACTAGAAACCCGATTTCTCAAAGAAATCGGGTTTCTGATACTCTTTCTAGCGAGTTCACTGATTATTTACAAATCGACCACAAATTAGTTCTGAGCAGGTTTCTCGTCCTTCTTTGACTGTACCAATTCAACTAATTTATCAGTTAGTTGGTCGGTTCTGTGAATTAAAATCGGCAAACATTGGGTACACACCCAACCAATTTGTTGTTGATAACGAATTGAGACTAAAGGACCTTCATTTTCTGAGCGTTGACAGTTTAAGCAGTTATGTATTGTTGACATAAGTTTAGAAAGTGTGGTTAGGGATGTATTGTGAGATACACCAATAATCACACCGTTTCTGATAATGCAAGATTTTGGCAAACAACCAACCATATCTTTTTGAAAGACAGGGTGTTACTTGTAAGCTCGTTGAGCAGGTTAACATGAGTTTAATCTCTTGTCAAATATATTTCATATCTATCTACTACTTTAGGGCGAATTCTTCGCCTTAGCTACGCGTCGGCATTCAGAAGGACATGTGTAGGTAGACGAAACCATGACCTATCGCCTTTTCAGTAGCGTCTTTCTTAAGAATCAAAAATGTGATATACTGAATAGACTATGAGTAGAAAAACAGAAACCGAAGCTAAATTTGTTATTCCTGATTTAAATATTTTTACTACCTTGCAAACCTTGGACATGTTAGGCTCGTTCCAACTTAGCGCCTTATCAACTCAAACAGTTGTTGACCAATACGTGGATACAGTTGATAAACGAATTTTTCAAGCTAACTATGCTTGCCGAATTCGAGACGGTGAAACTAAAAAGAAATTAACCCTTAAGGCACTCACCGCCGCGACTAGTCATATCCATGCTCGGTTGGAGATTGAGGCCGTCATAGTTGGAGATACTCTTGCAGAATGGGGCGATAGTGAGGCTAAACGAACCTTACTCGAGATTACCCAATCTGAGCCGATTCAACCATGGTTTACCATCTATCAAACACGGCAAAAAATTGCGGTGTTAAGTGATGAACAACAGCTTATAGAACTGAGTTTGGATGCAGTCTCTTATCAGGCTGGGTCAGCCACTGACTATTACGAACTAGAAGCAGAGCTAACCGACCTCGGCACCGAGGCCGATTTATTAACTTTTGTGACCGCGCTCCAACAGCGTTGGTCGTTACAACCTCAACCGCAAAGCAAGTTTGAGCGAGCTTTAGCACTAAATCAATAATAATTTACAAAACTATACTGAAGATTAGTTTGGAACCGGAACTTTTTTGTGGTAATTTGCCTTTGACAAGACTTCGGCGTGAGCTTAGTCGAACGCTCAGGCTACGTTGACGTAAAAATTCAGTAAAACCGTCCTAGAAACCCGATTTCTCAAAGAGATCGGGTTTCTGATGCTCTTTTTAGCGAGTTCACTGAATATTTACACGTTGACTGACGATACGTAGGAATGGGGATTAAATAAATTGCGCGTTTGACTGGAAGCCAACGCGCCAACTGCACACGTTAATTAATACTCATTCCTAGCTAGTGTCAAAGCCATGTCGAGCTAAAAGTTTCGGTCTCATTCTATTTTCAGTATACATAGGAAAACCCTGATGTTTGATATGCTGACCGCTGAAGAAAAAGCTGTCTTAGAACGTATCGCTAAGAGTGACAACAATTTATTAGCCAAACGAGCCACTATTATTTTGATTACCAATCAATCGGCCTCATTAGAGGAAATATCTCGGTTGGTTGAATTGACCACTCGTACGGTCAAACGCTGGCAACAGAAATTTGGCGATGTTCGACTTAATATTTTCCCTAAAACCTTTTTAGAGGAGATGTCACAAACACCCGAATCTGAGGAAGATGACCCTGAAACGCAAACAGAGGCAGTTGAGCAGGTAGAAGAAGTAGCGACTGCGAACGAAGAAATGCTGACTACGGATGAAGAAGTAGCGACCACGGATGAAGTAGCTCCTGAGGAAGTTGATGCAGAGGCTGAGGTGGAAACAGAGGTTGTTACAGATGTAGAAACCGATTCCTCAACACCTGAACCAGCAGAAGAGTCTGCTCCGATTGTAGAGACGGAGCCAACTCCACCTGAAGCAATACCTACAATTGGACTGGATCCAACTGATACATTGGCTGAAGGTGGGCGTAAAATACTCAAATTTCATTTTAAGCGTATGCTCGATAATGAGGCTGGGACTCGATTGGGTGAGGATACTGAATCCTTGCATGACATGCGAGTCGCTACCCGACGAATGCGAGCCGCATTTGAGCTATTTGGTGACAGTTACATCAAGGCAAATGTAAAGCCTCTGCAAAAGGGATTAAAAGCCACGGCTCAGATGTTGGGAGCTGTACGCGACCTTGATGTATTTATGGAAAAGTTGACCGCTTATCAACAAACGCTTGACGAGGCAGAACAGGGTGAGTTATTACCCTTAATTGAATATTGCCAACAACGCCGCGAACAGGCTAGAGCGGAAATGTTGGCCTACCTAGAGCATAAGAGCTATGCTAAGTTTAAGAAAGCATTCAAAAAGTTCGTCAACACTCCCGGTAAAGGAGCCAAAGCTGTTTTAACGAACCAACCTGTGCCGTATCAACTGCGTCATGTCGTATCTAGTTTGATCTATCAGCGGTACGAAGCCGTCCGAGCCTACGACCCATTACTCCATACCCCATCGATAGAACGTTTGCATGAGCTTCGTATTAGTTTTAAGGGGTTTCGGTATGGCTTAGAATATTTCCGCGAACTACTGGGTAACGATGGTGAGTCGGTCATTAAACAGTTAAAACTTATTCAAGACCATCTTGGTGATTTGAACGATGCCAGTGTTGCTACCGATTTATTGGACGAATTCTTGAAAAACTGGAAATTTTATCGAGATGATCTTCCCTCAGCGGACAAGAAAAAGCCGAGGGCGGTACGAGTCTACCTTAAGCATAATATTGCTACGGGTAAAGATTTGGTTGATTCTTTCCCCACAGTATGGGATGAATTTAACTCGCCAAGTGTGCGTCGTCAGGTAGCATTGGCAGTTGCTTCGCTGTAGACGTTTGTTGCTCTAGCATGAAAAAGAAGCCCCATAAATGATTTTCCATGCATCTACATACAAACATCAAAATTATAAATGGTAAATGGTGAATTATAAATGGTGAATGAGCGGCATTACGGATAAATATGGTCAACTTTGTCGTGTATTTTCAATGCCAGTATTCAAACCACTCTTGGCGACAAACGTAATTTACCATTCACCGTTTACCATTTACCATTTACCATTTCATTCCACCCTGCATAATCCTTATGACGCATTTCGGGGGCAAAAAATCATTTATGAGCCTATCGGATTATCCGATGGGCTTCTTTGGTATTAGAGAAAAAATTTCCATGAGGGTAACGGGTGGGTGTATCCTCCTTCAAGGAGGCTTCGCGCTACCTGCCAAATACCCGTTGCGATTACATAATCGCAACGATCAGGAAAATGGCGCGTCGGCTTCCAGTCGACATGTTGGCTGTCTGCCAACGCGCCATTTTCAACATCATGCGCCATTCCATTTTTGTAGGACAATGCTGGCGTTTTGCCCACCGAAGCCAAAACCATTAACTAAGGCCGTATTTAGCTCAATATTACGAGCTTTATTGGGCACATAATCCAAGTCGCAGGCCGGATCTGGGGTGTGTAGACCAATCGTAGGGGGAACGGTACCCTCTTGCATGGCCTTAATTGTAGCGACGGCACCAATAGCCCCTGCCGCGCCTAAAGTATGTCCGGTCATGCCTTTTATTGAGCTTATGGGGATATTGTATGCTGTCTTTCTAAAGACATGCTTAATAGCCTTGGTCTCGATGGCATCATTCATCTGAGTTCCGGTGCCGTGGGCGGCGATGTAACTGATCGTATCAGGGGACAGATTCGAGTCGTTCAGGGCATTACGCATAGCTCTGGCCGCGCCCTCTCCGTCTTGGCGAGGTGAGGAGATATGATAAGCATCACTGCTCATACCGTACCCTTTGACCTCGGCTAAAATCGTGGCATTACGTGCTTGGGCATGCTCAAGGGATTCTAATGCTAATACGCCCGCACCCTCGCCAATTACGGTTCCATCACGCTCTGCATCAAAGGGCGTAATACAGCGCTCGGGAGTAGCACTTCGTCCGGTTAGAGCCGTCATGCGGCTAAAGGCTGATATCACCAACCGAGTAATACAGCTATCTGTGCCACCAACGAGCATAACATCGGCATCACCCCACACAATACGGCGCATACCTTCACCAATGCCTGATATGCCCGTTGCACAGGCAGAGACGGGGACGTTAACTGGCCCACGCAAACCAAAATGGATCGAGATGAAACTAGCGGGCATGCTAATCAACATGGCTGGTACGGTAGCCGGTTGTAATTTTTTGTACCCCATGTTATCGAGACGTAATCGTTGCTCTTCAGATACACTCACCGCTCCTAAACCACTGCCTACTTCGACACCAATTCGGGTTGGATCTTCTTGTGCTATATCAAGTTGAGCCTGCGTAATGGCCTGTTGTGCCGCGGCTACGGCATAGTGTAATACCGAGGGCATGCGTCTGGCATCTCGACGGGACAGATAGTCAAGAGGGTTAAACTCTTTTACCTCGGCGGCCACTGTACAAGGAAAGTCTGAGGTGTCAAATTTAGTAATCGGAGCAACACCACAAACTCCAGCAATCAATCCTTGCCAATTCGATTCAAGGTCGTTACCCAACGGGCTTACTATTCCTAAGCCGGTTACGACCACTCGGCGACGGTTACTTTTATCATTATTAAACATATTTAAGAATATCCTCCTCATGATTATTGACAAAACAATGCAAAAATTGGTTATTTGTAACAACTAATACTGGACACCGATTTAACTGTGTGATATACTGTTGTATGTTGTTGATATTGTTAAAGTGTATTAGCAAGAAATTTTGTTTTTTAGGTAAAAAGGGACGGATAATGTTAAAATTAACTCCAAGACAACAGACATTTTTAGACAAACTTTTTGATCTTTACCGTGAGCGTAAGGGTCCAGTACATTACTCAATGGTAGCTGAAAATTTGGGCGTTAACAAATTTTCAGCGTATGATATGTTAAAGGTTTTAGAGGAAAAGGGTGTAGCGGCTTCGGACTATGTATTGAATAATGAACAAGCAGGTCCAGGTCGTTCGCAGGTAGTATTTTACCCGACTAATAAAGCGGCGCAATTTTTAACGCAACTCAAAGAAGAGATGCGATATAGTGGCGATTGGCAACGGGTAAAAGAGCGAATTTTGAAACGATTAGTAACTACACGTGAGATGTCACCAGTAGAGGCTCTGCGTGAGTCCCTGACAAACTTGCCTGATAGCAAAACACCGCTAAACTATTGTGCGGGATTGATTCCGGTGATGTTATTGAATATAGAACACATGCCAGACCAGAATTTGTCACCGGCATTACAAACTATTAATACCAATGGACCAGTTGGACTGGGTGCGTTAGCTGGCTTGAGTCTTGCTTCTGTGTTATCGAGCGATGTTAACGATGCCAAACTAACGGATAAAATCATGGCGCACACCCAAGATTTTCAGAAACAAATTACCGAGCTTAGTGATGAAAGTATCAATAAGCTCTCTTCTTTTTTAAAGGATGCAATAAATACGCTCCAATTACAACAAGAGATTGCGGCTGTTTAGTTGTTTTGTCAGTAATAAAGAATTTTCTGACGATAAGCAGGATTCAAAATAGTATTAAATCTATAGACCTTGAAGGTTTACCACTGTAACTTTAATTGTGGATATGATGACGGTTGTTATCTTTGAAGCGTGGTTGCAGAAATCTTCAAGGTCTTTTTTCCTGCTGCAATATTTATATATTTCAGTCACCAAGTTTGGGTTTGTCTCACATGTTGAGAGATGTAAGGTCTTTCTTAAACTGGTCGTAACTATTCACATGTTGACTGTTTGCCGATAGGCTACAGTCTTTCAGATAATGATTTTCAATTCAAGACCAACCTTTCCGCAAGTTCAAAACTTGCAGGAAGGTGACAACTGAAAATGTTTATCTGAACATCTATAACATGTTCAGTTTAACAAATACTCATTTCTTAAACATTGATACAGTGCAACTTATACCCTAATGAGGTGTTATATATATATAGACAGCCACGGTTTTGATGGCGGTTGATATTAACGAAAAAAAGTTGGTAGAGAAAGCCAAGCACGATGTTGAGGCTTTTGGGACACTTTATGAGCTATATATTGATAAAATATATAGTTATGTATTTAACCGAACCGGCAATCGTCAAGATGCTGAGGATTTAACCGCAAAAGTATTCCATCGTGCGTTGGACAACATTCATCGTTATAGTGACAAAGGTGTTCCTTTTTCGGCTTGGCTCTTCCGAATTGCCCATAATCTCGTTGCTAATTGGCATCGAGACCAAAGTAAAGGCCATCGTCAAACGATAGACATAGACAAACTTGCGTTACCTGCGGGGCAAACGAGCAATCCGCAACAGATGGCCGAGTTAGCCAATCAACAAGAGATATTATTGGCCGCGGTACGCAAATTACCGTCGGAACGGCAAGATTTGTTGGTGTTTAAGTTTGTTGAGCGTATGTCAAACACTGAAATCGGGCAGACAATGGGGCGAACTGAAAGTGCAGTTAAGTCGCTCTATCATCGCACCTTAATCTCTTTGAGAAAGCTATTAACGGAAGATGAGTTGGTTCAGAAACCTAAAGAAAATGATTAGCCGAAGGGGGTTATGATGGAAGATAGAACTATTCAACCTGTGATATTATCACCGACACTTGAAGCGGTTGTAGACGATACTGAAACAGTGGCAGATACTAAGACCGCAGAAACAAAGTCGCTTGAAGTGATACCTGATGATATAGAAACCGATCGTTATTTTGTACAGTTAGTGGCAATGTTGCAAACACTGCTCCAACCAACTGTACCACAATCTCAATTTCGTCAGCGATTAAAAGTGGAATTATTAGCGGCTATGAAAGAACAACAAAATCCGTCAGCAGTTCCACCAGCACCATCACGAGAGTTTTTGGTTTTGACAGCTATGGTTGGTTTTATGGTTTCGGTTGCAGGGTTGTTTATGGCTCGACGCTGGAGTAGTCAGGTTCTTCTGAGTTCACCAGCGTAAAATAATTTAATTTATGGTAAAGGGGAGCGGTCTTATACAGACTACTCCCCTTTTTTATTGGCCTACTTGGTACCCGACATCCTGATTAGAAAAAGATTTTTTCGACAGGATTAACAGAATTGACAGGATTTTTTGCTTTTAATCCTGTCAATTCTGTTAATCCTGTCAGATATTTTTCTATAATTAGCCTAAAGTGATTATGCGAAACATTAACTTGTGCAGTTCGTCATGAGAGGTTCAATCTTAGAGAGTAAAAGTTCAGTAAAACTGCCCTAGAAACCCGATTTCTCAAAGAAATCGGGTTTCTGACGTTCTTTCTGGCGAATTCACTGAATATTTACCTTAGAGATTGAATCTCTCTGGAGCACACTCAAACTATTTACGCACTCTCGATTGTGTAGGAGGTTTTTAGTTCAACCGGATTTTTCAAAGTTTGTCCAACCACACAGTAAGTGTTTTTTGAAAGCTCGATAGCTCGTTCAACCGCATTTGGTTTGAGATCGTTTCCCTTAATCGTAAAATTGATCTCAACGGTTTGATACGGTTTTGGATATTCATCTGGTTGATATCCCGTGACTTGAACCTGTACATCCGTAACATCTTGTCGTTTTTTACGAAGTACATGTACCACATCCATGCCCATGCAACCGGCCGCGCCTAATAATAACATTTGACCGGGTGAAACATTCCTACCGCCCATACTAACTTGGTTTCCTTTGGTATCGGTTCCAATATAGTATAGCTTTTCGCCTGTCCAGTTAGCTGATACAGTTGTTTTTCCCATAATATTCTCCTGTGTTGAATAATTTCAAATAGCTGAATTTTTTTAGGAATCGAGATTAATTAACTTGTGCAGTTCATCATGATAGAGGTTCAATCTTTAAGATTGAACCTCTATCGAGCGCGCAACTTATTTAGACCTTATTCCTTAGATACAGTGACTATAGTATACTAAACTCTGCTCAAAACAGTAATTTAGCAGTGGTGCAAAATTTATCAAAAAAATGTCATTGTGCAGTTCATCATGAGAGATGTTCAATCTTTAAGATTGAACATCTCTGGAGCGCGCAATTTATTTAGCCCATTCCTTATCTCGTTGCGTCTTGATAGGGGTGTGTTATAATTGATGGCTCAAAGTGGAAAGCAGAAAATAGAGAGTGGTTCAATCTCAAAGATTGAACCTCTCTGAATTAGACTCAAATTGATCATGCGGAGAGTGGTTCATTCTTTAAGATTGAACCACTCTGGATTGACCTTGGGAGACGTTCACCATGATTTCTAAAAAAGAGTTATCAGAACGAGACATCTGTACAAAATATATCCAACCGGCTTTGGAGCAGGCGGGCTGGAATCGGTTGACCCAAATTCGGGAAGAGGTGAGTTTTACCGATGGGCGTATTTTTGTCAAGGGTAATATGAGTACCAGAGGTAAACGGAAACGAGCCGACTATATTTTGTATTACAAGCCGAATATCCCCATCGCAGTGATTGAAGCTAAAGACAACAATCATTCCATGCGAGCAGGGATTCAGCAAGCGTTGAATTATGCTGAAATATTGGATATACCCTCGGTGTACAGTAGCAATGGTGACGGTTTTTACGAGCATGACCGTACTTGCACCGATGGAGTTATCGAAAAGGCGCTCCCGTTGGATGCCTTTCCTTCGCCAGAGCTGTTGTGGCAACGGTACAAAAAATACAAGGGCATTGAAACTGATGAGGAAGAACGAATTAGCGCGCAGGATTACTTTTTTGATGGCTCTGACCGTGCGCCTCGTTATTACCACAGCCCCGAAGAATACTTTTTTGTGGCAAGGGTGAAACTTGGTAAATACCGGCTATCAAATCAGTAGAATGGGTTAAGTTAGGAGAAATACCGAAAGAACAGCTAAATGAGGAAGTTGGAGTAGTG
>JAUCGA010000118.1 GCA_030377865.1 Anaerolineales bacterium HSG25 | reverse complement strand
ACAGGATTTTTTGTTTTTAATCTTGTTAATTCTGTTAATCCTGTCAAATATTATTTTATAATTAATCTAAGCTAAATTTCTTGTCGGGTAGCAAGTTATTTTTAGAGCTTCGATTCTACCAGATTCTCGGCAAAGGGAGAAATTTGCACGTTGGTAAATTTTGGTACATGAGTTGGGTTTGCGAGGGGCTGGTCAATCGTTTATACTGCGTTGCGAGGAGTGCAAAAGCAGGTTGCTTTTGTCAGATTCTGTGGTCATCAAGATGGTGTTGGAGTGCAATGGGTTCAGCCATTGCTTTTGGCAACGGCTAAACCCGTTGCACTCCATCAAGCTGACCATTACAGCTTTTGGCAGATTCAGTACATCCAAGGAGTGAGGTATGAATAGACCCAATGACCCAAACGATTATCTAAACATCTTGAAACATATTTTGGTTTTAGGACTATTTTGGGGTGTAAGCGGGTATGTTGTGGGAGCATCGTTTGAATTTGCGGGGATACCATATCAACTTGGCCTCATGTGTGGCTCGCTCAACCTTATTATTGGTATGGTATTGCTCAAAGGACTGATTAGCACCCCACGAGGAGACCGCATGTTTTTTGTCGGGCCACAGCGGGATGAGGATGGAGACTGGCGAGTTGGCTGTTTATGGCTCTTGCCCGGAACGATCTTTATTATCGGCTTGGTGTCGTGGTTTTGGGGCATCGTATTCCGCTTCATAGATAAATAGCCAACCATAAGCGTCAAGCAAATCTTTGCCCGACGTATGACCATATAGAAAGAATATCGCCGACAAAATAAAAAAACCAAAATGCCATGTCGGGCCGTCAATAAAGTATCGATCAAACGGAATGTCAATAAAAAAGGGCGATAATATCCACAATATCGCAAAGACAGTGCCTAACCCCCAACAGACGGCAAATGGGAATAACAGGACAAACAGTTTCTCCCGTCGAGTTTTGGGTTGCAACGAAGTCACCTTCCAAGCGCCCCATTGATAGGCACACCGCTTGCCAATAATCCGATAGGCCAACACATGCAGGAGTTCGTGAGGAATTAGATAGTAACCACCGAATTTATGAAAGATAGATGAATGGTTTTTTACGGAGTTCATGGCCTAAATGATACCATGTCTGGTATTGAAGGCCAACTTCAACGGTGAGCTTTTTTCTACAAACGCTGAAAGGGAGTTCCTTTTTCGGCGTTTTTTTGTTGGTTTGCGAGGGGCTGGTCAATCGTTTATACTGCGTTGCGAGGAGTGCAAAAGCATGTTGCTTTTGCCAGTTATACCGCCAAGCAAAAGCAACATGCTTTTGCACTCCTTTTACCCCCATGACCCCATGACTCCCCTAATCTGGTTTGGTATTGCTTGGCTGTTGGGTATTATTTTGGCTGATAGCCTACATGTTCCCAATGTTTTGTTTGTTAGCTTGGTTCTGCCCGCGCTGTCAGCCATGATTCTGTATCGGCATGAGCCACGAATCAAGCAGAGTGCCATGTTTGGTTTGGCTCTTTGTTTGGGCGGTTTGTGGCTCAACACCTTCCAACCGACCATCGACCAGAATTATATTGCCTACTACAATGATCAGCCCGATTGGGTGACAGTCGTCGGCACGGTGGTTGATGAGCCGGACATGCGCGACTATCACATCAATCTGCGGGTATGGGTGGAGTCGATTCAGTTTGATGATCTGTCCAAGGTCATTAGGTTAAAAGAAGCCATGAATGAAGATGCGGGTGTGAGTAACACTCTACCCCCCTCAGTCCCCCCTGCAAGGGGGGAAGCCAGTTCCCCCTCCCTTTGGGAGGGGGTTAGGGGGAGGGCTAAGCCTACCGAAGGGCTACTCCTCGTCCGCGCTCCCCGCTACCCCGAACGGTTCTACGGCGACAAACTGGCTCTGCATGGTCAAATAGAAACCCCGCCCGAATTTGAGGATTTCTCCTACAAAGATTACCTAGCTCGATTTGGCATCCATGCCATGATGCACCGTCCCCGCGTCGAGTTATTAGCGGCAGAGCAGGCCAATCCGTTTTGGGCCAGCATGTACGCCTTCAAACGCCGCGCCTCGCAGACCATCAACCAGATTTTGCCCGAACCCCAAGCTTCATTACTAAACGGGATTCTGCTCGGCATTGAAACTGGCATCCCCCGTGACCTGTACGACCTGTTCAACCTAACCGGCACGTCACATATCATCGTTATCTCTGGCAGTAACATTGCCTTGGTGGCCGCAATTCTGCTTTTGCTAGGGCAATATCTGTTCGGCAAACGACACGCGCCCCTCATCGCAATGGTTGGCATCGTGCTATATACCTTGCTGGTCGGGGCGGATGCGGCGGTCAGTCGAGCCGCGCTCATGGGCGGGTTGTGGGTCTTTTCGATATGGATTGGTCGCCCCGGCATGGCGCTTAACACCCTGTTTGCCGCGGCCATCGCGCTCACGCTCTTCAACCCGCTCATCGTGTGGGATGTTGGCTTTCAGCTTAGTTTTTTAGCCACGATGGGACTGATTGTACTGGTTCCGCCCCTGCAAGAAAACACATTTCGCCTGCTACGCCGTCGCTTACACTGGCGACGGCTCGGCCTGACTATGGCTCTGTTGAGCGAACTCCTGCTCATCACCCTCGCCGCCCAAATCATCACTGGCCCGCTCATCGTCTACCATTTTGGCAGATTCTCGCTCGTCTCCCTGTTGACCAACCTGCTGATTTTACCCGCTCAACCGCCGATTATGCTGTTGGGCGCGCTGGCAACGGGTACGGGCATGCTGTGGTTGCCGCTCGGTCAACTGCTTGGCGGACTGGTCTGGTTGCCCTTGGCTTGGACGGTTTGGATTGTCGAAACAACGGCTTTATGGCCTTACGCCTCGCTTGATGTGGGCCGCTTACCTGTATGGCTTATGCTGATACTCTATTTAACCATTGCTGGCGGCGTGTGGTGGCTCAAGCGTCCAAGCGATGATGTACCGATGTCTGGTCGTTTCCATTTGCCGACGATTGGATCGCTCAAAACACGGTTGATGTTGGGCGGTACGCTAACCATTGCCCTGCTGATTTGGCTGGTCGTTCTATCCATGCCGGACGGTTATCTGCATGTGGCCTTTTTGGATGTGGGGCAGGGGGATGCGATTCTGGTCACGCTCCCCGATGGGCGGCAGATGTTGATTGATGGTGGCCCTTCGGCGACCATGCTCAATTGGCGCTTGGGGCAGGAATTGCCGTTTTGGGATAAATCGCTCGACCTGCTGATTAGCACCCATTCTGACATGGATCATCTAGGTGGCTTGGTTGATTTGTTAGACCGTTACACTGTCGAGCAGGTTTTGGAGACAGATGTGGTGGGCGATTCGGCGCTTTATCGAGCTTGGCAGACTCAACTAGAGACGCACCAACTCAAGCCAACGGTAGGGCAGGCCGGGCAGGTGTTGTCGTTAGGGCAAGGGGTGACAGCCACGATTCTCAATCCGGGTCAAGCCAGCGCGGGGGAGAGTGCCCCGAATCAACATTCGATTGTTTTACGTTTGGAGATGGGTACCGTGAGTTTTTTGTTAACGGGTGATATTGAGCAGGAGGTGGAGCAGAAATTGCTCTGGGGAGACGCGCCACTTTCAGCGACAGTCTTGAAGAGTCCGCATCATGGTAGTTTTACCTCATCAAGCGAGCCATTTTTGGAGGCGGTTGAGCCACGGATAGTGGTGATTCAGGTGGGGTCTGATAACAGGTTTGGGCATCCACGCCCAGAGGTGTTAGAACGGTATGCGGCTCGTGGTATAGTCGTTTTACGAACCGACGAGCGAGGAACGATTGAACTGATTACGGATGGACAGCGCTTATGGTTGGAGACGGCTCATTAGAGTTGCTCGGCAACAAAGGAGTGCAAAAGCATCTTGCTTTTGCCGGAGACAACATGGAATCGGGATTAATTAACTTGTGCAGTTTGCCATGAGAGTGGTTCAATCTCTAAGAGTGAACCACTCTGGAGCGCGCAACTTATTTAGGACTTATTCCTAAGTAACTTTCATTTCTAAGTTGTCACTTTTCCCAGAGTGCAAGAATTCCATTCTTGCTGTCAAAATACAATTTTGACACTCCTGTTTTTAACAAGTTAGTTCTGAAAACTACTTAGTACAGTGTAAAGTAAATTATGTGGGATTTTGCGGTTGTTGTAAAAATTCTATTATCCTTGAGATTCTGCTCTTTTATGGCTGGTTTAGAGCAGAATCTCAAGGATAATAGAATAAAAAACCTAATAATACAGTAGTCTGAATGATCGAAAATCATGCCTTACTTAATTACGGCACGTGAAAAAAATAATTGTCCCGTGGAGTAGGCACGCGTCGTGCCGCACCGCGGGTGCTGACTCCTCAATTGGGATGTTTTATTTCTTCCGTCTGCCTAACAGTGTACTAGGTTGGATGAATTTTCAAAAACTATTACCACTCAGGGCTAACATCGGGTAAACTAAAGCAGACAATCGTACCGCGATTATGAACACTGCGTAATATAATATCGCCATTATATAGATGAGCCAAAACACGGGCAATATGCAGTCCAACCCCTAAGCCATCTTGAGGCCGCGTAACGGACATGTCAACCTGATAAAACCGGCCAAATATCTTTTCATGGTAATCACTCTCTATACCAATACCGTGGTCTTCAACTTCAATCATTACGCCCATTTTTCCAACGGAGGTAACTTTAACATTTATAATACCACGTTTAGGGCTAAATTTGCAGGCGTTGTCTAAAAGATGGTAAAGAATATGGTTAAGGTGGCGGCGGTTGATGTTGACTTGTTGTTCGGCAGGCATATCGACCTCAATCGTGAGCGCGTCATGCCGATAACTGTTTTTTAACTGTTCTGTTAGAGTCGTTATAATGGGGGCTAATAGAACAGATTGACGAAATGGCATGATACTGTCATTATCGACACGATTTAGGGTCAGTAAATCTTCTATCAACCAACGCATCTGATGCGCGCCACTTCGGGCAATAGTAATGCTTGAGTCGAATTGAGGCAGATTTTCTTGTTTGGCAATATTATCAATAACGTCCAAACTATTTAAAATTTTTGCCATAGGAGTTAATAGTTCATGGCTCATGTTTTGCGACAGTTGTTCTTTGTAGGCCTTTAGATTACGCTCTGCCTGCCTTCGCTCAATTTCTCCACGTTCTATGGTAGCCTTGACACGTGCCTTAAGTTCTGCCATACTAAATGGTTTGGTCAGATAATCGGTGCCGCCAACCCCGAATCCGGTCATTTTGTCGGTTAAGGTAGTACGGGCAGTTAAAAAAATAATCGGGATATGCTCAGTATCCTTATCGGCTTTAACTCGTTTTGCCACCTCAAACCCATCGAGTTTGGGTAACTGTACATCGAGCAGAATCAAATCTATATCCTTGTTCGTATCAACAATCTGGAGCGCACACTGACCATCAGATGCTCCAAGGGTCTGGTATCCTTCGTTATCTAGTTCATAAATCACCAATTCTTGAAGCATATCTTCATCTTCAACAACCAGAATCTTGTTTGTCATGGTATCATATCCTTTATCTTGTTTACCCGACACTTTGGTAAGGCAGGTAATGAATCGAAACGCCAACTTATTTAGGACCCGTTCCTAATGAATGAGGTTTTTTTAACTTGTGCATAAGGCCGCTGATTGAAATCAGCGTCTTAAACGGAAAACCTGCTTAAGCAGGTTTCTCGTATCAGCATAAGAATTCATTCTTATGTGAAAACGTGCAACTTATTTAGGACTCGTTCCTAAGTGGGCGTTAACCTTTTGTGTTATTATAGCAAACTGTAAAATAACTGTATACAGGACAATTGTCCATGCGAGAAACTATGTCAGAATTTATTATTCATGTAGAAAATATACATAAAAGCTATTTGATGGGTAAGGAGGCTGTTTCTGCCTTGCGCGGGGTCTCGCTGAACGTTACCCGTGGTGAAATGATCTGTTTGATGGGGCCGAGTGGTTCTGGTAAAACGACCCTACTCAACCTTTTGGGCGGTCTTGACGAACCCGGGCGCGGCCATATTAGCATTGATGGGCAGAATGTGGTCGCCATGAGTGAAGAAGAAATGGCTCGATTGCGCCTACAAAAATTGGGATTTATTTTTCAGACCTTTAACTTGCTCAGTAATTTTACTGCGTTTGAAAATATTGAAGCTCCAATTGTATTACAAGGTAAGTTGAAACGCAAGGCGAGACGGGCGCGGGTTAAGATGTTGTTAGAGCAGGTTGGCTTGGGGGATCGTATGGATCATTATCCAAGTGAGTTGTCTGGTGGTCAGCAACAGCGGGTTGCGGTTGCCCGTGCCTTAGCCAACGACCCGCCCATTATCATTGGCGATGAGATGACCGGCGACCTTGATTCAAAAACAGGATTTGAGGTGATGACCCTCATCCGCGAACTGAATCAGACCCAATACAAAACCGTAATCTTCGTTACCCACGACCCACGCATGGCTGACTTTTCAGACCGCACGATTCACATGCTCGATGGGGTAATTCATAACGAAGTACGACAAAATGATATAAGGATAGAAAACAATGACCTACCAAGCGGCTCAAATACTACTCCGTAAAATTGTACAAGCCAAAGATAAGGACGAGTTACAACGGATAATTAGCAATAACGTTAGCCAGTGTGACGGTGTTTTTTTTACTGAACTGGAGCGATTAGTAGAGCAATATCATACTAGAGGTGATGAGGCGAGTGAGCGTAAGCTCAAAGAGGTTGGTGATTTCATGGCTCGTCTACGTTTTATGATATAGAACGATTGACCTGTGTACTTGTTACCCGACAAGGTTTTTTAGCCTCAACTAAACACAAAAGAATATCTGACAGAATTAACAAGATTAAAGGCAAAAAATCCTGTCAATCCTGTTAATCCTGTCGAAAAATTTTTTATTTAATCAGCATGTCGGGTACTGAGCCTGTGGATACAAAAAACGGTTCTCTGGTAGATTCCGTGCAACTCGAAATTGTGTCCTAAATTAGATACTTTGATGGGGCAATCTTCCCGCAAGTTTTAAACTTGCGGGAAGATGATGACACAATCATGACCTTTGCACGGAAAGCCCCAAAGAGCCCAAAAAACTTAAGTGGAGATATAATGATTGCACAAGTTTCAAAAAGATGGATGTTCCCTACTTTACCAGAACCATCTCTTTTTATTAACGAAGGATGTCTACCAGAAGTACAAGAAGAAGACCATTCTGATTACGCTGATATAAGTTCACCCTTGTGGATGGCGACCCGTGAACCGCAACTGAATCAACTGGTGATGCAGTTACAAAAACTTCGTGACGAACTGATGGAAACCCCCACCGCGTCATGTGAAATCACATTTTCACGATCTCATTTGGAGCAGGTACGAGTTGCGTTCGCCAACATGATTCGACAAGGAGAGAGGATGCTTCATCGACTGTCCCAACTGTTATGCGGCTCATTCATTTCCTCATACATGCTTCGTAGTGTGGTTATTGGTGAAGTTGACACCACGAAAGAACGTTTCACCATCAGCCAAGATTTATTTGAGGAGGATCTGTATACAACCACCGATATCGACTTAGGGACGCGACAATTAAGTAAACTCCAGTTTTTTGATGGTGAAGATTGGAGCAAAGCTAGTTTGATCGCCAATGTGGTCGATTATCAACCGACCGAACCGAACGAATATAATATTCATCGCCTGATTACCCGCATAAAAGCGGAAGAGGAGATTTGGAATAAGGTGGTTGATGAAATATTTGATTTGGATAGTTTGGTTGTGCGGGACAAAAAACTGCGTCATCTAAGTCGGTATGTTAAAGATATTTTTGGGATAAAGCTGATTGTAGGGCATGGGGTGAATGTATCTCGGTTACAAAGGGGTTTACAGCGTTTAGTTTGGTCTGATGAGGCGCTGATGCAGGTTAATTTAGCTCCCGATATTTGTAACCAACGCCTTGATTTCATCGAGGTTAAGGATTATATGACTGGCAACAATGCCAAAAATAGCGGTTGGGAGGCGATTAAGTCGGTGGTGCGCTGGTCGGGAAAAATGTTTGAGATTCAGATCCAACCCTTGCGTAACTTTTTGCGTGAGCGGGAGTATCTGACCAAAGAGAGTCACACTAGCTTCAAGAGCAACCGTGAACAGGTACGCACTCAAGTTGCTGAACAAATCCCACTGTTTGCCTTTTACCAGCAGTTGTTACGTTGGTTATTCTTGAACCCCCAAGCCCCTCCCCCAACCTACAACGCGGTCACTGTGGCATTGATAGCCTAATCTGTATGCGATTAGTTACCATCCTTTTACTTGTCTACTTTTTTTGTGTCGCTTGTGCGTCTTTATCGGTAGAAACAGCCTCACCGACAGTGACTGTTTTCCCAACCTATACTGCTATCTCAACCGTTCAATTAGTCATACCGACCCGCACACCAACGACACGCCCGACATCTTTACCTGTACCGACGGTCTCACCAACCACAGCCCCACCGTCACCCACGCCAACACCCAATCCGATTGAGACAATCTTAACCAACATGACCACATCGGAGAAAGTAGGGCAACTCTTCGCCGTTTTTTTTGAAGGCACCGACCTTACGTTTGGCTTAGATACCCATATCGAACAGGCACATGTGGGGACGATTATTTTGTTTGGCCCAAATATTGAATCCCCCAAACAATTGCGCCGTTTGACTACTGAGGCGCAACAACTCGCCCTTAGTACCGGCGCACAAATCCCCCTATTTATTGCAGTTGACCAAGAAGCATGGCCGGTAGCTCGCTTGACTCCTGATAATGGCTTTCCCTCGCTGATTAGTCACATGGCTTTGGGGGCAACCCACTCGGCAGACGACGCGGCGTTGGCGGCGGCGTTCATTGCCACCGAGTTACGGAGCGTGGGTATCAACATGAACCTCGCGCCGGTGTTAGATGTCAACGTCAACCCGCTCAATCCGATTATCGGCTGGCGTTCTTTTGGCGCTGACCCTGATTTGGTGGGTTGCTTAGGTGCGGCTCAAATCGAGGCCTACCGTGCCAACGGTATTGTCGCTACGGCCAAACATTTTCCCGGTCATGGTGATACCTCGCTTGACTCGCATGTGGCGTTGCCGACCATTCCCCATGCTCGGGAGCGACTCGATGCGGTTGAGTTGGCTCCCTTTCGCGCCGCGATTCAGGCCGATGTGCCGGTCATCATGACCGCCCATGTCACCTTTCCGGCCATTGATGATACGCCGGGTTTACCGGCCACCTTATCAAAACCTATTTTGACGGGGTTATTACGGGAGGAGTTAGGGTTCAGCGGCATTATCGCCACCGATTCCATCGGCATGGACGCGGTGGAAAAAACCTTTGGTCTAACCCGAACCGCGGTAATGGCACTTGAGGCTGGAGCCGACATGCTCATGTTTGGCGCGGACAAAGATCACCGTTCTGAGGAGGCTTTTAAGGTGTATCAATATCTCTTACAACAGGTCGAACAAGGCCAAATCTCTATGCCTCGAATTGACGAATCGGTACGACGTATCTTACAGGTTAAGGCTGACTATGGCCTCTTATCGGCCACACAGTTCGAGTCGAAACCGCCTCCACCTGACTTGCCCGATTCTGCCCAACTGCTCGACATTGCCTCCCGCTCAGTAACCGTTGTGCGCGATGAGGCGAATCTGCTTCCATTGACCATCACTGAATCGGTCTTGTTTGTGACACCGTCTGAGATTGGCGACATATCGA
Organism: Anaerolineales bacterium HSG25; assembly: GCA_030377865.1. Taxonomy (GTDB): domain Bacteria; phylum Chloroflexota; class Anaerolineae; order 4572-78; family J111; genus JAUCGB01. Next base: position 812 of record JAUCGA010000118.1, on the reverse strand, counting down.
CCATGTTTCCCATTTCAGCAAACCATCAATTGTTTCACGTGAAACTTTCGCCGAATGACACCCAGATTCAACAGGTTGTCGGGCGAGCTGGTCAAGCCGATAAAATCGTTGTACTGACCGCCAACGTTGCCAAATATTCCGCTCAAGCCATGTTGGTCGAGGCGCTCGTCGCAACAGATAAACCGGTTATCGTCGTTGCCATAGCCTTACCCTACGATTTGTGGCGACTGCCTATCTCGACCAGCTATCTCGCCACTTATGGCTTTAGCGAAGTGATGATGCAGGGCCTACTGCAAGTATTGTATGGTGAAGTCCCCGCGCAGGGAAGATTGCCCATCCCTCTGACGGATGAGTATGGGATTGGGTTTGGCTTGGTTGGGTCTGATTAAGCCGGAAGATGCTAAAACCAATTGTTTCTGACCAATATCATCAAACTGTAAGCTACAAACATGGTGATGCCCATTTCTGCGGGGTATAAAAGGATTGTAGGGTTGTTCAGTTCTCTATGCTTGTCACGCTACAAGCGTGACCTCCACGGCCTCATGTCTGACAAAATTACTGTAGGTGACGCTTGTAGCGTCACGATTATGCCCATATAGATTAGAACTGAACAGTCCTTGGATTGCGTCAATACAGGTTCTGACCCAAAACAGTTCTCGATAGATGGCCCAAACTAAACCAACAGTTTGCTGCCCGACAGGAGAATTTAGTTTAGGCTAATTTTGAGAATAGGCAAAAGTAAAGCAAAATATAGGAGAAGTATCTTGCCAAATTAGCCACTAGGAGAAACAAGACATGGGATCAGTGATAAA
>JAUCGA010000117.1 GCA_030377865.1 Anaerolineales bacterium HSG25 | reverse complement strand
TCTCCCCTGTCAACTACTTCCGCCTCTTCAATGCATTTCCTTAAGGTTCCTTAAATCCTTGCCCGCCTTAAATCCCTATCAAAAACCCCTGACCCCTCGTAAACACAGCCACTGATAAACATCGTACCTGAACGTACGCTTCATCCTTTTTAGCTTTAGCCAATAAATCGACCCACAGTCGGTGCGATGTATCACTCGTTGTACGCCGAGGATATTAAGTAACGGCAGTTTAAAAATAGCTACTAATCAAAGTCAACAGATCTAAAATATCCTCTGGAGCGCCAGACTGCACCTTAGTCGCCGAAGCACGAGCAATACCGTTTAGAGCCGAGATGTCGGCTCCGGCTCCGTAAGCCACCGGAATAACCAGAATCGGCGTTTTACCAGTACGGGCCTCATTTATCTTACGAGTAACATCATTCAGGCTGGCTTGACTAGCCGTATCCTCACCATCACTCAACACCAAAATTGCCTTAATCCGCCCGTCGTCAACCCCATCAGCCGGAGTCATTTCATCCACTGCGGCGATAATCGCATCATATAAGGCCGTGTCGCCATACGCCTCAAGCGCGTTAATCTGCTGGCTAATCTGGCTACTGGATGATTCTACTGAGGAAAGAGGCACAATAATCTGGGGTTGTTCGCTAAAAGCCATCAACCCGACCTGATTTTGACGAGGCATACTCTCTAAAAACAGGTTGGCCGCGTTGCGAGCTTCAGTCATTTTATCCCCCTCCATTGAGCCAGAAACATCAATCACGAGCAGTACATCCCCCTGTTTTTTAACATACTGCCAACTATCCTGCACCGCCGAGGTCACATCAGGGTCAGGCACGTTGAGGACGTTGGCCGGTTGGTCAGGATCAACGCCCAACTCGGTCGTAATCGGGTAGCCCAACGGCACATTGGCATTAACAGGCCGGAATCCAGCTTCGAGAATTTTCTTCTGCACCGACTCTGTGCGGATATATTCGGTGAATATTTTGGCCGCCTCACGCTGTTCATCAGTCACCCAATCGGTGTTGGGCACGGCGAACGGATGCTCATGCCAAAACGTGCCTTCTTTGGGATATAGGGCTACCAACGGCTCTGGCGGTTTGTAACGAGTTTTTCCCTGATTGATGTAGATTAGGTCATTCTCTTCTAAAGCCACAAAATCAAGATAATCAGGGCCTTGAGCGATATATTCTTTAAACTCTGTCGTCCGAGCCGAATAGTGCCGAATCAAAGATTCGATTTGACGGACTCCTTCTTGTACGGCTTCATTCTGAACATGGCTCATCTCCAAGCGACGCACTTCACCCTCACCAGCGTTGTAGCGAGTACTAGCATAAAACTCTGCAATCAGGGTCGAAAGAGCCGTCGAACTGATATAAGGATCGGTATGTCCATAATAAACGGTACTTCGATCTCCTTCAATACCGTAATCTGCCCAACCATTCTCCGAATTCAGCACCTCTATCAACTCTTCCCAGCCGATGGGTTGACCGCCATTAGCCTCTTGCAGAGCCTTTAAGCGGCTTTCCCAAATCGCCATGACCACTGGAGCCAAGGCCGTAGGCGGGCTATCAGCCACATCAAAAATATTTTGCCCGGTTTGATAGTTGACCAACGATAACCAATGGCTCACCGAGGGGGAGAAAATTGTCGGTTTAACGACGTTTGCATTATTGGGAGCCAAAATTGCATTGATAATCCCTTGATGAATCTTGCCCGATGACCCCGGCTCACCCGTCACCCAAATCGGACGCTCTCCGTTACCGAGAGCCTGTCCGGTGACAGGATTTTTACCGTCAACATAACTTTGGTTAAAATCGGCAATCGCCTCAGGCAAATAAGCGTCACTTTCGGGGGCGTAAATGATGCTTATTTCGATGGCGTTATCGGGCTTGTTGCTACTCGGTGCATCAACGCTAGAGTTATCATCGCCACAGGCAACAATTGTTAGGAAAAACAGAATGGTAAATAGATAGATTCTTTGTTTTAGTATCATTTTTTGCTCTACAGGTGGTACGTGGCGCGTAGTGTATAATTTTTGACCTGCACTACGTTCCACGTACCACATTTACTTGATTACATTAAGTTGATTCGTACCTTATTATTTGATATTATATCCCAAACAAGGGGAGTTGTTGTACATGGTCAACGGGGAGTTGATCAATGGTTGAATATCGTTGTTGGTCATATTGTTTGATACATGATGCTACAAACTCGGCTAGTTTTACAGGGACAGCGTTGCCAATCATCTGTTCTAAATTTGTTTTAGAGCCAGTAAAGACAAAGTTAGGAGGGAAGGTTTGTACATAACTACGTTCAATGGTTGTTAAGGGGCGTACCATATCGGTGGGACTAGCAGTATCATTTTTATGCCGTTGATAGGTTTTGGGGATAGGACGGTTAACACCTCGCACCGTAGGACTTGGTTCATCGATACTAAAAATGCCTCGTCGTTGGTAAGAGCGAGGATGGCGATATATATGCTCAACATCCAAAGTTTGACCCATCTTATCCCAATATTGCCGCACTGTCATTGGTCTCGACAGTAACTTTTTATCGAGATAGCTTCCTAGAAACTCATCATAAGCTCCTAATCGCCCGACCAGAAAACAACGTTTCCGATTTTGCGGCACACCATAATAGGCCGCATTTAAGACTCGCAAAGTCAACCCATAACCATGTTGCCGAAACAACTGCATGGCTTGATGATAGCGTTGGCTACGTTGGGCTAAATTTACATTTTCCATCACAAACCAAGCCGGTTGCAGGCTAACCACAATTTTGGCAAAATTAATTGTTAAATCAGCGCGCCCTAACTTTTCATCTCGTTTCCCAGCCGATGAAAAATCTTGGCAAGGTGGGCCTCCGATAATCAGCTCTGGTTCATATTGTCGGAATTGATCATAATTGCCATTCAAGGTTGCCAAATCATAATTATAAATTGGGTGGTTAAAGTTGTGACGGTACACCTTTATGGCTGGTTCCCAATTATCAAACGCGGCGATAACCTTGAATCCCGCATGTTGGAAACCGAGTGACATGCCCCCACAACCAGCAAATAAGTCGAGTGTTCTCATACTGTATCAAACTGATTTTTCCCCCAACTTGCCTTTTTGGAGAAATCACGGTTTGACTGTTTAATACCGAACAAAATAGGTTTTTGCATAGGTCACGTTGTTGTTTTTACGGTTCTATGGGATATTCCGTGCAAAACAATTCTTGATTTTTTAAGTAGAAAAAAATACTCTCGCGGAGACGCAAAGGCGCAGAGAAAAGCATAAAAACTCTGCGTCTCCGCGCCTCTGCGAGAATTTTACTACGAATGGAATTTTGCACGGAAACTCCTAGAGAGCCGTTTTTACTGCCAACACCACTTTAAAGCTTGCACCGTCCGACCATCCGCCGTCACAGTTTGACCAGATACAGCGGATGCCGGTTGTAAATTATAGGTTGCTAATCGGTTCTGTTGACCATCACTCAACAGAAAATCATGGAACGATTGCGCCACCTCTTGCCGATTGGCGCTCTCAGTAGGTGACAGATGACTCCACGCCTCTCGAATCAGGTAAGGGTAGTTGAACCCCACCTGATAACGGGCTGGAATCTGCTGAAAGGTTGATTCGGTAAACGGCTTCGCATCATGATAAGGCAGTAGTCCCACATCAACCTTGGGCGGACGACTGGATAACTGGTCAGCCGGGTTTTGGCGTGGATTCGGTACAGCCTGCAAAAATTCGTCAAACCATGTTTGTAGGCCACGATCGCTGGCTAACGTGCTGGTTAAATCAGCCTGATCATGATAACTGGCCGTGGCTGATAAGCATGCGGCCAAACGATCAATTTGACCAATCGGCGGTAGCGCGGCCTGAAACTGAAAATCGTTCAAAGCTAGATCATGCATGGTTTGCCAATCCACCTCGCCGGTGACAATACTTTGTACGGCCACCCAAACCAATGGACTGTAGGCTATTGCATCACCCTGCTCGGCAAACGGGTCGCTATTACTCATGGTACGCCAAAAATCGGCCTCGGCCAGCCAGACATCGGCTTGAGTACTATTCAACTGTTTTTCCAATTGCCCTGTATCAGAAACTCGCAGGCGCGTGATTGTCACCTGTTGTTTTTCATCTTGTTGATTAAATGTCTGCGCCGCAGATTGTACCCACTCATAAATGGCCGTATCGTCGTTCGGCACCAGAATTTCGATTGTGGCCTCGTTACTGGTTCGAGTCGGTAACACAAATGCCCCGACCAATTCTAAAATAAATAGTCCGGTAATAACCAACAGGGCCACACCAATAATCATCCCGAAAATAATTTTGTTCTGATTCATGTCTCGTAACGCCTCCTTAGAACATTGCTAATGATGGTATCATAGACCTATAAAAAACGCCAATAAAATTGACATCTTCCTCAGAATCAACTAGAATCGAGCCACCATGTCAGATAACTTAATAAAACATACGCCAACAAAATCTATTCAAGCCGCGTTTGTGCGGCCCGTTAACGCGATCATCATCGCCGTAACACTCATCGCCACATTTGTCTTTTGGCAATTTTGGTGGGTGTTCTTCATAACTTTTGGCGGTCTACTCGCTTTAGGAGGGAGTTTTTGGGTTGCCTATAACAGTCCCGAATTACAAGCCCTGCAACAGGCCGAGATCGAAGAGATTAAGGCTCAAGAGGTGATTGATGACCTTGAGGCTTGGGTGTTATCTGTGTCGGTCAAAGTTCCGACTGATATTCGAGCCAAAATCACCAATATAAAAAACTCATTGCTGACAATTTTACCGCAAATGGAAAACATCAGCAGTAGCGACCAAAACACCTTCATGATTCGGCAGATTGCTCAATCATACTTGCCCGAAACAATTGACAACTATCTACGCTTACCCCCCGATTTTGCCACCAACAAAAAGCTCCGCAATGGCAAAACACCGCACGAACTCCTACTGAGCCAACTAGAACTGCTCGATGAAGAGATGCAAGGTATGGTCGAGGATTTTTATCAAAACGATACCCAACGTATCATGGCACATGGTCGCTTTTTACGTGACAAGTTCGGCACGAGTGATTTGTTAGACTTGTAATTGATTTCCTTTTTTGCTCGTTCCCAATCTCCAGATTGGAAACACCTTTGCAATAGAAACTCTGTTTCGACAGGATTAACTAATTTTTATGGAACTTTCCCCGCAAGATTTATCAACCAAAGAGTTATACAAACTATTAACTGGAACCATTGTACCTCGTCCCATCGGCTGGATTTCCTCGGTAAATGAAGCTGGACAAGCCAATCTGGCTCCATTCTCCTTTTTTAACGGAGTTTGTGCGAATCCACCCCATGTTCTGTTCTGTCCGGGAATTCGAGACACGACCAACGCCCCCAAAGATAGTTTTACCAATGTACAAGCCACCGGAGAATTTGTGGTTAACATTGTCACCGAAGCACTAGCCGAAGCCATGAACGCTACCGCGACCGAACTCCCCGCCTCTGTAGATGAGTTTGAGTTTGCTGGTCTAACGGCTGTTCCCTCCGTCCATGTCAAACCGCCCCGCGTAGCCGAAAGTCCGGTCAGCTACGAGTGTCGGGTTGTGCATATTTATGAAGTCGGCCAACAGCCCGGCAATGGTACAATTGTAGTCGGTGAGATTATCCATATCCATGTAAACGATGAGATTATTTCGGATAATTTCTATATCGACCTCAGCAAACTCCAACCTGTTGGTCGCCTGATGAGTAGTGGTTACTGTCGTGTGACCGACCTGTTTGATTTAGACCGGCTTCCTCCGCAGTTGTAACTCAAAAATAAAATCTTACCTAATGTCAGGTGTATTATGGAACTCTCCCCAAAAAATCTATCAACCAAAGAACTACACAAACTAATGACCAGTACAATTATGCCTCGTCCGATTGGATGGATTTCTTCCATTGATGAGGCTGGTCATATTAATCTGGCTCCATTTTCCTTCTTTAATATTGTCTGCCCCAACCCACCTCATGTCCTATTTTGTCCGGGGATTCGGAGGCAAACCAAACTCCCCAAAGATACCCTAACCAATGTCAAAACAACTGGCGAGTTTGTGGTCAATATTGTGACCGAATCGTTAGCTCAAGCCATGAATACCTCTGCCACGGAACTCCCCCCAACCGAGAATGAGTTTGAGCTTGCCGGTCTAACCGCTCTTCCTTCTGTCCATGTCAAACCACCCCGCGTAGCAGAAAGTCCGATTAACTATGAATGTAGAGTGGTGCATATCTACGAAGTAGGTCAACAAGCTGGCAATGGAAGTGTGGTTATCGGCGAAATTGTCCATATCCATGTAAATGAAGCAATTGTTTCGGATGATCTCCATATTGAGATTGCCGAACTCAAGCCGATTGGACTTCTGCGGGGCAGTAATTACTGTCGAGTAACAGACCAGATTGAGATACCTCGTCCGGCTCCAAAACTATAATTTGCGATTAAGCAGAAAGGTTCAATAAAGGTTGAACCTCTCTGACGTTATACGCCCTAACCTCCCATGAAAAACTGGATTCCACCACAGAGTTGGCCTAAAATCAGCACGATAGATGCCCACACCGCGGGCGAACCGTTCCGCGTGATCGTTGATGGTTTTCCCGATTTAGTGGGTGACACGATTCTGGCTCGTCGCCGATACGCTCAAACCCACCTCGAACATCTCCGCACGGCCTTGATGTTTGAACCACGCGGCCATGCCGATATGTATGGTTGTATCATCACCTCACCGGTTTCGTCACAAGCCGATTTTGGGATTCTGTTTATGCACAACGAGGGGTACAGCTCCATGTGTGGACATGGTATTATCGCCATAACTACCGTGGCCTTGGAGACTGGCTTTTGTCAGCCCACACCGCCCCTTAGCACAATTCGGATTGACTCCCCGGCTGGACTCGTCACCGCCCATGCTCGGCATGATGAAAGTGGACAGGTCGGCGAGGTCTATTTCCATAATGTGCCCTCATTTGTAGTGGAGTTGGACGCAACGGTGGAAGTACCTAATCTCGGCCCAGTGAGGTATGATTTGGCTTTTGGCGGCGCATTTTATGCATACATGCAGGCTGAATCAGTTGGCCTGACCTGCACCCCCGATGATTTTCAGAACTTGATTGCAGTCGGTAAGGCGATTAAAGAAGCAATTATGACTAGCCGCACGATTCCCCATCCTTTTGAGCCAGATTTGAGCTTTTTGTACGGCACGATTTTTATTGGCCCTGCCCATGCTGACCAAAACCATAGTCGTAATGTGTGCATCTTTGCCGAAGGTGAGGTTGACCGTTCGCCCACTGGAACAGGCGTGAGCGGACGTTTAGCGATTCATCATGCTCGTGGCGAGGTAGCTGTCGGCGAATCGATCATCATTGAGAGCATCATCGGTACTGAGTTTAAAAGCCGCGTCGTTGAGCCGACCACCATTGGCCCCTACCCCGCAATTATCCCCGAAATAACAGGTCGAGCCTACATCACCGGACAACATGAATTTCTGATTGACCCAAATGACCCATTGCAAGCCGGATTTATTCTGCGATAATTATGATTACATAATCAACCGTTACGTGTTGCTTATTGGGTGTAATACAGAAATTTATCGTTTCTTGTGGTGATCAAGATGATGTTGAAAATGGCGCTTCGGTTTCCAGCCAACATGTTGGCTGGAAACCGAAGCGCCATAAACCCGTTATTTTTCAACATCAAGCTGACCACTACACGTTATCCATGAAAATCCGTCGTTCAATGGATCGACAAACCCTAATACGCAACAGGCAATACGTAATTATCAAAAAACAATGAGCGATCAAGTTTGTGTAATCGTAGGTGCTGGAGCGGGAATCGGGTCAGCAGTAGCCAGACGATTTGCCCGTGAGGGGTATCAAATTGTCCTATTACGACGGAATCAAGAGGCCCTCGATGCCTCCGTCGCTGAGCTAAAAAAGCAGAGAGCCGAGGCGTATGGCTACACAGTTGATGCCTCGGATAATCAATCCATAGAGCGAGTGTTTGACCATATTAAGGTTGAAGTGGGTGAGCCAGAGGTGTTGGTTTATAACGCCGCGGTGATTAAACCCGGCTACCCCTCTGAACTTGATCCTGACATGCTGACCAATGATCTAATGGTCAATGTGGTGGGGGCGCTGACTTCGGCTCAACAGGTGATTCATCGGATGCAAGAAAATGGGCATGGTACCATTCTGTTCACCGGTGGTGGCTTGGCTCTGACCCCCAATCCGCAATACGCCTCGTTGGCGGTGGGTAAGGCTGGCCTGCGTAGCCTATGCTACAGTTTGGCCGAGGAGTTGACTGATGAGGGTGTTCATGTGGCTACCGTGACCATTGCTGGTTATGTGACTCCGGGGTCACACTTTGATCCCGATTTAATTGCCGAAAAATATTGGCGCCTCCATACTCAGCCATCTGAGAAGTGGACTGTTGAGATTGTGTACGATTGAGTAACTATAAGATGCCAACATGTCTATAAACAACAAAAGCTCTGCTATATGCAGGGCTTTTGTTGTTTAATGTAGGCTACTATACCAACGTCGTCTGCGGCACTTTCGATTCATACAAAAACGCGCCCGGAAACTCCGGCTCGACCTGTTTCCGTTTGGCGCTCCAATGAGCAATGTCGATCCGAAAAACTGCGGTGCGTTTTAACTCCTCCACAACCGGCGGGTGATAATCCTGCCCCGCCTCTAGGTGCGGGAAATATTTATCGAGCAAAAGTTGCAGGCCATGTGTGGCTTCCTCTTGCTCGGTGATAATACGCGCCGAGCCGAAAATCGTCACTCCCGCATACTCCACGCTGAAATGCAGTGCCTCCTCAGCCGGAAGCAAACGCCCCATGCTACTCACGCTAAAACAGACCTGCTCAGCCTTATCAACGTTGGCTTGGGTGCGGCCTACTTTGGCCGTATGTAGATAGATGGCATGCGCGGCCTCATCATACACATAAATGTTACTGTTGATAAATGGTTGCGACTCATGCACGGTCGCCATGACTCCCATAGGAGCTTCGTGCAAAAACTGTTTAATCCATGTTTCATCCTCTACGGCTCGGTCTGAGCGGCGGACATGGGTACAAGCGTGTTGACTGTAATCTTTTGCCATGATAAGTTCTCCACAATAGAAATCTACCAATCAACATAACAAGAACAAACTCAGATAAACATTTTCAGTTGTCACCTTCCCGCAAGTTTTGAACTTGCAGGAAGGTTGGTCTTGAATTGAAAATCATTATCTGAAAGACTGTATCTATCGTGATCAGCGTGATGTTGAAAAAGATTATGTCATCCTGAGTGTCGATGCGTAGCTAGTGCGAAGAGTCTCTCGCACTCGAATCTAGGGAGATTCGGGTAGATACTTCGCCTTGGGTTCAGTATGACATGGGTTTCAACATCATTTTGACCACCACAAAATCCGTGTTTATGTCCGATTATGTTAAGTGGTAAACATCTATGGTTCTCTGGTAGATTCCGTGCAATTCGAAACTGTGTCCTGAATTAGATATTTTGATGGGGCAATCTTCCCGCAAGTTTAAAACTTGCGTGAAGGTAACAACTGAAAATGTTTATCTGAACATCTATAGAGTATATCTGTTCACCCTCCTCATCCTAGATCGTGGCAGATATTCATCCGCTACGCCTCGATTGTATTGATATGTACCTGAAATTTTACAATTCCGGCATATATCGACGCAGGTTGTCTAGTATGCGTTCCCGCGCTCTGCGTGGGAACGAGGGGTGAAGGCTAAACAGTTGAGGCTGTTTGGTGGGTAGGTCGCGTCCTAAAACACCTCCGAGGAGCTTCGCACCTCGGAGGAGGCATCACGCCTCACGTATCACATTTTACGGAATCAACAGCACCTTGCCCGATGTTTGGCGACATTCTAGGGCATTATGAGCCTCGGCCACATTTGCCAAGGGCACTTCTCGATCAATACGGATGTTTAGCTTACCAGATTTAATCCAGTCGAATACATCCTTCGCTCGCCATAACAAATCATTCCGCTCGGCGATATAGGCGAAGAGTGACGGTCGGGTTAAAAACAGAGAACCACCACCAGCTAAACGGGCAATGTCAAAAGGCGGAACCATGCCACTCGATTGCCCAAACAAGACCATGTAGCCCAGAGGACGTAGGACGTTCAGACTTTTGTCAAACGTGGTTTGACCAACCGAATCATAAACCACCTGCACCCCTTTATCATCGGTCAATTTTTTGGTCTCAGCCTCAAAGTCGGCCTCAGTGTATAAAATAATATGATCAGCTCCGGCATCACGAGCGAGTTGAGCCTTCTCCTCAGTGGAGACAGTGCCGATGACCGTCGCCCCCAACCGTTTCGCCATCTGCACCAGCAATAGACCGGTTCCTCCGGCCGCGGCATGCACCAAAATTGTCTCACCATGTTGTACTGGATAGGTGCTGTGTACCAGATAATGAGCCGTCATACCCTGAATCATGGCCGCTGTGGCGACGTTTAATGATACACCTGACGGAACCGGCACAACTTTATCAGCGGGTACGGCCACGTACTCCGCATCAGCGCCGGGGTAGCCAATGTAAGCCACCTTATCGCCCACCTTAAAACCAGACACATCCTCGCCCACCTCTTCGACCACGCCCGCTCCCTCAACCCCAAGGGTAAAGGGCAACGGCATAGGATAAAGTCCAGTACGATGATAGGTGTCAATAAAATTAAGCCCTGCCGCGGCGATTTTTATCAAAATCTGCCCTTCTTGCGGATCAGGGGTCGGAACATCCATGTAGGTCAAAACTTCTGGCCCACCAGTTTCTTGAACACGAACTGCTTTCATAGCTAAAAACTCCTTTGTGAATTATTTTATCGAGTAGGCTCCGGCGCGGGAACGGTTCGGGGGGGATATGACCGCCAATCAAAAACCCGCGAATTATCATTCGTAGAACAAATTTTGAGCCAAAAAAAGGTCTATTGTTGGAGGTGACTTATTCACGTCAACTGGATTAGCGGTCTTATACTCCACTCCCCCAACTACTCTATG
>JAUCGA010000116.1:4417-11095 GCA_030377865.1 Anaerolineales bacterium HSG25 | reverse complement strand
GTTGGGGGCAGTACTGGCTGAGTACTAAACATACAAGGCTTTCCAGTGCTTGAGCCGTGTGCGATGAAAGTTGCAAGCACGGTTCTGAGGAGGGGGGGAGACGGTAACGTCTCCTTCCTATCCGACATCAAAAGTTTGTCGTTTCATTCATAACTTGACATGTTGATAAAACCAAAAGCATTTTTCGACAGGATTAACAGGATTGACAGGATTTTTTGCCTTTAATCCTGTCAATCCTGTTAATCCTGTCAGATATTGTTTTAGCCATGTTGAAATGATAAACTTCTGATTGAATCACTCTCATGATGAACTGCACAAGTTAATTGATTCCGATTCCTACCATGTCCTAAATCGCTGATGAAACGCGATAAGACGCTTTACAATTATGTCAAACTCATGTAAACTGGTACATGACATAATGTGAAGAGCTATACGGATGGCGAGGTAAAATAGTGAGCCATCGCATCTGTTCAAATTAAGCAGATACGAGCCATCTCGTGGGTGTAACCACCACTCTCACTATTTTACTGTACGCTGAGTATAACACGAGGAGCGAAACTTTATGAGTAACAAACTACGACCCATTCTTGTTTATGTTATGATCATGTCCTTTTTGTTGACAGCTTGTGAGGTCACACGACCAAGCAGTCATCCCCCCGATGTAGCAGAGCTGGGGGGAACTACCGCCGTAACAGCTCCTGTGGCTGGTGTTACGCCTGTAGCAGACACAACTTCACTCGCGGTTGGCGATGAGATTGAATCGACGGTGCATCAAGCACCCGAGGCCCCACCCCAAGAGGCCGTTGAACCCGGTCGATTGTTGATTAAACTCGTACCTGAAACCGCCGAGAGTGCCTTAGAAAACGAAATTAGTGGCCAAAGCACCGGCGGTCAAACAGGTGTGGCTAGTTTAGATGAGGTATTACAGCAGGTGGGAGTCACCGACGTTGAACTGGTTGTGGCCGATGTTGCCAACGCGACCAATGGTGACACCGAAATCATGTCGGGCGAAGCGGAAGAAACAGGCAAACTGTTCGCCGTCAACATTCCATTTGATGTTGATCCGGTTGAGATAGCAAACGTGGTCTCCCAATCGCCAGAGGTAGAATATGCCGAGCCGAACTATATGGCCGGAGTTTCTGGCTCGCCGATTGATTTACCGCTCCACTTTACCCCCAACGATCCGTACTACAGCCATCAATGGAACATGCAAGCGATTCAAATGCCTATTGCATGGGATCGCACCGCCGGTAATGGTATTATCGTTGCCATTATTGATACAGGCATCGACTTTAGAGCGCCTGACTTCGCCAGCACCCAACGCATGGTCGGTTATGACTTTGTCAACAGTGACGAAGACCCAACCGATGACCAAGGACATGGCACGCACGTAGCCGGAACAGTCGCTCAAAGCACCAACAATAACATTGGTGTAGCTGGCGTGGCTTATAATGCCACTCTGCTTCCGGTTAAAGCGCTTGATGATAAGGGGCAAGGTAGTTACGAAACAATCATCAAAGGGATTATCTACGCTGTTGACCAAGGTGCGAAGGTCATCAACCTCAGTTTGGCTGGACGTAACCCCTCCCAAGCCTTAGAAGATGCGGTCAAATATGCTCATGACAAAGGTGTGGTTGTCGTTGTAGCCGCTGGAAATAGTGGAAGCGAAGTACAGTTCCCCGCGGCCTACAACAACTATGTCACCAGTGTCGGAGCGACCACGTTTGATAATCTACGAGCCGCCTACAGTAACTTTGGCCCCGAGATTGACATTGTCGCCCCCGGTGGTGATGTGCAAGCCGACCAAAATGGTGACGGTTTTGGCGATGGAATTCTACAACAAACTTTCCGCTCTGATGGACAAGGCTACAGCTACCGTTTCTTTGAAGGGACTTCGATGGCTTCCCCCCATGTGGCAGGTGTAGCCGCGCTGATGATGTCGCTCAACCCAAATGCTACGCCAACTGAAATCGAAACAGCCATGTTGCAAACCGCGCTACCGCTTAGTAACATCGTTGAGCCGTTTGGCGGTGGTCTCATTCAGGCTGACGCGGCCATTCAAGCCATTGCCGGAGCTACTCCGCCAACGACAGAGCCACCAACCACAGAACCACCAACGACGGAGCCGCCTGTAACCACTGAGCCACCAACAACCGAACCGCCAACGACCGAACCACCGACTGCCGAACCGCCAACCGCTACACCTGTTTTACCGCCGCCACCACCGGGAAGCAACCTGCTAGTCAATGGTGGTTTTGAAACCGATGAGGCTTGGATTTTTGGTGATACGCCAATTAAAGCCGAGTATGACAATAGCATAGTCTTGAGCGGAAGCCGAGCCGTTCGGATGGGTAACACCTCCGGTAATGACCTATACAGCTACACCTCAGTCTGGCAAAAGGTACCTATTCCGGCTGAAGCCACCCAAGCGGTGTTGACGGTTAATGTCTATCGCACCAGCCAAGATTGCTGTGGCGATTTCCAACAGATTCTCCTCCTCAACGATAGGTTCCGAGTGGTCAAAACACTTATGCGTGAACTAAGTGATGCTCAACAGTGGGAGACACTAACCTATGATGTCTCAGAAATGAACGGGCAAACCGTCTACGTCTATCTAGGTGTCTTTAACGCCGGACGTACTGGACGTTTTACCACCATGTATGCTGATGATGTCTCTCTAACGTGGCAATAAACGCTATATAAGCCAATCCACTGATAATCAAAAGCCCCTCGTTATTGAGGGGCTTTTTGAGTTAAGATGTGTAATTATTGATTCTGTCGATTCCTCGTAACATTTTTATAAAATTAACCGATGAGTACAACGCCCTTGAATAATCAACCCAAAACCCAAAAATTCCCCCGTATCGACCCCCGCCTATCATGCTGGAGTTTGATAGCCGTGGCCCTGTTCACCCTGTCGATAAGCGCGGTGGCCTATTTGGGCTGGCAAATTCGACAGAGTGACCATGTTCCTTTAGCGGGCATCCTATCAGCGGATAAAGGATATGGCGTAACCACCGACCTCACCTTGTATGAAGGAGCAGAGTTAGAGCGCAACTTGGCTCTGATGTATGAATCTGGGTTTACTTGGATTCGGCAACCGATTCCGTGGGCCGAGATAGAGCCTACCCACAACGAAATCGACTGGTCAGCCTACGACCGCATCATCGAAGCGGTTAGCCAATTTAATGCTGACTTACCCACCGATACCCCAGCCGAACTGAAGATCAAACTGATTACCGTTCTCCACACGACTCCAACATGGGCCAGAACTACCGACACGCCCCCCAGCACCCCACCAGAAGAGTTACACCATTTTGGCCGATTTACCCGTTTGTTTGCGGCACGATATAGCGATAGCATCAACCATTATCAGATTTGGCATGAACCGAATCTGAGCGCCAACTGGGGCAATCGTTTTGTCGATCCGGCTGGATACACTCGCCTATTACGGGAAGCAACCGTCAACATTAAGGCCGCTGACCCGCAAGCCGTCATCATTAGCGCCGGACTCGCTCCTACGCTGGAGGATGGGCCACTCAACCTGAATGAAATGGCCTACCTCGATGGTCTTTACGCCGCCCATGCCGAGCGCTGGTTTGACGTGGTTGCCACCCAAATATACGGTTTTGCCACCGAGCCAGAGCAATCTGCCGACCCCGCAGTATTGGGTTTTAGCCGAACCGAACTGTTGCGGCAGGTCATGCTGAATCATGGCGATGCAGAGACTCCGATTTGGGCGACGGCCTTTGGTTGGGCGGTCTTTGACGACGACTGGACGGGGCGCAAATCACTTTGGAAACAAGCCATCCCCGCCGTGCAGACCCAACGTACCGCCAACGCCATGTTGCGTGTTCGTCGGCAGTGGCCTTGGCTTGGCCCTATTCTCGCCATTCGATGGGACACCGCAGACCTCGCCAAAAATGACCCGGCCTTTGCCTTCGCCCTAACCGAACATCCAGAGGTGTTGGGGGCGTTCCAGACCATGAGTAACAGTGTCCATGTCGCGACCATCGGCCAATACTCGGCCAGCCATGTCAGCGGGCGCTACAGCGATGGCTGGCGATTCTCAGAAGCGCTCAGTCTGGCCGATGTACCGGTTTCAGAGCCGCGTCACCTCAAAATTGCCTTTGAAGGCACTCGTTTTGATTTGAGAATCAACCGAGGGCCATATCGGGGGTATTTATGGGTGACGGTCGATAAAGATGAAGCGGCCATGCTCAATGAGGGGGAGGTTTTTCCGGCCAACGCCTTGCCGACCAATAACGAGGGGCAGAGTTATGTCGTACTGTATGACCCGCTCTACGGGCAGGAGACTGTCACGCTGGCACAACATCTACCTGCTGGGTATCACGAAATCGAGATTGTGGCCGATGGGGGCTGGTGGCAATGGCCTCTTGAGGGCTGGACAGTTTACAACGAGGTCGATACGCGGCCTTATTGGGTCGGCTTGATGATTGCGAGCCTGTTGGCACTCGTCACCAGCCTGCCGACGTTCTGGCTCCTGTTCCGAACCATGCTCGGTCTGGCCGAAAGTCTATGGGCTTGGGCCGAGATTCTCATCACCATGTATGCCACTTTGGGTGAGCGAATCCACATCGGCCTGACCTTTGGCTTGGGAATCGCACTCTATCTAGCTCCCGAATGGCTGGCCTTGATGCTGTTGCCTCTGCTCGGTTTGACGATTTGGCTCCGACCCGACTTAGGCTTGGCGCTGATACTGTTCAGCCTCTCCTTTTTTCAAGCACCGGTCGATTTACCCTTTAAGGATTTTTCACCCGTCGAGTTTACCCTCATCCTGACTATATTGGGTCTGCTCGGACGAGGGCTGGTCTATTTAGGGCGGCGACGGTACATCGGCAAGGCCTGGACAGAGGGCATGTCGCTCTCTTTACCCATGCCCAAACTGCTCCTCTTTCGACCCATCACGGTCGATTACGCCGCGTTAGCCCTACTGCTTTTGGCGCTTATCGCTACCATGTACGCCGAAAACTTTGGGGTCAGCATGCACGAGTGGCGTACGATAGTGGTTGGTTCGGTGCTGTTTTACGGTCTGGTGCGGTTACAACTCGACTTTACCCCCCGCCAAATTATCGTTTCATCGGGCAGTTCAAATTCAGATTCGACCGAAATGGAACAATTTTCTAGTGCCATGCCAAAGCAACGTTTAGATTCCATGTCAACAAATCAAGGCGAGATGGCCCCCACCGACCCAACTCGCTGGTATTGGCGTTTGATTGATGCCTGGGTAGCCGGTGCAGTCTGCCAAACCTTAATAGCCCTGTATCTCTATTTTTTCACCGATCAGTCCATCACCGCCGAGGGGGTGCGTCGAGCTTTAGGTTTAGCTTACGGCTCGCCCAATAATCTGGCCCTATTCTTAGAGCGCGTCTGGCCGATTTTGTTGGTTGTGGGCTTGACAGGACTGCTTCGATTAAGGGAATTCTCCCGCCCCCCCTCAGTCCCCCCCAATGGGGGGGAAGCTAATTCCCCCTCCCTTTGGAGAGGGCGCGAAGCGGGGGGGAGGGCTGATTCCCTTAACTTAATGTCCCTCTTTCAACACAATGCGGAACTCACCCGTCCCCTGCTCTACCTAATCAGTTTTGGCCTTGTTAGTGTGGCGATTTTGCTAACCTTTTCTAAAGGAACATTACTTATTGCATTACCGCTGAGCCTCATCGCCATGACCATGTTTTACCTGCTAGGACATGGGGGCCGGAATCTGCGCCCAATCATCATCGGCATGGTGGCAATGCTAATTATCGGTGGACTGCTCCTGATTCCGCTGAGTCAGACCGCCCGCTTCCAGAGCATGTTCGACTTGTCTCCCGGCTCGACCACCTTTTTCCGAGTCAAACTGTGGCAAGCGAGTTGGGGCATGCTTCAAGACCATTGGCTGATTGGCTTAGGGCTGGATAATTTCCTATACGAGTATCGGACTCGCTATATTTTGCCCGAAGCATGGCAAGAACCGAATCTAAGCCATCCCCATAACCTAATTCTTGACTTTGGCCTACGCTTAGGGTTAGGCGGGGTGTTGATTTTGTTGTGGCTCCAAGGGGAATTTTGGCGAGCGGCATGGCGGCTCTATCGGAAAAATACCACCCCCCTCATTTTGGGATTGATGGGCAGTATGATCACTTTTTTAACACATGGGCTGGTCGATAACTCCTACTTTTTGGTTGATTTAAGTTTCGTCTTTTTCCTAACCCTAGGTATGGTGGTGACGTTGGCTCAAAAAGAAATCTAATAGTTCTCGCAACAGAAAGAACAGGATGCGCAGGAAGGCACTGATTAAAAGCGTATAAAATCTGTGTCATTCCACGCATCCTGTTCTTAATATTCTACCATGACCTATTACCTTTATTCAGACCTAACCCATACCATCATTGGCGTTTATTACGATGTCTACAACGGTTTGGGTAGCACCTATCCTGAATATGTGTACGAAAAGGCCATGCTGTACGACCTGCAACGACTTGGTGTCCGTTGTAGCCGTCAAGATGAATACCAGATTTTTTACAAGGAGACACTGGTTGGCATGAGAAGAGAGAACAGGATGCGCAGGAAGGCACTGATTAAAAGCGTATAAAATCTGTGTCATTCCACGCATCCTGTTCTTAATATTCTACCATGACCTATTACCTTTATTCAGACCTAACCCATACCATCATTGGC
>JAUCGA010000116.1:0-4318 GCA_030377865.1 Anaerolineales bacterium HSG25 | reverse complement strand
GCCGTCAAGATGAATACCAGATTTTTTACAAAGAGAAACTGGTTGGCATGAGAAGAGAGAACAGGATGCGCAGGAAGGCACTGATTAAAAGCGTATAAAATCTGTGTCATTCCACGCATCCTGTTCTTTTTTATGTAGTTAACACCTCAATCATCCACCTCCCTCTTGCCGATACCAGTGAAATTCCTCTGGTTTCTGATTAGCCAACGGAAGCTCAAACCAAAAGGTAGAGCCTGTTCCGTCCAACCCTCCGCTATCAACCCCAACTTGACCGCCCAATTTCTCCACAATCCGACGCACAATCGACAGTCCTAAACCATGCCCCTTTATTTTTACCTGATTAAGCCGAGTAAACGGCACAAACAAACTCTCCTGTTCCTCAACGGTCAGCCCCAAACCATTATCGCGCACCCAAAATCGAGCCTGCCCGTTTTCCTGCTCGGTAGCCCCCACCTCAATGCGTGGCGGATCTCCGCCATATTTTATGGCGTTAGCGACATAGTTAGCCCACACCTCCTCTAGCCAAGGAGCGTACCCTACTGCGGCAGGCCAGCGCTCCGGTTCAACCAACTTAAGTTGCACCTGATTGAGTAAAC
The DNA here is from genome assembly GCA_030377865.1 of Anaerolineales bacterium HSG25. GTDB lineage: Bacteria > Chloroflexota > Anaerolineae > 4572-78 > J111 > JAUCGB01. The sequence goes on along the minus strand of JAUCGA010000116.1, from coordinate 3,722 downwards.
TAGCCAAACGAACTTTGGTCTCCCCAACGACTTCAAGCATGTCCACGGGTTCGAGTTTTACCTTTTTAGCCTGACGTACATCGGCCAAAATAAGCAACTCATCAACAATACTACTCATTTTATGCGCGTTTTTTGAGATAATTGCCAAATACTCTTGACATTCCTCATCTGACAAATCCGAAAAATTGTCCCGAAAATAATCTGCAAAACCTATCATGTGGGACAATGGCGATTTTAGGTCATGAGCCACGGTATGTGCAAAGGCATTTAACTCTTCATTTTGAGTCTGCAACTGCTTTGTTTTACTACGTAAACTTTCGACCAGTTGGGCATTTTTCAGAGCAATAACGGCTGAGGTGGCTAACGTTTCAATAAGGAGTTGGTCACTATCACTAAAGCCCCTCCCAGATTTGTTAACTATCTGCAATACACCAACCACTTGCCCTTGGCGTTGCAGGGGAATAGCCAATAATGAACGAGTGGTAAACCCGAACTTGCGATCAAATTCTGGATAAAAACGCGGGTCATCACTCACAGAGTTGACCCGCGCAGTTCGACCATTTTCAGCCACCCAACCAGCCACTCCTTGTCCGGGCTGTAAACGCATGTTTAACAACGAAACATTCTGATTTTGGTCAAGAAATGCTCGGCAAACCAATCCCTTTTCCTCCTCCGCAGGATCTTCAGATTGCCAAATCGAAGCCGTTTCTGCATTAACCGTTTTTATCGACGTTTCTAACAGATGTTGATGTACCTGCTCAATATCCAACGATGTGGTCAACTCTTGCCCCATTTGATTAAGCAGAGTCAATTCATGATTACGTTGGCGAAGCAGAAAATCGCTCTGCTTTAACAGCAATCGAATTTGCTCACGTTGAGAGACCTCATACTTTAAGTCGCGGTTGCTCTTGGTTAAGCGCTGTTCGTTGGCTTGAGTTTGGTTCAAACTTTCAATTAAACAACTAACCATTACATCCAATATCACCGCGATGGTCGCTATAATAACGACAATCCCCACAAAACTGACGGGATTGCTCAATTCGTTACAACAGGTCACAATAAGATAGGTGCGTTCAGCATAATACAGTGCAAAAATATAAATGATTGATGTGATTGTAAAAGAAATTAACCCTCGGCGGCCTAATAACATCGCGGCCATCATAATCGATAGCGGAAACATGAACATCGTAACATCCCGTAATCCGTGACCCGTAGCAGAAAAATAGATTGCTTCTAACAAAACGGTAGAGGGAACTAGAAGGCTAGCCAGCAAAAAATAGCGGTGATGTATTAAAAACAAGGCCACAAAAACAACCACGTTACTAATAATCACCCCAATAATAACATCCAACCGACCGATATAGCCTGCTGTACCAACCACAATAACAGAAACAAAAAGTATAAATCCGACAATAACCCTTAATGTTGCGAGTACCTGATGTTTATCACTATTCAAAAAAATTGGTAACGGTGAATACATATCAAATTTATTAAACATGATGGATGTCCTTAATGGCTTTCAGAACTAACTTGTAAAAAAATTGTCGAGCGTGTGCGGCTGACCACCTGCAAGGTCTCAAAGACCTTGTAGGTGTGTTGTTACAGCCGAGACCTTGCAGGTTTTTAAAACCTACAAGGTCGATTTTTCGGTTAATCGCACAGGTCAAAAAAGTTGTCGAGCAAATCAGTGTCATCCTGCAAAGCCTGTTCTTTTTACGGAAAAAAGTGACAACTTAGAATTGAAAATTACTTTGTCGCTCAGATGATACACCTTATCAAAAATAGCATTACCTTATGATTTTCAACCATTCTCCACTATGACGATATTTAATCGTGGTCTAACTTTCTGCCTCCCCTATTTTACACTATCTTTTAACCCTCTCAAATTGTTTGTTAACAAGTATTTTAGTTATGGCTTATCTTTTTATAAAGTGATGGTTTATCTTGGCCTAAACCTTTCTTTGATTCTTATTCGGATAAGTGTAAAATTAGGCTACTATGGCTAAAAATAAACAAGCATCATCCGCAAAGTTTTACCTACTCACCCTTGGCTGTCCCAAAAATCAGGTTGACAGCGAGGGTATCACCGAAATGTTGTACCAGTCCGACTACCAGAGCGTTGGCGACCCGAATCAGGCCGAGATTTTGATCGTCAACACCTGTGGTTTTTTGCAAGCGGCCAAAGACGAATCAATCGCCGCCCTGAATGAGTTAGCCCAATCCAAACGGAAAAATCAACTACTCATCGCCGCGGGATGCATGGCGCAACGGTTCGGCAATGATATTACCCGCCAAGTAAAAGGACTTGACGGCCTGATTGGCACTCGTGCGTGGGCTGATATTGTGCCCTTTATTCAAAAATTGCGAGCCAACAAGCGACCTGAACCGCTGTACCACCTGCCCGAAACCGGCGACGTGGTACTAGAAACCATCGCTCTCGACCGACAGTTGGTCGAACGTGGCCGAGCCAGCGCCTACCTCAAAATCAGTGACGGTTGTTCAGCCCCCTGTGCCTTCTGTACCATCCCCAGTTTTAAGGGGCTGAACCGCAGTCGCCCTCAAGAGCATCTCATCACCGAAGCCAAGCAGTTAGCTGAGACGGGCGTGCATGAGGTTATCATCATCGCCCAAGATACGACTGCCTATGGTCGCGATTGGGGCGAGATGGACGGTTTGCCCACTCTGCTAGAGCAGTTGGTACAGGCCGCGCCAGAGATAAAATGGTGGCGCTTGATGTACGCCTATCCGGGTCATGTCAGCCCCCGCCTCATCGAGGTTATGGCCGCCCATCCCCAAATCATCCCCTATATCGACCTGCCGTTACAGCATGGCGACCCCGCGACTCTCAAACGGATGCACCGTCCGCACAATGTTGATAAACTTGTCCGCTGGATTGAATCGTATCGCCAAGCCATGCCCGGCGCGGTCATTCGCACCACCTTTATCGTCGGTTATCCGGGTGAGACCGAGGCCGAGTTTGACGGTCTACTCGATTTCATGGAGACGGTACAGTTTGACCGTGTTGGCGCGTTCACCTTCTCGCCAGAGCCGGGCACACCTGCCTTTGACCTGCCCGACCAGATTGCACCGGAAATTCAGCAAGAACGCTGGGAGCGGCTCATGGCTTTTCAACAACCAATTTCGCTGGCTCGGAATCAGTTGTGCGTCGGTCAACAACTCGACGTGATTGTTGACGGCATAGGCGACGGAGTCAGCGTGGCCCGCTCCTACCGCGACGCGCCAGAGATTGATGGCTACGTCGTCATCGAACAAGAACTACCCATCGGCCAAATGCTCTCGGTACAAGTGACCGGCGCAATGGAATATGATCTACTCGCCAAACCGAATGACAATATGATTTTAGATCATCGGATTGGCGATTTACGATTTTAGATTATCGGATTGGCGATTTACGATTTTAGATTGCCGATTTTAGATTGCCGATTAGGCGCGTCCCCTGAGTGACTTATTCACATAGGGCGTTTTCAATCTCTGATTTTACTGACTTATTCACTCTGTTTTGCTGACTTATTGACCCCGTTTTAAAGCCATTTTAGGAGGCAATCTATAAAACTATATGGTTAAGTCAGCTAGGGCAGGAGATAGGAACTCCCCCCCAGACCGAGTGCATGAAGTGACCATTTCGGCACGCCTTATAGGACACTGTTACCCACATCCACCTTCTGACGCAGAAGAGGGGATTGGGACACCGTGGGCTATCA
>JAUCGA010000019.1:61275-66718 GCA_030377865.1 Anaerolineales bacterium HSG25 | reverse complement strand
ACCGGTAAGAAAGTCAAAGGGATGAGTCAGCAAGAGTTGTTGGCTCTCAAAGCGGTCAAAACCGAGTTGGCGGATGCAAAAACACAGTTAGCAAGTTACCGTGCAACCTTGACGAAGGTCTATGGTAAGGGGTATCTGCGGCTACGAACTTACGCGGTTGTTTCGGTGGGGTATGATAGGTTGGTGTGGGAAGAAGTGAGGGCATGATGTGTATTACGTGGGGCGTATCTTGTGATATATAATACCGCAATACGAGGAGAAATGAACATGATAAAATTTCCTTACGGCGATGCCGATTTTTATAGTATTATTACAGAGAACTACTTTTTTGTTGATCGAACCGACAAAATCCGGTTGCTCGAAAAAATAGGCAATAAACTACTTTTTCTACGCCCGCGCCGATTTGGCAAAAGCCTGTGGCTGTCGGTTTTGGAGAACTATTATGACCTTCGCAAGGCAGATGAGTTTGAGCGGTTGTTTGGGCATCTAGCCATTGGACAGAACCCAACTCCATTGCACAATCAATATTTCATCCTAAAATGGAACTTCTCCACCATTGCCACTGTTGGCACTGAGGCTGAAATGCGCCAAGCGATTCATGATAACTTGAATAGTCGGATGGAAGGGTTTATGCTTCGCTACGAGGCGATATTGCCACATTCAATAAGAATAAACTCCCATGATGCCTTAGTTTCTTTCAACAGCTTACTTGACGTTGTTAGCACTACTCCCTACAAGGTTTATCTCTTGATCGACGAATATGACAACTTTGCCAATGAGGTGTTGATGGGTGGAGATCCACAGGGAGAACAACGGTATGAAAAGTTAGTCAAAGGTGAGGGCATGCTAAAGACTATCTTCAAAGTAATTAAAGATGGCATGGAAGGTCGTGGACTTGGTCGGCTGTTTATCACCGGAGTTTCTCCGTTAGTGCTAAGTGATATTACCAGCGGTTTCAATGTGGCTAAGAATATCTCTTTGCGACCGCAATTCAATGACCTATGTGGTTTTTGGGAAAATGAGGTAGCCGATGCTCTGACTCAAGTTGGTGAGCAGTGTCAATTATCCGCTGAAAAAGTACAGGAAGCCCTGACCATCATGCGTACTTTTTATGATGGTTATAGTTTTTATTATGAGGCCGAACCAAATTTATATAACCCGACTTTGGCGCTCTATTTTCTCGATTTTCTGGCGGAACAATGTCGCTATCCCCGCCAAATACTCGACTCCAACATGAGCATGGATAGCAACAAAATCGCTTATATTGCCCAACTGCCTCAGGGAGAGCAGATTGTTGAGCAAACCTTGAATGAGGCGAACCCGCTGAGTATCTTCCAGATAAAAGACCAGTTTGGTTTGAAAGAGATGCTCAAACAACAGCATGATAAGACTTTTATGGTCTCTTTGCTATATTATTTCGGGGTGATTACCTTGACTCCTGAACAGACGAGCAGTAACAAATTGAAGTTTCGTATTCCCAATCTGGTCATCCGCAAACTGTATGTGGAACGGATTCAGGAGATGCTTCTGCCCGATTTTCTCAGTCGACAGGAAGCTGACCGCATTATCGAAAATTTCTATCAAACGGGAGAGATGCAACCGTTATGTGACTACGTCATGCGAAAACAGTTTTCCATCTTTGATAACCGAGATTCACGTTGGACAAATGAGTTAACCTTCAAGACTCTTTTTATGACCTTGTTATTCAACGATACGGTTTATATTATGGATTCTGAACCAGCCTTAAAACGTCGATATGGCGACCTCATCATGCTTGTTCGGCCTGATATGCGCCAGTTTCAGTTGTTAGATTTTCTGATTGAGTTCAAGTACGTACCCCTTGGCAAAAATAAGCTAACCGGTAAGAAAGTCAAAGGAATGAGCCAGCAAGAGTTGTTGGCTCTCAAACCAGTCAAAACCGAGTTGGCAGATGCAAAAATACAGTTAGCAAGCTACCGTGCAACCTTGACGAAGGTCTATGGTACGGGGTATCTGCGGTTACGAACTTACGCGGTTGTTTCGGTGGGATATGATAGATTGGTGTGGGAAGAAGTGGTATAGAGCCATGATGAAAATTGCTAACCAGATAAAAGATATACCATACCTTGCCACAACCTTAAAACTGTTAATCAGCATCGGATTGTTGTACTTTATCTTCACCAAAATCGACTTTCCGGCCTTTATTGCCATTGTTCGCCAAGCCCATATTGGCTGGGTTATAACGGCCATGAGTCTTATGATTTTGGGCGTTGTTTTACGAGCTTGGCGCTGGCAAAGTCTACTCAATGCGATTGATATTCGTGTCCCAATCACCGAGCTAACGGCCATCTACTTTATCGGCTTTCTGTTTAACAACGTGCTACCGAGTGGCGTGGGGGGCGATGCGATACGAATTGTCGAGCTAAACAAGCACAGTAAACATGCCACTGACGCAGTATCAAGTGTTTTGGTTGACCGTTTTTTGGGACTACTGACTTTGCAAGGTATCGGCACGCTGGCTCTTCTGTTTAATTGGAATGCCGTGCCTGCTCCGGTGGCCTATTTCACGGTTGCCATGTTTATCGCCAGTAGTACTGCTGGTTACCTAATGCTGAATCGCAAATTATACACTAATCTCAGAAAAAATATCGGTCTATTTCGTCGTTTAACCGACATTGGGCCACTAGGAAAACTTTTTAGCTCTCTACAAAGTTACCCCAGTTCAGCGCTACGACGCTCTTATCTAATCTCTATTCTGTTTAATCTTTCATTGATTGCCATGAACATGAGCATTGGCCTATCGGTCGGAGTCGATGCCTCGTTCATTGAATATGCCATCTTTATTCCTATTACCTCAATGGTACTGATGATTCCTATCGGTTTTGGCGGCCTTGGCCTACGCGAAGGAACCTACATCGAACTATTCAAATCCGTAGGTGTCCCTACTGAAACCGCTCTAGCCATGTCCCTGCTAGTCTACACCATCGGCAACCTGTTCACTGGGCTAATTGGCGGAATAATCTATCTATTACGAATTCGATAATAAAGGATATTATGACCCCAGAATTAAGTATTATTTTACCGATTTATAACGAAGCTGAAAGTATTCCCCACCTTCTTAATGAGTTGATTCCAACCCTAACCCAAATTGGGCACAGTTTTGAGATTATCTGTATCGACGACGGCAGTCGCGACAATAGTTTTGCCGAACTAAAGAAACTCCATGCCCAAGACAAACGAGTGCGGGTGATTCGTTTTCGGCGTAACTTTGGTCAAACCGCGGCCTTTGCCGCCGGATTTCACTACGCTCAGGGCGACGTGGTCATCACTATGGATGCCGACCTGCAAAACGACCCGGCTGACATCCCCAAGCTGTTAGCCAAGTTTGATGAGGGCTACGACGTGGTCAGTGGTTGGCGGCAAGGACGCTGGCGAGAAAGCTTTAAGTCTACCTTGACCCGCAAAATCCCCTCAGCCTCAGCCAATTGGCTCATCTCTCGTATGACCGGTGTTCATTTGCATGACTACGGATGTGCCCTCAAAGCCTACCATAAAGAAGTCGCAAAAAACATCAACCTTTATGGTGATCTGCATCGTTTTCTCCCTGCCATTGCTAGTTATCATGGAGTTGATGTAGCCGAAGTACCTGTCAGCTACCGCTCTCGTCAATTTGGCGAGAGTAAATATGGGTTAGGTCGCATCATCAAAGTAATTTTAGACCTAATTACGGTCAGTTTCCTACTCAACTATGCCACTCGCCCCATTCAGATATTCGGGCTGATGGGTCTCTTCTCGTTTAGTGTTGGTACGATTATCGGGGTTTATCTAAGCCTGACCAAGCTAATTTATGGCGCGGCACTTGCTGACCGTCCGCTCCTGTCGTTCGCCATGTTGCTGGTGATGATTGGCATGCAACTGATTATGATGGGACTACTGGGCGAAATGAATGTTCGCACCTATCATGAAACCCAAAACAAGCCGATTTACACCGTGCGAGAACTGCTTGACAGCAATGATGACTCCGATGAGGCTAATGATGGCTGACCGACAAAAAGAAGACAGCCTCTCATACGCCAACGGCCTAACTCCCATGATAGAAAAAATGGATAATCAGCAAAGTGAAAACCAGCCCCTATCTCGATGGTGGCCTTGGCTTGTTGGCGGGGTGCTTCTGATTGGCTTACTGGTCGGCTGGCTCATTTTGACAGGACTAGACAATCAAGCAGTGTGGGTTGAGCGCTTCGGACTAACTGGGCTAGTACGATTTATCGAGGATGTCGTCAATGGCGACACTCTGGCCTTACGAACATGGATGGAGCAGTTAGGGATTTTAGGGCCAGTGGTCTACTTTTTGCTCAACGTAGCCCAGATTGTGGTCGCACCGATTCCGGGCTATCCGGTGCAGGTGTTAGGCGGAGTTCTTTTTGGTGTAGCACTTGGCTCGATTTGCGCGGTCGGCGGCATGGTAGCGGGTGGAACATTAGCCGCGTGGTTAGGGCGCAAACTTGGTCGAGGTTGGCTCGAGAAACAGGTTGGAGCCGAAGAATTAGAGCGTTGGAGCGAAACGGCCAACATCGACTCCTTTTGGACATGGTGGGCTATTTTGCTGATTCCACTAGGCGACGTTCCCTACTTTTTCGCCGGACTGAGCCGAATCCCCCTGCGTAAATTTGCCCTTGCTATCCTGCTCAGTCGTGGCCCATTTACGGTATTAATCGTCTGGTTTGGCAACCGAGTGGCCGTCGATTTTCCGATCTCATCATTGGCTTGGGTCATGGCCGGAGTCGGTCTGATTGTAATTATCGGCTTCCATCAGCGTGAGCGCTTTGAAAGGTGGGGTCAAGCCTATCTGAAATGGGTTTCTGAACGGACGGACTGAGAGAGATTAATGAGGAATAAAAAGACACCACTCATAAAGCATGCTTTGGTTTTTGGCTTGATTCTGAACGGTCCCTCACTTACGCCGTTTGAGTAGCACTCAAACAGTGATTGCTTTTGGATAGAAATTGGGGTACAATTAATCCTATATGTATATTTGCATATTTGGAGGCGTAGATCATGCACAAACCGAATCAGGTCATCCGTTTTGATTGGGCCATCAAACATATTTTGCGAGATAAGGCCAACTTTGATATTTTGGAAGGTTTCCTGAGTGCGGTCTTACAGGAAGATATACAGGTCATCCAGATATTGGAAAGTGAGTCTGACCGCCAGTTGGAACATCTCAAATATAACCGTGTTGATATTTTGGTGCAGGATAGTGAAGGCCGTAACATTGTCATAGAAATACAGAATAACCATGAGAGTGATTATCTGTATCGCATATTGTTTGGTACCTCAAAGGTGATTATTGACACTTTGCAGATAGGTAAACCTTACAGCGACATCGTGAAGGTAATTTCGATTAGCATTCTCTATTTCAATTTAGGTATTGGAGATGATTATGTCTACTATGGTTCAACCC
>JAUCGA010000019.1:0-61175 GCA_030377865.1 Anaerolineales bacterium HSG25 | reverse complement strand
TGATGGAATTAGTCAGCGAGCGGGATGTGATGGAGACGGCCTACCAAAAAGGCTTGATGGAGGGAGAGCAGGGTAAAGAGCAGGCAGAACAGCGAGCCGAGCAAGCAGAACAGCAAGCCAAGCAGGCAGAACAGCAAGCCGAGCAGGCCAAGCGGCAAGCCGAACAAGAACGACAAGTCAAAGAGAAACTGGTGGCTAAACTGCGTGAATTGGGAATTGACCCAGAGTTAGAGGAGTAACCGTATGAAAATCTACCTGCAAGAAAAAATCGGACACCGCTCATAAAGCATACTTTGGTTCTTGAATTTGATTGACACTTTTGGCGATGATTATGGCTTCAGTCGCTTTTAGAACAGGATGCGTGGAATGGCACGGATTGGGTGTATTTATCTGTGCCATTCCACACATCCTGTTTTTTTACTCAAACGATAACCAGAGTTTAACGGAAAAGCGGGGACTTAATCGTGCCATTCGGTGTCAACTAAATTTGAGCAACTATCAATCGTAAATATTCAGTGAACTCGCCAGAAAGAGCATCAGAAACCCGATTTCTTTGAGAAATCGGGTTTCTAGGGCGGCATTACTGAACTTTTACTGTCAATCGAACGTGTGTTCTTAATATCTGTTTTTGGCTTGATTCTGAGCGGTCCCTTTATGATAATGACATGAATTATAGTACAGGTAATCTGCCAAGCGACCCGCAAAAATTGCTACAGGTAGGGTGGTTAGATGTAACCCCTACAGCGATGAAAGCATCTATCCCATCACGAGAATATTACAATCCTCAGACAGGTATAAAAGTCAGGTTTGATCCTAAAACTGTTGGCGCGCCTGGCTTTGAAGGCGTTGACCATTACCATATTTACAACCCTAATCGTACCAGCCGACGAGATTATTACCTTGATATTCGGGGCAATCCCGTTTCAAAAGGATCGAAAGAATCCCATATTTTACCAGAGGATGCCTAAGCATGAAACTATCACGATTTTTAGAACATACCACTTTGCATGATTCGGTCATTACGGCGATTGAATATCAAACTGTACAACAGCGTTGTTCGTTCAAAATCGAGTTATGTAACTATCTGCAATCAACATACCAACCACCGGATGCTGAAATCGTTTTGGGTCAACTGATTTTGACGGGCGTGCAACGGTTCGATAGCGAACCAAAGTTACCCCTATTCAGTGACGATGAGCAGATTGACGCTCAAATATTGACCGCGACATCCCTTCCGGCTGATGAGAATGGTGTGGAAGGGTGGCAAATTGCCATGCAATGTTCAGATTATCTGCGAGATCATGACCAGTTTTTCTTGCTAACTATTCAGGCAACCGATGTGATATGGCAGGTTGAACCTGTTATTCAGCTTAATGTTCCCTACCATGTTTTTCAGGCGTTGGAAAATCGGTTGACCTTAGAGCCGTTTGTCGTTAAATAACCGCGTACCTGCCTAAACATTAGTTCCGGCTAAATTTTCTATTGGATACTAAGTGTGTGGGCATAAATTCTGAGGAGCACCTCCCCGAACTGCCAACGGGCGAACGAGGAAAACTACATACCTCGGAGGTGATAAGTCCGCGAAACTTTTGCTTGGGTACTTATCTGCCCAAAAACTCGACCATCCAAGGGCCAATCTGTTCGTGGGCATCCTCAACAACATAATGGCCTGCATTAGGGAGTAAATGCACCTCGGCTTGCGGAAATAGTTTTTGCCATTGGGGTAGAAAATGCTCGGCAGTGAAACAGAAATCGTCCGCTCCCCAGACAATTAACATGGGGTGTTTCTGAAATAGATGCAGATTCGATTCGATTTCATGTACGGTCGCTCTGGTGGGGTGATTTTTTTCGAGGGGAATATCCATCACAAAACGGTGAGTGGCGATCCGATTGGCCCAACTGTTGTATGGGGCTAGATAACCTGCCGACACCTCTGGAGTGAGTCGATGGCGTTGAGAGGAGGCAAACACCAATGCCGCCCGCGCAAAGCCATTTAGTCCACGCACCAACCATTCGCCTAAGACCGGCACACGGCACAGTTTAATTCGTTTGGGGACACGGTCTACATAAAAAGCGGCGGTATTAAAGATCACAAAATGGCTCATGGTTTCAGGATGACGGGTGGCATATCCCATGCCAATCGCGCCGCCCCAATCGTGCACCACCAAATTTATGTCGGTTAGTTTGAGATGGGCTAACAATTGCGTTAGGTTTTGGATGTGTTGCTCAAGTGTGTAGGAATAATCCTGTGGTTTGTCCGACAATCCACAACCGATATGATCCGGCACGATGATACGGTAACGGTCGCTCAGATAAGGGATGAGGGTGCGATAGTAGTATGACCATGTGGGGTTGCCATGCACCATCACCACCGGCTGACCATCAGGCGGCCCTTCGTCGAGATAATGGTACTTGAGCGCATCAGGGCCATCTAACTCAAGATAGTGTGATTCAAAAGGATAGTTCAATGTTAGATTTTAGATTTTAGATTTTAGATTGCCGATTGACCATGCGACAATCTAAAATCGGCAATCGCAAATCTAAAATTACCAAATGAGGCTCATCATAGCACAGTTGAGACCGCTACCAATACCGAGCAGGCCAACTTGGTCGCCCGGATTCAAGCGGCCATCCTCGTCAGCCATGCTCAGGGTAATCGGTAACGCGGCCGAGCCGATGTTACCTAATCCAGGGAAATTTAAGTGTAGTTTTTCGGGGTTTAAGCTGAGGGTTTTACTGACTGCGGCCATGTTGCGTGAGCTAACTTGATGCGGCACATAAACAGCAATTTCGTTGTCATTCCAATGCTCAAAAGTCTGCTCAGCTAGTTGCCAGGTGACTGCGGCCAGTTTTGTTCCGGCGGCCATAAGAGCGCTGGCATCGGTGGTCATCTGGTCAGACGTGCCGATACAAAGACGGTTATATTCCGAGGCGGCCAATGTGACCGCGCCGTTGACTCGGTGGGTCGAACGAGCCACATCTTTATGACAAACGAGCATCGCCACTGCTCCTGAACCGATGGTCAGGGTGGCAAAGTTGCCCCGAAAATCCTGCATGGTTGCGGTCGGCGATTGTAGACGGTTGATGGTCGCCTCAACCACCGGACGGGCATTCTCACCGGACACAATCAGCCCATATTTGATGAGACCCGCCTCAATCATTAGCCCGATGTTACAGATACCATCCAGAAAGCCCAAACAAGCGTTGCTGATGTCATAGTTGCGACAGTGGGAGGGCAGTTGCAAATTGCCATGTACCAGCGAGGCGGTGGACGGTTCCAGATATTCTTTACTGACCGATACATTAACCAGACAACCGATTTCATTTGGGTCGATATTGGCCTGCTGAATTACTTTGCGGGCCGCACTGGTTGCGACATCGCTAGGCATAACGCCGGGAGCCCAAAAACGGCGCTCTTTGATGCCGGTTAGCGATTCGAGCATGCCGCGTGGAACCCGCAACCGCTCCATTGTTGGGGCAATCTGGGCTTCGATATAGGATGAACTGACCCGCTCATGTGGGAGTTCGTAGGTTAAGGCTTCAATTGCTAAGTTTTGAAATAACATAACAAAGTGTCATCTCCGATGAGTTAATGTGGGACGTGACACGTAATACGTGAAACGTGATTTTCGCGGACAATCTTCCCACAAGTCCAAAACAAACGCATTTTATCCCCTCGTTCCCAATCTCCAGATTGGGAACGCCTATGCCATAGAAACTCTGTTTCTGGCATGTTGCAGATCGCAAACAGAGTTTACTTGAGCAAGTGTGTTCCCAAACCCAGTTCGGGAACAAGGGGTAACGTGATTTTCGCGGACAATCTTCCCACAAGTTATGGACTTATGGGAAGATGATAGTAAAAGTTCAGTAAAACTGTCCTAGAAACCCGATTTCTTTGAGAAATCGGGTTTCTGACGCTCTTTTTGGCGAGTTCACTGAATATTTACAAATGATGAGTTTCACGGATCACGTTTCACTCATCACGAGCGGTGCAGGCTGATATTGGGTATAGTACGTGGGCAACTGCACACCCTGAACCCGTAAACTTTGCAGTCGATACAGATAGGCCGTGCCAGTCATCAAGTTGTAAGCCACATCAACCGCTTGTCGATTTTCCGGTTGCTCCAGATATGATCCTCGTACCCAATCGTTAAACGCGCCCATCGCTGGCCCACACCAGATTTGGTAATCCAGTTCTCGGCCTTTTTCGCCCGCGTTTGACCAACGGGATGATAAGCCCAGATACCAACGGAAGATCAAAGCCATTTTTCGTTTCGGACTTTTCTGCGCTCGAATTAGTTGGTCAGGGTCTCGTTCATTAAAGAAGGTTTCACATCCAGCCCAAATCTCATCCAAATTTTGGCGGAAGACCTGTTTTTCCAACTTTGTCCGTTCTGCCGTCGGAATATCCTCAATCGAGTCATACTCTTTCCAAATATCATATAATTTCTGTGCCCGCATGGGGAAAAAAGTGCCTCGTTTGAGGACTTGCAGTTTGACTCCCATCTCGAACATGTCTGCCGCCGGAGCCATCGTCACATCGGCCATGCCTGCTTGAGCCAGCAGTTTTTTGGTGTGGGTTGATGAGCCAGATTCTACACAGGCTTGGTTGACTGAGCCGATGACAATGTAGGCCGCGCCCATCATAAAAGTCGCCAAGGCCGCGGATGGCGTACCGATTCCACCACCGGCTCCGACACGGATGGTTTGGGAGAAGTTGTGCTTGGCCTGAATTTCATCTCGTAAGGCTAATATCGAAGGTAAGAGCGCCACTAAAGGACGATTATCGGTATGACCACCCGAATCGGCCTCGGCGGTGATGTCATCGGCCATGGGCACATATTGTGCCAGATTGGCCTGTTGCTCGGTAATCTCACCCGCTTCGACCAGTTGTCGCAAAATTTTGGGTGGAGCCGATTCCATAAATTTGGTGGCAACCTCGCGCCGCGAAATTTTGGCGATGACCTTATTCCGAATAATGATCTGGTTTTGCTGATTTAGCTCTAAACCGGCCACACGGTAGCGTACAATATGGGGCGTTAATCCCAGATAAGCCGATGCCTCAACGGTGCGAACACCATGTTTCAGATACAGGTTGACTCCATTTCGCTCCAAAGCATCTTCGTTGGGGCTATGAATCAGATTGAAGGCATAAGGCCCATTCGGAAGGGCTTGCTGAATCTGTTGAATGGCCTCCTCGACCCGTGCCGGAACCATGCCCGCCGCGCCAAAAGAGCATAACATACCAGCTCGCCCCATCGCAATTACTAAATCAGCAGAGGAGATACCGTTAGCCATAGCGCCGCCAGTATAGGCCATGCTAGCTCCGTGAAAAGCCATGAAAGCTGGGTCACCTAGTTGAGTCAAGTTTAGCGGTTGACTACTGGCGACTAGCGGCGTACCACCAACTGTTCCCGTTCTATTCGGTACATAGACCTGCCCCTCAGTCGTTACGCCGAGTTGGTTATTTTGATTGATGATGTAACAAGGTTGATTGAGAGTCAGCAGTTTGCTTTTGATGCTCTGAGCATCGAAACTGACGCTGGCTCCGTTCCCTTGCCATTGTTGGGTTGATTGTTGTCCGTAATACCGGATTCCGTTATCTGTTGTCATGCTATTTTTTAGGGGATACGGATAGACGCGGATAAACACAGATCGAGCAAAAGTTTGTCGATTCATTCATGACCTGACATACTGACAAAATCAAAAGCATTTTTTGATAGGATATTGTTTTAGTCATGCTGAAATGATAAACTTCTGATCGAGTTAAAGATCGGTGTTTATCCACGTTTATTCGTGTTCGATAATTTGTTTTCTCACGGAGTGCAAAAGCATCTTGCTTTTGCATGCAATAGCTGAGAAACTATTGCACTCCTTTCGTCTGGACACCATAAGTATCAACATTTGGAGTGCAAAAGCATCTTGCTTTTGCACGTTTATCTCTGGCAAAAGCAAGATGCTTTTGCACTCCTTTATTTCCGAGCGACTCTAATCAACCTGATCAGCGGTTAAGTGTGAGCCGGATGAAACGTAGCCCTCCGGTTTGCTGACTAAAAACTGCCCCATGACCAGTTGGTCAATATCGGAGGCCGCAAAAGTGTTGATGGCATGTTGCGGGGTGGTGACCATCGGCTCGCCTCGTAGGTTATACGAGGTGTTGAGTAAAATTGGTACGCCAGTAGCTTCGTTGAACTTTTTGATGAGGTTATAATAACCGGAATTCCACTCTTCGCGAACACTTTGCAAGCGACCTGTGCCCATGTGACACACTGCTTTAATTTTGTCCTGCTTATCCTCTGCTATCGGAGAGACCATGAGCATGTATCGAGGGGGATACTGGTCATCAAGGTTAGGGTTGGTAAAGTACTCTGAGGCATGTTCTTCCATGATAACGGGAGCAAATGGTCGGAACGGCTCACGGAATTTGATTTTGGTGTTGACAATCTCTTTGATTTCTTCGGAACGCGGGTCAGCAATAATTGAGCGATGCCCTAACGCTCGCGGCCCCCACTCAAACCGACCCCGATACCATGAGATGACTTTTTGGGACAGGATGGTATCAACAGCCTTGTCTAACAATTTATCATCATCATCAATTTGTTCATAAGGAAAGCCAGAATTTTTGATGGCTGTCACCATGTCGCTTTCGGGATATTCTGCACCCCAATAGGCATGCTCCATAACGAACTTGCGCGGTTTGCCAAATACAACATGGTAGGCATACAGCGCCGCGCCTACTGCCCCGCCTGCATCACCTGCGGCAGGTTGAATATAGACTCGCTCAAACGGGCCTTCTCGCATCAACCGACCATTGGCCGCGCTGTTCAGAGCCACACCTCCGGCCATAACCAGATTTTTGGAGCCGGATTTTTGTTGGGCTGTCACCGCCATCTTCAGAATCGTATCCTCCGTAACTCGTTGGATACTGGTGGCTATATCGGCATATTTTTGGTTTTGTTTGGCAGTTTCATTATCCCAGTCAGGGTGGTCTTTGTTAGGATGGGTCGTCAAAGAGAAAAATTCCGATTCTGGCATTCGACGTGGACCAAATAGCTCCTCGAATTTGGGGCTAAATGTGCTTTTAGTAGAGTGATGGAAGCTGAAATAGTCCATATTCAGACTAATGCCCCCCTCACTATCCACATTAACTACTTTGTAAATCTCATCCATGTAGTTGGGTTGACCATACGGCGACATACCCATGACCTTATACTCGCCGTTATTGACCCGAAAGCCCAAATAGGCGGTAAAAGCCGAGTAGAGCAGACCCAAAGAATGGGGGAACCGTAGCTCATGATCGAGACTAATGTAGTTGACTCCCGTGCCGTCCCAGTCGGCGGTGGCTTTGCCGATAGCCGCAGTCGTCCATTCTCCCACGCCATCAATTGTCATAACTGCCGCTTCCTTAAATGGCGAGCAGAACATAGAACTCGCGGCATGGCTCAGATGATGCTCAACGAACAGAATCTTTTCGGTGGGGATGCCGATGCCGGTTTGCAACTTACTTTTTATCCACAATTTTTCATCGAACCATGTCACCATCGATTCGCGGAACACCCCCCAAGATTGGGGGAAGGTGCTCATGGTTGTTTGTAATATTCGGCCTAATTTTAGTAATGGTTTTTCGTAAAAAACGACATAGTCGAGGTCTTTGACCGTCAAACCGGCATGGTTTAAACAGAAATTGATTGATTGCTCAGGGAAACTGCTATCATGCTTTTTACGCGTAAACCGTTCTTCTTCACTGGCCGCGACAACTTCTCCATCAACCAGTAATGCCGCGGCGGCATCATGATAAAAACAGGAAATACCTAGAATATTCATGGTTAATATTGCCTCTTAATCTCTTGTAAGGATTGGTCTCCGGTCTCACGAGGTCGCCAGAGGTTATCGGGTTGGATTTTTATCTGCAATGGATCAGTAAACAGCCTGCCCCCAATGCCATACGGAACAAAGATAGTAAAATAAAAGATAGTCATGGCAATCCGACCAAGAATATTGCCTAAAAAATGACCAAATGCTTTCCAACTAGCCCAAAATATTTGGCCTTGACTCATTGTTGCTTTTGGATCGTACATTGTTTTATCAGCCTATGTTTAGTTTGGTATCTTGTTACCCGACAGGGATTTTTAGCCTCAATTAAACACAAAAGAATCTCTGACAGGATTAACAGGATTAACAGGATTAACAGGATTAAAGGCAAAAAATCCTGTCAATCTTGTTAATCCTGTCGAAAAAAATCTTTATTTAATCAACATGTCGGGTACTGAGGTTTGGTATAAAAAATCTGCCACGATATAGCGACGAACTCGATGATGCTGAGTTGGGCATATCGTGGCAGATAAAACGACGGCTCTCTGGTAGATTCCGTGCAACTCAAAACTGCATCCTGAATTAGATACTTAAATGGGGCAATCTTCCCACAAGTTTTAAACTTGCGGGAAGATGATGACACAATCATGACGTTTGCACAGAAAGCCCCAAAGGTAAAAGTTCAGTAATACCGCCCTAGAAACCCGATTTCTTTGAGAAATCGGGTTTCTGATGCTCTTTCTGGCGAGTTCACTGAATATTTACCCCCAAAGAGCCAACATGATTTTAGAACATGGTATAGATAAACGGTGCTACACCGGATGCGTTGGCAAAGACTAGTAGTAAGCCAAACAGTAGTAAAACACTAACCATAGGGATCATCCACCACATTTTTCTGGCCCATAAAAACTCAAACACCTCGCCAACAACACCAACGTTGGTGGCCATACCTTTGCCGAATTTTTCTACTCCACCCATTTCGTTCGTTGATGTGATTGAATCGGGGGTTTTTGGTTGGGCATTATTTTTTGCAGTATTAACATCTGCCATAAGATTTACCTCTCTGTATAAAAAATTAACAGAAGTTTATCATTTCAACATGGATAAAACAATATCTGACAGGATTGACAGGGTTAAAGGCAAAAAATCCTGTTAATTCTGTTAATCCTGTCGAAAAATGCTTTTGATTTTATCAACATGTCAGGGTTATGAATGAAACGACAAACTTTTGAATTAAACTGTATATCAGTATCAACCGCCTAGTATAAAGGCGATTTTGTTTTCGGGCAATTTAACCTATCAACTAGAAAACTACACCTTCTCTTGCTTCTGATTGCTGGCATCGATCATCTACTTTGGATGGATTATTTGCCAAGGAGGCGCAAACCTCCGACCTACCCGATGGGTTCTGCCATCCTGTAGACTTGACACCTATAATGTAGGTGGTATACTGGCTCAAGCTATCTCATGGGCGTTAGATTTCGGGTAGTTGGGAGTAAAAACTGGATTGTTTGGGAGGAGTGAGGAAGTTATATGCAACAAACATGGTTAAAGAAGCTTCAGCTAGGGCGTGTAATAGATGCGCTACTGCCAGTCATTGCGGTTATCGCCGCGCTTCTGGTGGGGGCGGTGATTTTGCTCTTACTGAATACAAACCCGCTGGAAGCCTATAAAGCGATGTTTGTTGGGGCTTTTGGTAGCAAAAACGGTCTGGCTGATACATTGGTGAAAGCCACCCCACTCATGCTGGTAGCCTTGGGCATTGCCATTGCTTTCAGGGGCGGGGTAATCAACATTGGCGCAGAGGGACAGTTGATTGTAGGCGCGCTTTTTGCCACTTACTTATCTCTTGTTTTTGGCGAAAAGTTACCGGGTTGGGCGACCATTGTGATCGTGCTGATGGGCGGCGCGCTGATGGGTGGGATATGGGGTGCCATTCCCGGCTATCTCAAGGCAAAAATGAGCGTCAATGAAATTCTCAGCACCATTATGATGAACCAGATTGCCATTCAAATTGGCTTCTATCTGTTACGCGGCCCGATGATTGATCCAGAAGAAGTGGCTGCTGGAACAAATATCCCCCACTCCGCCCGCCTGTCTAAAGCGGTAGATTTGCCCCGCTTCACCGATGTCGCCAAATCGCTGGGTTTCACCGAGCGAGCCAAAGACTTAGGACTGGAAGGCTTCGGCGGTGAATTGTACGGCCTGCTGGTTGAGCCAACACGCCTGCACACAGGCTTGATTTTCGCCGTCATTATGGCTGTTCTGGTCTACATCTTCCTATGGCGAACCACCATCGGGTATCGTATCAGGGCGGTGGGCTTGAACCCGCACGCTTCGCGTTACGCCGGAATTAATGTGAAAGGCTACATGGTACTTTCGCTGGCTTTGAGCGGCATGTTCGCCGGATTGGCCGGAGCGGTTGAGGTCGTAGGTCTGCATCACCGCATGTTCGAGCCGCTGGCAGTTTCGGCGGGCTACGGCTTCTCTGGTATTGTGGCGGCTCTGTTCGGTAAACTGCATCCACTGGGTATTATCCCTTCATCCATCCTCTTTGGCGGATTGCTGGTTGGTGGAGACAAAATGCAGAGAGCCATGCAGATACCGCAAGTATTGGTAATGGCCTTGCTAGGATTGGTGGTGCTATTTGTAGTCAGCACCGATGTCTGGTCTCGACGGCGAGCCAACCGACGCGTTTCGGCGGGTTCGGCAAGTTCTGATGAAGAGGAGGTGAGCGAATGACACCCGAATTAGGTATAGTGGCAATTATTGTGGGGATTATCCACTCTGGTATCCGGCTGGCAACTCCCTACCTGTACGCCGCTATCGGCGAAACCTTTGGACAGCGTTCCGGTGTACTCAACCTGGGCGTAGAAGGAATTATGCTGATGGGCGCGTTCATGGGCTTTTATGCTACCTTACAAACTGGCAGTCTGGTTTTAGGTGTGTTGGCGGCGGCACTGATCGGTATTTTGATGGGACTGATCATGGCTTTTATCAGCGTTACCATGCAAGCAGAGCAAGGCATCAGCGGCATCGGCTTGTATATGTTTGGTCTGGGGATGTCCAGTTTGCTTTTCAAAACTTTGATAGGTACGGTTGAAGGGGTTAACGGTTTTCCGGAACTGAATTTCTGCCTGTCAAGTGTGGGGATCAACACCAATTTCTGTTTGGGCAACATTCCCATCCTGGGCGATATTTTCTTCGGATACAGCATTATGACTTACGGTGCTTTTGCTTTGGTCCCCGTCAGTTGGTGGATACTCAACAAGACCACATGGGGATTGAAGATCAAGGCGGTAGGACAGAACCCGCAGGCCGCCGACACCTTGGGTGTCAGCGTGGCGACAGTTCGCTATTTCACCGTCACTTTTGGTTCGATGTTGGCAGGGATTGCAGGCGCGTCGCTTTCGATTTCGCTGGTCAATGTCTTTCAGGAGAATATGACCAATGGACAAGGCTTCATCGCCGTGGCTCTGGTCTACTTTGGAAGTTGGACTCCCTTTGGCGTGCTGGCTGGCGCAATGCTTTTCAGCCTGATTAACGCCTTGCAACTATGGGTGCAAGTGTTGGGACTGAACATCCCCTCCGATGTGGCGGTGATGTTGCCTTACCTGCTGACCATCATTGTTTTGGCCTTCCCCTTCCGGCGTGCTTTGCAACCCGCCGCGCTCACAAAACCCTTTGAGCGAGGGGAGAATTAGTAATTTAATTAAGAATTGAGAATTGATAATTGATAATTAAGAATTAAAGATGTCCAGATAAATTCTGACAGAGCATCTACCCGAAAGCTCTGAGCTTGCGGGTAGATTGTTGTCCAAAACTTTTCTGGCTAACTATAGTAAAATTAGAAATGGAGATAAAAAAATGAAGAAGCAACTATACATTTTGTTCATCTTATTATTAACCTTGATATTAGTATCCGCTTGTGGTGGCACGACTGAACAGCCTAAAGCTGAAGAAGCCAAAGACGCTCCCAAGGAAGAACCCCAAGAAGAATCTAAAGAAGAACACGCAGGTGATATGGAAATTCAGCCGGTGAGGATAGCACTAATAATGCCAAGCACCACCACCGACCTAGCTTGGAGCCAATCGCTCTATGATTCACTTAAGCAACTTCAAGACAAACACGGTGAAGATGTCATCGAGATTGCTTACTCTGAGAACATGTTCAATGTTACCGATGCCGCCGCCGCCATCCGAGATTATGCCGACGATGGTTACAATCTGGTTATCGCCCACGGCGCACAGTACGGCACTTCCCTTTTTGAAATTGGCCCAGACTTCCCGGATACCAGTTTTGCTTGGGGAACCACCATCAACACCGGCGCGGATGAGGGCGTGACCAACGTCTTTGCCTATGAGCCGCGTGCTGAACAGGGTGGCTATGTCAGTGGTGTGCTGGCTGCAAACTTGACCGAGTCGGGCGTGATAGGCTTGATTGGCCCGGTTGATGCTGGTGATGCTAAACTTCATGTAGACGGCTTCTTGGCTGGTGCCAAGGCCGCCAATCCCGATGTGACGGTCAACGTTTCCTTCACCGGCTCTTTTGGTGATACCGCTCTGGCCGCTGAAGCCGCCAATACGCACGTTCAGGCTGGCGCAGACGTGCTGACAGGTTCTGCCCAACAGGTAGTAGGAGCTGTAGGTGTAGCCAAAGAAAAAGGAATCCCTTGGATGGGTATTCAAGCTAACCAGAGTCCCTTAGCCCCCGACACTGTTGTTGCTACCGTTTTGTACGACTGGCAACCAACCTTGATAGAAATGATTACCTCCCATCAGGCCGGTGAAATGGGTGGCAAGGTGTTGCAACTCACCCTTGAGAACGGCGGACAGACCATGATTTACGCCGACGGTCTATCGGAAGAAGCCATCGCCGCCGCCAAAGAAGCCGAGGCTGGCATCATTGACGGATCTATTGAAATAGTTGCAGAGCCGAGATAAAGGGTAAATATTCAGTGAACTCGCCAGAAAGAGTGTCAGAAACCCGATTTCTTAAAGAAATCGGGTTTCTAGGGCTACTTTACTGAACTTTTACCATTGTAGTACCCAATTCATTGGGTAACGACCTTCAAGGTGTGTTTTCTCCTTGAAGGTCTGACCGACATAAGCGTAAACTTAAGAAGAATGGAACTCCAGACCTGACAGGTTTTCAAAACCTGTCAGGTCTTAAGTTTACGGCCCAAACGAAGACCAGAGGTTGCTTATGACTAAAAAAAAGTTACTCCCTTCCGGTTTACCCCGCATCGAATCGCTGGAGATGC
This sequence comes from Anaerolineales bacterium HSG25, assembly GCA_030377865.1. Taxonomy (GTDB): domain Bacteria; phylum Chloroflexota; class Anaerolineae; order 4572-78; family J111; genus JAUCGB01. The sequence goes on along the minus strand of JAUCGA010000019.1, from coordinate 48,099 downwards.
GCGGCATTGTCAAACGTTTTCCCGGCGTATTGGCGAGCGATCACGTCAACTTCCACATGAAGGCGGGTGAAATTCACGCCTTACTGGGCGAAAATGGAGCCGGTAAAAGTACGTTGATGAAAATTCTCTACGGACTTTACCAACCGGACGAGGGTGAAATTTTGCTCAACGGCCAACCTATCAACATCAATTCGCCTACCGATTCCATCAGCTACGGCATTGGGATGATCCATCAGCATTTTATGTTGGTGGATAACCTGACTGTAGTCGAAAACGTAGCTTTGGGCCTGAAATCGTCGCGGGAACCGCGCCTTGATCTGGATAAAGTGGCGGCGCGTATTCTGGAATTGACGGATAAATATGGTCTGGATGTAGATCCCAAGTCCACTGTCTCTGATTTGGCGGTGGGCCAGCAACAGCGCGTGGAAATCATCAAAGCCCTCTATCGCGGCGCGGCCTTGCTGGTGCTAGATGAACCGACGGCGGTTCTCACACCCCAAGAGGTAGACGACCTTTTCGTCATTTTCAAGCAGATGGCTCAGGATGGGCATGCTCTGGTCTTCATCTCCCACAAACTCCACGAAATCATTGCCCTAACCGATCGGGTGAGCGTACTACGAGACGGAAAAATAGTCGGTACGCGCCCTACGGCTGGGGCTACCAAGCGCGATCTGGCTAATATGATGGTTGGGCGAGAGGTTTCGCTGGAACGAGAACGCCCGCCAGTAAAAGTAGGCCGGGTTCGCCTGAAAGTGGAGAACGTTACGGCAATTGGTTCGCAGGGTACGCCGGTTTTGAAGAACGTTAGTTTTGAAATTTGCGGTGGCGAAATTTTAGGCGTGGCGGGTGTATCCGGTAATGGACAGCGTCAACTGGCAGAAACTATTGCCGGTTTGTGGCCGGTTGCCGAAGGGAAAATTTATATTGATGTTGACGGCAAAGATGCAACCAATTTGCCCCCATCAAAAATGATTGATGCCGGACTTTCCTACATTCCCGAAGAGCGCATGCATGATGGTGCTATCAAAGATTTCAGCGTGGAAGAAAACATGATTTTGCAAGACCACATTCGTCCACCCTTTAGCAAGGGCATCTTTTTGAACTTCAAAGCCATTGCCCAGCATGCCAAAAGGTTGATCAAGAATTTTAATGTCAAAACCCCTAGTAAAGACACGCTGATAAAGAACTTATCTGGCGGCAACATTCAAAAGGTCATTATGGCCCGCGAACTGGATCGCCATCCGCGTGTGTTGATTGCTTCGCAACCCACGCGCGGCGTAGATATTGGCGCAACAGAGTATATTCATGGGCAACTTCTCAAACAACGCGCCGGTATAAGTGACAAAGCCATCTCGGAAGCAGAGGAAATCCGCGAACATATTCGTCAGCAACGCCCGGCCGGTGTGGCAACGATGCTTATTTCTGAAGACCTTGATGAAGTGCGCGCCATGTCAGACCGCATCATGGTCTTATTCGATGGCGAGATAATGGGCATTGTCAACAATGACGAAACTACTGTCGAGGAGTTGGGCTTGATGATGGCGGGGGAGCGGCGTCCAGATTAGCCCGACTAATGCAACCCAACCCATAACCTACCACTGGTTAGTTTGGGGCAATGAGACGCTTTTATTTGACTCAGCGAACCCAAGCAGAGCCGAACCACAGTTTTCTCTAAGTGATGGGGATTCTGTACTGACCGCATGGGGTTTGGCTCAGGGAGAATACACCATCAACGTCTCGGCCAGTAATGGTGGTAGCGCGATATCCTCACCCTTGAACGTTGTAGCCGATGAGCAGGGTCGTTTGTCGCTTAAATCAAACATAGAGACCAACTATATATACCTACCTCTGATTATGAGGTAGCCTTAACAAAAACACCCATTCTGTTACAAACCCATCCGATTCATGATAGACTGTATCCGAGACTACAGATAAATGAGACGGATATAATTCAGCGTAACCCGCAAGGATATTTATTCCAGATATGAGTGAGGGATGAAGCGAGCAAACCAATTTCGTAGGAGGATAAACGCATGACCGACAAACTAATGCAAGATACCCGTGAACTGTTATATGAGCTAGTGCAATATTCGGCTCAAAACCGTGAAGAGCTTAAAGCGTGGCAAGAAAAGACCGACAGACAGATTGCCGAGACCAACAAACAACTAGGTGAGCTATCTCGCAAGTTGGGGACAATGGTTGAGGATTTTGTGGTTCCTGATATGCCCCGTATATTGCGCCAGTTAGCCAACTTGTCGGATGACGAGGAGATTACAGTCAACGTGCGGGTTAAACGACCGCTACGGGGCAACGGCAAGGGACAACAAAATGGGTATCCTCAGCGGGTTGAGTTTGATGCGATGGCAGAGAATAAAACCCATGTGCTGATTAACGAGACCAAAAGCACCCTCCGAGCGGGGGATATTGGCCGGTTTGTGGAACGTCTTCAGCAAGTCAAAATCTATTTCCCTGAGTTTAACAACTATCAGATCATCGGGGCGGTGTCGTCGTTTAACATCGACCCGAGTCTAGTGACCCACGCCAGTCGGCAAGGGGTGGTGGTGCTGGCTCTGGGCGATGGCTTGATGTCGATCCAGAATAAACCAGATTTCCAGTGGAAGCCATTTTAAGAGTTGTTCTTTGATGTCCAAAACGCTTTAGCCCCAAACGATGGGGCTTTTTTGTTATCTGGGAACGAGGGGGTGAACGGTTACCATGAAATGACAGAAGTTTATCATTTCAACATGACTAAAACAATATCTGACAGGATTAACAGGATTGACAGGATTACAAGCAAAAAAATCCTGTTAATCTTGTTAATCCTGTCAAAAAATGCTTTTGATTTTATCAATATATCAGGTCATGAATGAAACAACAAACTCTTGAATAAGGCAGTTCCAGAAAAATAAATCTCCCTGAGCCTGTCGAAGGGGACTGGCTTCGGCAGGCTCAGCCAACGATTTTTGGGAGATTTTAAAAGTTGGAACTGCCTAAGTTGCGCGTTTCAAAGTGTAGCGAGGCGTTCTCTTACGCCGTGCGCCTGCGTTAGAGAACGCAGGCTACACCAACATGCATAAGTTAATTAATGTCTATTGTCTATTCCATGTAGGAATGAGATTTTTTTAACTTGTGCATTTGACCGCTGATGACCGCTGATTGAAATCAGCGTCTTAAACGGAAAACCTGCTTAAGGGATTTCCAAGGAAATAAATCTCCCAAACTGATTAAATTCTCTATGTCATTCCCGCATGCTTTTAGCGGGAATCCACATTCTGCATACAAATGGATGCCCGATAACAACATTCGGGCATGACATTTGGGAGGTTTATTTTCTTGGAGTTACCTAAGCAGGTTTCTCGTGTCAGCATAAGAATTCATTCTTAGGAATCGGAATCAAACAAGTTGCGCGCTCCAGAGTGGTTCAATCTTTAAGATTGAACCACTCTCATGACCAACATGCACAAGTTAATTAATGCTCATTCCTAGTATTGACTTTTTGCTTCCACTCACTAAAATGAGTATGTACTCATACGAATGAGCCAAAACTCATAGGAGGTAAGTCGGGCATCAATGCTCATTGACAGTAAAAGTTCAGTAATGCCGCCCTAGAAACCCGATTTCTTTGAGAAATCGGGTTTCTGACGCTCTTTTTGGCGAGTTCACTGAATATTTACCATTGACAGAACCATGACCAATCTAGTAACTGATTTTAAGGCTCAAATGGCCTTAGCCAGACGGAATCAAATTTTACAGGGCGCGGCACAAGTGTTTGCCGAAAAGGGATTTCATAAAGCCACTACTAAACAAATCGCTAAGACCGCGGGGGTATCCGAAGGGACAATTTATAACTATTTCAAGAATAAACGGGAACTATTGTTTGCCTTATTGGATATGGTTGGCACTCAGCCGTTACAGTCGATTGTCCATGAGGCTCCCCCCAATGATCCTCGTGCCTTTTTAACCACGTTGATGCATAATCGGTATCAATTGCTAAAAACACATGGCCCTTTGCTCGCCCCAATTATGGCCGAAATTTTCACCGATTCCACCTTACGGTCAGAGGTTTACGATATGTTGATTGTACCGATGGCAAAGCTGGTGGAGCAATATTTTCAAACACAGGTTGACGATAAACGATTTCGCTCGATTAATGTTATGATCATTACTCGCACTTTGGTAGGAGCGCTCAGTTTTAATATGATCTTCAAATTAAGTAACATCGACCCGCGTTATGCCCAAATCTCGGAGGATGAGATGATTGAGGAGATTGTTACGCTGTTTTTAGATGGGATTTTAGCGACATAGGAATCAGATATAAATAAATTGCGCGCTCCAGAGTGGTTCAATCTTATAAATTGAACCACTCTCATGACAAACTGTGTGACAATTCGCAGGCTTTTTGATTAGCGGTCATATCCCCCCGGTAAAAGTTCAGTAAAACCGCCCTAGAAACCCGATTTCTCAAAGAAATCGGGTTTCTGACGTTCCTTCCGGCGAATTCACTAAATATTTACGATGCTACTACCTATCCATTACCCATGCGGATTCAACTCACTCAGAGCCAGCGGCAAAAAGCCGATCAAATCTCCGGCGGTGACGGCCATTGCCCCCAAATTTTCGCGAGCCAACTCTCCGGCCAAGCCGTGGATGTAGGCTCCGGTCACTGCGGACTCAAAGGCGGGCAGACCTTGCGCCCGCAGTCCAGCAATCAAACCGGCTAACACGTCACCCGAACCAGCTTTAGCCAATGCCGGATTCGCAAACGGTAGCACCATTGTCCGCCCCTCTGGCTCGGCGACAATGGTGTACGCTCCTTTTAAGAGCAGAACCACTCCCCATTTTTTAGCCATTTCGGTAGCCACAGTCAACCGATTCGACTTAATCGACTTAATCGAATCTCCAGTCAAACGCCCCATCTCCCCCAGATGCGGGGTCAAAATCGTGTGGGGTGGTAAAATCGTCCACCAATCGGGCTGTTGTGCCAAAATATTAAGTCCATCAGCATCAACAATTAAAGGGGTGTTGATTGACTCTTTGTCGGCATGGTAAGCGGTTAGTAACCCCGTCACCGCGTTGAGCGTGCCCTCGGCCTGACCCAACCCCGGCCCAATCAACATGGCGGTAACACGGTCTAACTGGCTGAGTATCGTCGATACGGCTGATTCGGCTATGCCTCCCTGCGCCTCTGCTACAGGCAGATAAGTTGCCTCGGGCAAAAGACCCGCCAAAATCGGATAAATCGGTTGTGGACAGGCGACCATGACCCAACCTGTCCCGCTACGAGCGGCGGCTTGTGCGGTCAGAGCCGCGGCACCAGTATACTGTGTCGATCCGGCCACGAGCATAACTCGGCCAAAACTGCCCTTATGCGAAACCGGCGGGCGAGTTGGCAATAGTCGAGCTACCTTGCTACCTGTTGCCATCTCCAGCGCAACCTCAGCCGGATAATGCTCCGGTGCAATTTTAATATCACCAACAACCAACTGCCCAATTACGTTGGGGCCATGCAGTAAAATATGCCCTTGTTTAACAGTCGCTAGGGTGACGGTCAAATCAGCGGTCAACGTGTACGAGTCGGCAATACCGGTGTCACTGTGCAAACCAGAGGGTAGGTCAACCGCGACCATAACCGGCCCCACCGCCGACTCAAAATCGGGGCGAGCGGGCGTAACCAGTGTTCCCTCAACCAAAGCTCGACGACTGGTCATCACCTGTTTGACTTGAGCTAACAGTACCGCCAACGTCCCGCCAATCGGGCGCGATACGCCCGTGCCTAACAGAGCGTCTACAATCACAGCCGTCCGCTCTAACAGTTGAGTTAGCCGAAGCTGGCTATTTTCTTCGTCGCTCGATATTATCGCTACGCCAGTATCTTTAAGCTGTTGCCAATTTGGGTCAGTCTCAAGGTTGGCTCGTTTCCAAACGTACACAGCCACACTGGCTCCGGCCTGCCATAAATAACGAGCCACAACCAGACCATCGCCGCCATTGTTGCCGGGGCCGACCAAAATTAGCACCTGCGCGCCGATCACATCAAACTGAGATTCAATAGCTTCGGCCACAGCTCGACCAGCGTTCTCCATCATCTGCTCATAACTGAGACCATGCGCGTCGGCATTCTTTTCAGCCGCTTGCATTTGGGCTGTGGTTACAATATACATGGGTGCCTCCTTGGAGGATTATAATATAAGTAGTTTTCAGAACTAACTTGTAAAAGACAGAAGTGTACCCATAATAGGCGGGTAGCGCGAAGCCTCCTTGAAGGAGGATATACCCGCCAAATACCCGTTGCGATTACATAATCGCAACGATCAGGAAAACAGGAGTGTCAAAATTGTATTTTGACAGCAAGAATAGAATTCTTGCACTCCGGGAAAAGTGACAACTTAGAAATGGAAGTTACTTATAGATGTTCAGATAAATATTTTCAGCCATCACCTTCCCGCAAGTTTAGAACTTGCGGGAAGGTTGGCCTTGAATTGAAACTATTATCTGAAAGACTGTACCTGCAAGGTCGGTTTCCGGCGCGTCGGCTGGAAGTCAACGCGCCATTTCAACATCATCTTGACCACCAGAAGTTTATCGTTTCAACATGACTAAAACAATATCTGACAGGATTAACGGGATTGACAGGATTACAAGTAAGAAAACCCTGTCAATCTTGTTAATCCTGTCAAAAAATGCTTTTGATTTTGTCAGCATGTCAGGTCATGAATGAATCGACAAACTTTTGACCACTACAAAATTCCTTGTTTTTAACCTTCGCTCAACACATACTCGTTAAGATAGTACAACCCTGCCCCTACAGACAGTCCCAAAATCAGGCCGACAAAGGTAAACAGGTAGGGGTTTCGCCCCTCCTTTTTGACAATCACAATCGGCTCTGGTGGGGGCGGGCACTCAACAGGTTCAGGAGCGGGACATTTACAAGCTAAGGCGGCCTGCCGATACATCTCCTCACGGCGGCGGCGGCTATATTCAGATAGCCGTTGGGAACCAAATTTGGTTACTTGGGGCAACAGTAGCTTTATTAACATTGTTTGCATCATCGTCCTCCTTGAAATAATCGTCGGCGTACCCATAATAAAATGGTAAACACGACTGCGAATCCGGCTCCAAAAGCGGCACTAGCACTAGGGCCAAACACGGTGTTGACATTACCGTCAATCCGTCCGGCAATCACCAAAGTCATGCCGCTGTTGTTACCAATTTTCACGTTTCGCCCCATCAGTAGGCCAACCCCACTTTGATCCATAGTCACGTCACCCCGAGTCAGAATCGCTTTGGTCGCGCTCTGCTCCAAGGACACGTCACCACCAGCTAACATCGCTCCGGCTGAGGAGTTAGTTAGGGAGGCGTTGTGGGTGTCGACAAAAACGACTCCGCTTTGATTGAGCGATAACTCATTGGCTTTAGCTGTGACTACACCCCCTTGGCGGATGGATAACTCGCGGGCATGCACCGTCTGAGCGCCGCCTTGTCGTAAGGTCATGCGCTCCGCCTCGATGCGCTGGGCACTGCCTTGCGAGACCGTCACCTCGTCGGCCTTAATATGTTCAACCGACCCTTGCTGAACGGTCACTCGGTCAGCCTCAAGGTTTTTAATCGATTTATTTCTGATAATAATCTCGCTCTCGTCGGGCGAGTTGTCTGTCTGTTGTGTGTCTGGCATGGTATGCCCTCCCCTGAATGAGGTGTGAAACGTGATGCATGATACGTGATTGATGTTCGAACCTTCACGTATCACGGTCTCACGGTTCACAAATTACTTCTCTAAAATCCAACCATCAATGGCGCGGTCATAGCTGACCAGTTCAGATTCGTTAAACCACAGCTCGATTTCAGCTTTTCCGTTCTCGACACTGTCTGAGCCGTGGACTAAGTTTCGACCGACCATCATGCCATAGTCACCACGAATGGTTCCCATAGCGGCCTCAATCGGTTTGGTCGCCCCGATGGTGTTTCGAGCGGCAAGAATTGCGTCTGGGCCTTCTAGCACAATCGCTACCACCGGCGATGAGGTGATGTATGCAATTAACGGGCCAAAGAATGGCTTGTCGGCATGGACAGCGTAATGTTTGCGAGCCAACTCGTCAGAGACGGCGACCAGTTTCAGGCCGACGACCTTTAGGCCACGTTGTTCAAAGCGACCAATAATTGAGCCAATCAGTTGACGCTCTACGCCGTCAGGTTTAATTAAAATAAGGGTTCGTTGCAGTTCCATAATTGTTTCTAACTCCTAAAAAGTATAATCAAGGTTAATTGTTGGCCTGTTCAGCCAAACGCGTTAATTATACGAATTGTTAAACAAATTGCCAGTATGCGCGAGATGGTCAGATTTCTAAAACAAACAAGGCCACGATTTGTCGAATCGTGACCTTGTTCGTTTAGTTTACCGTACTTGTGCAGGCTTCAATCAACGACAGGCAACCATACCACCATACCTTGATTGCCCAAAGTTGCCCAAGCCCGAATGAAATCATCAAGGGGAAGTGATTTCTCTTCGCCCTGAGCAGGATCAACGTATAAAAATTCTCCAGAAACCCACTCAGAAACAACAACAGCATGCAAACCGGCTCGCCCATGTGGAATATCTGTTGCCCGTAGAAAAACGATAACGGGCCAATCTTGAGCTAATAAGTCAAATAAACGTTCCAATGTGGCATTTTCAAACCATAAAGCACGATAGCCAAATTCCTCTAATCCATCTACAGCCATTGCTGGCGATGTGCCCCAGACAGGCACAGTTCTACAAATTTTGGCTAATTCAGTCTCACTATGATGTTTTCCTCGATAAGCCAACACAATCCGAATACAAGCAGGTAGACAAGTATGAGAGTATTCTTGTGCGAACACGGGCAATTTCACAATGCATTAACCATTTCTAGCATGTTTTGACGAATTTTAGCAGGCGAAGTCGATTTTTTATCCAGTAAAATCCCAGCTAACGAATAAATCAACGTCCCGCTTGCTTCGGTCATCCCTAAGCCATACACCTCAGCTTGCCAACCTGCATCGTTAGGCAACACCTTTACTTTTACTGTTGCCCCATCACCAACATGAAACAATAAATAACGTAGCGCAAGATTTTCAATCGTTTCCTGCTCCGGTCGAGCTGGAACAATCCGAATCCCATCAGGATGAAATTCCAAAACAACACTGGCTCCTTGCTCAAAGCCATATTGGCGCATCAGCGTAATTGGAATAGTCAGCCCCTCTGTGCCGATAGATTGGTATACTTTTTCTGTTTTGTGGCTCATTTGCTACCCTCCCAATAATGTAGCTATTGTAAGTTCTGCCGAGTCAGCTGTCAAATAGTTCCATAAATCATTGTGAGGCCACGATTTGTCGAATCGTGGCCTTGATTTTACCATGAGTAACGTTGTTGCAAAATAAAATGGTAGTATTGATCTGTTGACTGATAGCCTTGGGCTAAAGCCACAAGGCCAAGAGCTTCAAGACCACTAAAAACGGCCTAAATAGCTGGCTTCAGCCTGCTTTAGCTTTTAGCATCGGGATTGATTCCGATGCGTCATTGTAACGTAGTTGACATGCTTTCTGCTACCGATTAAAATCAATCCTACAGTCTTTCATCTTTCAGATAATGCTTTTCAAGACCAACCTTCCCGCAAGTTTAGAACTTGCGGGAAGGTAACATCTGAAAATGTTTATCTGAACATCTATACCTATCGATTCTTATTCTTAAGGAGACTGATAATGCTAACATTTAAAGATTGCACCTTGAGTCAACTTGATGAAACGTTTCATCTAACGCCATTACAACGTATGGCTGTTTTAGAGTCATGGTTAACTGAGGAGAGCGAGATTTTAGAGGCAGAGCGAAACTATATGCTCACCTTACAAGCCTATTTGCAAGACAATGTGATAAACTGGAATGAACAGGAATTGGCGATGCATTTCATTGGGCCGATGTTTACCTTAGTCCAGTTTAGTTATCAGCATCGGTTTAACCTGTTTGCCGAACGCTCGCTCAGCGGCACAGTCGAAGGGGTAGAGATGGGGGGCAAGCCAGACGGAATGATTGCGACGGGGTATCGTGAGCCGAAGAAGCCCTATTTTTGCCTGCAAGAATATAAGCGGGAACAAGACCCGAATGGTGACCCGGCTGGTCAAGCCTTAGCGGCCATGTTGGTGGCGCAAGAAATCAATAAGCACAAGTTTCCAATTTATGGTTGTTATATTCGGGGTCGGCATTGGCATTTTATGACCTTGCAAGGTAAAGAGTATTGTTTGAGTGATAGTTATGTGGCAACACGGTCTCATATTTTTGATATTTTTCGGATATTAAAAACATTAAAGCAGATCATCATTAGGCAAGTAGACAGCGAATAGAATCTGTCAGAATAACGAGAATATCATGCCAGAAAAGAAGCCCACCGGATTTGATCCAGCGGGCTTCTTTTGGTTGTTTTTTAGGTTGAAAGGTTATTTGACGACGATGGGGAGGTAGACGGCATCCGGTGAGTCTGGTGGGCCAGATGAGACAATCGGCTCCCAAAACCCCCCCGCCACCTGATACCGATTATCACTATCCCGCGCCTCGCTACTCGCATCCCACTGTCCAATACTTCCGACCAATGAAAAACGGCTATCCTGACTGACTCCGCCGCCGCCATCAACCGTAAACCATGCGGGTGGGTCTGTTTGGGCTAACGTCACCGAAACCATCAGCCCAATGATGATGATAAAACCTACGATAGAAAATCTATATTTTGACATTGTTTTATTCCTCAAATACAATTACTGACAATCAAACGTTCAGTAAGGAGATTTGTTATGACTATGATTACTTTAGAGTTGCCAGACGACTTGGCAAAGCAGTTACAAAAGTTTGATTTGGAAACCTTAATTAAACTGTTACGCCATGTTTTGAGTTTGTATCCTGCGAAAGTAGATAGCCCTAACAAAAATGAACCATTACTAACCACGTCGACTGGTGAGGATAACTTCTTGGTTGGAGATCATCACAAACCAATAGAAACGTTGGGAGATTTATTAAACAACGGGTATGGGCTGTGGGCAGACCGAGATGATATTGGTGACTCGCTTGACTATGCCACCCAACTGAGGCAGGACACATGGCAACGAGTTCTGTAATATTACTTGATACAGATGTGTTGATTGATATTTTACGTCAACATCCAGCCGCCCAACTCTGGTTACAACAAGAGCAATCCCATTCCATAAAACTATCTGGCATTGTGGCGATGGAAATCATCAGTGGCTCTCGTAATAAATTAGAGATGGAGCGCAATCATCGTTTTGTGAGCCAGTTTTCCATTGTTTGGCCTACTCCAGCCGAGTTCGAACGAGCCTATCAACTGTTAATGACCTATCGCCTCGCGACAGGCATTGGTTTGCCAGATTGCCTTATTGCCGCCACATGTCTTGAGCGAGACTGGCAACTATACAGTTTTAATCTCAAACATTATCGTCACATCCCCAATCTTAATGCCGAAGCACCGTACCAGCGTTAAGCCTCAGTGCTGACAGTAGTAAGCTACCCGCAAGTTCAAAACTTGCGGGTAGCTATCTTGGCAGAACGTATACTCTCCTATTCAGATATCGCTATGAAAAATACTCTAATGATCCGCCACCAATACCAGATTACCGGCGTGGTACAGGGAGTCGGCTTCCGGCCCTTTGTTTATGGCCTCGCTACGCGGTATCAACTAACCGGCTTTGTCTACAACCACAGCCGCGGGGTCACGATTGAGGTTGAGGGACAGGCCGACTCATTAGCCGATTTTAAGCATGCCCTACATCACGAAACACCCCCCCTTGCCCACATCGAGCAGGTATCTACGCAGGTCGTCCCCACTCAAGGCGACAGTCGCTTCACCATTCGCCATAGCCAAGCCGACCCAACCGCCCACACCCTCATCTCGCCCGATATGTCGGTCTGTGCTGACTGTCTACACGAAAGCCTCGACCCCACAGACCGACGGCAGGGCTACCCTTTCACCAACTGCACCAACTGCGGGCCGCGCTTCACCATTATTCAAGACATCCCCTACGACCGCCCCCAAACGACCATGTCCCCCTTTCCCATGTGTCCTACTTGTCAGGCTGAGTATGATGACCCGCGCAATCGGCGCTTCCATGCTCAACCGAACGCCTGTCCGGTTTGTGGGCCGCAGGTCGAGTTTTTGTGGAGTAACAAAAAGAGCAACGAAAAAGAAGTACAAAGCTTGTTTTTCGTTGACGATTCTATTGATGGACAAAGCAAGCTTTGCACTACAATCACTCCCATCCAACAAACTCAACATGCCATCCTACAAGGCCACATCATGGCGATTAAGGGGCTAGGCGGATTCCATCTCGCCTGCTCGGCCAGTGATGATACCGCGGTGCAGACGCTTCGTCAGCGCAAAGGCCGACCTGACAAACCCTTTGCCGTGATGGCTCTCGATTTGGAGACGGTGAAACAGTTTGCTCATGTTGATTCCGCAGAGGCTCGCTTGCTGACCAGCAACGCCCGTCCGATTGTGTTGTTGCGGAAGCGATTGGTCGTTATGATCAACACCTACAAGGAGGAAAACACACCTTGCAGGAGAGATGATCTATCTCCTCACGTCGCCCCGAACAACCCGTATATCGGGGTCATGCTCCCCTACACGCCATTGCACTATCTGCTATTGAGCCAAATCCCAAAGGCTGATTTTCAGCCTGAACAGGTGATTGTTCTCACCTCCGGCAACTACTCTAACGAGCCAATCATCACCCATAACGATGCCGCCCTTGAGCGACTGTCAGCCATTGCCGACGGCTTTTTGTTCCATAATCGCGATATTCATGTACCCTGTGACGACTCGGTCATGCGGGTTTTTCAGGGGCTTGATTTGCCGATTCGGCGATCACGCGGCTACGCGCCATTTCCGGTCAAACTGCCGCTCAAACTGCCTCCGATTTTAGCTGTGGGGGGCGAACTAAAGGCCACTTTTTGCCTAACTCATGATGAGCATGCCTTTATGAGCCAACATATCGGCGACATGGAAAATCTGGAAACATTGCAGGCATTTGAGCAGGCAGTCAGCCATTTTAAGGCCCTATTTCGAGTCGAGCCAACCATGATTGCCTGTGATCTGCATCCGAGTTATCTCTCCTCAAAATGGGCAAAACAAAAGAGTTCCGAACTTTTTGAAAGTTCGGAACTCTTGCTGATAAAAGTCCAGCATCATCATGCCCACCTCGCCGCAGTTATGGCCGAACACGGGCATGATGGCTCGTTGCCGGTAATTGGCTTTAGTTTTGATGGCACGGGATATGGTACAGATGATACGATTTGGGGCGGTGAGGTTATGCTGACCGACTATCAGCAGTTTGAGCGGGTAGCCCATCTACAAACGATGCCTCTACCGGGGGGAGACGCGGCGATCAAGCGACCTTATCGGCTGGCCTTGGCCTATCTGTGGCAGGCAGGGCTGTCGTGGGATGAGCGTCTGCCCTGTGTTTCGGCTTGCTCAGAGATGGAGCGGAACATCATCAAACAGCAGTTGGAGCGTAATCTAAATACGGTGCAAACCAGTAGCATGGGGCGTTTGTTTGATGCCGTGGCCGCGCTATTAGGGGTGCGTCAAACCGTCACCTACGAAGGGCAAGCGGCTATCGAGATGGAGTTATTGGTTGATCCGGCGGTGCAGGAGAGTTACTCGTTTGAGTTCATGAGGGTGGCTGGTTCAGCTAGTCCCCCCTCCCTTTGGGAGGGGGTTAGGGGGAGGGCTGACTCTGACCGTCCAGAAATGTCGAGCGTCCGCCCTAACGGGTTGTTAGGAAAAACATCCATCATCCGTCAAATCAACCCCACACCGGTATTACAGGCCATCATCACCGACCTGCATGCTGACCTGCCGATTTCGACCATTACAGCTAAGTTTCACAACGCCGTAGCCGACCTAATCCTGCAACTCAGTCTGATTTTACGCCAAGAAACTGGTCTAAATCAGGTGGCCTTGAGCGGCGGAGTGTTTCAGAACGTTACTCTGCTGACAGGTGCGCTCAAGCGGTTGCAGGCGCATCAATTTGAGGTGCTGACCCATCAGACTGTTCCGCCCAATGATGGCGGATTAGCTTTGGGGCAGGCCATCATTGCGGGACATGTGGGGCGTGAGACGTGAGGCGTGAAACGTGAGGCGTGAGGCGTGAGGCGTGAGATGGAATGAGCATTAATCTCAATACCGCAGATGCTGATTAAATAAAGATTTTTTCGGTTCTCTGGTAGATTCCGTGCAACTCGAAACTGTGCCCTGAATTAGATACTTTGATGAGGCAATCTTCCCGCAAGTTTTAAACTTGCGGGAAGATGATGATACAAACATGACGTTTGCACGGAAAGCCCCAAAGAGCCAACTTTTTCGACAGGATTAACAAGATTAACAGGATTTTTTGCTTTTAATTCTGTCAATTCTGTTAATCCTGTCAGATATTTTTCCATAATTAGTTTAGACTAACTTTTTGTCGGGTGACAAGCCGATTCCTAACATATACGCGGCAGTTGCTCTCCGACCTGCATGTCCACAATGCGCGTCCCACCGATGCCGGTTTTTGCGACGACCATACCCGCATGGTCAGCCGTCACCTGTCCAATGATGGTTGCTTGCTGACCATAAGGATGCTGACGCATGCGTTCCAAAATCGGCTCGACCACATCAGCCGGAACGATGGCAATTAGTTTACCCTCATTTGCCACATACATCGGATCAAGCCCTAAAATCTCACAGGCCGCCCGTACCGCTGGTGAAACTGGCAAACTCTGCTCGTCTAGCTTTATACCAACCTGCGAGGCCACGGCAATCTCGTTCAGAGCGGAGGCTACTCCACCCCGCGTCGGGTCACGTAAAACGTGAATCTCTGGACTAACGGCCAACATGTCAGCCACCAAACCATGCAACGGTGCGGTGTCGCTCTTTATGACCGTCTCGAAGGTTAGCCCCTCCCGCACGCTCATGATGGCGATGCCGTGCACACCAATCTCACCACTGACAATGACCACATCACCCGCCTGAGCCTTATCAGGCCCGAGCGTCACCCCTTTTGGAACGAGACCAAATCCGGCGGTGTTGATGTACAATCCATCGCCATGCCCCTTATCGACTACTTTGGTATCGCCGGTTACAATCGTTACCCCGGCCTGCCGTGCCGCCTCAGCCATACTCTCCACAATCTGGCCCAACTGGGCGATGGGCATGCCCTCCTCAATAATAAAACCTGTACTCAGATAGCGCGGTTGCGCGCCGCTCATAGCAATATCGTTGACCGTGCCATGCACCGCCAACTCGCCAATGTTACCACCCGGAAAAAAGAGCGGCTGTACTACATAAGAATCGGTGGAAAAGGCCAACCGTCCGGTCTCGCTAGGCAGGCTGATGATGGCCGAATCGCTCAAACTGTCGAGCGCATCATTTTTAAAGGCCGGTAGGAACAGATACTCAACGAGTTCAGCGGAAAGTTTGCCGCCTCCGCCATGCCCCATCACAATATTAGGTTGGTCGCGCAGGGGCAATGGGCAGACCCAACCTTCAAAGGTTAGTTGATTTGTCATTGTGAACTATCCACGTTCTTTTGTTCCGTCAACCCGATAACCTCTTCTATCCCCAAACCGAAAATCTGCTCCGACTCGACCCCCATGAGAGTCAGATAGGTGGCGAGTTGACTGCGATGATGAATCTCATGCTCGACCATCGCCATGAGCAAGCGCCAAGCCTTAACTGATGGCCCGTTGAGGGTAGGACGAGGACGATACAACTCTGAGTTTTTTAGCTGACCGAGACGATTCATGGCCTCAGTATGGTTGTTTTCCAAAAGACTAACGGTTTCCTCTAAACTGTTGGCGATGGTCTGCTCGTGCCCCGCGTAGTCCCAATTGCCAACAAGGACAGTCTGCACAAACATCAACTCGGTTGCGGCCAAATGACGAACGATGTCGCCACAGGTATATTCATTCGGTTGCGGAGACCAGTTTATTTGCGTTGCAGGAATGGCTTGCACAAATTTCATGGTACGACGGCGAATACCATCAAAATAACGAATAAAACTTTCTGTGTCTTGAATCATGGTTGTTTCTCTACGTTTGGTCGTTAGGAATGTCGATCAATTAACATGTGCAGTTCGTCATGAGAGTGGTTCAATCTTAAAGATTGAACCACTCTGGAGCGCGCAACTTATTTAGACCTCATTCCTAAACTTTTGACCGCTGATTTCAATCGTAGGTGAACTATAGATGTTCAGATAAACATTTTTAGTTGTCACCTTCCCGCAAGTTTTGAACTTGCAGGAAAGTTGGTCTTGAATTGAAAATCATTATCTGAAAGACTGTATACCTACCTATTCTGCATCCAAAAAGGCTTGCCAAATCTCATCATACAGCGCTTGGGTTTCAGCATCTAAGGGAACCACAACCTCCCCATTTTGAATTTTCTCATTGGGCGGAAAAACCAACGGGTCGTTGTAAATCTCTGGCTCAATAAGCTTAAACGCGGCTTCATTGGGGGTGGGAAAATAGTTTTCATTCACAATTTCAGCCGCAATCTCTGGGCGTAGAAGAAAATCAAGGAACAGCTCTGCTGTCTCTTTGTTGGGGCTGTTGGCTGGAATGACAAAGTTATCTCCCCATAAAAGCGGTCCTTCTTCAGGAATAACAAATTCTACATTTTCATTTTCAGCCTGTATTACATCATCAGCCCAACCGTGGGCAATCACCAGTTGCCCGTCTAGTATTAGGGGTACGGCAGTTGCATCATTAATCTCTTCAATAAGAACAATATTCGGTTTTAAAGCTAGTAATTTTTCTTTAACCGCGGCTAATTCATCTGGATTTTTGGTATTGACCGAATAGCCCAACGATTTAAGAGTCATGGCCATCACTTCGCGTGGGAATCCCCACAGACCAACTTTACCTGCATACTGAGAATCCCATAAATCTTCCCAACGGGTAATCGGCTCAGTCACTAAATCGTTCCGTACCACCAAACCGGTGACCCCCCAACTATAGGGTACTGAATGTTTGTTGCCCGGATCATAAGCAAGCTCTCTAAAATTAAGAGCAATGTTCTTGATATTGATCACATTTTGGTAATCGATCTCTTCCAACAATTCATCTGAGATCATCAGTGATACGTTGTCGTTCTCTAAAACTACTATATCGTAATGCTCATTATTTCTAATCCCTTCTACCGCCTCTTCCTGATCTTCATAGGTTAGATATTTTACTTTTACCCCATACTCTTCGGTAAATTTATCTAATACCGACTGAGGCATATCTTCTGCCCAATCATAAAAGATTAGCTCCTCAGCCAACGGTTTGGGAGTGGGGGTTGGTTCAGGAGTGGGGGTTCCACAGGCCATAAGCACACTGAGAGCAAATAAGCTACTGATTACGATCATAATAAAACGTACATGGTTATGTTGATGCATGATAAAATCTCCTTAAGTTAAGTATGTTAAACTAGCTTAACTCTATTGTACCACAACTATATCATTATGGGCAGAGTGATGCGGGGTTTTTTGAGAGGGTTGATTAAAATAGCAGGTGAAAACGTTTTTTTTTGCCGTGAGCTAGGTAAAACAATATAGATTCTTCTAATTATTACGAAACAGGTCGCACTGATGCGCCACGGATATTAAAAATGCGACAGAGTTAGTCATACTCATTCATGACGCTACTCATTTACCATTTATCATTTATTTCATCCGTACAGTTCCTGATCGTTGCGTTAATACTATCATACGGTATGCCACGTTCAGACGACTTTTGCGCTATTGCCATTTATGATAAAATTCCCTATTCGCCCACCAACTGCTTATTTAAGCTCCGTAATCGTTGTATCAGTACCCGAATAATACCTTGAGCCACCTCGCTTCGCTCGGCCAACAGTTCATAAAAGGCGCCCTGTTTTAAACGTAAAAGCCGCACCGCTTTGATACTAGTAGCCGCGGCAGAACGGGGTTGAGAATCTAATAAGGATAGTTCTCCAAACACATCGCCTGAATCTAACTTGTCAAAGATTTGCGTCCCATCATGAATTTTGACTCGTCCATTAACAATAATATATAACGAGTTACCGGGGTCACTTTTTGCAAAAATCTGTTCATTAGCCGCGATATGTACCTCTGTTAACAAAAAAGCGACTTCAACGAGTATATCTTCGGGGGTTTCAGAAAAAATATGCACCGCTTTTAAAAAAATAACCTTTTCAATTAATGATAATCTTGATACGGTTACGGTTCCAACTTGCAAAGCCTGTATAACCTGATGAATTTGGGGAGATGTATTTTTAGGTAGTTGGATAACGGCCTGTTGATATAAGGATTTATCTAAGTTAAACAAGGCCCACAAGGCACTTTCTTGAATTAACAGATGGCGAGAGGAAAGAGCGATAACGATTACCTCAGCCATG
This sequence comes from Anaerolineales bacterium HSG25, assembly GCA_030377865.1. Lineage (GTDB taxonomy): Bacteria > Chloroflexota > Anaerolineae > 4572-78 > J111 > JAUCGB01. The sequence continues at coordinate 29,683 of JAUCGA010000019.1, read as the reverse complement.
TCGGTTAACCCCAATAAAAAGGCGGTATAAATTGCGCACGATTTGGTCCAAGGATTTAACCAAGCTCCCCCACCGGCAATCATGGTTTCAAGCCGCTCTTCATAACTTAGCTGTTGATAAGGGAAATAGGGACTAAGAGCATTTAAGCACTGATAGGGTGTTAGCTGATTATCTAGCAACGGTACTAAAATTGGTTTCAGATTGGTTGAAGTTGAGGAGACCAGTACCTCGACCACCTCTAAGGCATACGCGGTCTGGTCGGAGGAAAGCCCACTTTGAGAGACATTGAATAATTCTAAGGCATTTTGAACCTTTTTAATCGAGCCGGGATGGTAAATGAAAGATAACCATAGTAAAATCCGCTCGCGATGACGGGCAAGGTTGTTATATAAAGCATTTTTTAGCAGAAATGCCCGCTGTTCCTCTCCTAAATCAACCAAACTGGCTAATGTCCAGGTAGCCCAAGCAACCTCTGTTTTGATCTTTTGCTCCATCATCAGCACATCATCCCCTGTTGCTTGGTAGCCACATTGATTTAAGGCCAATAAAATCTGATGTTTGACTCGTTCATCCGGTACAATCAGTTGGTCGAGCAGAAGAGTGATACTTTCATCACTGCCAATACGACTACAAACTTGGGTCAACTGTATCAAGGTAGTCGGGGGTTGATTGGCTTTATTAAACGCGACTTTAATGGCTGGCAAAACTTCATATCGATCACCAGCCACCAAGGCTGAGACCGCTTTGGCTCGCAGTTTAGGGTTAGCAAGATGTTCAATCACGACCGGCCATAAATCAGGATGGTTAAGCTGTTTGACCGCATCTAATGCCGCCCCACAAACCGCGCTACGATCATCCCGAAGCAGTTTTAATAGTAACCGATTAAAGGTATATATCCCTGCTTCACCAATTACCTGAGCCACAAATACTCGGTCGGAGGGTTGCTCTGATTGGGATAAAACCATCAACTTTTGTCTAATGGTGGTGATATAGGTTTTATCTAGGTGTTGATTGTTGAGTAGTCCGACAATCGCTCCCAGTTTTATCTTGGGGTTTGGACTTTCCATGTAGGCCGATATTTCAGAAAACACCTCCGGCCCACCCAAAATAGCAAGTGTCCGTAATGAGGCTCCCCAGACTATATCTTCTGTTTCATCTCGCAGTATGGCTCGAATAGTCGGGGCGGTCTCGGTCAACTGCCAACGTTCAATACGGGTTAAGGCTTCTAGCCGAATCTCAGTGTGGGGATGAGCTAATAGCTCTTGTAAAAATAGGGCTAAGGAATCGGGTTCAAACTCCTCGAGCAAGTTCAATGAATAAACCACCACTCCCGGATGGGGGCTGGTTAATCCCTTTTTTAAGGCGGTTAGATTTGATTGCCCCCCATCAAGGGGAATGGTTGTTTTGTCGAAGCGTCGCCGAGTCAGTGCATCTAATAAACTGGCTAAATAGAGTTTATCAAGCCGAAAGATTACCCCAATCCAAACGATTAGGGCGATAACCAGTAGATAAGCAATCTGTACTGCCTCAAAGACAAAAAAATAGTTTAACCCTAACAGGATAATTCCGGCAAAACCACCTCCAATTGGTTTGATAATTGTTTCGACCGCAGTTTGGGTGGGGAAACGCAACCCTTTTTCAATCGGTTCATACAACACATGAGACGCGGCTAAATGAAGGGTACTACCGAGAATTTCAGCCACAGCCTTGGTGATGATTACCGCTCCAAACAGAGCCACCACATTATCGGTCAGGGAACCAACAAAGGCAATAGCACCAGTTCCAACCAAAAGTGTAATCGGCATAATCAGCAAACCAAACCGCACCCCCTGTTTATGAATCACCTGACCTGAAACAAACAGACCAACAATCATGGTCAAAACTCCAGATATAGCAAAAAACAGTCCTAAAAAACTAGCCAGTTGGTCTGGATCAGTAAATTGGCGATCCATGATGTCATAAAAGGCACCGTCTAACAGATAGTAAGCCAAGATATAGATTAGGGAGAAAAGAAACACCAAAACAATGTAGGGATTAGCCAATAACTGCCTAAAGGTTCCTAATGTTATGGTTTCTTCATCATCAAGTTCATCATAAGAAGATGGCACTTTGGGTATTAGATGGTCTTTATAATGACGAAGAATATAGGATTGCACCCCCAAGGCCAAAACAAAACTACCCGAGGCCAGCCACAACAGATTTTCGATACCCATTAAACTGACTAAAGTGGGGATGATAAAGCCAACTAAGGTTTGAGATAGGGTTAATCCCACGCCAATTAAAGCAAATAATCGTTTGCCCTGTTGCACATTTAAGAGATGGGTGGCAAAACTCCAAAACCCTAAATTAGCCAAGGTCCAGCTAGAATCATACCAGATCGCCAGAGCCATAATCGGCCATTTTGAGGTGGATAGCTCTAACCATAGGCGAAATCCGGCCAAAGACAGAACCAAAAAGGCTAGATTACCAGTCATCAGGGTGGCAAAGGGGATTCGTTTTTCGAGGGAGGTATAGATGAGACCCGTTATAGTGGTCACAACGGCAAAACCGATATAGATATAGGGGATCGATTCGGCATTGAACTCAACCAAAAATAGGGTGTAAGAGACGGTCTCTAGGGGTATGGTTGGTAGGCCAATAAAAAAGGCGTAGACCAACATCAACCCGACAAGCCGTTCTTCACCCGGTCGAATATTCAACCTCGAAAACAGATTGTATAGATGTTTCATGGATTACTACAAAAGTTTGTTGTTTCATTCATGACCTGACATATTAATAAAACCAAAAGCATTTTTTGACAGGATTAACGAGATTGACAGGATTTTTTTACTTGTAATCCTGTCAATCCCGTTAATCCTGTCAGATATTGTTTTAGTCATGTTAGACCTGTTCGGCAATAAAATATTGGGGTGAAGAGGAGTGCAAGAATTGTATTTTGACTAGCAAGAATACAATTCTTGCACTCCTATCAGTCCGTAAATGTCCGTTTTAGTTATTGCCGAACAACTTTGTTGAAACGATAAACTTCTGTTACTAGTAGTCGTTATTGTCAGCCACCAATTTTTTATTGAGACTTCGCAACCGTTGTACCAACACTCGAATAATTCCTTGAGCTACTTCGCTTCGTTCTGAAACGAGTTCGTAAAATGAGCGCTGATTTAGACGTAATAGTCGAACCTCATTCAGGGTGGTAACGCTGGCAGAACGGGGTTGGGAATCTAAGAGAGCTAACTCACCAAACACATCACCAACATCTAAGCGATCAAATATTTGATCGCCATCATGAATTTTAACTCGACCATTGACAATAATATATAACGAGCTACCCGGCTTTCCTTTTTCAAAAATAACCTGCCCAGCCTCAATTTGTAGCTCGGTTAATAATGAGGCGACTTCAATCAATACATCTTCAGGAGTTTCGGCAAACACATTTACCGCCTTTAACAAAATAACCTTTTCAATTAATGATAACATCCAAGCACCTCTGTCTGATGATTGATCGAGCCAACAAATGGTGTTACCAATCTGTTGGGGCAAGGTTTGGGGCAGTTGCTGAACCTGCGCATAGTATAAGGGTTTGTCCAAATTAAACAAAGCCCACAGCGCGCTGTCTTGCACTAATACATGAGGAGAGGCTAGGGCAATGGTTACAATCTCTACCAGTTCGGTCAGGCTTAAAAGGTTTACCGTATAGATAGCACACGCTTTTGTCCACTGATTTAACCAAGCCCCACCACCCACAATCATAGTCTCCAGTCGTTGTTTATGAGTTAACTGTTGTTGGGGAAAATAGGAGCTAAGAGCACGTAAACATTGCTGGGGGGTCAGTTGGCTATCTAATAAAGGAAGTAAAATTGGCTTTAGATTGGTTGAGGTGGAGGAGACGAGGATTTCAATCACCTCCAAGGCATACGCACCTTGCTCAGACGAAGAACTATGCTGAGACAGGTTAAAAAGTTCTAATGAGTTTTGCACTTTACGAATTGAGCCAGAATTATATCTAAAGGATAACCAGTATAAGACTCGTTCTCGGTGACGAGCCAAATTGCTGTGTAAGGCTGTTTTTAAGAGAGAAACCGACTCGTCATCTCCTAAATCGACCAAACTAGCCAAGGTCCAAGTAGCCCAAGCCACTTCAGTTTTGATCTTTTGCTCGACCATTAGTAAATCATCTCCCGTGGCTTGATAACCACATTGGTTTAAAGCCTGTAGCACCTGATGTTTGACTCGTTCATCCGGCACAATCAGTTGGTCAAGCAATAGTTTGATACTTTCGTTACCGCCAAGACGACCACAAACCTGAGCCAAATAGACCAAGGTGGTTGGTGATTGGTTGGCCTGATAAAAAGCAACTTTTATAGCTGGTAGTACCTCATATTGGTTACCCATTACTAAGGCTGAGACGGCCTTGATTCGAAGTTTGGGGGTCGCTAAATGTTCAATCACGACTGGCCATAAATCAGGGTGATTGATCTGCTTAGCCGCATCGAGAGCCGCTCGGCAGACCGCGGCCTGATCATCTCGAAGTAGTTTTAACAACAATCGATTAAAGGTATAAATTCCGGCCTCACCAATCACTTGGGCCACAAATATCCGCTCAGAGGGCTGTTCCGATTCGGCCAGAGTAATCAGTTTTTTTCTAATGGTAGTGATGTATGCCTTGTCTAATTGTTGGTTGTTTAGTAGCCCTACAATTGCGCCCAATCGTATTTTTGGGCTAGGATGTTCCATATAAGCAGAGACTTCGGAAAACAGCTCTGGCCCACCCAAAATTGCTAATACGCGTAACGATGTCCCCCAGACAGCATCCTCTCTTTCGGTCTGGAGCATGGCTCGAATAGCCGAGACGGTCTCAGGCAAGCGCCACCGTTCAATCCGAGTTAACGCCTCTAATCGAATCTCGGTGGAGGGATGAGTTAATAGCCCCTGCAAAAAAAGGGCTAGCGATTCTGGCTCAAACTCCTCCAATAAATTCAGGGAATAAACAACCACCCCCGCATGGGAGCTGGTTAGACCATTTTTTAAGGCGGTCAGGTTTGATTGGCTGGCCTCAATCGGGATGGTCTTTTTATTACGGAAACGCTGTTGGGTCAAAACCTTTAACAAAACGCTCAAATAGAGGCGGTCTAATAAAATCACCACCCCAATCCAGGTTAATAGAATAATGATCAGCAAATAGGCGATTTGGGTGGCCCCAAACTCAAAAAATCGTCCTAGCAGTAATAACAATAACCCGGCCAACCCACCGGCTATCGGTTTGACCATACTCTCGACCACGGTTTGGGTTTGCAGACGTAAACCCACCGGCAGCGGTTCGTAAAGTACCTGCCACGCGGCACGGTTGATGGTGTAGGCCACAATTTCGTTGATAAATTTGGTAACTGCGACTATCACAAACAGCAGAGTAACACTCTGCATAAAAGAACCGGTGATTGCAATGGCCATCACCCCCACCAAAATGATGATCGGCATGGCCAATAACCCAAACCGAACGCCATAGCGATGAATGAGTTGACCAGAGACAAACATGCCTCCAATCATGGTCAACAGACCTGACCCAGCAAAAAACAGCCCTAAAAAGCTGGCTAACTCATCGGCAACTGGAAATTGAGCATCTACTTGGGCATAAAAGGCATTATCGAGCAGGTAATAAGAGAGGATATAAAGCGTGGAAAAAATAAAGATGAGCTTGATATAACGATTATTAAAGAGTGCCCGAATTGAACCAGTCGTTTCGGTTTCATCATCAGCATCGTCATTATCAACAGAGAGTTTAGAGGTAGCCAATTGATCGGCAAACACATGGAGAATGTAGGATTGAATTACGAGGGCAACAGCAAAGCTAACCGCCGAGATGAGGATAAGGTTGACCGTGCCCACCCATCTGACCAGCATTGGAATAGCAAATCCGACTAAGGTCTCTGACAGGGTTAAGCCGACCCCAATTAAGGCAAACAGCCGTTTCCCCTGTTGCACATTAAGCAGATGAGTGGCCAAACTCCAAAAGCCCAAACTAGCTAAGGCCCAACTGGCGTTGTACCAGATTACTAAGGCCATGACTGTCCACGGGGAGTCGGTTAGCTCTAGGAGTAACCGGAAGAAAAATAAGAGGCAGGTCAATAGAAACAGGTTGCCGGTCATGACCAAACCAAAAGAGTATCGTTCTTCGGCTTTGGTGTAAATCAGCCCACTAAGGGTCGTCACTACAGCAAATCCGATATAGACATAAGGAAATTTCTGGGCATCAAAGGCAAGCAGAAATAAGGCATAAGAAGCGGTCTCGACAGGTAAGGCTGGTAGCCCCATAAAAAAGGCGTAGACCAACAATAGCCCCACTAACCGTTCCTCACCAGAACGAATATTCAACGCTGAAAATAGTCGATTCAGTTGTTTCATTTGAAACCCGTAGATTCTGTGCGGTATTAAAAGTGATTAGTCATCTATTCTTTAGACCGATGACTAAACTTACGGGCCACAGCACAGGTTATTCCAGAATATCCTCGTTCACCGGGAGACGAAATTGTTTCCAAATAAAAGCTATCAGAATCGTAACCATTTTCCATATAGCCTCGACGAATATCTTCATTGGTTAAATCTACACAGGAAAAAAATTTCTCTTTAACATAATATCCCTGAGTATCTGTTGTCACACCAATCAATAACCACCCTCCCGGTGAAACTAGGGTGCTGATATTACGCATCACCTGTATCCACTCAGATAGGTTACTGGCTACAGATTCAGTAACAGATTGAGTTACCACCAAATCATATTGGATACGGTTATCACCCAAAGGATTTTCCAGTAAGGCGTTACAACGCATTAAATTGGTAATTTTACGACGCATTTCAGCTATTCGTTGGGCCACAGTATTGGGTGTTATGGCCTCTCCCTCTTCCTTAAGTATCATTTTAATGTATGGGGTCCAGTTAAAGGCTTCCGGGCTATCATCGACCCAACTCCGAAGGACATCCAAACTGGCTGGTACATAATCACACATATGAATTTCACGCGATTGAGGTGCTAGTGTAGCCTCAACATATAAAGTTGGCCCAGAACTAAAATCAAGTGTTAGAAGGTTAGAGGGCATGTTTTTTAGGGCTTTTATCATAAATTGGGTGGCAAATACATCTTCAATCTCTGGTTCAACTATAAAATAGTCATCCAGATATTCTGCTGGATCAAAGTCATCAAGATAGTTAATTTTAGTATTAGTCATAATTCCATTACACTTTACGAACAACTACAGATTACGAGCCAAAACTTTAACATCGGCTGAATATTCACGCTCATCAGGTACAGTTAATTTTTTTAGACAGAATGTGTTTAGGTCATATCCGGCCAGTTCATACCCTTGTCGGATATTCTGCTCGGTTAAGCTAACACAGGGAAATATATGGGTTTCACCATTGTGAACAAAGGTATTGGTAGTCGCGCCCATGGTAATGCTAAGTAACAACCATCCTTTTGGCTTCACCAAGTTACTAATATTCTGCATCACCTGAACCCACTCATCCACAGTTGACGCGGCCACATCGGTACAATGATGGGCGGTCACGAGGTCGTATTGGGGTGCATTTGCACCGATTGGTTCGGTGGCTAAAACGTCGCAGTGAGTAACTTGAGTTACTTTTTGCCGAATTAGGCTGGCTCGTTGTTCAATCGTTTTTGGGGTGGCGGTTTGCCCTTCTTGTTCTAAAACTAGCTTGATGTATGGGTTCCAGTTATGTACTTCGGCATGGTCTTCCAACCAACGACGGAGTTCGGCTATACTAGCCGGAACATAGTCACTGAGATGAATTTCAAGAGCCTGTTTCGCTAACACCGCGGCAGAATATAAACATGGCCCTGTTCCAAGTTCAAGCACGGATAAATTTTGAGGCATGGTTTGCAAAGCATTAACCATAAATTGGGTTGTAAAACGAGTTTCTTCATCGGGTTCTGGGCCGTAATACTCATCTAAGTAAGTTTTTGGATCAAATACGGTCAGGTATTCTTGTTCGTATTCTGAAATTGGCATGGTTATTTGTTCATCCTATGTGGTTTTGTTAATGAAGAATATATCTATAAACTTCTAATCAAAGAATCCTGCGAAAGAAGCTGTAACAATCTATTTACTACAATTGTTATATTTTGATTATTGGCTTGCTCTTTCATTCTATGAATATCATCTTCCGCAAAAGAAGACTCCAAGGCTTTTATTATAGGTAAAGCAAATGCTTTTACTTCGCTATCTGTATTGCGGTGAGACAAACTTAACAGCAATAGCTTCATAGCCTCTTCATCTTGGTTTAATTTAACAAATAATTTTGCTATTCCAATAAAAACAACCAATACTTCCGGTATAGAATCTAGATCATAAGACAGTTGTAGTGCCTTATAAAAATACAACCTTGCATTTTTTAGTTGATCTAATTCAACAGCAACAAAACCAAGACCGTTTAATGCTTCTGATATAACCCATTTATCTCTTATCTTTTCCGCTTGTGTAAGCCCTTCTTGGAAAAGGGATAATGCCTGTCTATAACTACCTCTATCAAAATATAAAAAGCCCAACTCATTATAACAATGAGACAATGTATTTTGATAGCCGTCTTTTTTAGCTATGTTTATACCTTTTTCTAGGATTTCTTGGGCTTTATCCCATTTATTAGCTAAATGAAGTGTACAACCTAAATCATACAATGTCATAGCTAATAATTCTGTTAAGTCTAAACGTTTACATAATAATAAACATTTTTTATAAAAACTTTCCGCTTTATTGAAATTCCCTAATTGACCTGCAACGTAGCCAATTCCTCGATATGCATGTGCTATTAAAATGGCATTTCGAGATGTATTTGCAATATCCAGTATTTGCAAGAATTTTTTTTCAGCCTCCTCAAAATGACCTACTGTAACTAAATAATCACCTAAATAGTACAGTATTAACGATAACTCATAATCATTACCTACGTCTTTTGCCAATGAAATGGTTTCCATAAACAAACTATAGGCATTATTCATGTTACCTAACCTGTAATGAGATATACCTATATGCCTTAAGAAAAATAGTTTTTCATCATCATTAGACGTTATTTTCAAAGCCTTGTTATAAACACTTATACAATCTTTATAAGCACATAAATCAAACGACCTACTACCAGCTATTTTCAAGTAGTAAATCGTCTTTTTTGGGACATGAGATTCTCCATAATGGTACGCAAGCTGTAAAGCAATTTCTTCTTCCACGTCTTTGTATAGTATTTCTAGTACATTCGCTATTTCTTTATGTATTATTTGCTTTTCTATATTGTTTAAATCGTCATACAAATAATTAGAAAGCATTATATGTCTGAACCTATACGTGTAAAAGTATTGATCTTCCACATGTTTTACACCATCTTCAACAACCAAATGATGCTTTTTGTCCAACTCCGCTAGTATATCATTTATAATTTGTCGTTCGCTAAGTTCCTGTAGGCGACTCAAGACCTGAACTGTAAAAATCTCCCCTTCAACACTAGCAATTGTTAAGGCTTGTCGAAGTTCATCCGTTAATCTACTAATCCTTTCTTGAATAATTCCCTCTATTTTTGCTGGTATAAAATCCCATTCAATATTTGCTTTTTCAAACCAATATCCTTCATCAATGTAAATTTCTCCCTTTTCTTGCATATAATGCAATAGTTCTACGACAAATAATGGACTTCCTCCCGTGTGATAAAATAATTTTTCTTTAAAGTTCTGTGACAGTCTATTTTTTTGTGCATCAATTATATTATTTACAAGCATCCATTTCTTATCATTACTAATAGTTTCTATATTTAACCATACATTACCACGGTACCTTTTTACCTCGTTTAGTAACATCTTCATGGGATGTCGCCCATCACCTCGGTTTAAATTGATGTCATTAGGGCGATATGTACCTATTATGAATATGGGAAACTCTTCTGTGTCTCGTATAAGTCTAAATAACAAATTTGCGGATGGGCTATCTATCCAATGCAAGTCCTCCAAAACTAATATTATAACCTTGTTTTGAGATATTTCTCTTATCACCGAACTATATTGATTTGATAATTTTGTTTCTGAGAAGTTAGAATAATCTATATTATCAGGTTGTTTAGCGATTTTCTCAGCAATACGAGATTTATCAAAAGCTACTTGAGTCGCCAAAGCAATAAGAGAAGTTCCAGGAATTAAATTACCGATCAAATCTGGCCCATACTCAAATATGATAGATAGTGAATTCCTAGCAATTTTTTTTGCTGTTGTTGATTTATCTGGCTCTTTTATATTTATTAAGTCGTTCAAAATTTTTCGAAAGGGTGCATAGGAGTCAAATTCACCTGTTAATGCATTACATTCCCCAACTGCAATCAATATATTTTCATTTTGATTTGAAATAGTATCACAAAAATTCCTAACAAGTACACTTTTTCCAGAGCCAGCTTCTCCTATAACAAATATTATTTCTCCTTTACCATTTTTTGCTTGATTGTAATATTTCCGCATGAAATTCAATTCATCATCTCGACCAACAAATAAATTTGAAAAATTATCAGAAACATTTGAACTGTTCATAGTATTCCCTCACATAAACAATTACCTGAATTTAGGCATTAAAATCATATAACCCTCTAGAAAATGCTCGCTTCAAAAACTCCGGTAAGGCAAATGCGGCCTTATGTACGGTTCGGTTAAGGTAATTCAGGCCGGTAGGGTATGGTTTTCTCCAAACCGTCCAATATGAATAAACCGTTGTTCCAATTGCTGGTTATCATGGAGAATAGTGGGGTCACAACCCCATAGCTCACAGATATAATGTTCGCCGAGTTTATGTAGTTCTGGCATCAGTGGTCTCCCTGCACGATAAGATTAACAGTACGCCTATTATGGTAAAATTAGGCAAAGTAGCAAATCATATTCAAGCCTATAAATGCTATTATCACAGGGTTTCCGACATGATTTGCAAGATTTACGGGGTTAAATCCTGTAACTCTTACCGTCAATTCCACTAACGAGACCAAAAAGGTCATTTCAGGGAAATTTTATTCGGGCACTTGTTACCCGACAAGGTTTTTTAGTCTCAACTAAACACAAAAGAATATCTGACAGGATTAACAGGATTGTAAATATTCAGTAAACTCGCCAGAAAGAGCGTCAGAAACCCGATTTCTTTGAGAAATCGGGTTTCTAGGGCGGTATTACTGAACTTTTACACAGGATTAACAAGATTAAAGGCAAAAAACTCTGTCTATTTTATTAATTCTGTCGAAAATTTTTTATTTAATCAGCATGCCGGGTACTGAGTTCGACCAGAGGTAAACAAAAGGCAAAACGACTGCCTTGCCCCAACTCACTTTCAACCCAAATTTGCCCCCCATGCCATTCGACAATCTCTTTGCAAATCGGTAGGCCAAGGCCAGTTCCTTGAGGTTTGTCAGTTAAGGTGTCGCCGACCTGCTCAAACTTGTCAAACACTTTAGGTTGGTCAGCCTTAGCAATGCCAACGCCAGTATCAATGATGCTAACCACCACCTGAGTTTGTTCCTTTTTAACCTCACACGTTACGGTTCCTTCGTCCGTAAATTTAACCGCATTAGAGATAAGATTGATTACCACCTGAACCAAACGATCTTTATCTCCGGTAATCTCAGGCAAATCCGGTTCGACTGTTTTTATGAGAGTCAACGGATGTTCGATAAATAATGACGAGGTGGCCGCGGTGGCTTGGTCTATCACTTCCGACAATGAAACTGGCTTCATCTGCCATTCAACTTTATTAGCCTCGATTTTGGCTAAATCAAGAACATTATTAATCAATTTTGTCAGTCGTTCCCCTTCAGAAACGATGATGTCCATGTTCTGTGCGACCTGTTTGACGGCTCGATCAACTCGCCTATCTTCAGTTTTAACCGCGGGGAAAATTCTATCAGCCAATCGTTTTTTGATAATTTTGGCAAAACCAAATATTGAGGTTAGCGGGGTACGAAGTTCATGGCTCACGTTGGCTAAAAAGGCACTTTTGGCAACATTACTCGCCTCTGCCGCGTCTTTGGCTTGTTGTGTTTCGGCAAACAAGCGAGCATTTCGAATGGCAATCGCGGCTTGATTAGCAAACAGTTGTAACACTTTGGCATCGTCTTGGCTATAAGCATCAATCATGTTGCTATCGGTCGTTAACACCCCTATCGCCTCGCCGCTAATCAACAATGGAGCGCCCATCCAACCTCGAATCTCATTAGCCTTGTCCCATACTTCCCAACCGGGGTCATCAAGTACATCAGCAATAACCAAGGTCTGTTTCTCATGAAATGCTCGAGTTGTAGGATCATTCTGATTTAAGGAGACTCGATAACCGATATAAGCATCTGCCGCTTTATCCCCATCAAATAAAAATAGTTCATCGCCATCTTGCAAAAACAGGCCAGCTCCATCGAACACAATTACCTGTCCCAACTGCTGAATAATTTTGTCTAGTACCTCATCTCGGTTAAGACTACTGTTAAGAATGTTAGCTGTTTGACGCAGGCTCTCGGCAATTTGGTGCTGATGTTGCTCCTCATCAAACAAGCGACTGTTTTCGATTGCACCTGCCACCTGACCGGCTATCGTTTCGGCCAGATTAACCTCTTCTGCCGAAAAAGTTCGGGTCGCGTCATCGGTCGAAACACCAATAGTACCAATCACTTCGCCCCGAACTAACAAGGGAACAATCATTAAACCCTGCGCCCCCGTTTTTTGCATCAACGCCCAAATTGGTTGGGTTAGAGGGTTGTGTTGTGCATCAGAAATGACCAAAGAGCGACTGCTTTCAATCACTTTTTGCGAGGAAAGGTTATTGATTAAGGGAATTGTCATGCCCTTAATTGGGCGGCGATTCGGGTTGGTGCTGTAATCGGCCATAATCACGAGTCCCGTTCTTCGTTTGTCGAGCAGAGCCACACCCGTTCCTAATCCCTCAAACAGCAAGGTGATTTCTTTGGCGACAACCTCCCACCCTTCCTGCAAATCGGGCGATGAGGCCAAAGTTTGGGTGATCCGATTTAAAGTAGCTAACTGCTGAATTTGATTTTGTAGTATAGTGATAGATTGTCGAAGTTGCTCGGTCATGCTGTTAAAGGCATGCGCCAACACCCCAATTTCATCAGGTCGAGAGACCGTGGCATTTAACTGTAAATCTCCGGCGGCAATATGGGTGGCAATATCCGATAATTCAGCTAAACGTGAAGTAATATTACGGGTAATGTATAGTCCCACCAACAACGCGATCACGGTAGAAATTAGAGCAATGCTAATATTGATGATTAAGATATTGTAGGTTGAGACAAAGGCCTCAGTCTGATTCTGCTCGGCAACTAGCACCACGCCCAGTGTATCGACCCAATAATAAACCCCAAATACAGATTGTTGGTCATAGTTTTCATACAACCCATCGGCATGACCTTGTCCGTTATCTAAAACAGATCGAACCCCAGCCGTATCTATTTTAGTACCGCCGTATGACTGATAGAGTTCGGTCAATAAAAAACTGTTTTCAGCCACCAAATAGGTCTCACCTGTTTCACCTAAACCGGCTCGCTCACCAATAATCTGATTGAGAACATCTAACCTTATTTGTCCGACCAATACCCCGATGGTTTCACCAGTATGGTCTTTAACGGGGCGGGTGACAACGATATAGTTATATTTTCGCAAGGTCGAAATGGCAACAATTTGACTATGAGGGGTCTCTAAAGCAGGTAAAAAAAATGGTTGTTGCCCAATAGGTACTATCTTCTTCTCGTTTTCTGGGTTGCTCGATAAAATAACTCTACGTTTGAGGTCTAATAGATATATTTCGTCAAATAACCCCCGTTGTTCAACCATTTGCTTAAACAAAGCCCGCAATGAGCTTTGCATAATAATCACATTACCCTGTCCGGTCAGCATTGATTCGGCATGAGAATGAAAGGAAGAGGTGTTTTGTAGCTCGGATAACGCGGTCTGTAGCTCCCCAATCCAGCGGTTTATACCCGCTTCTTTTAAGACAATTACCGATTGAAGTTGGTTGATAACTTGACGTTGCCCTCCTTGTAGACCCCCGACAACCGAAACAACCGTGACGGTTATCACCGGCAAAAGCACCATCAATACAAAAGCAACCAACAAACGACTTTGTATCGAGGCAACCTTGGTTATTTTTTGTTCGCTCACTCGACCTACTCCCTACTTCTGAGTCAATTTTGTCACCCCAACCCACTCATCTGGAACGCCTTGACTCATCTAGGTGAAACCGTCCAGCCTGACTCTCGCGAAACCATTTCGACTGAGACAGGGTGAATAAATTAGTTAAAACTGATGTATCACGAAACGAAACTGCAAGTACCTCCCCCGTAAAAACTGTTTGGCCTAGCGGTCGTCATTCTCATCAGGATCAATAATAATAACATTATCCGGCTCTCGTCGAGGCATTGCTCCACCTTGATAGAAGCTAGAGGCAGAGAATTGGATCTGCCCATTTTGCACCATACGCTGAAGTTGTGACCAGATAAGCCGTTTTAGAAACTGCCTAGTGGGAGGGAAAAGGCACAAAAAGCCAAAGGTATCGGTCAAAATACCCGGAGTCATTAAAAATGCTCCGGCAACGAGAATCATAGCTCCGTCAAAAATCGACTCGGCTGGAACCCGTCCGGCCTGTGAATCGGTCTGAATTCGTTTTAGCACAGCCATACCTTGCCGTTTGGCTAACAATGCTCCTACAAACCCCGTTACCATAATCAGTCCCAAAGTAGGCAAAGTTCCCACTCGCTGTCCAATTTCAATTAATAAAAATAGCTCCACCATAGGAACAATAATAAATAACAAAAGCAATCGTGCTAACATTGGTTCACTCCGTAATATCATCCAACCTATTTTTATGCTACAATAAAGTTTAGGTTCTCTGGTAGATTCCGTGCAACTCAAACTACGCCTTAAATTAGATACTTTGCAGAAGTTTATCATTTCAACATGACTAAAACAATATCTGACAGGATTGACAGGATTACAAGTAAAAAAATCCTGTCAATCCTGTTAATCCTGTCAAAAAATGCTTTTGATTTCATCAAAATATCAGGTCATGAATGAAACGACAAACTCTTGACTTTGATAGGCAATCTTCCCGCAAGTTTTAAACTTGCGGGAGGATGATGACACAATCATGACATTTGCACAGAAAACCCCAAAAAGCAAAGTTTATACTAGTTTCCCCATTCAGACAATCTCTTAAACAATTCCTAATGTACATCATAAATTTATACTAAACATTTAATCATGTATACAAAATTCAGTCGGATGTTATAAACACGGCTAATTTTTATATTAACCTCATGCTATTTTTTGGTATGGCGGGTATGTTGTGACAAATATCTCGGCTATCATCAGAATTTACTCAGTCAAGTGCAACTCATGATGCGAATATATACTCGCAAGCGGTAACTGAATTTAGAGTATCGAGATAATCACTTGAAAACGTTAAACCACTACGCATCACACCTCACAACTTTGCCGCTAAGTTTGAACTACGTTATAATGATACGATTTGATGACGAGTCACCCATCAAAATTAGCGATAATCTAACTAAACAGGGGATTTTAACCACGTGCGAGTATTGCTGACAGGAATAACAGGTTTTGCAGGCGGACACCTTGCTCAAGAACTGATAGAACAAGGGGCAACAGTTTTTGGTATAGACCGTAGTAGTAAAAAACAAAAACATCTCAGTGACGAGATCGAACTGATTACGGCTGATTTGCGTGACCTAGAGATGGTTCAATGTCTGGTTAAACGGGTTCAACCAGACATTATTTATCATTTGGCGGCGCAGGCTTTTGTTCCCAAAGCATGGCAAGACCCTTGGGCAACACTTGAGAACAATATACGTCCTCAACTAAATATTTTGCAGAGCATGGCTCAACAACAATCAAATGCTCGGATATTATTGGTCGCCTCAGACCAAGTGTATGGGCCAGTTCACCCCGACTATTTGCCGGTTGATGAACAAACCCCCTTACAACCAAATAACCCTTATGGCGTGAGCAAGGTTACCCAAGACATGTTGGGCTTGCAATATTATCTCAGTCATAATCTGAATGTGTTACGGGTACGCCCATTTAACCATATTGGGTCACGCCAAAGTCCATTTTTTGTCGCCAGTAATTTTGCCAAACAGATTGCCGAAATTGAACTTGGTCTTTCTCCGGCAGTGATGTATGTCGGAAATTTAGAGGCCAAACGAGACTTCACCAATGTCAAAGATGTCGTCCGAGCTTACACTCTTGTAGCTCAACACGGTCAACCCGGTGAGGTCTATAATATCGGTACAGGACAAGCCTATTCAATTCAATATCTGCTAGATGTGCTACTTGGTTTCAGTCAGCGCCAGATTGAAATCAAACAAGACCCAGCTCGCATGCGTCCTTCTGATGTGGCAATTATCTATGCTGATAATAATAAGTTAAAAGAAACAACCGGCTGGCAACCAGTTTATTCATTTGAAGAAAGCCTCAGACAGGTTCTTGACGATTGGCGAGGACGAGTTGGCATGCAGACCTCTTAACCTCTAAAATCGGTCTTAGGAAGTTCCAGAATTTAAAACCTCCCAAAACCATTGTGACACTCTACCCCCCTCAGTCCCCCCTGCTAGGGGGAGGAGCCGCTTCCCCCCTAGCAGGGGGGACTGAGGGGGGTAGAGACTCTGCTCAATTTGGAAGATTTATTTTCTTGAAATTGCCTTACTACCTGACAAAAATTTTTAGCCTAAACTAATTAACACAGAGATTCACAGAGCTCTTAAAAAAGGGATTTATTTTTTCCTCTGTGTGTCTCCGTAAACCTCTGTGTTATCATTTTTAGTCTTTCCTAAGGAATGAGATTTTTTTAACTTGTGCATTTGACCGCTGATGACCGCTGATTGAAATCAGCGTCTTAAACGGAAAACCTGCTTAAGGGATTTCCAAGGAAATAAATCTCCCAAACTGATTAAATTCTCTATGTCATTCCCGCATGCTTTTAGCGGGAATCCACATTCTGCATACAAATGGATGCCCGATAACAACATTCGGGCATGACATTTGGGAGGTTTATTTTCTTGGAGTTACCTAAGCAGGTTTCTCGTGTCAGCATAAGAATTCATTCTTATGTGAAAACGCGCAACTTATTTAATCCCCATTCCTAAACCAGTCTATCGGGTAACAAGGAATCGGCGAGGAAATCTACAGGAAGTATCAGGTTAATATTATGCATCACGTTTCACAATAATTAATAATTTTGGAGAATTTTACAATGAGTCAAAAAACAGCCCTTATCACGGGGATAACCGGACAAGATGGTTCATATTTAGCTGAATTTTTACTAGAAAAAGGGTATAAAGTAGTCGGCATGGTACGCCGCAGTAGTACCATTAACTTTGATCGTATCGCCCATCTGCAAGAAACCGATGCCTTAGAGTTGGTACAAGGTGACTTGCTCGACCAGATGTCGTTGATTGATATTTTGAACGATTGCCATCCACAAGAGGTCTACAACTTGGCGGCGCAATCTTTTGTGCCAACCTCATGGCGACAACCTGTGTTAACTGGTGAGTTTACCGCTTTGGGGGTAACTCGTGTGTTGGATGCAATTCGTATTGTTGACCCGACGATTCGTTTCTACCAAGCCAGTTCCTCCGAAATGTTCGGTAAGGTGCAAGATGTCCCTCAAACCGAATCTACCCCCTTCTACCCTCGCAGTCCGTATGGTGTAGCTAAGGTATATGGACATTGGATCACCATTAATTATCGAGAAAGTTACGATTTGTACGCATGTTCCGGCATTTTGTTTAATCATGAAAGCCCTCGACGTGGTTTAGAGTTTGTAACCCATAAAGTGACCTACGCCGCGGCTCGGATTAAACTGGGTCTGCAAAAAGAAGTTCGACTGGGTAACCTCGATGCTCGGCGCGACTGGGGATACGCCGGTGATTATGTAAAAGCCATGTGGCTCATGCTTCAACAAGATCAGCCTGATGATTACGTTATCTCCACCGGAGAAACCCACTCTGTGAAAGAACTATGCGAAGCCGCATTTGAAGGTGTGGGTCTCAACTGGGAAGATTATGTGGTCGTCGATGAGAAATTCTACCGTCCCGCCGAAGTTGATTTGCTGATTGGTGACTGTAGTAAAGCCAAAAACAAACTCGGTTGGGAACCTACTGTCAGTTTTCGAGAGTTAGTCAAACTGATGGTCGAGGCCGATATGGCCGAATTAAACGCGGCCAAATAGCATCAGGCAATTGACCTGCTCAAACAACTTAATTTATCGAATCAAAAAAGATTGGAGCAGGTTTTTAAACTTGCTCCAATCTCTGTATATTTAAAGATTACAAGAGTTTGTCGTTTTATTCATGACCTGATATTTTGATAAAATCAAAAGCATTTTTTGATAGGATTAACAGGATTGACAGGATTTTTTTACTTGTAATCCTGTCAATCCTGTCAGATATTGTTTTAGTCATGTTGAAATGATAAACTTCTGAGATTAAATATCAGATAAAATCCACACAAAAAAATCTACATAGGAAATCTAAAATTACAGGAGCATACTTTGGCTGACCAACAAAACAACGCGCCCATCAGCGCTCAAGAGCATACACCTAAGCTTTCGGGCTTACAGAACTGGCTCAATAACTTAGGGCGTGGTTTTGAGCGCCATTGGCTGGCTATTTTCAACGGTTTATGGGGTGTATTTGTGACCATGCCCTTTGTAGCTCCTATTTTAATGGCGATTGGCCTGACCACACCAGCGCGAGGCATCTATTTCATCTATAACTTTTTCTGTCACCAATTGCCAGAACGATCATGGTTTTTATTTGGCCCGCAGTTCAGCTATACCAAAGAGCAAATCGGCGAGGCGTTCTGTAAATACCCCACCGAACAAGCATGGTTTCCCTTTAGTACACAGCTAAACATCAATCCAGAACAGCTTGTCACAGCTTGTCAATACCCGCTCAACGCCATCAGCAGTGAGATTGTACGTCGTCAGTTTATCGGCACCCCCGACCTTGGCTGGAAAGTGACTTGGTCTGACCGCATGGTTTCCATGTACACCAGTATATTTATTTTTGGCGTGATTTATGCCATCTTAAAACGGTACGGCTTTAGGTTTAACCCGCTCCATTGGGCCTTGTTTTTATTGCTGATTGTCCCGCTTGCAGTAGACGGTACTACCCACCTAATTACCGATGCCCTTCGGCTTGAGTTTCGTAACACCAACGCGTGGGCCGCCATACTGACTGGCTCCGTGTTCGCTCCCGACTTTTACGCGGGCGATGCACTCGGCTCAATCAACTCATGGTTGCGGATTATCAGTGGTTTGTTGTTTGGCTTTGGTGTGGTTGGCTTTTTGTGGCCGATTATGGATGATGAGTTTCAGGGCAAGTAATCACATCAACTATCACAAGAAAAATATTAAATAGTTTTCAGAATTAACTTGTAAAAAACCGGAGTGTACCCATAACAGGCGGGTATATACCTACCAAATACCCGTTGCGATTACATAATCGCAACGATCAGGAAAACAGGAGTGTCAAAATTGTATTTTGACAGCAAGAATAGAATTCTTGCACTCCAGCAAAAGTTACAACTTAGAACTGAAAGTTACTTAAACACAAAGGACAAAATAATGGCAAAATTAGGCACCAAGAAAAACCCACTCGTTCTCAAAGTGCAAACAGACGAACGCATACAAGAATTGGCAGGAATCTGTCATCAACATGGTTTTATCTATATTATCGGTTTTGAACCGGATGAACCGGAAGATATATCCGACTTGGAACGGGCATTAAATCCACCCAAACCGCTCCGTTCAGCGGTGGCTCCTAACCGGAATGGGCCATGCCCATGTGGGAGTGGTAAAAAGTATAAACTATGTTGTAAACGAAAAAAGAAGTAGTAACGAACAGATTTTATCTGTGACGATAATCTCTCTCGTGTACCAAACTTGCTTTGCCTGTATTATGCGAGCAAAGCAAGTTTGACACACCATAAATACAATCATGCTCAAATTCCCTTATGGCCTTAGTAGCTATTACGACATCATCACCGAAGGATACATATACGTAGACCGCACCCAATATATCCGTACCATCGAGGATGCAGGGAAACATCTGCTGTTCCTACGCCCGCGCCGGTTTGGTAAGAGTTTATGGCTATCAACCTTGTTCGCTTATTATGACCTTGATAAAGCCGATGAGTTTGGGCGGTTATTTAGTCATCTAGCCATCGGTCAGAACCCTACGCCGCTTCACAACCAATATTTTATCCTAAAATGGGATTTCTCTAACGTTAGTCCATTGGGCAACGCCGAGCAGATTCAGCAGTCGTTATACGACTATCTCAACGATACCATCAAAGCCTTTCGGGTTGAATATCGCCATCTATTGACCGACGCGACTGACCTGATTGAGATTCATCCAACCAATGCCCTCTCTTCCTTTCAATCCCTATTGTTAGCGGTGCGACAAACATCACACAAACTCTATTTGCTGATTGATGAGTATGACAACTTTGCCAACGAACTACTCATGGGTCAGCGTGATATTGACCCAGATCGCTACAAAACCTTGGTGCATGGCGAAGGCTGTTTGAAACTGCTGTTTAAGGTCATCAAATCAGCCGCCTCAGATGGAGGCATAGATCGCACCTTCATCACCGGAGTCTCGCCGGTGGTGATGAGTGATGTTACGAGCGGGCATAATATTGCAAAGAATATCTACCTTGACCATCGCCTTAATGATTTGTGTGGCTTTACCGAGGCCGAGGTGATTGATATGGTTGACCAAATTGCTCAAACTTGTCAGCCAATGCTCAATACGGATGAAGTCGTATCAGTGATGCGAACGTTTTACGATGGTTACAGTTTTGCGGAAGATAATAAAACGTTAATCTATAACCCGACCTTAACCCTTTATTTTTTTGAGCATTTGAAACAACAATGCAAATATCCAAGTCGTATCCTAGACAGCAACTTGGCTATGGATCGGAACAAAATTATCTATATCTCACGGCTAGTTAACGGCAATCAGATCATCATGGAGGCGCTGAACGAAACTGAGCCGGTCACGATCCATGCCTTGGCGGATCGATTTGGAGTAGAGGACATCTTATATAACGCTAAAGATAACCGGTTTATGGTATCTTTACTCTACTATTTTGGGGTACTGACCTTAACCGACCAACGCTCCGAATTTGGTGACCTTGTCTTCACCATCCCCAACTTGGTCATCCGTCAGCTTTATGTCGAACGCCTGCAAGAGCTTCTCTACCCAGAAGCGACTGATAAAAATGAAGCGATCAATGTCGCCAGAATGTTCTATCGCACCGCCGACTTAGCGCCCGTGGCTGAGTTTATTGAGAATCACTATTTCAAGCTTTTCGACAATAGAGACTATCGCTGGGCTAACGAACTGACCCTCAAAACGGTCTTTTTGACCCTGCTGTTTAATGACACCTTCTATATTATGGACTCGGAGACCGTCCTCGACCGTCACTACGCCGACATGACCATGATTGTCCGACCCGACATGCGCCAATATCAACTGCTCGATTTCCTGTTCGAGTTCAAATATATTAGCCTGAAAACATTGGGGTTGACCGCCGATGAGATTCAGCAAAAAGATTATGCCACCTTAAAGGCTTTGCCCAAAGTAACCGCCCAACTTGATAAGGCCAAAACCAAACTGACAGGCTACCAGCAAACCGTCCAGCAGAAGGTAGGCTCAGGATTGCGACTCCATACCTACGCGGTGGTGTCGCTTGGGTTTGAGCGGTTGGTGTGGGAGAAGGTTTAGAGGAGTAGGAGGTAATCAGTGGAAAAGACAGAATTTAATTTCAAAGAATGTACACTCAGCAAATTAGACAAATTATTTGACCTCGAAATTATGGACGATATTCCACCCATGACTACTTGGCTGACCGACGATATGGTCATTAGTGAGGTTGAAAAAGAAATATTACAACTATATCAACGAAACCTCAAACAATATGTCCATGATTGGAATGAAACCGAGTTGCGCCAACATTTTATTGGGCCCATGTTTACCTTGGTTGATTTCTCTAGCAAAAAAATCGGTCTTTTCTCTGAAAGGCATTTGAAAGGAGTTATCAATGGTATTACTTTGAAAGGTAATCCAGATGGTATGATTACCAGTGGTTTTCGTGAACCGGGGCAACCCTATTTCTGTACTAGCTACGCGTCGCAAGAATATAAGCGACATCGCGATCCAGATGGTGATCCGGCCGGGCAATGTTTGGCGGCCATGTTGGTTGGGCAAGAGATGAATCAACAAACTTTCCCACTTTATGGCTGTCATGTCATTGGGGCTGATTGGTATTTCATGCTCTTAAAAGGCCAAGAGTATGCCATCAGCTCGGCTTATGTGGCGACCAAAGATGACATCTATGATATTTTTCGCAGGTTAAAGTTATTAAAACGAATTATTATGGAGTTGGTTTCATAATGTCTCATATCATAAAAAGGAGTTGTAATGAAAGATAGTTCAAAAACCTATAATTTTATAGTTTTAATTGAACAAGACGAGGATGGATATTATGTAGCCACAGTACCTGCCTTAAAAAGTTGTTATACTCAAGCTAAAACATTAGCAGAACTTTATCCCAGAATTAAAGAAGTTATTGAATTATGTCTTGAAGAAGAAAAAGTAACTCCGATGAAATTCATTGGTGTTCAACAACTTGAGGTTGTAGCATAATGGCAAGAATGTCTACTATTAAAGCCAGAGTGATGATAAAGTTCCTTGAGAGTTTGGGTTTTGCGTTAGTTAGGCAACGAGGTAGTCATAAGTTTTTTAGGCACCCTGATGGCAGAACGGCGACAGTTCCCGACCATCGAGGTGAGGACTTAGGACGTGGCATTACCAATAAAATTTTGAGAGATGTTGAAGTCACGCAGGATGATTTTATGGACTGGCATCGGAAAAAATGAGTATTCTCTTGTTTGAGTTACCAATTCGTCGGATACGGTCAGGGGAAAATTTGATATGGAAATATTAGAGGCACAAAAACAGATTTCAAATGAATTTTAGAGGAGTACAAGTTTGATCAACCCAGAAAATCCGATAATTGTCCAGAGTGACAAATCAATATTATTAGAAGTAGACAGTCCGCTATACGAAATGGCGCGGGACGTGTTAGCCCCATTTGCCGAGTTAGAGAAATCACCGGAGCATATCCACACCTACCGCCTGACTCCGCTCTCGTTATGGAACGCGGCCGCGGCAGGTTTGACCATCGAGGAGATTTTGGATGGCCTGACCATGTACGCCAAATATGACCTGCCCGGCAACGTGATGCATGACATCAAAGATTACATGGCTCGCTACGGCATGCTGAAACTAATTAAGGAGGATGAGGATATGTTCCTGATTAGTGACGACTTACCCCTCATGCTCGAAATCGGTCAGCATAGTAAAATGGCTCCGTTTATTATTGATGAGGTTACGCCCACCAAGTTTCGAGTCAAGGCCGATTTTCGGGGGCATGTTAAACAGGCTCTGGTGCAGATTGGTTATCCGGCAGAGGATTTGGCCGGTTATATGGAGGGTGACCCACTCGACATTGCCCTGCGCCCTATTACCTTAAAAGAGGAACGCCCCTTTGAACTACGTCATTATCAAGTCGATGCGGCGGAGATTTTCCATGCCAAAGGCGCGTTACACGGTGGCAGTGGCACGATTGTTCTGCCCTGTGGAGCCGGTAAAACGATGGTCGGCATGGCGGTTATGGAAAAGGTACAATGCTCGACCTTGATACTCAGCCCTAACACGGTGGCGGTGCGGCAATGGCAGGCCGAACTACTCGACAAAACTGAATTGACCGAGGATCAGATTGGTGAATATTCGGGTCAACGAAAAGAGATTAAGGATGTGACCATCAGCACCTATCAGGTCATCACCTATCGCAAACGCGGTACCAAGAAAAAGGACTACAACATTGATAATTTCCCTCATTTTGAACTGTTTAACGCTCGTAATTGGGGGCTAATTATCTATGATGAGGTGCATCTTCTACCCGCGCCGGTGTTTCGCATTACAGCTGAGATTCAGGCTCGTCGGCGTTTGGGTTTGACCGCGACGTTAGTGCGAGAGGATGGTCGTGAGGGGGATGTGTTCTCGCTGATTGGGCCGAAAAAATATGACGTGCCGTGGAAAGATTTGGAACGCCAAGGCTGGATTGCTCCAGCGGAATGTCATGAAGTTCGAGTGCCATTGCCAATTGAACTCAAGATGGAATATGCGGTCACACCCCAACGTCAGAAAGCTCGGTACGCGGCAGAAAATCCAGCCAAGATACCGATACTGAAAAAACTTCTGACCGAACACCTGGATGATAACATCCTGATTATCGGCACTTATGTTGACCAATTAAACCAGATTGCCGAACAATTGAATGTGCCGGTACTGACCGGTAAAACGGGAATCCGCAAACGGGAAAAACTGTACGAACAGTTCCGTAATGGTGAGATTCGCTGTTTGGTCGTTTCCAAAGTGGCAAATTTTAGCGTCGACCTACCCGATGCTAGTGTAGCGATTGAGGTCTCAGGCACCTTCGGCAGTCGACAGGAGGAGGCGCAACGTCTTGGTCGCCTGCTACGCCCAAAATCGGATGGACGGGGCGCACATTTTTACACCATCGTCACCCGCGACACCGTCGAGCAGATGTACGCAGTTAACCGGCAACGTTTTCTGACTGAACAAGGCTATCGTTACGAAATTTTATACGAAGATGATGTTTTAAACGAATTAAGAATTAAGAATGGCTCTTTGGGGCTTTCCGTGCAAACGTCATGATTGTGTCATCATCTTCCCGCAAGTTTAAAACTTGCGGGAAGATTGCCCCATCAAAATATCTAATTCAGGATGCAGTTTTGAGTTGCACGGAATCTACCAGAGAACCTTAAGAATTAAGAATGAAAAACGACTTCTCTTGCGAGATGTGTTTTTCTCTTTCTTACCGTTTACGATTTGCGGTTTACAAGACGGCGTAAATGATCCGCTAGTTTCGGAGTGCAATGGGTTTAGCCATTGCTTTCATAGATAGTGCCAGATATTCATCCGGCATGGGTATCTACAGTCTTTCAGATAATGATTTTCAATTCAAGACCAACCTTCCCGCAAGTTCAAAACTTGCGGGAAGGTGACAACTGAAAATGTTTATCTGAATATCTATACTTACGAATGAATATCCGCAACAATCACGTATCACGTATCACGTATCACGTATCACGTCACGTAAATCTAAAATCGTAAATCTAAAATCGTAAATCCAAATGTCTGATATAACCCACTTATTAGAGTTAGTTGCTGATGATATGCACCATGTTGAAGAAAAAATGCGCTCCGGCGTGGCTGAGCGATACCCCGATTTGGCCGCGGTAGTCGATTATTTGATGGGTGCGGGCGGTAAACGCCTCCGTCCCGTATTGAGTCTCATGGCCTCCAAATTTTTTACCGCTGACCCCGACAAAAACTATGCCCTCGCGGCCTCGGTGGAACTGCTCCATACTGCCACGTTGGTACATGATGACCTGATTGACCATGCCTTATTACGACGAGGCATGCCCACTCTTAACGCCAGTTGGAGTGCGGGGTCAACGATTTTGACGGGTGACTATCTGTTCGCACGTTCAGCAGAACTGTCGGCTGAAACAGAGAGTGTGCGTATCGTCAAACTGTTCGCCCAAACTCTGATGACTATCGTCAGTGGCGAGTTGCAACAGTTGTTTAATGATGGACATGACCAAGTACCAACTCGTGAACAGTACGAACAGCGCATCTATGCCAAAACAGCCTCTCTGTTCTCAGCCGGGACTGAAGGCGCGGCAATTTTGGGTGGAGCAACGCAAGCTCAGGAGGATGCCTTACGTAAATACGGCGACAATTTAGGTAAAGCATTTCAAATTATGGATGATGTGCTCGATTTTCAGGGGGATGAAGATGTGGTCGGTAAACCCGTTGCCAACGACTTACGACAAGGAATTGCTACGTTGCCGGTCATGTTGTTTAGTCAAAATAACCCTAGTCATCCAACGATTAACACCATCAAAAAAGCAATTATCCGAGAAGATGTTAGTGATGAAGAGATTCTCGCTATTGTCGAAGCGATTCGAACTTCGGGCGCAATAGAGACCACACTCGAAGAGGCTCGTCACTATGCCCGCCAAGCCCAAGTCAACTTACAGATTTTCCCCGACAGCCAATATCGGCAAGCCATGCTCGAAATTGCTGATTATGCAGTCGCTAGAGATGTGTAATTATGACAATAGCTGACTTTAGGGTATAATCTCTCAACCATACTTTTTACACGATAACCGTAGGAGGTAACCATGCCTAATCATGCTCAACTTATGGAAACCGTTTCAGACTATATCATCCCCCAATCAAGAGAAGGGATGCAAGTCAGTGAAGCCGAATACTGGAAAAACTATTACGAACATCCTGATTTTAATTATGAATGGAATAATGGCATTTTGGAGGAAGTACCGATGGCAGACTTGATCAACTACCGCATGTATCAATGGTTCATAAAACTGCTTATCGACTTTTTAGAAATACATCCCATCGCAACAACCGTTGGCCTAGAGATGGGTTTTCGCTTGGCCCTAACCGATGAAACCAAAATCCGCAAACCCGATTTAGGCGTTGTCCTTCATACGAACCCTGTCCCCATTAAACCGACTGACCGCACTTATGACGGTGTGTTTGATATGTGTATCGAATCGGTTTCTGACTCGACACGTAAAGAAAAGGAACGGGATACAGTTGCCAAATATGCTGAGTATGCTGAGGTTGGAGTCAAAGAGTATTTTGTTCTGTATGCCAGTGGGGAGGAGATCGCCTTCTATCGCTTTAATGATACATTACGGGTATACGAAGAGATTAACCCGATTGATGGTATTATCCGTTCTGAGGTTCTGCCCGGATTTCAATTTCAACTTGATGATCTGTTTCGTCAGCCAACCTACAACCAAATGTCTGACGACCCTGTTTATCAAGGTTTTATCGGCCTCAAATACCAGCAAGCTCAGGTAAAAGTAGAACAAATTCAGGCTGAGACAGAGCAAGCTCAAGCAAAAGCAGTACAAGAGCAACAACGGGCAGAGCAAGCTCAAGCAAAAGTAGAACAAGAAAAAGCTAAAAATGATCGTTTAACTGCTTATCTGCGACAAATAGGGATTGACCCAGAGAGTATCCCTGACGATATAGAATAGGTCATTAAACGAGACATGAATCTATCAGTTATTATCGTCAACTGGAATGTAAAAGCGTTATTGCGCGCCTGTCTAGAATCGATCGCTACCGACTTTAGCCATGAGATTATTGTGGTAGATAGCGCCTCAAGTGACGATAGCGCAGAGATGATTCGTCAGGAATTTCCGCATATCGGTTTAATAGCCAGTCAAGAGAATCTTGGCTATGCAAAAGGAAATAATTTAGGAACGGCCATTGCCCAAGGACGCTATCTGCTCCTGCTCAACCCCGATACAATTGTCAAACCAAACACATTAGAGGCCATGATCAGCTACATGGACGATCATCCCAAAGTAGGAGCCATTGGCCCACAACTGTTATGGCCCAATGGCGATAGTCAATCTTCACGCCGTCGTTTCCCTACCCTTGGCAGTCTGTTTTGGGAAAGCACCCTCCTCGGTCAATGGTTTCCCAATAATCGCTATGCACAAAAATACTATATGGCTGACCAACCTGCCGAGCAAACACATCAGGTCGATTGGGTGGTCGGCGCGGCTATATTGATTCGGCGAGAAGCTTGGTTGGAGACAGGGTTTATCGACCAGAACTTTTTTATGTACTTTGAAGAGACTGATTGGTGCAAACGATGCGCCGAAAAAGGCTGGCAGATTCACTACTTACCCACCGCACAGATTGTCCATTATGAGGGCAAATCGAGTGAACAAGCCCTTACGGCACGGACACTCCGTTTTCAGAAAAGCAAATTGTACTACACCCACAAATATTTTGGCTCCCGCTGGATGAAAATACTTCGGCAATTTCTCAAGTTGACCTTTGCCCTACAGTTGGCCGAAGAAACAGTAAAATGGTTATTGCGGCATAAACCTGATTTACGAAGGAATCGTATGGAAGCCTATAGCCGACTTATCCGCAAAATCTAACCATGATAGATGCTCCCCCACTCAAATCAAGCAGAGTCATTCAAGCCACCCCGTTTTTTTATGGTTGGGTAATCTTGGCCGTCGGTACAATCGGTTCGGTCATGATTGGGCCTAGCCAAACCTTCACTGTCGGTATCTTTACTGAGTCGTTCATCGCTGAGTTGGGATTGAGCCGAAGCAGTATCTCTTTGATATACGGTTGTGCCACCTTTAGCGGCTCCATGCTTTTACCATTAACGGGTCGTTTAGTGGATCGTTATGGCCCCAAATGGGTCAGCTTGATTATTGTTATCGGGCTAGGCTTAGCCTGCATCGGTATGGGATTAGCCAACGGAGTTGTAACACTTCTACTCGGTTTTTTAGCGCTACGATTTATGGGTTTTGGGTCACTACAGCTAGTCAGCAACAACATCATCGCCCAATGGTTCATCCGCAAACGGGGTTTAGTGATGGGCTTGGCCGGACAAAGTTTGGCCGTCTCGTTGATTCTGTACCCGGTTCTGACACGATATTTAATCGGAGAAATTGGCTGGCGTTGGACATGGGTGACCTTGGGTCTGTTGATTTGGCTGGTGATGTTGCCCCTAACGCTCCTCTTTTTTAAGGATAGACCAGAGCAGTACGGCCTTTTTCCTGATGGAGACCAGCCGCCCGACCAAACTCATACTCCAGACATGTCCCCTCTAATAGCCGAAGAAAACTGGACATTACCCCAAGCCCGCCAAACCGGAGCCTTCTGGCTGTTTGCCACTGCCCTTTCGAGCATGACTCTGATTTTATCAGGCTTAGTCTTTCACCAACTCTCCCTATTTGAACAACGTAATCTGCCTCCTGACACAGCAATTACAGCCTTTCAGGTTATGGCCTTCTTCTCGATTATCGCCAACATCGGCATGGGGCGTTTGTTAGACACTGTATCGGCTCGGCTGTTATTGGCAGTAGTGTTGATATTGTTGATGAGTGCCATGGGGTTAGTGCAGATTATGAACACACCAGTACAGGCGTTTGTTTATGCCGCCCTACTCGGCTTGATTAGCGGCTCATTCCGAGTATTAGATGCGACAGTATGGGCCAAATATTTTGGTCGGCAATACCTTGGCTCGATTCGAGGAGCAACCATGATTGGGGTAGTTGGGGCGACTGCGTTTGGGCCATACCTACTCGGATTTAGTCTCGATTATTTAGGGAGTTACAGTCCAGTTCTAAACGGATTACTCATCATCCCGCTGACGATATGTCTGCTGGCTCGGTTTGTTAGGCGGCCTGTTTATCCAGTAGTTAAAAAGCAATAACCGCAACAACCATTCAATATCCCTGACGCTAACGGAATTTTTGGGTGAGCAAGACTACAACAGATTTGGGAATTTAACGGATAAAAACCTCTCCGATAACGGACTGATTACATTCAAATTCGGTTAATTCGTGTCATCGAGAACCAATCCGTTTCTTCCAATTATCCGTTGTAGTCCTGTTTTCTACTGAACCAAAGA
>JAUCGA010000115.1 GCA_030377865.1 Anaerolineales bacterium HSG25 | reverse complement strand
AAGAGCTTGTAAAGTATACACTGTTTTGAAGATGTTGACAAGAGGCAAATGGAGAATTTACCTTAAAAATTTGGTAAGCCAGAAATGAGCACCTGCAAGATTTTTGAGACATCTGTGGTGGTCAAGATGATGTTGGAGTGCAATGGGTTCAGCCATTGCTTTTGGCAACGGCTAAACCCGTGTAAAAGTTCAGTAAAGTAGTTCTAGAAACCCGATTTTTTTGAGAAATCGGGTTTCTGATACTCTTTCTGGCGAGTTCACTGAATATTTACAAACCCGTTGCACTCCATTTTCAACATCAAGCTGACCACTACAAATTTTCCTAGATTCGGGTAAGAGAGACCTTACAGGTTTTAAAAACCTGCAAGGTCGATTTTTCGATTATCCGTATACAGTCTTTCAGATAATGATTTTCAATTCAAGACCAACCTTCCCGCAAGTTCAAAATTTGCGGGAAGGTGACAACTGAAAATGTTTATCTGAACATCTACAAATCGCTATTTTTGCGCCTCACGTGCGGTCAACATGTCCTCAATATTAGTAAATTTCACCCGTGGACGACCCTGCTCTTTACCCTTAGCCAGTTCGGCTTCATCTAATTTGAGCCAATCTTCGTAAGTAAAGTATTGGGGTTGTTGTTGTTTGATAAATGCCTCGGCTTCGGGCGCGGTGGGGTGAGCCGGAGTTAGGGTCTGACCAGCCGCAAAATCAGCCAGCATTAGTTTGACCGTCGCCACAGCATCCGGTTTGTTTGTACCGATAATGCCGCTTGGGCCTCGTTTAATCCAGCCGGCGGCGTATTCACCCGTTACGACAGCTTTCGTTTCATAATCAACCACGCGTCCCTCATCATTAGAGATGATTCCCCAACTGTCATTAAAAGGCACACCCTCTACTGGCAAACCTCGATAGCCCACCGAACGGAAAACTAATCCTACGGATACGGTCTCAAACTGTTCTGTTGCCCGAGGTCGCAGAGTACCATCATCGGTCTGATAAAGTTCGTTTTTAACCAGACGCATGGCCTTAATCTGTCCCTTTTCGTCGCCAATCAACTCGACGGGAGAGACTAAAAATCGAATGGTGAGAGCTTTGGGCTTATCTGTTCGGGTATTGGGAATAAAGCTCTGGATAATTTCAACTTTCTTTTTCGTCCGATGATCGTTACCTTCGTCTAATAATTGTTGACTCAGAGCGTCTAGTTCAGCCTCTTCAGGAACAACTAGTGCATCAGTCGCGACAAGTTCGCCCAACTCGCGCACTTCGGTATTGGTAAATGCGGCTTGAGCGGGGCCACGCCGTCCAATCACATATACATTTTTGACCTTGCTATTTTTGAGAGCCTCAAGCGCATGCTCTGCAATATCCGTTTCGACCAACGCCTCATGGGTACGGCATAAGATACGAGCTACATCAATTGCTACATTACCTACCCCAATAACCGCCACACTTTCCTGAGACAAATCAAACTCATAATCTCGATAATCAGGATGGCCGTTATACCAAGCTACAAACTCAGTCGCGGTACGACTACCTATCAAATCTTCGCCCGGAATGCCCAATTTTCGGTCACTCGACGCGCCATAGGTGTATATAATCTGATGATAATAGTTTCGCAAATCGGCCACACTAACATCTTTGCCTAGTTCAACATAGCCAAAAAAACGAAACTCGTCCTTTTTTGCAGTACGATCATAAGCCTTTGTGACCGACTTTATTTTCTGATGGTCGGGTGCAACCCCATCTCGCACTAGGCCATACGGAGTCGGTAAACGGTCAAACATGTCTACCTCAACCACAACCTCTTTATTTTTGAGTAACGCGTCCGCGGTGTAAAAGCCAGTTGGCCCAGCTCCGATAATTGCTACTCGTA
Source organism: Anaerolineales bacterium HSG25 (assembly GCA_030377865.1). Lineage (GTDB taxonomy): Bacteria > Chloroflexota > Anaerolineae > 4572-78 > J111 > JAUCGB01. Next base: position 9,702 of record JAUCGA010000115.1, on the reverse strand, counting down.
AGGGATTTTCTGTTGTTCCGATTGTCATTTGATACTCCTAAGAAGTTACATAAGAAAACCTTCAAATGAAGGTTTTTATTTGAATAGATTTACCCAACAGTGTTTAAACAGGTCTCACATAATGTGTCGATTTTACTATAAAAACAAACTTTCACAAAATCTATGCAGAACTTGAACCCGCCTGCAAAAACCATCGTTGATGAACGAAACGCCAGCCAAGAATCGCTGACGTGGTAGTAATAACCATGACCATCGCAAAAGTTGGCATGATTCCGGCAATAATAGGGCGACCCAGTATAAAGGAACGCATCATCAAGCCAAGGGGCAAGCCTACAAGAGTCCAGCCCAACAACAGGCGAGGCAACAATCGTCGCCAATTTTGGTGTATTTCAGTTTGATAGACACCAAACCAAGGCATAATAACAAACCAAGCTAAAACAAAGGGAAAGGCAGTGTATAACCATTGTCCAACATCCCAAATAGATATGACATGACTTAAACGTCCGAGCCAAACGATTAGTAATAGGGCAACCAAGTCACCGATTGCAAGAGTAATAGTTGAATTTTTCATGTGTATTTCCTTTTTTATGAATTCTGATTCGCTGAAAAAAGCCCGATTTTACCGCAGAGACGCTGAGAAACACAGAGGTTTTCAACATTTTGACCACCACAAAGAAATCGGGTTTCGATGACGGTTTTACTGAACTTCTACGGATAAACCATAATTGGTCGTCGGCTGACGCGGACAAATTTTCCTCAAAAAAGAGGAAGAGGGCATGTCTATTTGTATTGTTGATTGATAAGAAATGAACCGCAGGCGAGGCATTTGGGAAATTGAGCAGGGCAACACGGGTCTCCAACATGATGGGTTTAGGGGAGTTGATGGGGAGTGAGAAAACATGATGTGGATGCTTGAGCGCAATTTCGAAATGGCGTTTCCAAAATGGTAAATCGAATTGCTCCCCATCGATAGGCATGGTAACATAAAACTGGTCAGTAATCAAGGAATGAGGTCTAAATAAGTTGCACGCTCCAGAGTGGCTCAATCTTAGAGATTGAACCACTCTCACCATGAACTGCACAAGTTAATTAATCCCGATTCCAAGGAGATATTGATGATTCCACTCAATCTTAAGTTACGAAATTTTATGGCCTATCAAGATGCCGAGCTTGATTTTCAGGGCTTTCATTTGGCGGCACTAACCGGCTCTAACGGAGCGGGAAAAAGTAGTTTGTTAGACGCAATTACATGGGCATTATGGGGTAAAGCTCGGGCGCGTGACGACGCGCTCATCCATTTAGGAGCCGAGCAGATGGAGGTAGAATATACCTTTGGTTTGCATGGTAACACCCATCGAGTAATCCGCAAACGAACTAGCAAGGGACGAGGCCGGAGTACTCTTAGTTTTCAGGCGGAGACGGAGAGCGGATGGCGTACCCTGTCAGACAATGTGATTCGGGGCACACAACTGAAAATCAACCAGTTGATGCGACTCGACTATGAAACCTTCACCAATTCGGCCTTTTTGTTGCAGGGGCAAGCTGATGCCTTTACCACGAAGTCGGCGGGACAACGGAAGGAAATTCTGAGCGACATTTTGGGCTTGGATATATACGACACCTACGCCGAGCGGGCCAAGACGCGAGCCAAAACGGCCAAGACTGAGGTGGCGGTGCATGAGGCCAAAATCAAACAAATTGATGAGGAACTCGCTCAACGGAGTACCCATCGGCAGAGTTTGAAAGAGGCCGAAGCCAAGGTGACGACTCTTAGTCAGGCCCGAGAACAGGCTGAGACCGACGAGCGCCTCTATTCGGCAGAACATCAGGCGATTAGCGAGAAACAGCGTCAGCTTGAGGAGTTGCAACGGCGGCTTAAGCATGGTCAGGCCGATTTGGGGTATGTGCAACAAACCGTGGCTCAAGTTCAGGTTGCGATTGAGCAGTATCAGGCCATTTTGGCTCGTCAAACTGAGATTGAATCTGGGCTGGCTGAGTTACAGTCAGCCAAAAGTGCGGTTACAGATTGGGAGGCTCGTTTGCAACAGATGAGCAACCTGTCGAACCGGAAACATGGTTTAGAGCGCCAGCTTGACTCGGCGCGGTCACAACTCGAAGTCACCTTGCGAGGAGTGACCACAAAAATTGGAATTTTGACTCCCAAAGCTGGTGCGGTTGATACTTTACGTCATCAGTTGCAAGGACTACAGACGCAGTTAGACCGACTCAAGGCGGTGGAGTTGACTCACAAAAGTAAGCTTCAGCAAAGTCGCCAGCTTGACACCGAGTTGGCGCGGTTGACCGAACAGCAAAACCAGATTATCGGCGAGGGGCAAACATTAAAAGAGAAGTTGGCTGAGTTAGAGCAGGCTGGCTCCCATTGTCCGGTTTGTAAAACGCCACTTGATGAGAAACATCGTACCCAAGCCTCGAACCAGTTTTTGCAAGAAATAGAGAGTAAACGGGACGTGTATCGGCGGAACGGAAGCCGGATAAAACAGTTAGAAGTCCAACAAAATAAGGCTTCCAAGAGCATGGTCGAGGCTGACCAACAGCTACAAAACATGCCTATGCTTCAGGGTGAGTTGGGTCGCCTTAAGCAGAGTCTGATTGAAGCAGAGCAGGCCGGAACCGATTTGGTCAATCTACGAGCCGAACAACAGAATCTACAAACTCAGCTTGATTCTCTATCGTTCGCTCAAGCGGTTCGTCAGGAACTGGCACAGATAACGGCAACCTTGGCGACAGTCAACTATGACCAACAGGCTCATCAGCAAGCCAAAGAACAGGTGACAACTTTGTATCCCTTTGAGCAGGAAGCTCGAAATTTGGCCGATGCCACCGCACGCTTACCCCAAGAAGAGGCTCGTTTGGTTCAGGAACGGGGGCGCTTGGAGCGGCTGAAAACCCAAACAGAAACCGACCAACAGCGGATTGCGACCCTACAACTTGAGACGGCCAATTTGCCTGAGTTGCGGCAAAAGCTCCAGCAGGCTCAAACCAGCTTGGCTCGCCTGCAAGGTGAGGAGCGACAAGCCAGAGACATGGTCGCGGCCACCAGACAACAGCTCGATTATTTAGCTACCTTGGCCGAGCGGCGTAAGGAACAGACCAGCGCCCTTAAGCAGGTCAGCAAGGCGTTGGGCATTTATCAGACTTTGCAAGTTGCTTTTGGCAAAAAAGGGGTGCAAGCTCTTTTGATTGAGAGCGCCATTCCAGAGATTGAGCAGGAGGCTAACCGACTGCTAGGTCGTATGAGCGATGGGCGTATGAATTTGAAATTTGAGACCCAACGAGCGACCAAAAAAGGAGACAGCATAATCGAAACGCTTGACATTCGTATTTCTGACGAGTTGGGAACACGAGATTACGATCTGTTTTCGGGCGGGGAGGCATTTCGGATTAACTTTGCCATTCGTATCGCCATTAGCAAGGTTTTGGCTCGACGCGCGGGCGCTCAGTTGCAAACCCTGATTATAGACGAAGGCTTTGGGTCGCAGGATGGGTTGGGCCGTGAGCGTTTGGTTGAGGCAATTAACGGGATCCAAGAGGATTTCCAAAAGGTGCTGGTCATCACCCATGTGGAAGAGTTGAAAGATGCCTTCCCCCATCGGATTGAGGTGGAGAAGAGAGAAAATGGTAGTCAGTTGATAGTGCGGTAATAATTTTCAATAAAAATTAAGGATGCGTGTTGCGTGTTACGTGTTACGTGTTGCGTGTTATGTACCGCACACTATAGATGTTCAGATAAACATTTTCAGTTGTCACCTTCCCGCAAGTTTTGAACTTGCGGGAAGGTTGGTCTTGAATTGAAAATCATTATCTGAAAGACTGTACCTTGACAATGTTAGGAATCGGGATTAATTAACTTGTGCAGTTCATGGTGAGAGTGGTTCAATTTTAGAGATTGAACCATTCTGGAGCGCGCAACTTATTTAGACCTTATTCCTACGCAATACGTAATACGCAACCTTGTACAATCTTGTACTCAGAACTCAAACAAGCCTTAAATGCAGGTCAACTTGTCGGCGTAGCGACTATCATCGCTGGGCCGCAGGTAGGTCGCAAACTACTCCTGTGGCCGGATGGGCGTATCGTCGGCTCATCAGGTTCTGCGACTCTCGACCAACATATCCAACAACTCGCCCAACCGATTATACGGAGCCTGTTGCCCGGACGATTCACCGTTGAGTATGAGGAGAGCGGTTTCGACAAGCTCAACCGACATGACGATTCGCCCCCTGAAGAAGTTCCAGAATTTAAAACCTCCCAAAACCATTGTGACACTCTACCCCCTTCCAGCCTCCCCCTACTAGGGGAAGGCGCCGCTTCCCCCCTAGTACGCCCGTTAGTAGTTCGGGCAGGGGGGACTGAGGGGGGTAGAGACTCTGCTCAATTTGGAAGATTTATTTTCTTGGAATTGCCTGAGCCTGTCGAAGAGGAACTTGCCGACCGCCAACATGTCACCGTTTTTGTCGATGTTTACCCGCCTCGCCTCAAGCTGATCATGGTCGGAGCGGTGCATATTGCCATACCGCTGACCAGTTTTGCCAAAACACTCGGCTTCCAGACCATCATCATCGACGCGCGAGCCATGTTCGCCACCCCAGAGCGATTTCCCCATGCTGACCAGTTGATTGTGCAGTGGCCGGATGAAGCTCTAACCAGCATGACCATCGACGAGGCCACCTACATTGTCACCCTGACCCATGACGAAAAGCTCGACAATCCTGCTCTCGCGGTGGCAGTCAACAGCCGAGCCAGATACATCGGCGCGTTGGGAGCCAGAACCACCCATGCCAAACGAGTCACGGCTCTGAAAGCGCAAGGTATCAGTGAGGAGGCGTTGGCTCGTATCCATGCCCCCATCGGCCTGAACATCGGCGCGGTTGGCCCAGAGGAGATTGCCATGTCGATTATGGCTGAAATTGTGGCGGTTAAACGGGGGATGAGTGGTTAAGAAAGGGATGAATGAAAGTTAGGCTGTTAAAACAAAACGCTCCGGCTCACTTGAGTTGGGGCGTTTTTTGATTGACAGGGTGATGAGGAAGGCGTATACTTTCTTTAACAAGGGAGGCTATTATGAAAGAGCTACCGATTGGTGTTTACACCTTTGAAAATTTAATCACAGGTAACATGCTCTATATTGATAAAACAGAATATATTTACAATCTGGTCAAACCAGCACAAGGCGTTTACTTCCTTTCGCGACCGCGACGATTTGGCAAATCGTTACTGGTCTCCACCTTAGCTTCGCTCTTTGCTGGACGGCGCGATCTATTTGAGGGATTATGGATTACCGAGCAGACCGATTATGAGTTTGAGCCTTATGCCGTTCTACAGTTCGATTTCAGCAAGATCAAAATAAAAACGGCCCGTCAGCTAGAGCAATATTTGAAAGAACGGGTTGAGCAGTTGGCGCATGAGTTTGGGGTGACGCTCAATTACTCCAACTATAGTAGCCGTTTTGCCGAACTGATTGAAAAAATTGGTCAAACTCAAAAAGTGGTCATTCTGATTGATGAGTATGACAAGCCGTTGTTAGACAATTTCGACAACCCAGAACAGGACGAAATGAAGGAAACCATGAAAGGGTTTTACGGGGTGATTAAAGGTTCTGATGCCTATTTGCGGTTTGTTCTGCTCACCGGAGTTACCAAATTTGCCCGCGTTTCCATTTTTTCAGACCTGAATAATCTGGACGACTTGACCATGGATCGGGCCTATGCTGAGATGTTGGGTATTACTCAGGCAGAGTTGGAGGATTATTTCGCGGATCGAATCGACCAACTCGCCAAAGCCAAACAGATTAGCCGCGATGCCCTGCTAGAGCGAATCAAAATCTGGTACGATGGTTATCGCTTTACGACCAAAGAGAGTTATGTTTACAACCCTTTTTCAACCCTACTGTTGTTCAAAAAACAGGAGTTTTTCCCCCACTGGTTTGTCACTGGCACGCCGACCTTTTTGATTAAACTCATCCAACGGGGACGAATCAGTTTCCACAAATTGTATGAGGATGTGAAGGTATCAGAGCGGAACTTCGCCACCTATCGGCTCGATAAGTTAAAGCCGTTGCCCTTACTGCTCCAAACCGGCTACCTAACGATCAAGGATGTGCATGGCAATGATTTTAATCGGCGTTATAGCCTGAACTACCCCAACTTTGAGGTCAAACATGCCTTTTTATTTTCGGTGTTAGATGAGTTCAGCAACTTGGAGGTCAGCGGTGAAGGGTATCTGTATGAACTGATCGACTGTTTGCGAGAGGGCGATTTAGAGGGAATGTTTGAATACCTCAATGTATTTTTTGCCACCGTGCCTTATGACTTACATATCAAAAATGAGAAGTATTATCAGACCATATTCTACTCGGTCTTTCAGTTGATTGGCTTGCAGATTGAGGCCGAAGTGAAAACCAACAAGGGGCGCATTGACGCAGTCGTAGAGACGACTGACAGCATCTATATTTTTGAATTCAAGCTATTTGGCTCCGCAGAGGAGGCTCTGACCCAGATTAAAGAGAAAAACTATGCTCAAAAATATCTCAAGCATGGTAAACAAATTCTGTTGGTTGGGGTCGAATTTGATCGACAAGAGAAAAATATTGGGGATTGGCTGGTGGAGAAGGGCAATTGAGAATTAAGAATTGAGAATTAAGAATTGAGAAAGAGGTTTCCATCAACTTGGTACCCGACATCTTGATTAGAGAAAAGATTTTTTCGACAGGATTAACAAGATTAACAGGATTTTTTGCTTTTAATCCTGTCAATTCTGTTAATCCTGTCAGATATTTTTTCCTGATCGTTGCGATTATGTAATCGCAACGGGTATTTAGGATACGGATAAACTTCTGAAAACTCTACCCTACGCTAACCTGACGATTCAATCGTCGGATTCCTGACAGCCCCATGAGGCGCGTCATCACCCCGATTGTGATACCATAGCTGTAATCACAAACCGAAAAGTTTGGACTCCAAAACCACACAAGGAGACACAGCATGGTACACAACTCGCCCCAAATTTTAACCTTTTTTTGGCCGGATATTCTCTGGCGTTTACTATTAACCCTATTTTTATTGACCCTGTTAGCCGGACCTGGTTTAACCGCCTTTGACCAGACCATCAATCCCCCCACCGCACCATCCTTGTCAAACATTCAGTATCAAGGGGGACGTTAAATAATGACATGCTCAATCGACTTAAACGTATCCTATTCGCGGTTACCCTCATCAGCCTGACCCAACTCCCCGCTTCGATATACATCGACGCGCTACCAGTTTCTATCGCTCCTGTGCCGGTTCAAGCCGACGAACCATCCGACTCGGTGGCCGAAATCATGCGCCGCATGAGCGTCGAGGACAAGGTCGGGCAGTTGTTTCTGGTACCCTTTGTCGGCAGTTGGACAACCGAAAATTCTGATATTTGGGTCTTGCTGACCGAGTACAAGATTGGCGGGGTGATTATTTTGGCCGCCAACAGCAACTTTGTCAACGACGAGACCGCGCCCACCCAAATCACCGAGTTGACCAACAGTTTGCAAGCCAGCGCCTTCGAGACTAACCAACTGCCCCTGTTTGTGGCGCTTGACCATGAGGGGGACAACTTTCCTTACACCCGCGTCACCGGAGGGGTGACGGACATTCCGAGTCAGATGGCGATTGGGGCGACATGGCAACCGAACTACGCCGAATCTGTCGGCGAAATCGTGGGCGAAGAGTTGTCGGTCATGGGAGTCAACATGGTGCTAGGGCCGGTGATTGATGTCCTCAATGACCCACGCCCCACCGAGCGGGGCGACATCGGGATTCGGGTGTATGGCGGCGACCCGTACTGGGTTAGCCAAATGGGGCGAGCCTATATTCGGGGGTTGCATCAGGGCAGTCAGGGACACATCGTCAGCGTGGCGAAACATTTCCCCGGTCATGGTGGCAGTGACCGCCTGCCCGACAACGAGGTCGCCACGGTTGACAAGTCGCTCCAAGAGCTACAGCGCATCGAACTGCCCCCCTTCTTTCATCTTATGGCCGATTTACCGGATGACCCGTTGGGCCAAACCGATGCGGTCATGTCGAGCCACATTCGCTACCGTGGCTTTCAGGGTGACATCCGCCAATTTACCGCTCCCATCAGTTTTGATGCCGAGGGCATGGGCACTTTGTTTGCGCTACCCGAAATGGTCGCATGGCGCAAACAGGGTGGTGTGATCGTCAGCGATGCCCTTGGTGTGCCCGCAGTTCGTAAACATTTTGACCCCTCGCTCAACAGTTTTCCCCATCGTCGGATTGCCAAAGAAGCCTTTTTAGCCGGAAACGATATTTTAAGTCTGGTACAGTTCGACTCCCGTTCGATATGGAGTCAACAGTTTGAGAATATCAAAGACACCGTCACCTTCTTTCAAAACGAGTATCGCAACAACCCCACCTTTGCCAAACGGGTTGACGAGGCCGTGACCCGCATCATCCAACTTAAGCTAAAACTCTATCCCAAGGCCAGCATGCCCCAACTGACCCGCGACCCCGAAATCGCCATGCAGATTGGGGCGCAGTCGCGACCGGTCATCCATGAAATTGCCCAATCAAGCCTGAGCCTGCTCTACCCCTCAGCCGACGAGTTGAAACTCCGCATCCCCGAACCGCCCCGCTCCGACAAGAAGATTCTGGTCATTGTTGATGTGCGCCTGTCACGCGAATGTTACACCGCCGCTTGTCAGCCGAAGGAGGTCTACTTGGCCCGTGACACCCTCGAACAGACGATTTTGCGCTTTTATGGCGACGAGGCCACCGGTCAAATTCAGCCCGAAAACATCAGCACGATTACCTTTTCTGAGTTAAAACTAGCCCTCACCGGAGCCATCGACCTGCCGACCATGCCAACCGAGGCGGTTGAGGAGACCCCGCCCCAAATCGCTCTGCCCACCGCCCTGCCCGACGACCTGACCAAACAGCTTGGCAGTGGAGCCTCTCCGACCGCCACCCCAACCCCCAAGGCTGAGGAGACGGTCAGCGATGAGGTTGATATTACCGTCGGCGAAGGCTCTCCGATTCAGATTCCTCCCGCCGAGGTGCGCCGTCAGATTCAATCTGCCGATTGGCTGATTTTTGCCGCGCTCGATTTGAACACCAAAGGCTTTAGCGACTCGGATGCCTTGCAACTGTTTTTGGCCCAAGAATCGGCCATGTTGCGCGACAAAACCACCGTAGTCGTGGCCTTTAATGCGCCCTATTACCTCGACACCACCGAAGTGACCAAACTGACCGCCTACTATGGCGCGTACAGCAAAACCAAGCCCCATGTTGAAACCGCGGTGCGAGCCTTGTTTGGTGAGTTGACCGCCACCGGTAAGTCGCCCGTTTCGATTGACGGCCTTGGCTACGAGTTGGTGACGGCCTTAGCTCCCGACTCGGAGCAGGATTTAGCCATCAGTCTGATTTCGGTTGAGCCAGAAAGCCGAGTGTTGCCGGTTAAGGCTAACGTTCAAGTTGGCCCGATTGTTGATTACAACGGTAATCTTGTGCCGGACGGAACACCGGTCGAGCTAGTGGCTTATCTTGAGGAGCGGGAAATCGCTTCGACCTTGGGGCATACGGTTGGGGGCATGGTTGAGGTGGCTCTGCGGTTGAATGAGGCTGGCTCGGTGCAGATTGTGGCTCAAACCGGACCGTTGCAGAGCCGCAGTCTGGTGACGGTTTCGGTGTTAGA
>JAUCGA010000114.1 GCA_030377865.1 Anaerolineales bacterium HSG25 | reverse complement strand
CTTCTGTTTCACCACCACCAACGTTAAATCGTCATAAATTGTCTGTTTGCCAATATGTTGATAGACATCTTTAACCACCGCTTCTTTAATTCCCTCTGCCGATTTTAACCAGAATCGACTAACCACCCGACAGAGTCGGATGATGCCGTACTGCTCGCCAGCCATGTTTTCAGATTCGGTGATGCCGTCGGTGTATAAGACCACCCCATCGCCCGGCTCTAGGTGAATAATTTTCTCATCGACAAATTCAATAATATCTTGATCGAGGCCAATCGGAAAGCCCAAATCGAAGGTATCAACCAACTCCACCTCACCTTCACCACGGACAATAATTAGCTCCTCATGCTGACCACTGAGCCGTACTTGTCCTACATAACCGTTAAGAGCCAGTTGTTTTTCAGGGGTATGCGCTTCGTAATCAAGCAGATTAAGCGTCAGGCTCTTGTCAGCTTCCATGCGTTGAATATTATCGTAAATCGTGCGATTTAGAATATCCATAAAACGAGAGGTATCAACCTCACCACTGGTCAACAGAGTACGGACGGCAGTTTGGGTCATGAGCATCAAAATACCGCTATGCAGGCCATGCCCAGTTACATCACCAATGCCGATTTTTACCTGCCCCTCATGCTGGAGTACGTCGTAATAGTCGCCCCCGACCTCCTCAGCGGGTTCCATGTAACCGGCAATGTCCAAACCATCCACCCGCTGGAGTTCGTCCCGCGTCGGCAGAATCATCTGTTGGAGTTGTCGGGTCACCTCTAACTCAGCCCCCATCCGTAGATTTTCCTCGGTTAACCGTTGACGGGCTTCCTCGGCTTCGGTGTATAAACGAGCATTCTCAATCGCCACCGCGCCTTGCGAGGCAAAGGTCATAACTAAATGAGCATGCTGATCGTTATAAAAATTAAGCTCCTGTTTGTCTAAAGTAATCATCCCAATTAGTCGATCGCCAAATAAAAGTGGCACCCCCAACCATGAGGAGATACGTTCAGATTCAGGGGTTTCGGCAAAGGCGGCATAATGGCTGGCTACGTTACTAAGAATAAGCGGTTTTTTGGTTTGAACCACCTCTCGATTAGGAGTATCGCTAATTCTTAGGTCTATAATTGTGCCTTCGATGTCGGCCATGTTTTCAAACCCAATCCCGCCGATAATCTCTAATTTGTTTCCTTTAAGACGTTGAACAGAGGCACTATCATAAGGTACAACTTTGCGAAGTTCTTGCAAAATCAGTTCAAAAATATCATGTAAATCTAAGGTCGAGCTGAGCGCCTGTGAGGCGGCATATAAGGTCTCGGCCTGTTCGCGACTTTTTCGCTCAGTTTCAAACAGTCGCGCGTTCTCAATTGCTCCAGCCATCTGTCCGGCCACCGTTTCGGCTAAGGAAACGTCAGCCTGCGAAAATTCACGCTCAGGATCAACAATATCTAACCCAATAGTGCCAATCACTTGACCGCGCACTTTTAATGGTACCAGCACTAACGCTTGGATACCTTGCTCGCGGATGATGTTATGAATAGAAGCAACGAGGGGGTTTGTTTGAGCCTTATCAATCACCATCGAACTGCCGGTTTCGATAACTCGGCTTGATGAGGGGTTGTTTTTGACCGGAATTACCAGCCCCTCAGTTGAGGCTACCGTTGGGTCGTTACTGTAGCTGGTGATGACAGTTAGTTCGGTACGAGTTTCGTTTAAAAGGGCAATGCCACAGCCTTGTACATAAAATAGTTCGACCATCGCGCGGGCCACCACTTTTAAGACTATATTGAGTTCCCGTACCGAGGCAACGGTATGGGTAATAAGATTCAGAGTTGAGAGTTGGTCAATCTGCTCCTCAAGTTGTATGGTTCGCTCCTGAACTTTGGCCTCCAAATTCTGGTTGATTTCAGCTAACTGCTCCTCGGCCCGTTTCCGCTCTGCGACCTGTTCTTTAAGGTCAGTATTCGTGGTAGCTAACTCAGCGGTTCGTTCGACCACCCGTCCTTCCAACTCGTCGTGAGCCATTTGCAACGCGGTAATTGTCCGCTCGAGCATGTCGGCCTGTTCGCGCACGATTTGCTCATTCTGACGAAGAACCGCTTCGTTTTCACGCCACCGAGGGGTAACGGTTCGCAAAATCGCTTTGGAGGCAGTTCGACTCATATCGAGCAGAGTATCAAACTGCTCTCGGCTAATCGATAATAGCACACAGTCGGTTTTACCCCGTGCCGTGGCCGAACGAGGCTCATCGTCCAATAGGGACATCTCTCCAATCACATCACCGGGTTGACGGGTAGCCAGTAGTTGCTCGGTCCGACCAGAACCTGTTAGGATATCGAGTTCGCCCTGTTTGATGATGAACAGTTTGTCACCAGAGCTACCTTCCTCAAATAGATTTTGACCCGCGATAAGGGTTATCGTTTCAGAAACATTATATAAGCGTTCAATATCACTATCCGAAAGCCCTTTGAACAATGATACGTTTTGCAGAAAATTATCCATATAAATCCTATGTTTTGTTTTGGCTATGACAAGGTTATCGCTATTGTATCATAAAAGTAACAATCAAACATTTTACTTTTTGGGAAATGAGTAAGGTATCTCATTAAATGTAGCATGGTATAATTAACATACCTGCTAAGGAAGTTCCAGAATTTAAAACCTCCCAAAACCATTGTGACACTCTACCCCCTCCCAGCCTCCCCCTGCTAGGGGGAGGAGCCGCTTCCCCCCTAGCAGGGGGGACTGAGGGGGGTAGAGACTCTGCTCAATTTGGGAGATTTATTTTCTTGGAATTGCCTAATTTAATTCACTCCGATAAGAAAAGGAGGACACACTTGGTGTTTTACCATGTCGAGTCCAAATATTTGCACCTTAACAGTTCCTACTATATAACTTACCTTCGTTATAATAGGTTACGATTATATTTATTTATCAAGAGGCAAGCATGAATTTCCACAAGGGTATATTTATCACACTGATGGCCCTGACCCTCATAATCTTATTGCCGCCGATTATACTACTTGGCTGGATTTTACCACAATTATATTCGTGGACAACCAGTTTGTTGATTATCATGGGGCTGATTTTATTTGCCTTAGGCATGAGTTTGTTCGTCATCAAAAGGGCGCAACAGTCTCTTTTAGCACCAATCGAACATCTCAATCGTGCGGCAACGGCAATAAACCAAGGTCAGCGAGATCAACAACTACCAACCGATACCCTACAAGAGCTAACCCCTTTGGTTGAACAGTTCAATCTTTTGCTCTCTGAAAATCTAACGCATCATGAAAAGATAGACGAGTATGGTCGAACATTAAAAGAAAAGGTCAAACTTCGTACCGCCCAACTCGAAGAACAGGTTGACCAGCTTTCGACCTTAAACATGATCACCCAAACGGTCGCCTCGGTACGAGATTTGGACATGGTGTTAAAAATTGTGGCTCGAACCTTGGGCGGGCTTTTTAATGCCAAAAATAGTGGTATTGCCCTACTTAATGACAAGAGAACCCATCTTAAGGTTGTCGCCGAATATACTCGAGACGCTCGCTTAGCAAGCCACATGGGACTGATTATTCCGCTTGAAAACAACCTTTCTTCAGCCCAAGTGATTGAGACGAATCGCACCGTGGTTGTACAAAGCGCTCAAACCAACCCTCTCACCGAACAGATCCACGATATTTTGCGTGACCGAAACACCCACTGCCTCATGATTGTGCCTCTGCTTTCGCGGGGTGAGGTAATTGGCACCATTGGCCTCAACACCGACGACCCCGAACGGGTTTTTACCGAAACCGAAGTTTCTCTGTCCGAAACTATTGCCGGTCAAATTGCGGGGGTGATTGACAATGCTCGTCTATTTAAGACTGAACGAGCCGCCCGTGAGCAAGCTGAAACCCTGCAAGCAACGACCCAAGCCCTCAGTCGTACACTCGACCTACAACAGGTATTTGAACTGATTCTGCGTGAGCTACGAAAAGTTGTTCCTTACGATAGCGCCTCGGTACAACAGTTAAAAGGAAACCGCATGGAGATTATTGGTGGCTTTGGGTTTGAAAACTTAAACGAAATCATCGGCTCTAGTTTTGATCTGCATGCCGACAATAACCCCAATTGGCAAGTAGTCAACGGACGTGCCCCCGTCATCCTCGCCAATTCTGCGGCTGATTATCAAGAGTTCCATCTCGGAATTGAAAGCCAACCAGAGACTTCCGCTTGGCTGGGAGTACCGCTTTTATTTGGTGACGAGTTGATTGGCATGTTGGCTCTGGATAAGTATGAGCATGGATTTTACAACGATAATCATACCAAAATCGCCATCTCGTTTGCCTCACAAGCCGCGATTGCGGTTGAAAACGCCCATCTTTATGCCGAAGCACAAGCCGCCCGCGAACAGCTTAAGGCCGAAAATCTACGTCTCGCCGCCGAGGTGGACGTGGTGCAACGGCTCCAACAGATGGTTTTGCCTAGCAACGAGGAACTTGAGCAATTTGACGGTTTAGAGATTGCTGGCTTCATGGAGCCCGCGGACGAAGTCGGCGGTGACTATTATGATGTGTTACAACATAAGGGGCAAATAAAGATAGGTGTGGGAGATGTGAGCGGACATGGTCTTGAAAGCGGGGTGCTGATGCTGATGACTCAGGTGGCGGTCAGAGTTTTGCTGACGAGTGGTGAAACTGACCCCGTGCGTTTTATGGACATCCTAAATCGTACCCTGTACGCCAACGTACAGCGCATGCACAGTGACAAGATGCTGACTCTGCTATTGCTCGACTATGAGCCAATGAGGTCTGATAATCCAACTGATATTGCCGGACAAATACATGTCACAGGTCAGCATGAGGAGTTGATTGTGGTTCGCAAAAATGGAACTATAGAATGCTTCGACACGATTGATTTGGGCTTTCCGATTGCCCTTGATGAGGATATTCGTAATTTTGTAGACCAAACCACCATCCAACTCGCTCCCGGCGATGGGATAGTATTATATACGGATGGTATTACCGAGGCGGCTAACGAATCTGACCAGCTGTACGGCCTAGAGTGCCTTTGTGATGTCATTGCCCAAAACTGGCATAAATCAGCAGAACAGGTTAAAAAGGCGGTTGTTAGCGATGTAAAGTCACATATCCAAAGAAAAAAGATATATGATGACTTAACATTATTGATAATCAAGCAGAAATAGTAGGAATTGGAGTTGCGCGCTCCAGAGTGATTCAATCTCTAAGATTGAACCACTCTCCCTTGTTCGCCCGTTGGTAGCTGTGGAAACGAGACAGCATGCCACCTGCGAGGTATGCAATTTTCCTCGAAGATGGTAGAATATCTTAGAGCAGAAGGTGAGGTTGACAAAATAATGACCTGACCGTAGAATATCCTTATTCAGGAGGTTATTATGTCATTAGTTATAGATACATTTGAAGATCTGTTACACATCGTCGAAACTCGTCCTAAATGGCGGCAACGGCTTACAGAAGCATTATTTCCTGATACCGATTTGCCAAAAATCCTAAGAGAAATTACCGAAAATCAACAAGAAACAACGAGACTTATTAAAGAGATTCGACGAGAGTTTCAACGGTCAAAGGCCGAGAATGAGCGGCGCTTTAGCCGTATCGATAAGGATATCGCCGAACTCAAGACTGATGTCGCCAAACTCAAGACTGATGTCGCCGAACTAAAAACCGATGTCGCCGAACTAAAAACAAACCAAACTTGGCTCATGAAGACGGCCAAAAAACAGGGAACGGACATTGCTGAGTTAAAAGGAAAATCTTACGAACGAGATTATCGAGACAAAGCACATTCGATCTTTGGGCGATATATCCGCCGAGGACGTGATATGGCTAATGAGATTGCCGACAAACTACAACTCGCAGAAAAAACGGGACTTATTTCGGAGGCGGAGTTTGACCAAGTGTTGGCCGCGGATATGCTATGGGGTGGCCCATTACGACATGGCAACGAGGAACGGGTGCTGGTTCTGGAAGCGTCTTGGTTTGCCGAGTTGACCGACATAGAAAGAGCAGTTGATCGAGCCGAAATTGTGCAACGGGTAGGGTTTAAGGCCTTGGCGGTCGTGGCTGGGATGGAATGGATTGCTGAGACCAAGCAGGTTGCTCTTGAGCGAAAGGTCGTCATTGCCAATAACGGACGAATCGATAAACAGTCGTGGGAATTGGCGATGGAAGCATAACCCGTCATTGTCTAGGTATAAAGAGGGTAACTCACCTCGGAAACGTTATGTTTCCGAGGTGTTTTTTTGCACAGCCTCGCTTCGGCCTCAAATTCGGTTTGGCTCTTTTTAAGCGAGAATAGAATGTCGTCTGAATAAGGTATTGTCATCAGTCCCGCTTTGTTAACATTGGTGGTTCTGATGACCAGAAATCCGGTAATGGCTTGAACCATGTTCAAAGTAGGGGTATGTTTGACCCGCAAAAAGTGACTCCAGCCGTTAAATTGCACGGTTGGTAGGCCATTAAAGATTGGGTTACGAGCCGTAAAAGTAGGCTGGGCGGTTGCGGTCATCTGCAATGCGTCATTACCACAACCGGATTGATCCTGCCATTTTAGGACGCTGTCGCCATTTAGTTCAACATCAACATCAGCCTTGAGCCATAATTTTAGACTCGAACTGCCATCATTACGCCCGACTCCAGCCGGGCCGGTGCCACGATCGTTCACTTGTTGAGACATGGAATTAACCCTTTTAAAACCGGCCTTGATCTTCGTTTGGGCCAAGAACACGTAAAAGTTCAGTAAAGTAGCTCTAGAAACCCGATTTCTTTGAGAAATCGGGTTTCTGATGCTCTTTCTGGCGAGTTCACTGAATATTTACAAGAACACAACAGCGAATTTGTGAAAAGAACGAATTGTGTGGTGTGGTGGTCAAGATGATGTTGGAGTCCAAACCTTCAGGTTTGCCTATTGGAGCAAGCCTAAGGTAGTTCCAGAATTTAAAATCTCCCAAAACTATTGTGACACTCTACCCCCTCCCAGCCTCCCCCTGCTAGGGGGAGGAGCCGCTTCCCCCCTAGCAGGGGGGACTGAGGGGGGTAGAGACTTTGCTCAATTTGGGAGATTTATTTTCTTGGAATTGCCTAAAGGCTTGGACTCCATTTTCAAGCTGACCACTACACAATATATTCGTTCCTTTCTAAAATTCGTTGTTATGTTGCCCGAAACAAAGACCATAGCCTATTTTTTAACACATTCATAGCTGAAACTACCCGGGCGGCCAGCCCATCCCTCGACCGCCAAGCAGGTGCATGTGGAGATGAAACACCTCTTGCCCACCATGTCGGTTACAGTTAATTATCAGTCGATACCCGTTTTCGGCAATTCCCTCTTGTTTGGCAATCTGAGCGGCCACAATCAGTAAATAACCCAAAACAGCTTCATCCTCTGGGGTGACATCGTTTACGGTGGGTATAATTTTATTGGGGATGATTACAATATGGGTCGGCGCTTGGGGATTAATATCCCGAAAGGCTGTAACCCGCTCATCTTGAAACAGAATATCTGCCGGAATTTCTTTACGAATAATCTTGCTAAAAATCGTTTCTTCATTCATCATTATTTAGCTCCTTTTATTGAATTTGCGAATTGCGAAATTGCGAATAATAGTCCTCAGTATTTAATCCGTAGATTTGTTCGCTCATTTTTGATTTTTTGATTTTAGTAGTTCCTTGATGTTTAAGCAAACTCTTGGTACCCGACATCTTGATTAGAGAAAAGATTTTTTCGACAAGATTAAGAGGATTTTTTGCTTTTAATCTTGTTAATTCTGTTAATCCTGTCAAATATTAGTCTAAGCTAAACTTCTTGTCTGATAACAAGAAGCAAAAACCAATTCACTCACTTCGCAGATTACTATAACTTGAGGTAGAATAGAGCCGAGTTCGATATTAGTATTACAAATCCCTGAATCGCTGAAAGGAGAGATTCATGACTGCGTTATTAACAGATAGCCGCCGAGCAAACTTGGGGGCGAAAGTCATTCATAAAGCCTTTGATCGTTATCAATTCCGATTTAAGGAGATTACTTTAAAAGCTAAGGTACATTTTGAAAAGAAAAACCTGCACGACATGCAGACCGATGCTGAATTGCGTCTCGACTTGTACAAACAGATTGTACAACAGGTTGTGCCCGAAATTCACGAATTATTAGGAGATCGGATTAATGAAAAACTGTTATGGGTCAGTATTAAAGCGGTCTATTCGGGCCGGATTGATGATCGGAACGATTGGGAACTGGCCGAAACATTTTTTAACTCAGTCACTCGACAAATCTTTACCACTGTTGGTGTAGATCCGCAAATTGAGTTTGTAGATACCGATTTTGATACCCCGCCAACACCCTCTAAACAAACGGTTTATCATACTTACGAGCAGGTTAGCACTATTGACCAACTCATCAGAATGATTTTATCCGACTATTCGTTTCAGGCCGAGTATGCTCACTTTGATGAAGATACTCAGTTAGCGGCTAACCGTATCAAGAAGCACCTAATTAGTCAGGGAAATGACCCATTTATAAAGCAGATAGAGACCCTGAAATCAATTTTTTATCGAGGCCAAGCGGCTTATATCATCGGATGTATACATACCCAAGCGTATCATGGCCCATTGGCTATAGCTCTCCATTATCAACCCGAAGGAATTGTTATTGACGCAGTTCTGTTAACTGAGGACGAAGTCAGTATCCTGTTCAGTTTTGCCCACTCCTCATTTCATATCCACACGTCTCGCCCTTACGATTTGGTTCAATTTTTGCATCAACTTATGCCTCGCAAAAAAATTGGTGAGTTATATATCTCTCTAGGTTTCAACAAACATGGCAAAACAGAACTTTACCGCGACCTCCTGTATCATTTAGCTAATTCGGATGACCAGTTTGAGATTGCCCGCGGCGAACGAGGCATGGTAATGATTGTGTTTGCTATGCCAAGTTATGATGTAGTTATCAAGATCATCAAAGATACCTTTGCTTATCCCAAAGACAGCACCAGAGGACAAGTTATGGAGAAATATCATTTTGTATTTCGACATGATCGAGCTGGACGACTAGTCGATGCCCAAGAGTTTGAGCATCTTAAATTTGAACGTAAACATTTTTCTGATGACCTATTGGCCGAACTGATAAATGTTGCGGCTCAAATGGTCACTATTGACGGGGATGATGTCATTATTGACCATGCCTACATTCAACGCCGTCTGATCCCACTTAATATATATCTACGCGAAGCTGAAACAGAGAAAAAACGAGCCGCGGTGATTGATTACGGGCAGGCGATTAAAGATTTGATGACAACAAATATTTTTCCGGGTGATTTACTGCTGAAAAACTTTGGCGTAACACGGCACGGACGAGTGGTGTTTTATGACTATGATGAACTATGCCTGCTAACCGACTGTAAATTCAGACGTATCCCCCCGGCCAGAAATTATGAGGATGAGCTATCTGATATACCCTGGTTTTCGGTGGGTGAAAATGATGTTTTCCCCGAACAGTTTCCTTCGTTTTTGGGCTTACGCGAAGAACTTCGTCGCCTTTTTGTTAGCCACCATCAAGATTTGTTTGATGTTAAATTATGGAAAGAGACACAAAACAATATCAGTGCAGGCAGTATTCTTAAAATAACACCGTACAAAAGGGAGAGTCAGTTACGTTGAGTGAAGACAAAACCTTGTTTCGGGCACACAACACCTACGATACCGATGAGGCTGGCACATAGGAAAACTACATATCTCGCAGGAGAGGTCGAGTAGCGTCCTTCAAGGGTAAAAATTCAGTAAAGTAGCTCGGTAGTCCTGCATAGGTAGTGGTCAGCTACCCGCAAGTTTAGAACTTGCGGGTAGCTAACGGATCCGTACCACTACTTCTGCACCACTACCGAGTAGCTCTAGAAACCCGATTTCTTTGAGAAATCGGGTTTCTGATGCTCTTTCTGGCGAGTTCACTGAATATTTACCTTCAATGTGTGTTTTTCTCCTACGTGCCCGAATGGGTATTGAAGGTCTGGCTTGGTCCAAACGAAGATCAAGGGCACAACAAACATGAACTAACTCCAAAATCGAACGGCGAGTTGAGTCAACGTGACCAGTATTAACACCGCAAAAGCCGTTACCCACCAGCGATTGGCGAGGCTGACCGTGTCAACCAAATGGGCATCATACGTGTCGGAATTTTGCACTTCATACCGCGGAGCTAGTCCCAAGCCCATCAAAAAACCAGCCGCCAACCCACCCATGTGAGCCATATTGTCGATGTTTGGCATCGTCAGCCCAAACATAATATTAATGGCGATGATAATCAAAATACTTGTGACTCGTTGTTGACCAAATTGCCCCATTTGCTCTTTATGGATTAGAAAATAGGCCAAACTCATGCCGATAACACCAAAAATTGCTCCCGACGCGCCGACCGAAAAGGTGTCGATGCCATTAGTGGCGAAACTGGCTAAACTACCAAACAGCCCTGATAACATGTAGATAACCAGATAACGGCCTGAACCAAAGATACGCTCCATCTCTAGGCCAAAAACAAACATAGCGTAGGCATTAAATAATAGATGAGTGAAACTGCCATGTAAAAACATGGAAGTAAAAAATCGCCAGACCTGCCCCTCAACAATACCCGGCCCAAAGTTGGCTCCGTAGCTAATCAGCAAAAGACTATAAAGACGGTTTCCCGTTCCACCAGCCTGAAAGGCTAAAAAACCAAACACTAGCACAATTGACCCAATTAGAGGGTACGTTGCTACAGGTTTACTAAATGGAATGGATAAAGATTGTTGTCGGGGTTGGACATCATGTTCAAAATTCATAGAGTTATCTCCCTTTGGTTGACGCGGCATTTTTCCGCCACGATAATCGCCATAATTTTTTCACATGTCTCATCAAGTTGGTTATCAGCATTGATGACCACATAATCAAACAGGTCGAGTCGTTTTAGCTCCTCACGAGCGGTGGCGATTCGCATCTTGAGTTGATCCTCCGGCTCGGTTTTACGCTCTCGTAACCGCTTGACTAGTGCCTCCTCTGATTCGGCGGAGAGGTAGATAAACAGGGCTTCCGGCACTAGTCGTCGGATAGTCTGCGCGCCCTGCACATCAATCCGCATAATCACATCCTTACCCGAATCAAACGCCTCGCGCACTTGCGCTTTAGGAATACCTTTGTAATCTCCATACACAACCGCATACTCTAACAGTTCACCCTGTTCGATCATGCCCGCGAATTCGGACATGGAGATGAAAAAGTAGTCTACCCCATTCACCTCACCGAGGCGTTTGGGGCGAGTAGTGGCGGTAACGACAAAATGGAACATCTGCCCCAACTCCTTAAGGCGAGAAAGGGTCATGTCCTTTCCTACCCCCGATGGACCAGAAATCACAACGAGTAAGGGGGTTTCACGATGGTTGTACGGCTCAATTTTGTAACTCAAAATAACAACTCCTATCTATTTCTTACTACCCGACAAGTAGTTTAGGCTAATTATAGAATAATATCTGACAGGATTAACAAGATTAAAAGCAAAAAATCCTGTTAATCCTGTCGAAAAATCTTTTTCTAATCAAGATGTCGGGTACCAAGTCTATTTTATAGTAACGATTGCTTGAATGAACACGGGTTATTAT
>JAUCGA010000113.1 GCA_030377865.1 Anaerolineales bacterium HSG25 | reverse complement strand
TAAATTCCAAATTAGCTAAAATATATCAGAATTATGCTCATGAAAAAAGACGAAGTTTATATCTCGGTTGATATTGAAGCCTCAGGCCCAGTGCCGGGCGAGTATAGCATGTTGTCGATGGGGGCTTGTGTTGTGTATGATACAGCTCAAACCTTTTACGCGGAGCTTAAACCGCTCAACCAGAAGTTTGTCCCCGCGGCGCTAGAAGTGGCGGGTCTGTCACTCAGCGAACTGGCTGAAACAGGCTTAGAGCCACAGGTTGGTATGACTCAGTTTGAGGGGTGGGTTAAAACTGTGGCGAATGGAGACAAACCAGTTTTTGTAGCTTTTAATGCTACCTTTGATTGGATGTTTACGACCTATTATTTTCATCGGTTTTTGGGGCGTAACCCGTTTGGTATTAGCGGCCTAGATGTGAAAGCCTATTACATGGGCAAGTTAGATACTAGTTGGGGTCAGACCACTAAGAGAAACATTAAACCCCGTTTTATGTCAAAACGACAGCATACCCACAACGCCCTTGATGATGCTCTAGAACAAGCCGAGTTATTTCGTAACCTGTTAGAGCATGAAAAAGGTGTGGCGTAACACGAACTACGAATTACGAATTATGAATTACGAATTACGAAAGATCAATTTGTCCGGCCAATTCAGCCCAATCAGCCTCGGTTAACCGAGGTGGATTGGGACTTCGATGGATCATAATCTCCCCAAATAACTCCGCTTGTTTAACCTCAATCAGTTGACATTTAATCAACTCTAGTATAGCTAATAAGGTTACAATCACCTCTACCCGCCCAAACTGCTCATGGAGCAGAGTTTCAAACTTAAGTGAACTTTCCTCATCTAGTCGGTACCGAATTTGGGTCATCTGCTGACCAATCGTCACGATTTGACGAGAGACAACCTCATCAACATTTGGATCCGGTGGCTTAATAGCCAAGGCTTGTCGAGCCGCCTTTAACAAATCGTTTACGCTGACTTGTAAGGCTGTAACCTGTGGCTTAATCTTTGGTGGAGGCGCGGTGCGGACAAAATTGCGGCGCTCATCTTGCTCTATCTTCCGTAAGCGACCTGCCATCTCTTTGAACTGTTTGTAAGCCAACAGTTGCCGAGTTAAGGCCTCACCCACATCCTCTTCATCCTCCTTAACCAGCATTGGCGGCGGTTTGGGTAAAAGTACCTGCGACTTAATTAAAATTAGTCGTGCCGCAATAACTAGAAAATCGGTCAATTCGGTCGGATTAAGTTCCTTGATGACCTCCAAATAGGCTAAATATTGATCCGTCACATGAGCCAAAGAGATGGTGGTAATATCTAGTGATTCATCCTGAATAAGACCTAATAGTAGGTCGAGTGGCCCTTGAAAATGGGGCAAATCGACATGGTAATCTCCATTTGAGGCCGGAACATCCGTCGAGGCTTGCTTTGTCATAGTATCATAAGTGTCAACTTAACGTTTGTAGTAGGCGATTCATCGCCTTCAAACGGCACTAAAGTGCCTACTACGAACTCTTAAGTTGACGGTCATGGTCATAGTATCCTAGCGCCACGACCAGACAGCCATTGTACCTTCGGCAATCTGCTCCGGATCATTCTCAAATGTAGAATCAATCAGCCAGATAAGGCCATGTTTCTTGTCAGGGTCGGTTTCTGAAATCAAAAAATAGCGACTATCCGGCGACCAAAAGGTCAATGAGAGATGATACTGGTCAAAATAAGGAATTGTGGTTGAAAAATCCTCAGAGGCATTGAAAGATTTGAGAACATCTAACTCGTTTTTATCTAAATCATACACCCACCAGCGATGTACTGTTTCTTGGGGCGGTTGGGCGGCCAATCCACCAGCCAATTTTCCACTGGCCCGTTGGTCGTCGCTAGTTAGCACCCCCATAGTCAGTAGAGCCACTTTTCGACCGTTTGGCGACCAGTAGGCCGATGAGACGGGAGTATCGGTCAGCAGGCGCTCGGTTCCGCCATCCGCGGTGATGAGATAAGCCATGCCAAAAGGCGGTTCGTTGCGACGCTCGGTCTGTACATAAACCATGTTTTGTCCGTCAGGCGATAAAATAAAGTGGGCTGGCCCTTTAAAGCGAGCTATCTCGACCGGTTCAGATGCGCCAATTTTTTGTTTATAGAGAATACTTTTTCGTTCTCCATCAGCCACGGCGTAAAAAATATGGCTTCCATCGGGCGACCAAACCGGCGACTGAAACCGTCCGGGATCAATATCCTCAAGCGTTTCCAAGGTCGCGCCTCGCTCGTTACGTAAAAAAGAGATATGCGACTTTTTGGAATCACCGCCTACATGCATCAACAACTTGTCTCCACGAGGCGACCAAGCCCAATAAAAAGGGGCACCCTCTTCAAGTGTTTTGGCTCGATGTGGTCGATTTAAGTAAACCTGTTGCAGAGTCATGTCAGAGTTTTCTTGGCTCAAAAATGTTACCGATTGACTGTCTGGTGACCAATAGAGGTAAAATGGAGGCGAGGCGGTATCGCTATACAGCACCGTCGGCTGACCGTGTAATACGGGTGTGCTAAACAGGGCCGTATCGCCACTTTCGGCATCGGTGCCGATAAAAGCAATATTTTTGTTATCCGGCGACCATGCTGGGAGACGGTAACTCTGCCCATCATTGGTTAGTTGACGCTTGCGGGTTCCGTTAGGAGCCATGACCCACAGGTTATCATCATCACCAATAAAGGCGATTTGATTATACGGCTCGGCGGTTGGAATCGGAGGCAGGAGGATTCCGGTGCTTTGCACACCCGTTCCTAGCCCTAACAAAACGACCACGCTGACCGCTGAGACGGTCAGCGTGGTCGCGCAGATTAACAGTACCAAACTGGCAATAATAATTTTCCAAAATAGGCGACGACCATTGTTCGTTGTTTTATTGTCTTGAGAGTTATCGACGACAGGGGGATTGTTCATGGGGTTAGACCTCGTTTAATCTATAAATTCATGGTTCTTGTTACTGAGCGCATAGGTAGTTTTCAGAACTATAGATGTTCAGATAAACATTTTCAGTTGTCACCTTTCCGCAAGTTTTGAACTTGCGGGAAGGTGGGTCTTGAATTGAAAATCATTATCTGAAAGACTGTAACTTGTAAAAAACAGAAGTGTACCATAATAGGCGGTATATACCCGCCAAATACCCGTTGCGATTACATAATCGCAACGATCAGGAAAACAGGAGTGTCAAAATTGTATTTTGACAGCAAGAATGGAATTCTTGCACTCCGGGAAAAGTGACAACTTAGAAATGAAAGTTACTTAGGCAATTCCAAGAAAATAAATCTCCCAAATTGAGCAGAGTCTCTACCCCCCTCAGTCCCCCCTGCTAGGGGGGAAGCAGCTCCTCCCCCTAACAGGGGGAGGCTGGGAGGGAGTAGAGTGTCACAATGGTTTTGAGAGGTTTTAAATTCTGGAACTTCCTTATAGATGTTCAGATGTAAATATTCAGTGAACTCGCCAGAAAGAGTGTCAGAAACCCGATTTTTTTAAGAAATCGGGCTTCTAGGGCTACTTTACTGAACTTTTACTTCCTAATAAGCATTGTTATCGTTTAAGATACTAATGACTGTACGCAATATAATCCGAAAGTCGAGAGCCAATGACCAGTTTTCGATGTACCACAAATCATATTTTGTTCGCTCGATAATTGAGGTGTTACCACGCAGACCATTCACTTGTGCCCAACCTGTCACTCCGGCTTTTTCACGATGACGATCCATGTAACGAGGAATCTTCTGTTTAAATTCCTCTACAAAAATGGGGCGCTCAGGACGTGGCCCGACAAGGCTCATTTCACCAAGCAACACATTAACAAATTGTGGGAACTCGTCGATTGAATATTTGCGGATGAAGGTGCCAAGTTTCGTCCGACGGTTATCGTTTTCGGTGGTCCAAACGGCACCACTACTTTCCTCGGCATCCGGACGCATGGAGCGAAACTTGAGCATCATGAACTGTTTGCCGTCTAGTCCCATGCGTTCTTGGCTAAAAAAGACCGGCCCTTCGGAGTCGAACTTAATCAGCACTGCAACCAGCATCATCCACGGTGATAAAATGATCAGGCCAAAAATACTGCCCACTACGTCAACGGCTCGCTTGAGCGTTAACCGGAAACCTCGTAGAGCCACATCGCGTACGGTTAATAAAGGCAAGCCGCCCAACTCGCCAATCGAAACCTCACTAGCCATAATTTGAAATACGTCGGGAAAAACCTTGATGGCAACTTTAGCTCGATCACATTTACCCACGATTTTCAAAATCTCATGGTGAGACACCTCTGGCATGGCAATAATCACCTCGTTGATTTGATGTTCCTCGATTAAGTTCGGAATCGCCTCAACACCGCCCAAAATTGGCGTACCCTGAACCTCAGCGACATCGAACTCATCGTCCACAAAACCGGCCACACGATAGCCTAAGCCCGGCGTTCGCTGAATCTTGTGCAATACCATGCGCCCAACTTCTCCGGCTCCTACAATGAGGAGTTGCTCTTCGCCCCAACCGCGGGCTTGCAGACGCGTCTGTAGTCGAGCATGTAACAAACGTCCCAACGCAGTAAGCATGAAGGTTAGCAACCAAGTATAAACCATCATTAAACGAGGGTAATCGACTTGATTTTTGAAGAATATGGTCGTGACCGCGATTGAGACGAGTGTCCCAATCGACACCGCGCCAAATATGGCGTAAAACTGGTCTAAGGCAGAAGGGGAGCGGGCGCGGTGATAAAGACGATAAAAGAAAAAGGTGATAATGACGGTTGCTGAATGAACGAACATCATCGACCAATAGGCTGAAAAGGGTTGGATATTTTCATACTCGGTTTGTAACCGGAGATGATAGCCAAAAAAGAAGGCTAAACTAGACATACACAGGTCGATGATAATCAAAGAGACCATTAAAAAAATAGGGGTATGTTGACGCATCATGAACTCCTTGCGGATGGTTGGTGGCTTGGTGGCTTGGTGGCTTAAATAAACTGTTTTTTAGCTCGCCACTGCACCCACGACCATTTTAGATGAATCCCCGCTAGAACCAACCAATGTAGCAGAAAGGGGGTATCATTCGCATAATATTTACGATAAAAAATCTCCATAGCACGATAAAACTCAACCTGAGCTTTGTAACTATGGCGACTGGCGGCTCGTTTGACATGCTCGACGATGACAGCGGGGTTGTAATATATTTGCCAACCATGCCGTTTGATTTGGTAGGCCCAGTCTAAATCTTCGCCATACATGAAGTAGGTTTCATCGAGTAGTCCGGCCTGAGCAATCGCCTCGCGACGAACCATCATAAACGCACCAACCACCGAATCGACCTCGATACATTCATCAGGATTAACATAAGTCATGTTATAGCGACCAAAACGGGGATGTTGCGGAAACAGTTTTGACAGTCCGGCCAGGCGGTAAAAGCTGATTTCGGGTGTGGGAAAGGAACGACGACAAGCTAAATCGAGTGAGCCATCGGGCAAAACCAGTTTTGGCCCCGCCGCGCCGATGGTGGGCTGAGTGTCAAAAAACCTGATCATGTCGGCTAGGGCATGAGGTGGTAAAACCGTATCGGGATTGAGTAAAAGCGCGTATCGAGGAGAGTATGGCTGAGGTGTCCCATCGGCAGAAAATCCGGCCAATTTCAAACCTAGATTATTGGCCTTGGCAAATCCATCGTTAGTTGGGTTGATTAGCAGTGACGCTTGAGGAAACTTTGCCTGAACCATGACGACACTGTTATCCGGTGAGGCATTATCGACCACAATAACTTGGAATGTCATGTCGCCTTGACTGTTATAAATTGAGGTCAGACAATCTCGTAACAGAGCGGCGGTATTATAATTAACTATAACAATCGCTAAATCTAACATAGGTTCATGAGACTTGTTCGGGAATAAGGATTTGTGCGGAGAGGAGTGTCAAAATTCCATTTTGACTGGCAAGAATACAATTCTTGCACTCCGATAGCCCAATAAATACCCACCTTTCTTATTGCCGAACAGTTCTATGGTGACCTTCCTCTACAGGGTACTTACCTACTTAGGAATGGGGGTAGTCCTGCATAGGTAGTGGTCAGCTACCCGCAAGTTTAGAACTTGCGGGTAGCTAACGGATCCGTACCACTACTTCTGCACCACTACCGGAATGGGAATTAATTAACTTATGCATGTTGGTCATGAGAGTGGTTCAATCTTTAAGATTGAACCACTCTGGAACGCGCAACTTATTTAATTCCAAATCCTTACCTACTTACTTCACAATAATGGGCAGATAACGTTTCATCTGCTCTACCGAGTCGAGTTGCATGCTCAGGTTAATCATGCTTATTTGAGGCGGTGTGCCAAAGATGGGGCTGGTTTGGGACTGATACCCATTCGCCTGCGCCTGCACATACCAACACCCTTCGGGTAACTGCCAGCCAAATTGCCCTTCCTGACCTGCTTGTTGCGGATTGATGGTCGGGCTAACGGTGGTGATGTTACTTGCTTCATCAACCGTCGGGTTGACAGGTAAACCAGCTTCCAGTGCGGCAGGCGACTCCTGTTGCCAGTCGTTGTTAATGCGGCAATCGTGCGTTTCGGTCTCGGTGTCCGGTTTAGCTCCGTCTATACGATAGAGAATCACCGTGGCTTTGGTGATAGGCTGACTGGTGACTGCGTCGGTCAGTTGCCCCATGCTTCCAAAAGCATCACTAAGCATGGTCAACTCTCCTGCATCCCGCAGGTTGGGCATGCCGTTGCAACGCCACTCAATTTGTATGGTTTGCGTTCCCGTTTGGGATAGATTGCTCACCGTAGCTTGATACAGGCCATTGTCGCCTAATGTCATGGGGAAAATTTTCTGACCAATCAACAGACTAATCTCCGTTGGCGTGGCTCCGGCTAGGCAACTTACGCCGCCAAATTCAACTGTTATCTGACTCGTTGAGTCAGCAACCAGACTCACCTTTTGGGTGTGCGGATCATTCGAGGTGCTGACCCCACCAGAGACCGTCACAATCGGTGACTTCGGCAGAGAGAGCGTTACATCAATATCTGTGGTTGTCTGATTAGCCCCCACCATCACATCGCCTGCCTGCTCAAAGCTGGTTTTAGAGCCATAATAGCTGTGGGCATAGCGACCTAGCGGGTCAAACAGATAAAGTCGATTCTTGCCGGATGGTACGTCAAGGGTATAACGCCCCGTCTCATCCGTCGTCGTCATGGCGGTCTCCGCCCATGTTGCATCATTAAACCAGTAAGCAACCACCATGATGTCCTCTAGGGCCTGTCCATTCGATCTGCCTGAATTAATCGTCACCTGCCCCGTAATCCTGCCCTTTTCTGACGGCGAGACTGTCGGGGTCGCCGCCGCAGGAGTATCAATCGGGGTGGCGGTGGTTGGGGTGGCAGGAGTACCAATCGGGGTGGCGGTCACAGTCGTAGTTGGAGTGGCGGGAGTACTAATCGGCGTGGCGGTCGGGGTGAAAACCTCACTCTGAACAGTCAAGGTAAAGGAGGCTGTCACGGTTTGCCCGGCCAAATCGGTAGCCATGATTTGAATCAGCATCGAACCCAAATCAGCTTGACTCGGTGTACCACTCAGGAGGCCGCTGGTAGAATTTATGTTGAGCCAGTTCGGTGTAACAGCCCCGTAGCTCAACTGGTCGTCTTGATCCACGTCAACAAAACTGCTGGCGACACTGTAGCTAAATGGTTGAGTCTTGTCCACCGTTTGCGCGGTCAACGGTTGAACCAACATGGGCGCATCGTTGACGTTGCTAACCGTCAAGCTAAAGACAGTGCTGACACTGGCTTTGGCCTGATCTTCCGCCGTCAGCCGAATAGCGACTGTACCGACTTCATTGTTGGTCGGAGTACCAGTAAAGACGCGGTTGGTGGCATCAAAATTGAGCCATGTTGGTAACGCCGCGCCGTCTGACAAAACCGCCATATAGGTCAAGCTGTCGTCGAGGTCAATGTCGGTTACAAGATTGGTCGGAATGGTCAAACTGAACAACTCATCCTCAAGTGTCATCTGGTTGCTGATGACCGTCGTTAGAGTTGGCGGATCGTTAACAGATAACACGGTCAAGGTAAACGACGCAATACTACTCAACAAGCCGTCGCTGACTTTGATCTGAATGACACTCTTTCCAAACAGATTCGCAGTCGGGGTCAGTATCAACGTGCGTTGACTATCCTGACCCTGTATGCTGATATTGCTCGCCGTAATCAAGTTCGTATTGCTGACGGTGACAGTCATGGTCAGTTGGCTCGGCACGGTAAGGTCATCAGTAATTGTCACGTTGATTGTTTTTGGCAAATCTTCGGCGGTAATCTGAGCCGGAATCGAGACGATGGTCGGAGCTTGATTCACCACCGGCACATCATCATCCACAATCGTCAAAATTGCCATGTTCGGCGGGATGATCGCACTGCCCGCGCTCGGACTGGTAAGGGTCATGGTCAGCGTTTCGTTTGGCTCATCGGTGGTGTCGTTGTTGATGGAGATAGTCATGGTTTGGCTACTTTGCCCGCTGACAAACGTGAGCGTTTGGGAACTGTTTTGATAATCAATCCCCGCGCCCAACACCGCCCCGCCGGAGGCTGTGCCATCAGAAAATTGAACTTCAACCGTGGACACATCACTTGTACTATCTGTCCGGTTGACGGTCACAACCGCCCCATTCGGCGAGCCATTCTCATTAAGCAAATAACTGGCTTGCGAAAAGGCCAAGTTACTGCCATCGTTGTCGGCAATATTGATGGTCAGTTGCTGGCTAGTGGCCGCATATTTTGGGTCGCTACTGCTAACGGTGTGGTCGATAAGGGCCGTATGCGTTCCGTTGAAGGTGGCATCATCTATCGTACTGACGGTCACATTTTGCGCCACGTTCCATGTACTGCTATTAAAAGTCAACACTTTTGGTGCATCCGGCCCACTACCCACGTCAAGATTGCTAGTTGGATTAACCGTCAGGCTGACATCGGCAGTCGGTTGGGTCATTAGCCTAATCCCATAACTGTCGGACGCGCCTCCTTCGATTACATCAGTGCTACCACCGGTTTCAACCAACATTACCCCCGCGTTATCGTTATCCACCAGAGAGAGTTGGGCGGTTGAGTGACTACTGCTTGGCATGTATCCTTGTCCGGACAAAATTGTCAGGCTGACCGTCTCATCATCCTCATCTATCTCATCATCCAGCGGAGTAATATTCAACACCGCTTCCTGACTGCCCGCCTTGATGACAAAACTGCCATTGCCGATTGTGTTCACATTCAGCCCCACACTGTTTTTAAAGTCAACCTGGTCGACAGCAGTACCGTTCGCGGTGCTGTAGTTGACGGTAAAATCGGCTAAAGGAGTGTAGCTGAGGGTGAAGGTCATCGTGCTACCACTCGTCAGGTTAGATTCACTGATACTTTGACCGGCCATAACGCTCAACTCAAGTGGGAGCGGTTCAGTGATGGTCAAAATATCGTTGATACTTTGGTTGACAAGGCGTTGCATCACCCCACTCGGCCAAGTGATGGTAATCACATCGGCTTGCGTTGCACTACCCAAACCAAAATGGAGGAGAGGGGAGTTTTGGCAGGTGTAATGGGTGCGATTATTTCGCTGGCGCATTTGGGTCATTCCACTCGCTGGCATATTTGGGTCAATTCCACTCGCATTGAGCATGACCTTAGCCCCAATACCGTCTCGGTTACTGGTGGTTCCAACAAGGTTAAGTTGTAGCCAATGGTTGCTGTTTCCTAAATTTTTATACAGTTTTTGAGGCCCAGCTAAGATACCACTTTTATCCCCTTTTAGGACCAGCAGGTCGAGAAAACCATTCTTGTCGTAATCAGCCCAAGCTGAACAATCCCCTAGACTCTCTGTGACCGCTTCAACTCCGGCTGAGGCGGCGACATCGGTAAAAGTACCATCTCCATTATTATGGTAAAGGTGATTAGGGCGATTACCCGTATAAAGATTGCCAGAGTTGACCACATACATGTCTAGCCAACCATCGTTATCATAATCTATCCAAGAGACATCGCGGCTCTCTTCTTCCGAATTAACGCCCGCAATCCCTTGTCGCTGCGAAAATGTCCCATCTCCTTGGTTTTGATACAAGAGATTAATCTTAGTATTCCCATTTATGTAATCATTCGAGAGTTCCATCGGCGCGGCAGCTGTACTGATGTTGCTAAACGTACCAGTGGTAGTTAAAAGACCATCGACATAGTTGATACCGGTTGTCCGTAACTTCCATTTATTGCCGATTGTATCATACCAAATATAAAGCCCAACATTTGTCCCTTGCGTAATTGTCGGTTCATTTTGATGGTCTAAGTTGGTGGCATTCAAGGTGACAGGTAGGCTGGTGGGGTTGACTTTGTTCTGGCCAAAAAAGACATCTTTCTCTAACATCGATATGCCGGTACTCATGTAGGGCGTAATGCTGAACACATCACTGCCTTCTATGGTAAAGTCAAACCCATCTGTATCGCTCGTACCAACACCAAAATTATAAGAAATCACCTGCGAACTAGACATCACATGGTCAAATGTCGGGTATCGTCCACAGGCTAGGGCAAAATCTAAATCGCCATCATTATCATAATCTCCAAAATCAGCCCCCCAACATTTGTTTAACCAATATGCCGGGAATCCAGCGACAATAGGTTCATTCATAATGGTGAATGTTGCATTGCCATTATTTCGATAAAAACGAAACTTATCCTCTCCGGTTAGTATCACATCCATGTCACCATCGTTATCATAGTCACCAGTCACAATACCCTGAGTGTCACTATCATTCTCAATTCCAGACGCGGTGGATATATCAGTAAATGTCCCATCTTGATTATTTAGAAAAAGCCTGTCGGGATTATGGGTGCTATTATTTTTGATGGCGTTACCCTTAAAGAGGTCTAAATACCCATCCGTGTTAACATCGAACCAGTGGCAGATTCGTCCTCGTCCGCCACCACCGACAAATACATCAGAAATACCAGCCGCCTCGGCCCCTTCCTTAAAAGTGCCATCACCTTGGTTGATGTAAAACGGGTTGAGTTCAAAACGATTCGTACCAAATTCAACATCTTGGTCTCCATCGTTATCATAATCACCCCAACAGCCACCATGAATATCGGTAATGGGCTTATTATTCGCTCCGTAAACACTGGTGGTCCTTTCGGCAAGAGTAAACATGTTCGCTGTGTCATACATATTGGTAAAGGTACCATCTCCATCATTACGATGAAGCGCGGGTGGGTCCTGTAAATGACGGCTGACAAAAACATCTAACCAACCATCGTTATCATAATCGACCCATGACCCACCAAAATTTCCGCCAACCCACTCCATCTCGGCGCTACTGGTGACATCCTTAAACATGGGGGTTGGCGTGGGTTCTAGGAGTGGCGCGGCCCGAGCCGTAGATGACGGCTGAGTAAGTACTGTTAAACCACCAAGAATGACGATTATCATAAGAATACAAAACCAAATTGATAAAAGTTGAGCAGATATTTTGTGATTTGTCATAGCTATCCTCTTTCATAGGAATGGGGATTAAATAAGTTGCGCGTTTTCACATAAGAATGAATTCTTATGCTGACACGAGAAACCTGCTTAGGTAACTCCAAGAAAATAAACCTCCCAAATGTCATGCCCGAATGTTGTTATC
>JAUCGA010000112.1 GCA_030377865.1 Anaerolineales bacterium HSG25 | reverse complement strand
CCTCCTTGAAGGAGGATATACCCGCCAAATACCCGTTGCGATTACATAATCGCAACGATCAGGAAAACAGGAGTGTCAAAATTGTATTTTGACAGCAAGAATAGAATTCTTGCACTCCGGGAAAAGTTACAACAAATTCAGTAAAGTAGCATCAGAAACCCGATTTCTTTAAGAAATCGGGTTTCTGATGCTCTTTCTGGCGAATTCGCCGAATATTTACGGTTTTCAGAACTAATTTATAAAATTTTAACCTCCGGGAGGCACATCATCAACCAAACCAGCCAAAAATTGCTGATCTTGCTCGCTCAGCTCAACCTGTTCCAGTAGGTCGGGACGGCGGGACTGAGTGCGACGCAACGATTCCTGCCGTCGCCACACCTCCAGATTGGCATGGTGACCAGAGAGGAGAATATCGGGCGGGGTGTGCCCTTTGAACTCGTAGGGGCGGGTGTAGTGAGGATACTCTAACAATCCACTAGAGTGGGAATCTTTGGCTGTGGCTTGCGTGTCTCCCAGCACGCCGGGAATGAGGCGAGTGAGCGTATCAACCAAAACCATGGCCGGAATCTCACCGCCAGAGAGGACGTAGTCGCCAATCGACATTTCGTCGGTGACAAGGTATTGACGTACTCGCTCATCCATGCCCTCGTATCGCCCACAGATTAAAATCAGGCGCTCGTGTTGGAGCATGTCGCGGGCAATGGCCTGCTGAAAAACTCGGCCCTGTGGGGTGAGTAGGATAATCGGCGGGTAGCCCTGCGCCAAAAACGGGGCGTATCCAGTTGCAGGAATCTCAATATCAAGTAGCGCCTCGACAGCATAAAAAATCGGGTCGGGCTTCATGATCATGCCGCCACCGCCGCCATAGGGGGTATCGTCGGTGACGCGGTGTTTACCAAGCGCATGGTCACGAATGTTATGCAGGGTAATCTCAACAAAGCCGCGCTCTACAGCTCGGCCAATGATGCTGGTTTCAAATACTCCGGCAAATAGTTCAGGGAATAGGGTTAGGATGTCAAATTTCATGGTTATGTGGGTGAGTACTCAGTACCCGACATGCTGATTAAATAAAAAATTTTTCGACAGGATTAACAGGATTGACAGGATTTTTTGCCTTTAATCTTGTTAGTCCTGTCAGATATTCTTTTGCATTTAGTTGAGACTAAAAAACCATGTCGGGTAACAAGTTAAGAAATGACCCCTAAATAAGTAGGGCTGTTCAGTTCTCCATGTTCGTCACGCTACAAGCGTGACCTCCACGGCCTCATGGTAGGGTGGATTGCCCGCAGGCGGTTAAAAATAGTAGGCTGACTAGTATCAGTATCAGCCATAAAAGTTGTTTCATAATCATTGTCGACAACTTAAGAGCTGACAGGTTTTTAAAATTTGTCAGCTCTTGGAAACACACAATCTACCCGCAATCTCTAAGCTTACGGGTAGATATTATCTCTAATTATTTTGGATAACTAGCAAAAACCTCTGTTTTACCCGTTTGGTCGAAGGTAAAGACCTGATACGCATCATCGGGTCTGCCCTCAACCTCCATGCCGGGTGAATTGATGGGCATACCCGGCACCGCGATACCGGCTACATTGGGGCGTTCAGCTAACAGACGTTCAACCTCGGCAACAGGAACATGGCCTTCTATAACATAACCATCAACGATGGCGGTGTGGCAGGATTGTAGTTCGGTTGGAACATTGTACTGGGCTTTTATCGGGGATAAATCGTTCATATCCTTAATAGCAATATTATACCCGCTTTGTTCCTCCATGTACTCAATCCACGCCCCACAACAGCCTCACAATGGTGACCGATAGACGGTCAACTCGGCTGATTGGCTGGCCTGTGGGTCTGCTGATGTCGGCGGTTCGGTTGAGGGTAACTCTAGTGTTGCGGTTGGCGGTTCTGCTGTGGGTGCTTGCGTTGGGGGTTGTGTTTGCATCCCACAAGCGCTTAACAAAAACATGGCTAAAAAGATAAGTATTGAAATGTTTTTCATTCGTTCTTTCTCCTAAAAGATTAGTTGTGGTGTTCAGCTCTTGATGCACCCTAAAGGTTTTTGAAACCTTTAGGGGGTGCATCTCAGTTTGGGGGAACATGTCATTTTGAGGCTTGAAAAGCCGAAAAATCCACCCAAGAGTTCGTAGATTCGGGGGACACTTCGCCTTCGGCTCAGTGTGACATGGCAAACGCACCCCTAAACTGAAACACACACCCTTTAGGGTTTTGAGCCAGTTTACAATCAATGCCCGTATGCTCATGACCTGCGCCGGTTCCACCATCGGCGTAGCCACGTAACATATCATAATGGGTCACTTGCTGTTCTGTCAAATAGGGTTTGATTTGCAGATGCGCTTCTAAATGGGTCGCTCGCAATTCGCCATATAGTATGGCTAAGGCTTGGGTATGTTCATGCAGATCATCGGGCGTGATCGTCTCCTCGGCAAAGGCGGTGCTAAAGGCTTGCTCCAAATCGACAATCTCTTGACCTAGCCACGGATAAACGGAGTAATTACGGTAAAGTAAAATTCAACAAATAAATCATCTAGGCTAAAATAGAGGTGCAAAATAGCGAGGTGATAAGTTTGATGAGCGAACCAAAAGTCGAGCAGGAAATGTCTTCAGATGGGACATCTCAATATCAAGTAGCGCCTCGACAGCATAAAAAATCGGGTCGGGCTTCATGATCATGCCGCCACCGCCGCCATAGGGGGTATCGTCGGTGACGCGGTGTTTACCAAGCGCATGGTCACGAATGTTATGCAGGGTAATCTCAACAAAGCCGCGCTCTACAGCTCGGCCAATGATGCTGGTTTCAAATACTCCGGCAAATAGTTCTGGGAATAGGGTTAGGATGTCAAATTTCATGGTTATGTGGGTGAGTACTCAGTACCCGACATGCTGATTAAATAAAAAATTTTTCGACAGGATTAACAGGATTGACAGGATTTTTTGCCTTTAATCTTGTTAATCCTGTCAGATATTCTTTTGTGCTTAGTCGAGGCTAAAAATTCTTGTCGGGTAACAAGTTCCTAAATAGCTGGCTTTAGCCTGCTTTAGCTTTTAGCATCGGGATTTATTCCGATGTGTTTTTCCCAAATTAGGCCGCTTTTTTGAGCATGCTGTAATCGGTATCGCTATTTGGCTGAGGTGGTTTTGGTTGGGGCGGACGAACTTTTTCAAACAGATGATGATACTCGCCAATCATGTCGATGATTTGGCCGGTAGTTGCTTCTCGCTCTTGTTCTCGTTGTCTCTGCTGATGCAAAATCATGCGGTTGAATATCTCTTGCTGAACCGCGCTCGGATTAAAGACATGCTCAAAGGTAAAGGTGTCTTTGCTTCCGGCGGTCTCAATCGTCACGTCGCCCACATTAAACAATTTGCTGTAAAAACTGGGGATGTTATAGGTGATATTTTGGATATGGTCAAATGTGCCCTCTCGGCGTACTTCGCCACTAGTTTTAAAAGAGCTACTCTCCACATCGACAATCCGGTGGGGGGTGACCATGTAAACATCGTTGTGCCAATCGTCATATTGCCACACATACCATGCTCCACTGGCAGTCAAGCCTATCAAAAGAAGCAGGTGGACAAGCCCCAACCCGACTCCGCCAATCAGCGAGGTGACAAACATCGTCCCCAAAAGCGTTATCAGAAACAGCGGTATGCCGACCATTTTAAGTAGGATACCGTAATGTTTGCGCCATGTAATCGTCAGCCCCTCATACGGGTCAACGGCTACCTCTTTGATGCGGGGGACAAGGTAGTTCAGCGCGCCGGGTAGTTGGCGGGTGGGGGTCTGGTTGATGTTGATGCCTTGTGCCTCAGCTACAGCCATAATATTCTGCTCGACCGCCTCATCCCAATCCAGTTTTTGGGCGATGGCCTGTCTGAGCGAGGCCACGTCTGCCGCCTCAACACGAGCCGTGGCTTGACGACGCTCTTGCAAAATCGCATCTTTGACCGCCTCGGCCTGTCGAGTACTGGTCAGCCGAATCACGCCTACACCGGCGGTGGTAATGGCGACATCTCGATAGTCGAAGAACTTGCTCAGTAACCCCTCGGCGATAATTGTCACATCTTGCACTCGGGTTAAGGGTGCTTCATGCCGCTCCTCGCCATAAAACAGAATTCGCTCGATGTGGATGACCCGTTTGGTGGTCACGATAAAATCATCGTTGCGCCAATCAAGATAGTTATATAAAAAAGTCAACATGGTCAGGCTGATAAAGGGAATGGTCGCCATCAGAAAAAGGTATTGATGGTTCAACCACGGCCCGACGATAGTTTCTTGGAGCAGGCTACTAATCACAAAGTAGATGGCCGGTACAACCAGCCATAATAAGGGCCAAACCAGATTCGGCAGTAAGGCGACCACATGTCGTTTGGTGGCGATGACCACGGCCTCGTCCGCCTGTCGGCCCGGAAACTGAACAAGGTTGGGCGAGTCGTATCCTCGCTCAATTTGCCGGAATCGCTCTATTATTTGGGGATGATGTTCGTACAACCAATGCCAAGCATCCTCATCAAAAACGGCCACCACACTGTCGCTAACCACCTCTACTGTGGCGGCGCGGGGGCGATGGTATAACAATGAACGCAGACCTAACCATGTTCCTACAGCATGATAGTTGAGCAGACGGGGTGTCGTTTGACTGGTGTCTAACGCTCGCAATTGTCCATGCAAAACCAGAAAAAACTCCTGCCGACTATCACCCTGATGGATGACCCGCTCGCCTTGTTCGCAAAAGCCATATTTGGCACGAGCCACAAACTCGGTCAGAGCCTCTTCACTTAGCTCGGCAAAGGCCGATTGCCTCTGTAAATGTTGGGTTAGCTCTTGTTTATAATCTTTACGACGAATATCAGACATGGGCGCACCTCCATATTATGTCAACTTGTATTGTAACATAAAATCGTGATTGAGGAAACGTGAGGCGTTCGCCAAGATTGGCGTTCAGGGTGACACGGCCATCAGTCAATGATGCAACACTATCAAACAGACCCTTCATTGTAACAGTTCAGTAAAGTAGCTCTAGAAACCCGATTTCTCAAAGAAATCGGGTTTCTGATGCTCTTTCTGGCGAGTTCACTGAATATTTACCCTCCATTGATGTGGTGGTCTGATGTTCTAGTCCACAATGTACCCGATTTAAAAACAAAAAACCGCCGATTCCACACCCTATCGCATGGAAAACAGACGGCTTTTAACTTGACCCAACGACGCGGTGGCTTGACAAACCCTACCAGCTACCCTATACTGCGCCGGAAAATAAAAACGCCAAGCAGAAAACGCATGCTCATTCGCACAGCGCCCTCTGTTGGCGTGAATGTCAGTAGAAACTTCAAATACCTTTAATTTCTGTAATGCAGTAAAAGTGAGTGTGTCCCGCTAAATAGGCCGTATTTTCGGCTCCCATCTTTAGAAGCTCTGGCCTTTGTGGCGGGGGCTTTTTTCTTTTGTCCATAACAACCTCTTTAAGGTTGAACGATTATTGGAGTTTAGTATAACTTAAAACCTACAGATGGGCAACTATTGGATTAAATTTTTCGTTAGGCATAAAACCTGTTATCAACCACCTTTTTTCCGTTTATGTCGTTTGGGTTGAGCAAATATTTGCCGTATATCTTGTTCGGGAAAAACGGTTTTATCAACCTCGATAATCCGCTGAATAATGCCCCGAACCTCATCAGGAGTGACCACCTTTCTTACCCATAGCCCTCGTAGAAGCCGTTGCGTAGTTCAACCTCCACTGCTGATGGAATGACAATGTCACCACCAATAAGTTCTAATAACCAAGGCAACGCAGTTGCCGCGGCAAAGGAACCGAGAATATTGGTGTCACTGATAATCATGCTATTTCCTCAGCGGATGGGTGCGTCCAAAAACGTTCTACTCGATCATCTAACGTTTCAATGGTGTCATAATCATTGCAAGCTCTAACTGGTGTTCCTCGTTGCGAGAGGATTGTTTTTAGCTCCCACTGAGTCAGGCTAGCCAGTTCAGCGGCACGGGATAATGAGTACTGGTCGGTTAGGTAAAGGTTTATCGCCTCTTCAACCGTCACTTTTTGGAGTGACAGTTCATCTGCTCTCAAACCAACATCTAAAACAGAAATGCCCGACTCAGTTGGTATAAATAGTTGAGCTTTGATTCGTAAAAATTCAACAAATTCGGCTACTACTCTGAGAGATTCTAACGGCAATCGATTGACCACATTTATAATCTCGTTTCGTAAATTTTGTACTTCTTGCATGGCATATCTCCTCATATCTAAACAAGTACTATTCAGCCCTAAATCATTTAAGGCCGTCTTTTTTTCTCTTTTTTCGTTTCTTTCTATTCTTCTCTGGTGGGGCGATTAGCTCGTATTTTTCGCCAAACTTTGAGATTATCTCACTTCTCAACGCTTCTCGTTTGTCTACGGGTAGCCCAAACGCTAAGGCCGAATAGTCCCAATCGCGCTGACGAATTAAATCGCGGTCTAGTTTTGAGGCACATGAATCGCATAACCCAAGATCGTTTACTGCACAAAACTTGTCACATCCCTGACATTCACCTTCATAAGACCCAAAATCCATCATTTAACCATTTAACTCCGTTTAGAATTGTTCGGGAATAAAGGAGTGCAAAAGCTTCTTGCTTTTGCATGTTTGTCTCTGGTAAAAGCAAGATGCTTTTGCACTCCGCATATCTCGAATTTAGATTTTTATACGATGATTAGTTATTGCCGAACAACTCTTTTGTAATCACGTTTATCTGTGTCCTGAATCGTTTTTGTTGAGAAATAATAACCTTTTGCTAATCATCTAACGCTAATAGCTTTTTCAGCCGTTCTACCACCTCTTCAGCTCCATTACGTGCCTGTTTTCGTTGCATATCCGATAAAGGAGCCGGTTCGGCATCATGGAGCAGGGGCAGACTATGGTCGTTTGCTACGGATGGTGGCAGTTCATCCGCAAATTGTTGACCACTCATCACCCCCCAAGCCAATGTCCAGCCACGTGGGACGACGGTTTGCTCGTAGCCACCGCCACCTACGGCCAGCCAACGGGGCGATAGGTCATGGATTCGTTGAAATAGGCTCTCTAAACCATGCGTGGTTAGCGAAAGATGAGTCAGCGGGTCGTTCCAGTGGGCATCCAGACCTAGTTGAGCCACCACTACATCCGGTTCAAAGCGCTCTAGTAACGGCGGAACAATCTGGTCGAAGGCCCACACGAATGCTTTATCATCGGTGTAGGGCAATAACGGCACATTCACACTGTATCCCTCACCGTCGCCGGTACCGATTTCATGCTCAAAGCCGGTACCGGGGAAAAGATACAGCCCCGATTCATGAAAGGAAATGGTCAACACTCGCGGATCATCGTAAAAAGCGTTCTGTACGCCGTCGCCATGATGCGCGTCAATGTCGATGTAGGCCACTCGTTTTCCAGCGTCTAGCATTTTATGGATGGCGATGGCGGCATCACCAAATACACAAAAACCGGAGGCATGCGCTTTTCCAGCGTGGTGTAAGCCTCCGGCAAAGTTAAAGACCACATCGGCCTCATTATTTAGAAGTAGCTCTGTACCTATCAACCCCCCACCAACTTTTAGAGCTTCGCTTTCAAACATTCCGGCAAAAACTGGGTTATCTCCCTGACCGAATCCGTATCGGGCTGGATTAACATTTTTCTCACCCTGACTAAGATGGCGTACTGCGTTAACATAGTTTTTGGTATGAAAACTGGTCAGTTCAGTTTGACTAGGGAAGCGAGGGGGTACAACTTGAACATTGGTCGCAGTAAAAGCATTGTATGCTTGAAGCATGTCCCATGTATTTTGCAACCGTTCAGGACGTAATGGATGACCGGGTGGATGCCCGTCAGCCCATAAGATTTTATCACCAATAATAGCTGTCCGTTTCATTGGTAGCTCCTTTTTATCAAAGACTTCATTGTCTTGTTAAGGTTATACCACAGTTAATCTGAATCGTAAAACGTTGGAAAAAAAATGGTACTGCATCAAAGAACGGCTGTCTAGCGTTTCGATGTAAACCGTCGTTTCTTGGGGTAGAAACTCTAGCTCGACAATCTCAAGGGCTGTTCAGTTCTAGTCTATATGGGCATAATTGTGACGCTACAAGCGTCACCTACAGTGATTTTGTCAGACATGAGGCCGTAGGTCACGCTTGTAGCGTGACGAATATGGAGAACTGAACAGCCCTAACAATCTCGGCCTCAATAATTGTGCCGATAATCAGCTTGATGGTAATTCAAGACTACTCATCACCAAACACAGCCCAAACCTGCTCCCACCATGACTGCTCACAGGTGGCAACAAAAGCCACATCAGCCTGAATCGGTTGCAGTTGACCGAGCGGCCCAGCCAAGGCTTGACCATCGGGGTACTGGTCGATGGGCGTATCGCCATAACCACGGGCGGTGATGGTGGTGGCCGCGGTGGCGGTGGGTGAGGTCAGATAGAAGAAGAACTCTCGTCCGGCAGAGTCGGGGATAGGTGGAAACTGGAAAACACGGCGTTGATAGTCGGTCACGCTTTGCCCGAGGAAGGTTTCGGCATGGATAGGGTCTGGGTTGGTCGGAGAATCGGTCAAGGTGAAGATGATTGGCTGGTCGGGGTGGTCGTTAAAAGTACCGAGGGTCGCTTCAATTTGGCTCAGATTGTCGCAATCCATACGAAATGTTTGGCCGAGGATACCCTGCCCAATCAAAGGCGGGCCGAGGTAATGGTCGATGGCTTGGCCGACATCTTGATGCTCACGACGGGTGAGGGTTATCAGCATGATTAGAGACAGATACAGGAGTAAGGCGATCATAAGGGTGTAACGGGGTGTGGCTTGGAAGGAATTCCAATTTGTGCTTGTCTGTTTGATGGAGATTCTACCCCCCTCATTCCCCCCTGCTAGGGGGGAGGTTTGCTCATCTTTACGATGTGCTTCCAAAGGAGGACGAGAACTTCTTCCCCTAGCAGGGGGAGGTTGGGTGGGGGTAGAAATTTTGTCGAGCCATGATGCCAATGAGACGTTAATCACCCTGTTCGCAGGAGAAAAAACCACCCCCAACCCCACAAACAGCACAATAAACGGAACCAAGCCCGGAATCAGCGGCACGAGAATCAACATAACTGCCAAACTAAATCCGAACTTCCAGTGACGTTGGGCCAGCCAAGTGGGGGCCATGCTCAATAAGGCTCCGCTAGAAAGCATAACAAAGGGTATGAGCGGAACACGAAAGCGGAGTTGGATAAAAAAGAGGATCGTAAACAGGCTAAAGACCGCGTAAACCGCCCACACAAACCGCAAAGCTGGTCTATTGCGAGTCGGAATCAGAGCAATACCTAACAAAGCTATCACGATGACGGCTTGCCAACCGAGCGGTAACATGCGGAGTATAGCCGACTGGCCGACCGTACTCGGAAAAAACGGCTCGATGAGTGGCTCTTCGGTTTCGCCGAACCAGTACCACGTTTTGAGTAACGTCAATTCGAGCGCATCTTGCGGGGCGGTTTGCCAATAGCTGATGACTTCGTGTTCGTAGCTGGTTTGATCTTGTTTGATCAGGGCAATCGTTTCCTCAAAGCGCAGTACCGCCGGTTGGGACTGAACATGAGCCAGACTGTCTAGGCCGTACGCGTCGGGGTTGTTGCCGGTAAACAGGTTGATGCCGAAGTTGTCGGAAATAAGCACAAAGCGACCACTGACCTGATAGTTGTGCCACGTCAGCGGGGCAATAGCACAGATAATCGGGAGCAGGAAGAGGGTGGCGGAAAGGAGGATGGTTTGAGTTCTCCTGCGAGGTATATTTTTTTCCCACATGCCCGAATGGGTATCGTAGGTGTTGGTTTCTAAGACCTTCAACCACCCAATCCACAACAAAACCAGCGGCAAGGCCATCAACACTGTCGGGCGACTGAGAATGGCGACGGCGAAGCTGATTCCGGCGATGAGCAGATTCAGCCGTCGAGGGCGAGTCTGTTCGCTCAGGAGCAGGGTCAAGCCGATGGTCAGGGCGGGCGTGGTCAGCATGGTCTGGTCGAAACAGGGCAGGTAGAGCAGGTAGTAGCTGTAGCTGGCTAAGCCAATCATGGCGAGGAGGCCGGTTAGGGGGGAGTATAACTGTCGCCCCAGTTTGTAGAGCGCGGCCAAACCCATCATCTGAAACAGGCTCTGAATGTAGAGCGGCATGAAGAGCGAG
Source organism: Anaerolineales bacterium HSG25 (assembly GCA_030377865.1). Classification (GTDB taxonomy): domain Bacteria; phylum Chloroflexota; class Anaerolineae; order 4572-78; family J111; genus JAUCGB01. The sequence continues at coordinate 1,629 of JAUCGA010000112.1, read as the reverse complement.
CCGTCAAAAAATTGCTGAAAAGTTGCCAAATAGAGCGGGTAAAGCGGGATGAAGTAGAACACCTCGGGGCCGGGAATGGAGCCGTTGAGTAGGCCGTGGGCGCGGTCAAGATGGGCCAGTGAATCGACTCCGCAAAACGGAATTACGCCTAAACGGTCGGGAAAGGTTTGGCGTAGTTCGTTTAGGTAGTTTAGTTGGAGGGTAAAGGCCAGCCATAAAAAAAGTACGGGCAGGCGCTTGAAATAGTTACTACTCAATGTATTTTATTAGGACACGGATGAACGCGGATAAACACGGGTTTTTTGTTGTGGTGATGTCGGAGTGCAAAAGCTTCTTGCTTTTGCCAGAAACAACCATGCAAAAGCAAGAAGCTTTTGCACTCCGTTATTCCCGAACAACTCTTTTATCCGCGTTTATCCGTGTCCCATTTCTTAGTTATTTTCGTACACCACCATGCGTTCATTTTGATAGACGACCGGCCAGCCCAAAAGCGGCTCCAAAAAGGGGCTGGCTGTGCCGTTATGGTCGATAATGTAGCGCACCTGTCGTTGGTCGAGGGCGGTTTGGATGGCCGATTGAATCGCTTGCGGGTCGGTCAGCGTCGGGTCATCGGGGCCAAGGAGCAGGTGCAAAAAGGCTTTATCCAGACTAGGCTCGTCCAGATAGGCGGCTTGCTCGGCGGGGAGACGGGCCAACCAGCCTCCGATGAGCGGCTTGTGATGCACGGTTTGGGCATGGAGCAGGTAGTTGGCATCCCAGCGAATATCGAGGATGCTATAGGATTCATGCTCTTGAGCGAGTTCGGTGTAGATGTCCGGCAGGTCGGTTGAACTGAGCGGAATTGGCACGGCGGAGTATTCGAGCATGATGAGCAGGGCGATGAGGAGGAATGAGGAATGAGGAATGAAGAATGAGGAACGGGTGAGGTGTGAAAGGTGAGGCTGAATGACGCTCAAACCATACGCGGTCAACACGGCCAAACAGAGGCTGGTCATGACCACGAAGCGTCCCGGAATGCCGGTGATGGAGAAGGCTGGAATCAGATCGGACAGAAATTGATATGGCATGGGAATATCGAATATTTGGCCGTTGATTTGCAGTTGTGGCCCCAAGGCTAATACGGTAAAGGCCAGCGCAACCAAAGCCCACCATGTGGCAACACGACGAAACTGTTTGCCTAACAATCCTATCAGGCTGACGAGAAAGACGGTGTATCCGAGATAGGCCGACGCGCCCGGCTCGCGGTGTTGGGCCGCGTAGGGGAGCCACAACGACTCGAACCAATCGGCCCATGTTGATGGTGGACCGAGAATCCAGAAACTAAGCAGGTCAACCGAGTGACGGAGTGGGTTATGCTCACCAATGAGCGTGGTCGAGTCGAGCAGTTGGAACATGGGGATAATCAGTGGCGACAGGAGCAGGATGGTCAGACCGGGAATCAGGATGATGATGGGCAGGCGACGGCGTAGCTCGGCGAGGCTCAGTTTGGGAGCCGGATAAAACAGTAAGGCCAGCGTAAACAGGCCACAGTAAATGACGTAATACCACGAATGAAGCGCCATGCTGGTCAGGAAAAAGATGGCCAAGAGGCCGAATTGGAGCTGGTTACTCAATCGCGAATCAGCCCTC
>JAUCGA010000111.1:2794-11997 GCA_030377865.1 Anaerolineales bacterium HSG25 | reverse complement strand
AAATTAAAAAACTCAATTATTATAACTGCATCAAGGCAAATATTTTGACTAGGGTGGCAATTTGTAACTTAATTGTTTGATTGTCACTTAAGTAGTTTTCAGAACTAACTTGTAAATTGTCATTCCCGCACGTTTTTAGCGGGAATCCACTGACAATACATAGATTCCCGCATGCTTTAGGCGGGAATGACATGCTGATAAAAGTGACAACTTAGAAATGAAAGTTACTTAAGGAAAAATAACAACCACTTGTTGTAGTCTTACTCAGTACCCGACATGCTGATTAAATAAATTTTTTTTTCGACAGGATTGACAGGATTTTTTGCTTTTAATCTTGTTAATTCTGTAGTGGTCAGATTGATGTTGAAAATGGAGTGTAACGGGTTTGGCTGTTGCCAAAAGCAATGGCTGAACCCATTGCACTCCAACATCATCTTGACCACTACATTAATCTTGTTAATTCTGTTAATCCTGTCAGATATTCTTCTATGTTTAGTTGAGGCTAAAAATCCTTGTCGGGTAACAAGTAGTCTTATAGAAATCACAGGTTAATGATATGACAATAGCCAACAATAATGTAGTTCACAAACAAATGCCTTTAACCAGACGACGGATTTTGACTTTATTGAAGGAAAAAGGCAAATTAACAGCCGATGAATTAGCACAGATTTTACAAATCAGTTCTGTTGCGGTACGACGACATCTTACAAAACTAGAGCGGGATTCCTTAGTGCAATATGACGAAGTTCAACGGGGTATGGGGCGACCAAGTTATGTGTATGACCTTGGTGAAGCCGCGTCCGCCTATTTCCCACAAGGGTATCAGGCCTTAGCTGTTTTGGTTCTAGAAACCATTCGTGATTTGTATGGGCCAGAAGGGATAGATGCTGTCTTTAGAGTACGTTCCGAACATCTGATTAATAGCTATCGCCCGAAAATTACAGGGGAAAATCTCACAGAGCGGTTAGAGCAAGTCAGCGAACTTCGTCAAGAGGCTGGTTACATGTCGCAATGGCAAAACCAAGGCGATGGTGTATTCACCTTAACTGAAGCAAACTGCCCAATTTTTCATGCGGTCGAACAGCACGACTGCTTATGCAAGCAAGACCAAGAGGTATTAAGTGAATTGCTTCAAGCTGATGTGGTTCGAACAAGTAATATTCGTGAAGGTGATAATACCTGTTCTTACGAAATTAGAGAAACAACCTCGTAATATATGAGATATAGTTTGTAAAAACCTAAAACGTGATGTGTGGAACATGATTTTCAACAATGAATCATGCCTCACATATCACGTCTTTTTATGTAAATATGGTAACTGAACAACAAATTTTAACTGCCCTAAAAGGGGTAGTCATGCCTGACTTGCAAAAAGACATTGTCACGCTCGACATGGTCAAGCAGATGGTTATAAATGGCACTAAATTAGACTTTACAGTGATTTTGCCGCCTGCCGCTACCGAGGCAAAAGGCATGCTAGAAGAGAAAATAATGGCCGCTTTACGAACCGTGCCTGATATTACCGATGTCTCGGTTCGATTTACTACCGAAGTCCCGCGAGATGGTCGTTTGATGGGAAAAACCAGTATCGGGGTACGTAACACAATTGCAGTGGCTTCCGGTAAAGGAGGCGTGGGAAAAAGCACCATGTCAACCAACTTAGCAATTAGTTTGGCGTTAGATGGAGCCAAGGTCGGATTGCTAGATGCCGATATATACGGGCCGAACGTGCCGCTAATGATGGGCATCAACGAACGCCCCAAAGGTGGGGGAGGGCAACAGATTCAACCACTTGAGGCTTATGGCGTGAAGCTGATGAGCATGGGCTTTTTGGTTAATCCGGGTGATGCTTTAATATGGCGCGGCCCTATGGTGCATAATGCTTTGCGTCAATTTCTAGAAGAGATTGATTGGCAAGGGCTTGATTATCTGGTGGTTGATTTACCACCCGGCACTGGCGATGTGAGTTTGAGTCTGTCGCAAAGTGTGGGCTTAACTGGCGCGGTGATTGTGACCACGCCTCAAAAAGTGGCCTTAAGTGACGTAGTACGGGGCGTGGGCATGTTCAAACAGTTAGAAGTGCCGATATTGGGCGTGATTGAGAACATGAGCTATTTTGAGGCACCTGATACAGGTAAACGGCATTATATTTTTGGTAACGGTGGTGGGGTCAATATGGCTCAAGAGGCTGGTATAGACTTTTTGGGTGAGGTGCCGCTTGAGCCAGATGTTCGTATCGGCGGAGACGAGGGCCAACCAATAGTCGTCCGTGACCCCGCCTCTACTGCGGCTCAGTCGATTCGGGTGATTGCCCGCAAAGTGGCCGCCGAGGTCGCCGCACGGAACTTGGCACAGGAGTCTGGTTCAGGACAGAGTGAGCCAACACTGTCGATTTTGAATTAAGTATAAGGGTTGTAAAAGTTCAGTAAAACCGCCCCAGAAACCCGATTTCTCAAAGAAATCGGGTTTCTGACGTTCCTTCTGGCGAGTTCACTGAATATTTGCCAAGAGTTTGTTGTTTCATTCATGACCTGATATATTGATAGAATCAAAAGCATTTTTTGACAGGATTAACAGGATTAACAGGATTTTTTTGCTTGTAATCCTGTCAATCCTGTTAATCCTGTCAGATATTGTTTTAGTCATGTTGAAATGATAAACTTCTGTAAGTAGTTTACTTTTAACCTCCGGGAGGCAAAACCCCTCGGAGGTTAGCCGGAGTAATCAGATGATAACCATCCTTGCTTTAGGTGACAGCCTAACCGCTGGGTTTGCCGTAGCTACAAAACAGTCATATCCTGTGTTGCTAGAGCAAAAATTACGCATGGCAGGATATGACTGCCATGTGATTAACGCGGGTATTAGTGGTGAGACCAGTGCTGGCACATTATCGAGGATTAACAGCCGATTAATCCCTAAGCCGAATATCATTGTCCTCGAAACAGGGCTTAATGATTATTTTCAGGGTATCAATCCCTTGGTAACGGCTCAAAATATTCGTCAAATAGTACGGATATGCAAAACGCAGGATGTAGCGGTTATTCTGGCCGGCATGCATCCAGTTGGTATGTTGAATAAAAACAGTACCGCCTTTGCCCAACTATACCCCACCATCGCCAAAGAGGAAGGGGTGATTCTGATCCCTTTCTTTTTAAAAGGTGTCGTTAATCAGCCAAACCATAGCCCCAGTTTGACCCAACCAGACGGAGTTCATCCTACCGCGGCGGGATATGAGGTGGTGATGGAGACGGTTTATCCTTATCTGGTTAAGGCGATAGGAATTTAGGCAATTCCAAGAAAATGAATCTCCCAAATTGAGCAGAGTCTCTACCCCCCTCAGTCCTAGGCTGGTGAAAATTAACGTTAATCGGAGCCATTTTGGGGTCACAAATCGATTCCAGTTTTGTTCCATGTTTCAGGTGCATTTAGAACAGGATGCGCAGGATGACACTGATTAGTACACGCAAAATCAGTGTCATCCTGCGCATCCTGTTCTTATCGTTTAACGGAATAAAAACGAGATTAATTAGCAAACCGAATCTGACCCTGTTTTCATCAGTCCAGGTAGAGACTCTGCTCAATTTGGGAGGGTTTTAAATTCTGGAACTTCCTTAATAACTTGCGCGTTTCCACATAAGAATGAATTCTTATGCTGATACAAGAAACCTGCTTAAGCAGGTTTTCCGTTTAAGACGCTGATTTCAATCAGCGGTCATAAGTACAGGTTAATTAATACTTGTAAAAAACAGAAGTGTACCCATAATAGGCGGGTAGCGCGAAGCCTCCTTGAAGGAGGATATACCCGCCAAATACCCGTTGCGATTACATAATTGCAACGATCAGGAAAACAGGAGTGTCAAAATTGTATTTTGACAGCAAGAATGGAATTCTTGCACTCCGGGAAAAGTTACAACTTAGAAATGAAAGTTACTTAAGATTGAACCACTCTCACCATGAACTGCCTTAATCCCGATTCCTACTCGATAAGCGGTTATGTCACCCACTTTTTAATCGACTTGCGACCAACATCTCCCGTAATGACTGTAACTCTGTTGAATCTGGTTTCAACTGGGCTACATGGTTGAGGGTATCCTCGGCCATGTTGAAATGGTTAAGTTTGATGTACCCCTTGGTCAAAAGTAGAAGATAGCTGACTTCGTTGGGGCGACGCATGACTGCTCGACGCAGATGCAACACGGTCACTCCCCACATCCCTTTGCGGCTATAGTCTCGACCGCTAATAAAAAGCGAGGTATGTCCCTTTGCATCTTGGTCGATTTCTGTTTTGAGACGGGTCGTTTTGGTCGAAAAATCGGGGGCGATATGCATGCCTATTACCAGTTGGATAACTCCAATGACGAATATGAGCATCAGGGCGATGAGCACGTAGTGGGATGTGGAAAATAAAATAGTCGCTAATAAGGTACATAAGATGATGGAACCGGCATACATCAGATAGATGAGATTTGCCATATTGATACGGAAAAACAGAAGAGCGCTCATCAAGATAGAAAAGGTAATAAAGACCCAATAGCTCCAAAACATGGTCAGCGGAATCGACTCTAGCATCAATTCGACCTGTTCGGGTGGTTGTTCGGTCGATAAGCCGACATAAATCGGCAAAAGGTCGAACAGGTCAACCTGAACCCCGCCCATGCGAGCACTGATGCCCATATAAATGAAGCCTAGCGTAAAAACATAAAAAGCCAGCCCAAGTTGTAGCCATATACCTCGTATTAGCCAAGGTGAGCGTTCTTCTCGGGTGCGAGTAATCACTAGTAATGATTTGCGACAATGAGGACAACTATTGTCCTCCTCTGCTGTCTCTTTTGCACAATAGGGGCATAACCACTCATCATCGAGAAAATCTGTCGAACTCGATGATTCGTCATCAACCAGAATGGGGGGTAATGATTGTGGCGTGATGATTTCGGGTTCGTTGAGTTCGGTAGGTGCCTGCTCAAGTGGGGCGGTCTGCTCAAATGGTTCTGGAAAAACGGGGAGTAGATCATCAGAGGAGGCTTCTGATGGTTTAGTAACCTTAATCGGACGGATAAGATTGCGCGATGGCTTTTTGGTTGTAGCAGTGGAGTCGTCAATCGCATCGTCAACATCATGAGAAGCAGTATCGGCGGCTAATGACGGGTTGGCCTGATTTTGCAACCATTTTTTTAATGGTTGGGCGACAGGATGTTCCGGCTCCAAAGTTAGCACATTTTCTAAACAAAGGAATTTATCATCCATATTATCGGCCAGTTGACTGAGCCACAGCCAAGCCTCGATACGGGTTTCGTCGGCCTGTACAACCGTATTGAGCAGGGTAAAGGCATCTTGTCGCGCTCCGGCCTGAGCGGCTAACAGACCTGCTTGATAAGCTTGTTCTATATCCATAATTGTTTCATCCGTCTTGTTATCTGACAAGGATTTTTAGCCTTAACTAAATACAAAAGAATATCTACGCAGAATTTATCCAATGATTATTATAGAGCAGAATTTACAGGATAGGAGAACTTTTATTCTCTTATCCTGTGAGTTTTGTTCTAAACAGCGTAAATATTGTAGACTATTTGATCTGTGCGGAGTCTTCAAAAGGTTGAACCACTCTGGAGCGCACAACTCGTGTTTCATATTTCGTATAATAAAACTGATGACCTAATTTGTCCAATTGGTTGCCGTTCTAACCAAAAAGCGGCTGACGATAAGTCAGCCGCTTTTTAATGCCTTCAAATTTTCTTGATTACGGGGTGCCAATTCTCACCCCACCTGCTTCATACTCCATTTGAGCCGCGTCAACTTCTCACCCTGAGCTGGTTTGCGGAAGATGAACAACTGCTCATGCATTATCAGATAGAACTTGTAGTTGCTGGCCGACTTACGCCACATGGGAGCGCGGCGGGTGTTGTGCTGGAGCTTTATCACCTGCTCTTTGAGGATGAACCCTACCTCCAACGCCCGCTGGAGAAGCATGTAAGACAGGGGGATGTAATGTTGCCCTTTGCGGGTGTCGCCCATGAGGATGGCGCAGTAATGGTTGGGCTTTAGCACCCGATACATCTCGTGCAGACCGAGCGTCAACTGGTCGAAAAACTTGCCGATGTTGCTGAGGCTTGATAAATCGGCGGGGTTTTTACCGTCCGAATATTTGATGATGTTGGCGTAGGGTGGATGGGTGATGATAAGATTGACCGACTCGTCGGGCAGTTGCATGGCTCGCACATCGCCGAGTTGTACCCTCTGCTGAGTGGGATGCGCCACCTCAAACTGGAGCCGATTGCTGGTTAGCTCGACGGCGCGAGGGTTGATGTCGTACCCTTGCCCCTGCCGCCCCAGCAAGCGAGCCTCAATAAGGGTAGTGCCACTGCCGACCATCGGGTCTAACACCATGTCGTTGGCTTGCGAGTAGGTAAGGATGAGGTTGCGGGCTACCTGTGGAGCAAAGTTGCCCCGATAGTCTGACTTGTGCGTGGCCCAGGTAGCCCGTTGGGGAAAGCTCCAGACGGTGGTGTGCTCTAGCTCAAACTCATCGGTTTTGGGAGAGCGGTTGTTTTGGGGGATATTGGCTAAAAAGCCTAATTGCTGTAATGTAGAATCAGAGTTGTTACTCATAATAGGATCGTATCACCTTTTATTGTTGTATTATCACGTGATAAGCGATCATACGATCAAATGTTCTAATTGTCAAAGATCAAATAGATCTATTTTTCACAAATGATCCTACAAAAAAAGACCCGACATGTCGGGTCTTTTAGGTTGCGTTGAGTAACTTGAGATACAATCTTCCGGCTGTTGTAGTTTCCAAAAATTCACGAATCTCCTCAATCGTGTAGGGTGGGTTTTTGCGATGGAGCATGGCATGACAGTTGGGGCATACCGGACGTAAATCTTGAATCGGGTCAACCTCATACTCATGTTGTACCTCTGACAAGGCGGTTAGATGATGTACATGGATAAGACCACGACCTGCCTCACCATACAGGTCATTAAAATCAAGCTGACAGACCGCGCAGGTTGCTCCGTAATACTCAAGGCATTTCGATTTTGCCTTGGTACTACGCTCATAACGATTCACCGAAATTCGTTCTACTGCGCCTTCATAATGCCGTTCGTGACTTGTAATCTCTTCGGGTATCTGGTTGACCTCTCGTGCGGTTTCAACTAACCTCCAAATCCCACTGCCCGGCCTTATTGGATAAACTTTTGGAGAAAGTTGGACAATTCTACGAATAATCGCCTTACGGTCTTTGGCCGTTGACCAGTCTGGTTTTATCGTACACACTTCCTCAAATATTTGATTAAGGTGGGCGGTTCCACCTAAGTTTTTCAGGGCTTGGATGACTAAATAAGTTTGAGTCATTCTCAGTCAATCTCCAACTCATCAAACAACAGTTGGTCTGTCGTTACGTCAAACAAACGAGCCACCTTGATCACATGCTTGGTCGAGGGCATGATGCGTCCTGTTTCCAAATCACTAATTGTGCCATGCGACGAAAAGTCAAGTTCAGCCGCTAATGCTCGCATAGACAACCCATCCCGTTTCCGTAAAATCCGAAGTTTTTCGCCAAACTTTTCCATAGGACGCACAAAACCACCATGCCGATTTGACATCAAGATGATGGAATGTTACAATGTGCGGGAATAACCGCACAAATGTTATTCAAAATAATAAAGTTAGTGTCAAACAAAGGAGGTGATACCCGTGGGCACAATCCCCGTCAAAGAACTACTAAAAAAGTGGAAGCAAGATGATTTAACCGTCGAGATGGCAATTGGGCATATCCTGCAACATCTAGTTTTGCTCGAGCAGGTTGATGCGGACGCGACCTGCAACTGCCGCAAACTTAGCACCGCTATCGACACCATCAACCTGAGCAGGGCTACCCTGCGCGACGATGTTGACCGTCTGCTGAGGCACAACGACCTCAAGTCGAGCCAAGACCAGCCACCGCGCCGCAAACGAGGCCGACCGCGCAAGCCGCGGCCTAACGACCATCCGCTTTAGGGCGTGTAGGCCGCTGAATCGCCTACTACGTAAATATTCAGCGAACTCGCCAGAAAGGGTATCAGAAACCCGATTTTACTGAACTTTTACGGATGATTAGCGGCCAAGGTTTTTCTGGCGAACTATAGATGTTCAGATAAGGATTTTCAGTTGTCACCTTCCCGCAAGTTCTAAACTTGCGGGAAGGTTGGTCTTGAATTGAAAACTATTATCTGAGAGACTGTATAAACCACTCTCCACAAATAAAACGATAAAAACGGCGTAGTGTTTGCAACTGCGCCGCTTTTTTTATAATAAAGGTTTTTGCAAATTAGGCAACATGTCGGTGGTGTTTTAGCAGGTTGGAAGATTTTATCAAAAGTTTGTCGTTTCATTCACTATCTGACATATTGATAAAACAAAAAGCATTTTTCGACAGGATTAACAGAATTAACAGGATTTTTTGCTTTTAATCATGTTAATCATGTCAAATATTGTTTTAGCCATGTCGAAATGATAAACTTCTGATTTTATTTTCTTGGAGTTGCCTAAACGAAAATGTGTAGTAAAATGCTGACATCCCTGCATTTAACAAAACTTTAGGAATGAGCATTAATTAAGTTGTGCTTATGGTCGCTGATTGAAATCAGCGTCTTAAACGGAAAACCTGCTTAAGCAGGTTTCTTGTATCAGCATAAGAATTCATTCTTATGTGCAAACGCGATTCCTACCATGTTATTTCGACCAACATGAGAAATCTCGTCGGATTTTATTTCATTTTGGGGTAGTGTTGACTTCCCGCAAGTTCTAAACTTGCGGGAAGGTTGGTCTTGAATTGAAAACTATTATCTGAGAGACTGTAGCTGGCTTTAGGGACGTGGAAAAAATAATTGTCCCGCGGAGTAGGCACGCGTCGTGCCGCACCTCGGGTGCTGACTCCTCAATTGGGATGTTTTATTTCTTCCGTCTGCCTAAAAACTCAAGACCACTAAAAGCGGCCTAAATATGGATGTTCAGATAAATATTTTCAGCCATCACCTTCCCGCAAGTTCTAAACTTGCGGGAAGGTTGGTCTTGAATTGAAAACTATTATCTGAAAGACTGTAGCTGGCTTTAGGGACGTGGAAAAAATAATTGTCCCGCGGAGTAGGCACGCGTCGTGCCGCACCTCGGGTGCTGACTCCTCAATTGGGATGTTTTATTTCTTCCGTCTGCCTAAAAACTC
>JAUCGA010000111.1:0-2695 GCA_030377865.1 Anaerolineales bacterium HSG25 | reverse complement strand
CAAGACCACTAAAAGCGGCCTAAATATGGATGTTCAGATAAATATTTTCAGCCATCACCTTCCCGCAAGTTCTAAACTTGCGGGAAGGTTGGTCTTGAATTGAAAACTATTATCTGAGAGACTTTAGCCGGCTTTAGCTATCAGCATCGGGATTTATTCCGATGTGTCATCTTTTATTTTTACGTTAAATCGTTATTTTATTCAAAGGAAGGTATAATAATGAAAGCTATTGTCACAAAGCAATATGGAACGGCTGATGTTTTGCAACTTGAGGAAGTTGGAAAACCAACGATTGGGAGCGATGAGTTATTAATCCAAGTGATGAATAGTTCAGTAAACCCAGTAGATTGGAAAGTTAGAAGTGGTGAGATGAGAATAATGACCGGTATCATGAAACCGCCTCAAGTTTTAGGAGCTGATTTTGCGGGTATTGTCAGTGAGGTAGGGTCAGCTATTACGAGGTTCAAAAAAGGCGACCATGTGTATGGCGCGGTAAACGGTATGAAAGGCGGAGCTTATGCTGAATACCTCAAGGTAAAAGATGCTGATGTTGCTCTGAAACCCAACAATATTAATTTTGAACAAGCGGCATCCTTGGCGTTAGTCTCGTTGACCGCTTATCAAGCTATCGTTCATGGCGCACAGACTAAAAGTGGCAATCACATTTTAATCAATGGTTGTACCGGCGGAGTTGGAAGTGCTGGGGTGCAAATAGCGAGAGCGTTGGGTTGCACTGTCACAGGTGTTTGCAGTACAAAAAACGTCGAATTTGCGAAAAATCTTGGAGCTAATCACGTGATAGACTATAAAAAAGATAATGTACTTGAAAATAAAAATAGTTATGACGTTATTTTCGACACAGTTGGCAATCATTCATTTTCGGAATTTCAGAAAACATTAAAATCGGGTGGTACTTATGTTACTAGCTCCCCTGCTATACCTGATATGCTACTTGCACCTGTGTTGAATTCCTTTCGGTCGGAAAAATTAAAAGTAGTTATGGTTTCTTCGAATAGTCAGGACCTTGATGCAGTCGGGAAGATGATTCAAGAAGAAAAATTAAAGCCGCAAATCGCTGAGGTTTTTCCTCTTGAACAAATAAAAGACGCACACATCTTGAGTGAGAAAGGACGTGTTGTGGGAAAAATTGTTCTCACTATCCAATAAATTCCATCCCACAAACTCCAGTAGTGCCAGAAAAATAAGACAGCCCGCACCATTTATGGTGCGGGCTGTTTTTGGTTACGCTCATGGTTAGGCAAAATTATAAATGGTAAATGGTGAATTATAAATGGTGAACGAGCGGCATTACGTTCGTAGTAGGCACTTCAGGTAAATATTCAGTGAACTCGCCAGAAAGAGTGTCAGAAACCCGATTTCTTTAAGAAATCGGGTTTCTAGGGCGGTTTTGCTGAACTTTTACCGATAAATCGCCTACTACAAACGTTAAGTAGTTTTCAGAACTAACTTATAAAAAACAGAAGTGTACCCATAATAGGCGGGTAGCGCGAAGCCTCCTTGAAGGAGGATATACCCGCCAAATACCCGTTGCGATTACATAATCGCAACGATCAGGAAAACAGGAGTGTCAAAATTGTATTTTGACAGCAAGAATGGAATTCTTGCACTCCGGGAAAAGTGACAACTTAGGAATGAAAGTTACTTAAATTGATTGGATGAGTTCTGCGTAGTTATCAGAGGCATGGGCTAGATACATCGGGCTTATGAGGCAAATATTTAATCGTAATCGTTTGCCCAAGAACGACCTTATCGTAAACAGGCTTTCTAATCTCGCACGTCGCTTGAATCCCGTCACCATAGTGGTACGAAATCGTGTACGCCTCCCTTGTTTTGTTTTTTACTTGCACAGTTTTAATATACTTGCGAGTAATCGTTCCGGTTGTATTTTTGCCGTTTCTACCTAACTGATACACATCCCAAATAGAAAATACCCCCGTCAGTCCCAAAAGCAATATAAGGAATGTCAGCATCCCCATAATCAACATGCCAACGTAAGCACCACTATTAAATGCACTAACCGCAAAATATAAAAACATGGCAAAAAACATAGCGACACCAAAAAAACCTGCTCCAATACTACCTAAAGCCGTATCACTATAGGCCGTGCCCTCTTTTTTAATACGCTTTTGTGATGATTGTGCGCTTGATATTTTGTCTAGCCCCTTTTGAGCCTGCGTTCCCCAATAACTAGACCTCCCTAATTTTAGAGTCTGCTCCCACTCGGCCTTAACCTCATCCTCTGTTTTGCCTAACAATTCATAACATTGGGCACGGTAAAAATGAACCTCTTGCAACGGGTCATAGTCCAAATCAATCGCTTGCTTTAAGTGCCCTATCGCGGCGGCATAATTGTTTAGTTCGATATAACTCCGCCCCAAAACAAGCGGGGTTTCAGGGTTGCTCGACCCCATGTCGATAGCTCGTTTGCCATCGGTAATCGCGGCTCTATAAGCCCGTGTTTTGAAATATCCCCAAGCCCGATATTCATAAGCCTCAGCCAGATACATACCCGTATCGAGCAACATGGTGATGGTGGTAATCACCATGTTGGCATCATCACGCTCGTAGGCATATAGTACTTGGTCGAGATAATTACGGGCGGAGTTATATCGAACTAAACAATTATGCCGCCGCGATAGGGCACTTAAAGCAAGCGATTGATTTGGACTATGAC
>JAUCGA010000110.1:7416-12072 GCA_030377865.1 Anaerolineales bacterium HSG25 | reverse complement strand
AATAAAGGAGTGCAAAAGCATCTTGCTTTTGCCGGAGACAAACATGCAAAAGCAAGATGCTTTTGCACTCCGCAGACCTCGAATTTGAGTTTTTATGCGATGATAAGTTATTGCCGAACAGGTCTACAGTCTTTCAGATAATGATTTTCAATTCAAGACTAACCTTCCCGCAAGTTCAAGACTAACCTTCCCGCAAGTTCAAAACTTGCGGGAAGGTGACAACTGAAAATGTTTATCTGAACATCTATATTAGCATGACCTAATCGGAGGTCACCCATCGAAGATTCGAGAATTGACACACTTTAACCAGCAAAGTACAATATTGCATAATGAAAAAACAAGAACCGAAGAAACAGGAACCAAGAACCCACTGGCATCGGATACTTGGTAAATTATTTGAACTCCTATTCCATACCTTGGAGGTCACCGTCAAGGTTGATTTTAATCTGATGAGTAAACCTCCACGAAGTGACATTTTTTTACTACGTTGTAATAGTCCCACTTGGACAATGGAACAACTGGCTCGGCTTCCAGATGGTATCAGAAACAGTCTTGCCAGTCACATCCTGATAGAGTTCAAATACACCGAGTCACTCAACGCAGAGCGAATAGAGAAAGTACATGGCTACGATATTTTCTACCGAGTGATACAGGGCCTATCGGGTGATGAGGTAGCCACCTTTATTTTGAGTTCCAAGACACCACGTCCAGCATTACTGAAAGAGTATGGTTATCATGCAACAGAATGGCCGGGTGTCTATCAGAGTGAGTTACCGATGGTAAAACGAGTGACAATTCTGGTATTAAATGAGTTGAATAATGAACCTCACAATGCCTATGTAAAATGTTTTGCCAGCCGTCGTCATGCAAAAGAGGCTGCATTTGAGATATTGGAGAAGATGGGGTTTAAGCAGTTTCCAGTGGTTATAATGTCATTTATAGCTGGATTACGCCAGCTGATATTATCAAAAGAGGGTAATAAAGAAATGAAAAACGTGGAAGTAACCGCAGACGATGTAATGGTATGGGGGAAAGAATGGCGAGTAGCAGTGTTAGCCAAAACACCGATAGAGGAGCGATTGATGGGTCTCAAGCCGGAGGAGCGATTGATGGGTCTCAAGCCGGAGGAGCGATTGATGGGTCTCAAGCCGGAGGAACGATTGATAGGTCTCAAGCCGGAGGAACGATTGATAGGTCTCAAGCCGGAGGAGGTGTTGTCTCGGTACAAGCCGGAAGAACGGTTAGTTGGTTTGGAATCCTATTTAGAGAAACAACAACAACAAGCAGCAAAAAAGGCCGTCTTACGAACTGTTCTACGAACCATAAAAGTACGTTTCAAACTAGAAAAAGAAGCCTTAGTGGGGTATGAAAAGCGATTACAAAAATTAGAGTTAGCAACCTTAGAGGGGCTGAGTGAGACGGTTATTGAGGTTGAAAACTTGAAGGCATTTGATCTGGAGTTAGTTAAGATAGAGCCACATGAGGAAGAACAGTTTAATCAATGAAAAAACGGTTCTCTGGTAGATTCCGTGCAACTTGTAAAAACATTTAGCCAGAACTAATATCTGACAGGATCAACAGGATTAAAGGCAAAAAATCCTGTTAATCCTGTTAATCCTGTCGAAAAATCTTTTTGTTAATCGGCATGTTGGGTACTAAGATTTTCAGCGAAACTATTGAATTGAATTTGGGAGCTAAGTAAACGATGAATATTCGCCTCGCCCAACTAGAAGATGCACCCCATTTGAACAACCTTCTACGTGATTTAGAGTTCTTCAGTTATTTTAATGAGGAAGACCCCGTCACTAGTATCGCCCGCATAAAGCAATATCTGCACCAGTGCCTCACGCAAGATAGTCACTCAATCTATCTGGTAGAGACTGATGCCGTACTGGTCGGATATACCGCGGTACAATGGCTCACCTACCTGTTTCTACCCGGCCCAGAAGGGTATGTGACCGAACTGTTTATCCGGTCAGACTATCGCGGTCAGGGGCTAGGTAGCCAATTGTTAGCGGCTGTGGAAGCCGAAGCCAAACGGCGCGGTTGTGCCCGTTTAGCTCTGATCAACAATAACACCCGCGAATCATATCAGCGAGAGTTTTATAAAAAACAAAGTTGGCAAGAACGTCAGCAGATGGTCAATTTTATTAAGATTTTAGTAGAGGATTAAAATAGAGTTGTTCGGGAATAAAAGAGTGCAAAAACTTCTTGCTTTTGCATGTTTACCTCTGGCAAAAGCAAGAAGCTTTTGCACTCCACAGACCTCGATTTTGAGTTTTTATAAGATAAGTTATTGCCGAACAGGTCTAATATACTGGAGATATAAAACCATGCAAAAATGGGAATATTGTCAGATTGTCGTTAATCGAGCCACTCCTAACAACCCAAAATCGAAACAGTTGGTTTTTTTAAGTGTCGATAACCTAGATATTCGACAAGTGCGGAGTATTAGCCAAGCAATTGCCCAACTCGGCGTTGATGGTTGGGAACTGGTTAGTCACACGCAGTCTCAAACGGTGGTTGAAGATGGTATTGGGGGTTTTCCGTGGACGGAATTTTTCACCTTTAAGCGACCTTTGAGTTGAATTGAACAGAAAACGAGGTCTGAGAGCATGTCCATAACACAACCCATTATCCGAGCCGCTAGAGCTAATGAACATGCGCTATTGAGCGAATTATCGCTCCGCTCTAAGGGGCACTGGGGCTATGATAGCGCATTTTTAGAAGCCTGCCGAAAAGAGCTAACCATCAGCCCACGTTTCATCAAAGAGACGTGGGTTTTTGTGATTGAGGTCGCAGGGCGGGTAGCGGGTTTTTATAGTCTGGCAAAAGAAAACGAACAGGTCGATTTAAACAACCTGTTCGTTGAACCTGCTTATATTGGGCATGGCTACGGCAAACAACTCTGGCTCCATGCGGTCAAAAATGCGACTCAACAGGGCTTCAAACTGATGACCATCGAGGCAGACCCTTATGCAAAACTGTTTTATGAGGCTATGGGAGCAAAAGTTGTGGACGAGGCTCCATCAAACAGTGTGTCGGGGCGGATGTTGCCATTGTTGCATTATCGGTTTCCTCCGTGACTCCGTACGGATGAATATCCGAAAAAATGTGCGTGATGCGAATCTCCTGCGAGGTGTGTTTTTCTCCTCGTAGGTGTTGATATTGCTGATCGTCGCAGAGATTCATCCGCGATGCCTGTTACGCCTCACGTACCCTTTAACTGAGCCAATTCGGCTAGAGCCACTTGTAATTTCTGCTCGGCTTGCTGACGGGCTGATACTTCGGCCTGACGAGCTAACGCCTCCATCTCTGCTCGTTGTTCGGCTTGCTGACGGGCTGATACTTCGGCCTGACGAGCCAACGCCTCCGTCTCTGCTCGTTGTTCAGCTTGCTGACGGACTGATGTTTCGGCCTGACGAGCCAACGTCTCCGTCTCTGCTCGTTGTTCGGCTTGCTGACGGGCTGATGTTTCGGCCTGACGAGCCAACGCCTCCGTCTCTGCTCGTTGTTCGGCTTGCTGACGGGCTGATGTTTCGGCCTGACGAGCCAACGCCTCCGTCTCTGCTCGTTGTTCGGCGAATTCGACTTTATCCGCCAACTCGGAGAAGGTCAAAAAGCGCGTTCCATCGGCTCGATACAGCACCAATTCTATACCTTTCAACTCAAACCGAACCCCCAAACGAGGACTAATCCAACCTTCCATCTGTACAATCTCGTCTAACCAGCGACCTTCTCGTTGCCAGCCCTGCAAAATTCCTCGGTCAGGGTCGTACTGATAGTATTCCTCGACTCTATACATTTCATAAAACTTGAGTTTCTTACGCATTTCTTTCTTCGTGTTTCCGGGCGACAGTATCTCAAATACAACTTGGGGCGCAATCCCACCCTCTTTCCATTGCATGTACGACCCGCGGTCTCCTTTGGGCCGACCAAAAGCCACCAATGCATCAGGCGCGACTCTGGTTTTGCTATCACCCTCTTCGGGATACCATAATAAATCACCGGCTACAAAGACTTGCGGGTCATCCTTGAAAAGATGCTCCAGACCTTCTTTGATGGTTACGATGTAACGAAACTGTTTGGTATTGTCGGCCATAGGTTTTCCGTCACTCTCAGGGTATGTAATTGAGGGAGTGAACGGACTCTGTTCCTCCAGAATACGGGGTAAGGTCAATGTTGTCATTTTTACCTCCAAATGTACGTGAAATGTGAAACGTGATGAGTGATGTGAATCTCCTGCGAGGTGTGTTTTTCTCCTCGTAGGTGTTGATATTGCTGATCGTCGCAGAGATTCATCCGCGATGCCTGTTACGCCTCACGTACCCTTTAACTGAGCCAATTCGGCTAGAGCCACTTGTAATTTCTGCTCGGCTTGCTGACGGGCTGATACTTCGGCCTGACGAGCTAACGCCTCCGTCTCTGCTCGTTGTTCTGCTTGCTGACGGGCTGATGTTTCGGCCTGACGAGCTAACGCCTCCGTCTCTGCTCGTTGTTCGGCTTGCTGACGGGCTGATGTTTCGGCCTCGACTTTATCCGCCAACTCGGAGAAGGTCAAAAAGCGCGTTCCATCGGCTCGATACAGCACCAATTCTATACCTTTCAACTCAAACCGAACCCCCAAACGAGGACTAATCCAACCTTCCATCTGTA
>JAUCGA010000110.1:0-7316 GCA_030377865.1 Anaerolineales bacterium HSG25 | reverse complement strand
CAAAAGCCACCAATGCATCAGGCGCGACTCTGGTTTTGCTATCACCCTCTTTGGGATACCATAATAAATCACCGGCTACAAAGACTTGCGGGTCATCCTTGAAAAGATGCTCCAGACCTTCTTTGATAGTTACGATATAACGAAATTGCTTGGTATTGTCGGCCATGGGCATTCCGTCACTCTCAGGGTATGTAATTGAGGGAGTGAACGGACTCTGTTCCTCCTGAATACGGGGTAAGGTCAATGTTGTCATTTTTACCTCCAAATGTACGTAAAATGTGAAACGTGATGAGTGATGCGAATCTCCTGCGAGGTGTGTTTTTCTCTTCGTAGGTGTTGATATTGATCGTATAAACCGGACACGAGTTCACTGAATATTTACATTAATCCTGATTCCTTAGTCAGCCTGCGGCACCGTAAACTTAAAGGTTGTTCCCTTGCCAAGCTCACTTTCGACCCAAATACAGCCACCATTATGCTCGACCATTTCCTGACAAATAATCAGTCCCAATCCCGTTCCTTTTTCATTTGAGGTACCAAGGGTGGTATGATGTTTTTCTATCCGAAATAACTTAGTTATGTCCTCTTGGCTAATTCCAATACCAGTATCAGAAATCGAAACTTCTATAAAATCATGATCAATGGTTACATCTTTATCTGATGAAGGCAACCGATTAATCAACTCCTCTTTAGCTCGTACTGTTGCCGAAAGAGTAATGGAGCCTCCTTTTGGAGTAAATTTAAGCGCATTTGAAACAAGGTTACGAATCACAGTATCGAGCATGTGTCCGTCAGCATTAACGACCATTCCTTCATCAATGTTGTTATCAAGTATAATACCCTTTTCACTAGCGTTTGCGGTCAAAAGTTTTACACTTTGCAATGCAATCTCTTGTAATTCTACCTTTTGAGGTTGATAGGTCATCCGTCCCATCTGCATGCGTGACCATTGCAGGAGGTTTTCTAATAGGTCATAAATATTTTTGGCCGAACGATAGATACTGTCTCCCATTTCTCGAATATCATTGGGAGTAATATCATCTGCCATAATTGGCAACAACTCTGACATGCCTAATAATGGCTGAAATGGGCCTTTTAAGTCATGAGCCACAATCGAGAAAAATTTATCTTTATCGGCATTAAGTTTAGCCAACTCCTGCGCTTCTCGTTCTAAGAATTGGTTCTGAATCCGTAACCGCTCCTGCTCCATCCGAATCGCTTCCAACCGTTTTCGTTCGGCAATCTCTTTTTGTAAACGAATGTTAATATCTTCGAGTTGGAGATTCCGTTTGGCAAGATCTTTATATAAATTTTCTAGTTCTTTACGATTGGTGTCAATAGTCAGCAAATCACGGTAAGAGCGTAACGTGGCGACCATTACCGTAAATAGTTTATGGCGGGTTAGTTCAAGTTTCGTTCGATAGTCGTTAATATCGTAATCAACAATAACCGATTCTTCGGGAGCTTCACCGGGTTGTCCTGTTCGTAAAATAATTCGCACCAGTTCATTGTTGAGATCGGTTCGAATAAATTTGGCAACCTGCAAACCAGCATCATTTTTTTCCATGACCACATCTAACAACATCAAAGCCGTGTCGGGATGCTGAGTAATTAACTCTTTAGCCTCGGCACCTGAATAGGCTTGAATCATGGTCAATCCTTTGCCTTCATAAGTAAACCGTTTTAAAGCAAGCTGAGTAATTGCATGCACCTCATGATCATCATCGACAATCATTATTTTCCAAGTATCAGGCAACCTATCATCTTTGGCCGACTTAGCCGATTCTGTTTCATCCTCATCAGCTAAGCCTAGCAAATCATCCTCATCGGCCAACCCTAATGTATCATCCTCATCGGCTAATCCTAACGCATCATCATCCTCATCAGCTAACATTAAAGCATCATCATCCTCATCAGCTAACATCAAAGTATCATCATCCTTATTATCAACCAGACCAGTGGGGTTATATTTATCTGTCATGGTGGTCACTACTCCTTTTACACTTGGATTGGTAAGTCCAATATGAATTTTGTCCCGACACCAACGTCACTTTCACACCTAATTGTACCCTTAAGTTTTTGAGTAACAAGGTTATAAACGATATGCATGCCTAATCCCGTACCACCTCGAGAACGGGCAGTGGTAAAGAATGGTTCAAAGATTTTTTTCAGATGCTCCGGCGATATACCACACCCATCATCGCTATATTCAATACGGAGGTGGTTTTCATCGGTTTGGCTGACGATAAAGGTTAAATGTCCGTATTCGTCCTCTTTATATGCATGTTTGATAGAGTTCATCAAAAGGTTAGTGATAATTTGAGAGAATGCACCGGGATAACTCTTAATCGTAACTCCTTCATCTCCCTCTACGCCTATCACATGATTAGTTCGCTTAAATTTAGGACGTAAACTAAGGAGGGTGTTGTCGATGTAGTCGGCCACGCCAAACATCCGTTTTTCTAGGTTAGTTTGATCCACTGCAACTTGCTTAAAGCTTTGTACCAGTTCACCAGCCCGACGTAAATTGCTGAGAATAGATTGACTGCTTTGTTCGGCAGTACTCAGGTAATCCTTGAGATTCGAGCCTTTGAGCTTGCCCTTACCATAAGCTTCAGCAACCCATCTGGTTTCATCATCCAAAATCGAGGCGGCGGTAATTCCAACCCCTAAGGGGGTGTTAATTTCGTGCGCTACTCCGGCCACTAAGCCACCTAATGAGGCCATTTTTTCCGATTCGACCAGCTGCTGTTGAGCCGTTTTCAAATCATCTAAGGTGGTCGTCAGTTCTTTTGTTCTTTGCTCAAGTTCGGCAGTACGTTCTGTTACCAAATCTTCTAGCTGATGTCGGTGCTTCTCTAGCTCTTCCTCAATCGCTTTTCTTTCTGTAATATCTTCAGAAACTCCTAGTAGATATTGTGGTTCGTTGTTAGGCCCTAAAATCGGTACTTTTTTGGTATGCAAAATCCGTACTCCGTTATGACGAGTATGGATATGCTCCTCAGGAATATCAAGCAAAATACGGTTAGCTAGAACTTCCTTGTCTTTGTTATGAATAAAATCGGCTTCCCCTTCGGGATAAAATTCGTAATCTGTTTTGCCCAATCGTTCATCATGAGAATAACCGGTTAGCTCGGCTCCGGCTTTATTAAAGAGAACATATTGTAACTTAAGCGCATCTTTCACAAACACGGTATTTGGAATATTCTCGACAATAGCGTTTAGGAATTTCTGCATACGCAGAATCTCTTTCTCAGCCTGTTTACGTTCAATCACTTCTGCTTCTAAGGCGATATTGGTTTCAGAAAGTTCGGCGGTGCGAGCGGCGACTCGATCCTCTAACTCGGCAAATAGGCGGGCATTGGTGATGGCGATGGCTAACTGATTGGCTAACGAGCGCAACATGTTGGCATCAGCCTCATCAAAGCCCGATACAACATTCTCTTGTACATCTAGCACACCAACCAGTTTTTGCTCAGCAATAATCGGAACAGCCATTTCGCTATAGGTGTTGGGCAACAGTTTATTCGGCATCCAATCATCAACATTCCGTACGTCATCAACTTTGACCATCTCTTTGTTACGCGCCGCCTTAGCGATTAAACTCGTCGGAGTATCCAGAAATATTCGGTACTCCTCTGCCTTCATAGTCCGTGCAACCTCACCTGTTCCCTCGGCCACAAATAGATATTTGCCATCCTCCGACAACAGGTATACATGGGCATGATAATAATCAAATCCCGTTTCAATCTGTCCGATAAACTCTAAAAGCAGGTTCTCAAAATCAAGAATCGAGTTTAGTTTTTCACTTAAGGTGGCAATTACCTCAAGTTGATGGCTACGATTATGTAGATTATTATTAGCACTTTCTAGGAGTTGATTAAACTTTGTTAGTTGTTGCTGGCTGTTGAACAGTTCATCGCCCCGTTCTTTAGCTTTGCGCTTGCTATATGTTGCAGAACGATAACCGATCATGTAGTTATTTGCTCCATTCCATGTCATAAACGCAGTAATAACACACATTGTCGATGGAATAATAAGCCAAATTAGCTGTTCAATGCCTAGTCCAACAATAACAATGATTCCACTAACAACTATATTGAATATGGCAATTCCAAAGGCCGCTTCAGGCGTAATAATAAGACCAGATATCGCCACAAGCATCACAAATATATACGGATAAAATGATTGCAAAGTGTTTGGAGACAAAAACAAAATACTGACCGACATACTAAGACCAGCTATTGTACTAATAGAAGCCTCACGAATTCGTTCTTGGGCAAATAGATACATCCCCAAAATAGTTGTAAGGGTAAGTACGCCAGCAGAAGCCCACCAAGCTAGGTAAGCACTGGTCAAAGCACCATCATAAATACGAGTTCCTTGAAAAATAAAAAAGAAAACAATGATAAAGTTAGCCATTATTACTCCCTGCAACGGAGCCTTTTGCAACTCTTGTAGGTCTATGTTTTCTAAATCAGAAATAGATTGAGACGACTCTGTACTCAAGTTAACCTCCTAATAAAAACGTTTATTATTGCAACCACGTTGTAAAAGTTCAGTAAAGTAGCTCTAGAAACCCGATTTCTCAAAGAAATCGGGTTTCTGATGCTCTTTCTGGGTAAAAATTCAGTAAAGATGCCCTAGAAACCTGACTTCTCAAAGAAATCGGGTTTCTGATGCTCTTTCTGGCGAGTTCACTGAATATTTACAACTACCCCACCGATTTCCGTATCTCATCACGAGAGATACGGCCATTGGTGATCTCGATGACGCGAGGCACTTTTCCGGCCAACTCCTTGTCGTGCGTGACCATAATCATTGACTTACCCTGTCCGACCAATTTACTAAATAGTTCAAACACATCAGCCGCGGTTTTGGAGTCGAGATTCCCGGTCGGCTCATCGCCCACCAGAAGTGGGGGGTCGTTGGCGAGGGCGCGAGCAATCGCGGCCCGTTGTTGCTGACCTCCAGAGACCATGCTCGGTAGTTTGTGGGCTTGGTCAACCAAATCAACCTCTTCGAGCAAAAACATGGCCCGTTCGCGGCGTTCTTTGGTGGTGTATTTTCCAGCAAAGTCCATGGGCAGAACCACATTTTGTAATAGGCTTAAGGCTGGTAGCATCTGGAAAAACTGGAAGATGATACCCACATGTTCACCCCGCCACGCGGCCAGTTGATTCTCGCTCATCTCATGCACCGACCGCCCCGTAACTACGACTTCGCCGCCACTGGGTCGGTCGATACCGGTAATCATATTCAGCAGGGTCGATTTTCCGTTTCCTGACGGGCCGACAATCGAGACAAACTCGCCATCTTGAATAGTAAAGGATATACCCTTCAAAATGGTAATTTCACCATCACCGACCTTAAACTTTTTGATGACATCTCGCACGTCAACAATATTTTCGTAACTACGTTTGTTTTCAGACATGGGTTGTGAAACGTGAGACGTGAAACGTGAGACATGAACTGATACAGTGATTAGAATGGAAACGTAACTTCTGCGATGTCATTCCCGCATGCTTTTAGCGGGAATCCATTTTCTATAGGTTGTGTGGATGCCCGATAAAGACGTTCGGGCATGACATAAGTAGTTTTCAGAACTAACTTGTTAAAAACAGGAGTGTCAAAATTGTATTTTGACAGCAAGAATGGAATTCTTGCACTCTGGGAAAAGTGACAACTTAGAAATGAAAGGTAAAAGTTCAGTAAAACCGCCCTAGAAACCCGATTTCTCAAAGAAATCTGGTTTCTGACGTTCCTTTTGGCGAGTTCACTGAATATTTACGATGAAAGTTACTTAAGGAAAGTATCGGTCTCAAACTAATTTGAGTATAAGTTCATATCTTCACGCTTCACGTCTCACGCATTTACGTTCTTTTTATCGCCACGACAGCATGCGTTCATCAACGCCGTCATATTGTAGGGTAATGCCGTCGAGCGCGCCGTTGGTGAACATGGGTTGTTGCTCTGAGCCATCGGCGTTCATAATCCAGATTTCCCATTGGTCGGTGCGGTTGGTCATAAAGAGCAGTTTGCTCCCGTCGAGTGACCATGCCGGTGCTGAATGGTTCCAAACCCAATCGGCGTTGGGTTGATTATCGCCCTGCGTGGTGCGTAGGGTACGATAACCGTTCTCGTTGATGACCACCTCTTGCTGGGCAAATTTACGCTCGGCGGTGATGCGAGGAGGGGTACTCGTTAGTTGTTGCCGATTACTCCCGTCGATATTCATGACATGGATTTCCCAATTGTTGTTCTGTCGGAATGAAAGGGCAATCTTCTGCCCATCCGGTGAGATAACTCCTGCTTTGTCGCCCACTTCATGGCTAATGGCTTGAGTCGACTGACCGGCAACATCATACAGCCCTAGCCCTTTGTCACCCCGAAAGATGATTTTATTTCCGTCCGTCGGGTGGAAACTTGGCCCGTAGCTATATGGGTTGCCGCTGGCAGTGGCGACAAATTCGCCACTGGTTAGGTCAAACTGCTGTAGATGCCAATAGGCATTGGGTGGAATTTTATAGGAGATCGTGCCAGTGGTGCTATCATACTCAAAATCATAGACGGGACGAGGGACACTAGGCGGTGTTTGGCCTCGTTTAGCGTAATTGAACGGTTTATACTCAACATACTCCTCTTCTAAACGGCCACCACGTTGATAACTAAAGACCAGCCGATTGCCATCTGGTGACCATGAGGGAGATTTCAGTTTGCGCCAGTTTGAGGCCCAAGCCTGCTCGCCAGTGCCGTCAATGTTGATGGTGTGTAACGTGTAATGTGGCTCCCAACGGGTAAAGGCCAGCTTTGTCCCGTCGGGTGACAGTTCAGGGTCAATCCCATGCGTTACTTTCTGCAACCCTGTTCCGTCAGCCTGAATAACATAGATGTCACTGCCGCTATGAACTTGGAAAGCGATTGTACCGCTTAAACCGTTGTTGATGGGGGCTACCCCGCTACTGGTATCGGGGGCGATGGTTCCACCGCCAATCACGGCATCGCTAGTTGAAGATTCCTCTGTTTCGAGGGCAATCAGTTCGATACCTTCTACTTTCCAGCGATTGTCATGCCGTCCGGTGTAGACAATGAGGGTGCGGTCACTCGGAGCCAGAATCGCCTCGGTTTGGAAGGTGTTTCCATCAACCCAGTCGGCTTTCAGAATCTCGAAGCCGGTTATGGGTTCCTCTAACTCAGCCAGAGGCGAGTCAATATCGACCCCCTGCAACAGGTAAAAATTTTGGATGTCGGCTAAATCGGGCCGAATCAGCGTGGTCAAAAACCCTTTGCCCGCGGCGCGGGCGAGGGTGGTGTCT
>JAUCGA010000109.1 GCA_030377865.1 Anaerolineales bacterium HSG25 | reverse complement strand
GAGATTTATTTTTCTGGAATTGCCTAATCTTGTTAATCCTGTCAGATATTGTTTTAATTATGTTGAAACGATAAACTTCTGCCTTATCTAACCGTCGTTTCGCCGATTGAATATAACTCCTCTCCCAAACCGACAACCAACTGATACTGCCCCGCTGGAGTAGCTGGATTCAGGTTGACATCAAGGTCATGTCGAATAATCTGGTCGATCTGCCAGTGTGAGGTGGGGTAGAGTTTGAGCGCGTCGGTAGCACGGTCAAGACTGACTCCCCACACCCCTTCTGGCCCTACCAGATGGACAAAGGGTGTCTCGTCAGTCGGAATTGGCTCATCGGTGACAGACCAGTACAGGGTCACATGAAGCCAGCCGGACGGAGGATGGAATAGTTCGTCGATGGCGCGGGTCGTTTCATCAGCATGATAGCCGACTAGGTGCAGGCCATCATCAAACTGAATGTCGAGAGGGTTGGCCTCAGAGGGGAGGTCACTCATCTGGTAGCCGGGGGCGTACCCCTTTAGGGTAATGCCGGGCGGATAGAGTTCGGTTACTAAGGGATACCGCACCGCAAACCATTGCTCGACTAGCCGATTCGGATCAGGCCCATCATGATGAGATTGAATCAGCCAGATGACCGGATGGTCGCTAACAACGCCCTCCAGCGGACCATCCAGATTGGTGGTGGTATCAACGTCGCTAAAAGCGGCATAGGTTTGTCCGGGGCCTTCAAAATAAAACTGGAACGGATAACGTACCCAATCGGGATGAATCAGAATACCGTGATTGGGCGCTGAATGGTCGGCCAGATACTCGACACTTTGTCGCCATGCTTCTTTGTTGGCCGGAACGCTCCATTGACCGGGTAGAGCCAGCATGGTCAGGCTTAACAGGCTGATGATAGGTGTTAGATAGATAATGTCGTGCGAGGCCCAAGCTGGATTTAGGCGACAGAGTAAGCCCTGCATACCAAATCGATTGGTCATGATTCGATTCAAGCGCCGACCGAGCGTATCTGCACCGAGAGCGGTCAAAATCAACAACCACGGAACCATGACGATAAAATAACGCTCACCAAAAAAGGCCAGATAGTTTCGGGTTAAGAGCAGGTTGGCAATCAGAAAGGGCATAGCGAGGAGCATGGTGATTAGTAGGCGGGGGTTTTTGATGGTTGCTGCTTCCCTAGCGGAGTCTCTATCCCCCTCAGTCCTCCCTGCTAGGGAAGCAACTCCTCCCTCTAGCAGGGGGAGGTTGGGAGGGGGTAGAGACTCCGCTAATTTAACGGCCTTGCCCCTCGCGGAAAATTGAGGAGGAGTTTGCCATGCCAGTGACATCAAGGCAAACAAAGCCACCCCAGCCGGAATTAGCATATTTAACCGAGATGAAAGGGGGGCTTGCCAAACGGTAAAAGCATGAAACAGCCACCAAGCGCGCTCTAACAAACCACTTAGCGGATTACCGGGCGTGGCTTCGGCGGAGAATCGCCAAATCGCCAAAAGGATGGGACTATAAGCGAGCGTGATGATGAATCCAGCCAGCGAAAAAAGGGCAATCAGTTTCAGATGTCGGGGATAGCTTATCAACAGCCATAAGCCCAATGCAGGCAGGAGGAATCCGGCATAAAGATGGCTGTATAGGGCAAGGATGGAAAAGAAAATGAAGAATGAAGAATGAAGAATGAGGGTGCGCCGACTTCGAGAACCCCGATTTCTTTGAGAAATTGGGGTTCTGAATATATGCGAGTTGACCATATTCAGCCAACTCAGCACCGCCCAGGTGCCAAACAAAACGGCGGGGGCGTACATGCGAGCCTCTTGGCTGTACCAGATTAAAAACGGATTCAGGGCGATGAGCAGGCCGCTAATGAGCGCGACCGGCTGGTTAAATAGGGTTCGGGTGAGTCGCATGACCACTGGTACGAGGAGCGTGCCGATAAAAACCGATAATAAACGAACGGTGAACTCATGCCAGCCGAATAGAAATGTCCAACTTTTGAGGGTTAGGTAGTAAAGCGGAGGGAGGCGGTCTTCGTCGAGGGTGAAGCCAACTTCGATGATACGACTGACATCCTGTTTGGCCCAATAGACACTGACCGCTTCATCAAACCAGAGGCTGTGGTAGGTCAGATTATAGAGGCGCAGGCCAAAGGCGAGCAGGATTATCAATAGAATAAGGGTGCGAGCCAACATTTGGTAGATTGTACTGTGGTTTGGAGGTTTGGGCAATCTGTGGCTGT
This sequence comes from Anaerolineales bacterium HSG25, assembly GCA_030377865.1. Lineage (GTDB taxonomy): Bacteria > Chloroflexota > Anaerolineae > 4572-78 > J111 > JAUCGB01. The sequence continues at coordinate 9,919 of JAUCGA010000109.1, read as the reverse complement.
CTCATTAGAGTTGTTCGAGGTCTGCGGAGTGCAACCTCAATCTGCGAGCCAGCAATTTGAGGGCAACGAGAGCATGGGTTTTGAAGGTTGAGGAGGGTCAACCAAAATATTAATTGTTATGAACCAGCTAAAGTGCGTTACTCGCAACTGTCGGTTATGTTGATAAGCATAGTATTCAATGGTACAATAGAGGAAATATTTTAAGTAGGTTAATAACAATGCTAACAGTCACTCCGAGCGACCTTTATTACCCCCATAAAATGGCCCGTAACTACATAAAGTCTATTGAAAAAACGGTTGGGGGGACGGTGATGCAAAAAGTCTATCATCGCCTTTATCGGCATGCGAGATTATCAACAAGCGATTACTAATTTTGCCGAGGCACTAAAACTTGACTCAGACAATAGATCTGTTCGGCAATAAGAAAAGTGGGTATTTATTGGGCTATCGGAGTGCAAGAATTGTATTCTTGCCAGTCAAAATAGAATTTTGACACTCCTTTCCGCACAAATCCTTATTCCCGAACAAGTCTAATGTGTACGCCTTATATAACCGAGGAAATGCCTACATTTGGATGGGACAATATCAGGAGGCGATTATTGATTTCGGGCAGGTCTTAACTATTTATCCCGATTTTGTGGCCGCGTATGTCAATCGAGGGGTGGCTCGAATTGAGCTAACGGATTACACCTCTGCCCTGACCGATTTTAGCCAAGCTATCGAACTGAATCCTGACTAATCTGATAACTATGCAGAACTCATCCAATGACTATTATAGAGCAGAATTTACAGGATAGGAGAATAAAAATTCTCTTATCCTGTAAATTTTGCTCTAAACAGCGTAAATACTGTGGACTATTTGAGTTGTGCGGAGTCTTCAAGACTAATGGAGATCACTGAACCGATGAAAATTTTAGTTATTAATGCCGGAAGCTCATCTATAAAATATCAACTATTCGACATGCAAACCGAACAAGCCTTGGCGGCTGGACTAGTTGAACGAATAAATGAACCCAATAGCCGAATTAAACATCGCCTGTTGGATGGTCACCATGCTGGTGAAACTGTGCTAGACATGCCGATTGAGAATCATCATCAAGGCTTGAGCCAAGTGGCTCGCTTATTGATGGATGATACAGTTGGGGTCATTAGGCAACCGGATGAGATTGACGCGGTCGGTCATCGGGCGGTACATGGGGGCGAGACATTTAACCAAACCAGTGTGATTGATGAGGCCGTTAAGAAAAAAATGCGAGCCTTAATCCCACTGGCTCCGCTCCACAATCCGGCCAATATTACGGGTATTGAGGTCGCCGAGCAGATTTTTCCTAAGGCGGTACAGGTGGCAGTGTTTGACACAGCTTTTCACCAAACTATGCCTCCCGCGGCCTATCGGTACGCCTTGCCCGACGAGTTATATCAGCATCATGGTATTCGAGCTTATGGATTTCATGGCACATCTCATCTGTATGTGAGCAAAGTTGCGGCAGACTATCTGGGTCAACCGGCCAATAAGACCAACCTGATAACGGCTCATTTGGGCAACGGCTGTAGCATCTGTGCGGTGCAAGGCGGGCAATCGGTGGATACCTCTATGGGGCTGACTCCATTGGCGGGTTTGATTATGGGCACTCGCAGTGGAGACATTGATCCGGGAGTACTGCTATTTTTGCAACGAAAACTGAACCTATCTGTTGATGAGGCGGATCGTCTACTCAACAAAAAATCGGGATTGCAAGGGATTTGCGGTCTTAATGATGTGCGTGACATCCAAAACCAGCAGGCTGAAGGAAATCAGTCCGCAGAACTGGCCTTGGAGATGTATGGTTATCGGATTAAAAAGTATATTGGTGCATACCTGGCTGTATTAGGACAAGTTGATGGACTTATTTTTACTGCGGGCGTGGGCGAAAATAGTGCCTACATTCGTAACCTAGCATGTCGAGGATTGGCTCCGTTGGGTATCGAACTTGATAGAGCCAAAAATGAGGCCAACAGCACAGGTATCCGAGAGATTCAGACAGAATCGAGCCGAGTCAAAATTCTGGTCATTCCTACCAATGAGGAACTGGAGATTGCTCGGCAGACATGGAGCACGATTCGTGGTGGACACTATTATGAATAAATTGTAGTGGTCAGATTGATGTTGGAAATGGAGTGCAACGGGTTTAGCCGTTGCCAAAAGCAATGGCTGAACCCATTGCACTCCATTTCCAACATCATCTTGACTTGACTACCACATTAATTAAGTTTATCGTTGATTTCCTAAATAACAACACCAAAACTATATAAGTAATTATTGAGAGGACAACAAAATGGCAAAAATGACCGAAGAATTTCGAGAAGAGTTTCTAGCTAAAACCCGATATGGATACCTGACGACGCTCACCCGTGATGGCGCTCCCCGGACAGTGCCTTTATGGTTTGATTGGGATGGTCATATCGTCAGGATTTTTTCGGGCATAGGCTCACCTAAAATTAAGCGTATTAAACATGATGCCCGTATAACCCTGCTGGTGTCAAATGATATGAGTGAAGGTGAAATGTGGGTCGCCTTTGATGGCTTTGCCGAAATTAAATTAGAGGGTGTCATGGAACTCATAGAACAATTAGCGGCAAGATATTGGGATTTATCTAATCCAAAACTAAAAGCAACACTCGATTCTTGGAAAGCGACTCCTGAACAATTTTGTATGATTGAGTTAGTTCCAACCCGAATACGGACTATGGTTGAGTAGCTTACTAAAAATTCTCTCGTTCCCAAACTCCAGTTTTGGAGCATTATCTTTGTAAAAATGTTAATGGAGCGATTAATGAAAAATTTTAAAGCAGGTCAATATGTAAATCAAGGTACGCATAAAAGCTTCCAACCCTCTGAAATTGATAGGAAATGGAAGATTCGGGATATGGCGTTAATAAATCTTTTAAGTCAGGCCGACAGGCAATTAGGTCGCCTTGATATGTATTCCGAATATATTCCTAATATTGATTTATTCATTAGTATGCACGTCTTAAAAGAGGCATCTCAATCAAATAAAATTGAAGGAACAAAAACTAATATTGAAGATGCGTTATTAGATAGAGAAGATGTTAATGAAGAAAAGAAAGATGACTGGGAAGAGGTTCAAAACTATATTTTAGCCCTAAATACAGCCATTACTAACTTGGAAAAGCTCCCATTTTCCTCAAGGCTAATAAAGGAAACACATAAAATTTTACTAAAAGGAGTTCGAGGAAAACATAAACTTCCTGGTGAGTTTAGAAGCAGTCAAAACTGGATTGGTGGGGCAAGTATAAATGATGCAACATTTGTTCCTCCATCACATACTACAATAAATGACTATATGGGAGATTTAGAAAAATTTGTACATAATGATGAACATAAACTTCCAGACTTATTAAAAATAGCATTAATACATTATCAGTTTGAAACAATTCATCCCTTTTTAGATGGTAATGGACGTATAGGGCGTTTAATAATAATCCTTTATCTTGTTGAAAAAGGACTATTAAAAAAGCCTATTTTATATTTATCTGATTTTTTTGAAAGAAATAGAACTTTGTATTATGACAATTTAACCCGTGTTCGTGAAAAAAACGACTTGATACAATGGAGTAAGTTTTTTCTTGTTGGAGTTATTGAAACAGCACAGAATAGCATAAAAACATTTGATAACATTCTTAAATTGCAAAAAGAAGTTGATAGCAAACTTCAAAAGCTTGGAAGTCGAGCAAATAATGCACAAATAATTATTGATTATTTGTTTCAACGCCCCATTATTAATGCTCAAAAAGCAAAAGAACTTACTAATCTTTCACTTCCAACTGTTTATAAGCTACTCCATAAAATAGAAGGACTTGGTATAATTGAAGAAGTTACAGGTGCAAAAAGAGGTAAATTATATTTGTTCAAAGAATATGTTAAACTGTTTGAATGATGTTAGGGAGTTTCAACTTTTAAATCCTCCCAAACGGAGAGTCGGCTTCCAGCCAACATGTCGGCTGGAAGCCGACCCTCCGTCAATCTTGGAAGATTTATTTTCTTGGAATTGCCTAAGCCTAGTCCTGATGTTGTTATTAGACTTGTTCGGCAATAACTTGTCATCGCATAAAAACTCAAATTCGAGGTCTGCGGAGTGCAAAAGCTTCTTGCTTTTGGTCAGCTACCCGCAAGTTTAGAACTTGCGGGTAGCTAACGGATCCGTACCACTACTTCTGCACCACTACCAATTACGTTTGTCACCAAGAGTGGTTTGGATACTGGCATTGAAAATACGACAAAGTTGATCAAATTTATCCGTAATGCCGCTTGTTTACTGTTTATAATTCACCATTTACCATTTATAATTTTGATCAGTCCTTATCCATTTAATGCCTCAATCTCTGAGTTCAGTCGAGCTTGGGTGCGTTCAAGTTCAACTATGTCGGTCTGGATTTCGGACAATTTATCCCGCTCGGAGCGCACAAAACGAGTGTAAGGGCCAATTGCTTCTTTTATGCGGTCAACACTACGTTCTAGCTCTTTGTTGAACTGGTTGGTCAGCGTACCAATTAAATGGAGACGAAGTTCGGTCAAGCGGTTATTTAGCTCTTCTTTTGCCGCTTTGCGCCGACGGGGTAAAATCAAAAGCCCCATCACGCCGCCAAATACCGCGGTAATAACACCGGTCACGTCGAGAGCCATAGTGGTGGTTAGCGCGACTAGTACGGCTCCCAAGCCAACAACTCCTCCAGCAATAGCGGTTCCGGCAACGGCCATCTGCGCGTCGATGGCAATCTTTTCTGCTTCTATAGTTTTATCGTAGGTATCGACCACTCGTTGAGCCGAGCGACCAACCGAATCGATTAAACGGTCTCGGTCGTATCGGAACCCTTGTCCTACTTCACCTATAATTTTAGACTGGTAAGCATCTTTTCGTGCTTTTAGGTAGTCTGTAGCGGTTTGCCATTGATGCAAGTCGGCGTTGACCAGCCAATCGACCATGGTTGCAACCTTTTGTTCAATTGTATCTGGTACATTGGCAACCACTTTTTGTTCAAACCCTTTTTGAATATAGGACTTTTGAAGTAGGTCAAAAAAGCGACCAATACGTAATGTATCGTCAAAATACTCATTACCTCGTTTTTCCATGTCGTACAGCACATTTTCAATATCGGCTAATCGAAACTCAAAATCTCGTTCCATGTCCTCCCGATAAAGTTGTAACTGTCGGTCTAAGGTGTCGAGGGTGTCCAAATCATCGACCAGAATAGCTAGCCGATTGGTGACAATATCGCCATATTGTTTGATAAACCGACCACCTATCCCCAATGGGTTTTGTAATTTAAGTTGAAAACGGGTCGTCTCATCGAGGGTCTGTTCGATATACCCCTCTAAGGCTTCAAAACGGCTCTTTGACCACAGGTCGGTTTGACCTTGTTTCGCCTTCATGGCTAATTTTCCACTGATGGGGAACACTTCGGGCTTAATATCTAGTAATTTCAGACCATTATCTTTGACAAAATCAATCACCTTTTGCATGTCTGCTTCGGTTTCAAAAATATCAATCTTGTTGATAATGATGACTACTTTTTTGCCCCATTCTCGAATCCGGTTTAAAAAGTTACGTTCGCTTTCGGTAAAAGGCCGGTCGGCTGAGGTGACAAATAGCACCAAATCGGAACGAGGAACAAACTCCTCAGTAATCTCCTGATGCTCTTGGATAATGGCATTGGTGCCGGGCGTATCGACAATGTTGATATGGCGTAGAAATTCTAACGGCTCGGTTAAGTAATGGAGATGAACCTCTTCGACCACACGGTTGCTTTTTGCACCATATTTTAGGACATTGATTTGCGCTGTGGTTGGTGTAACACCCTCTTTTAAAACTACCTCGCCCAACAACGTGTTGATTAGCGCGCTTTTTCCGGCATTAAATTCGCCCACCACTACCAGCAAAAACAGTTCATCAAGCTGTTTAATTGAGTTGCTGAGAATCGTCTGCTCGTCCTCAGTGAGGTTTAATTTATTGAGAATCTGCTGTAAATCGGTCAGCCATTGACGCTCTCGTTTGAGGATTTCTTCTTGATTCGAGGTTAAAATTGATGTTTTCATAGCTTATCATCCACCTTGTCCATTTTGCAATAGTTTACGTACATCGGTCACGGTCATACCCGCTTTTTCTGCCGATTGAACACCCAAGTCAGTATCCTCAAAGGCATGGCACAATTGAGGCGATACGTTCAAACGGCGAGCGGCCTCTAAGTATGTGTCGGGGGCAGGTTTGCCGTGGGTCACATCGTGCGCGGTGACAATCGTCTCAAACAGATCCCATGCCCCAATGGTTTGTAGGGTTTTTGTGGTAATTTTAGGGATGCCGCCTGTAGCAACGGCTAAGGGTAATTGACCATGATAGGCTTTGGCAATTGCCAAAATCGGCTCAATTGGTTGTACTTGATTGAGGTAGCAGTCAAGAAACATCTGCTCTTTATCTTTAGCAATCTGGTTGGGATCCATACTGTAGCCATATTTTTTATTTAACAGTTCGACAATATCCTCACTTGGCATACCGCCAGTACCATAAAAAACATCTTCTGGAAAATCGCCACCATTCGCTTGAGTAGTTGCTCGCCAAGCCAGATAGTGCATCGGCATGGTGTCGGCCAATGTACCATCACAATCAAAAATTAATGCTTTAATATGGGGTTCAATTGTTATCATCAATACCTCGTTATTTCGGTGTTATTTCAATTTGGAATCAGACTAATTGGTTTTCAGAACTAAGGCAATTCCAAGAAAATAAATCTTTCAAATTGAGCAGAGTCTTTACCCCCTCCCAACCTCCCCCTGCTAGGGGGATTAGCTACGCGTCGGGGAGAGTGTCACAATGGTTTTGGGAGGTTTTAAATTCTGGAACTTTTTAACTTGTAAAAAAATTGGCATGGTTCATTTTCGACTAGGCTACCAACTTAAAGTGCGACAAAACACATCGGAATAAATCCCGATGCTGATAGCCAAAGCAGGCTAAAGCCAGCTAAATAGGCCGCTTTTAGCGGTTTTCAGCTTTTAGCGTGGGAATGTAAAAGTTCAGTAAAGTAGCCCTAGAAACCCGATTTCTTTAAGAAATCGGGTTTCTGACGCTCTTTCTGGCGAGTTCACTGAATATTTACGTGGGGATTTATTCCCACGTTATCTGTTTTGCCTTAGGCAGTTCCAACTTTTAAAATCTCCCAAACTGATTAAATTCTCTATGTCATTCCCGCATGCTTTTAGCGGGAATCCACATTCTGCATACAAATGGATGCCCGATAACAACATTCGGGCATGACATTTGGGAGGTTTATTTTCTTGGAGTTACCTTATGTTTATAGCCTTCGACTAAATGACCTTTACAATTTGGGCAGACGGAAGAAATAAAACATCCCAATTGAGGAGTCAGCACCCGCGGTGCGGCACGACGCGTGCCTACTCCACGGGACAATTATTTTTTCCATGTGCCTTGCGGTTTCTTGTAGGGGTGATGGCAGGGAGGTGTTTGAGTTTTCACATAAGAATGAATTCCTTAGCCTAAGCCATATTGTAACAAAAGATTGCACACCTCACAATCGGAGGTGGTAGGCATGTAATTTGTAGCTAAAGGTATCGTATGATACTATCGGATACTAGGTAGTGTTGCCATGTTGACTGATAGCCTTGAGCTAAAGCCACAAGGCTAATAGCTTCAAGACCGCTAAAGTGGCCTAAATAGCTGGCTTCAGCCTACTTTAGCTTTTAGCATCGGGATTGATTCCAATGCATCATCAGTCAAGATAACAACACTACCCGGATACATTAAGGAATCGGGATTAATAAGTTGTGTGTTTCAAATTCGCCTTCGATAAAACTTCGGCGGATTTAGGCAGTTCCAGAAAAATAAAGCTCCCAACGTTCCCTGAGACTTCGGCGTGAACGCTCAGTCGGTAAATATTCAGTGAACTCACCAGAAAGAGCATCAGAAACCCGATTTCTCAAAGAAATCGGGTTTCTAGGACGGTTTTACTTCGACGGCATGCACAAGATATTAATGCACATTCCTAACTTCAACATAAAAATAGGTGATATTAATTATGAACAATTCTAAGAAATCCTCACGTACCCATACCATTTACGTCCTTTCTGGAAGCATCGGCACGGGTGGCGAACGTTTATCACGCAAGGTAATGTCTCAATTTCAATCGGCTGATTTGGATATTGATCTCAAACGGCTTTCCCATATTCGGAAAAAGGCGCAGATTGAAGCCGTTATCGACAAAATCGTTAAACATAACGGAACCATTGTCAACACTTTAGTTAATCCAGATTTAAGTGAAACCTTGTATCGACTCGCCCACAAAAATCAGATTAAAGTGATCGACTTAGTCACCGATTTTATAACCCATCTATCCAGTGTGGCTGGAATCCAACCTGTGGGCAAACCGGGCTTATACCGAAAGCTTCATGTAGGCTACTTTAAGCGTGTTGAAGCCATTGAATTCACCTTGGCTCATGATGACGGCATGAACTATCAAAACTGGTCGAAAGCGGATGTTATTTTGACAGGACTGTCACGAGCCGGTAAAACTCCGCTAAGTATCTATTTGGCAATGCTAGGCTGGAAAGTGGCTAACGCTCCTTTAGCCACCGAGATTGAACCCCGTCCAGAATTGTTCGAGGTTGAGCGTCACAAAGTAATTGGCCTCAAGATTGACCCTGACCGTCTGCTGGATCATCGAAAACATCGCCAAGAGCATTTAGGCGTTTCCAAACAGTCGAACTATACAAATCTGGCAAAGCTGTATGAGGAGGTCGAGTTTGCTAAAAAGGTATTCCGCAAAGGAGGGTTTCGTACGTTGAATGTGACTCGCGCCCCTGTCGAAGCTAGTGCCGACAAAATTGTAAAGTGGCTCAGCCGCTATAAAGACGAATAACAAATGTATAACCTTGAACTCTTAGCACAAGCCAAGCAAATTTTATCGGCATACAAAAAGATTTACTGGGTTATTGGTGGAGCCTGCTCAGGAAAGTCCACACTATGCCGAATGATTGCTCAGAAGATAGACATTCCAGTATACGACATGGATGAGTATATTTTTGGAACTTACATGCCTCGTTACACGGAGGTACGGCATCCGGCGAGTAAGGCTTGGTTCTCAGCTGAAAATGGATTAGATTGGGTGCTGTCTTTATCAGGGGCAGATTTTGAGGTCCTGAATCGAGCGGCCAATGCTGAATATATAGATTTATTCGCTCAAGATGTTAGGCAGTATTCGGTTCAAGATTGGTTGCTGGTTGATGGAGGTATCAGCTATCCGGCTATACTGGCTCAGGCTTTTCCGGTTGGGCAGATTGCCTGTCTGTACCTGCCACCTCATGAGAGTCGACAAATATGGGAAACAGCCGTTGAACGGCAACCGATGCGGGAGATGATTTTGGACTTGCCTGAAGGGGATAAAAAGTGGCAAACCTTTTTAGGGCACGACAAACATATCGCTGAGCAGTGCTGGCATGAATCTAAGGCCGAAAATATTCCTTTATTTGTTCGGGATGGTCGGCGTTCTACTGAACAGTTGGTACAAAAAATATTAGGCTATTTTGGTCTGCGGTAAAGTTGATTATGGTAAAAGTTCAGTAAAACCGCCCTAGAAACCCGATTTCTTTGAGAAATCGGGTTTCTGACGTTCCTTCTGGCGAGTTCACTGAATATTTACCCCCCAACTACTCTATGCGCCCCACACCGAACCGCTCCAACCAAAAAGGCCGCGCCCAAACATGGACGCGGCCTTTTGACTCAACGTACCTCATCGGCGTAGCTCATCGAGACCAAATTATAAATGGTAAATGGTGAATTATAAATGGTAAATGAGCCACTAAAATCCTGTTAGCGTCAGATAATTCATAATTCATAATTCTCAATTAATTACT
>JAUCGA010000018.1 GCA_030377865.1 Anaerolineales bacterium HSG25 | reverse complement strand
TATCCCTGTCGCCAATCAATATCATTGTAGATGTGGGGAAAGAAGAAAGTCAAACATTCGGCCAGATATTCTTCAATCGCTTTTTTCCACGGGCTGTCAAATTGACCCTAAAACAAACCGCTCAATTGGCTCGCTATTTTCATGCCGATGATGATGCAAAATTTGCCATTTTAACTAATGGTATTAATTACCGATTCTTCACAGACTTGGATAGAGACAACAAATTAGATAAAACACCATTTTTTGAGTTTGATATAACTAACCTTAACGATCGCCAACTCAATATCCTATATTTGTTTGCCAAAAATAACTTCAACGAGGGAATTGTTCGCGAAAAAGCTCAAGAGTTGGTGTATAGAAAGAAAATTCAGGAGGTTATGGCAAACGAGCTAAGTGACCCATCTGATGAATTCGTCAGATTTCTCCTTTCAGAATTTCATGAGGGCAGAAAAACACGTCAAACGGTTAATGAATTTCGTCCACTTATCCAACTAGCTCTTTACCAACTATTTAGCAATCCTGATAATGAACATTTCAAGCAAGCTCTTAAAGCTATGAAAAAGGCCGTTCCTCACGGCCCTAGCGCACCTGATGACAATGACGATGAGATCATTACCACTGAGGATGAGCAAACTGGTTATCAGATAGTCAAATCTATAGTGGGCAAAATTACTAATCCTGAAAGAGTTATTATTCGAGATACAAAAAGTTATTGTGGTGTATTACTTGACAACAATAATCGCAAGGCTATTTGTCGTCTTCATTTCAATCGTTCTCAAAAATATCTAGGATTATTTGATGATTCTCGAAATGAAACTAGGGTTCCGATCCAAACTGTTGATGAAATTCATAATTATACCCGACAATTACAAGCCACAGTCAAATACCTCGATACCGATGAAAAAAATGACGATTTAGAGATCGTTATTCGCTCTAAGCCTGATGATGAGTCGAGTGTACTACTTTCAAGTGGAAGTACCATTGCATTAACCAAAAGCAATCCCGGTCTCAATAAAATATCAATCGCTTTAGGTTGGAATGCTAAAGCTAGTGGTAATGATGATTTTGATCTTGATTCTAGTGTGTTCCTGTTGGAGCAGAACAATAAACTTTTGTCAGACAAACATTTTATATTCTACAACAATCTGACTGCTCCGAACGGTTCAATACAGCACATGGGTGACAATTTGACAGGGAGCAATCAAGGTGACGATGAGGTAATCAATATTACCTTGAACAAACTGGATGCTCAGGTTATGCGGGTTGTTATCGCGGTCACAATTCACGATGCTAAACAACGTCAACAGAATTTCGGCATGGTGAAAGATGCGTTCATTCGAGTTGTAAATTATGACAATAACAAAGAAATAGCCCGTTATAATCTCACTGAAAATGTTAGTCTCAAGACGGCTATGTTTTTTGGTGAATTTTATCGTCTGCAAAACGATTGGAAATTCCGAGCAATTGGGAAAAGCTATCCGGGAGGGCTGGATTCGATGCTCAAAGTATTTGGTAGCACATCAAATGTTGTATTAGAGAAGGGAAATTCTATATTCGATTGGTCAAATTTTTCTTAGCAATAATGATAGATAGGGAGATATGTTTTTAGTGCCATTATCGGGATGTTTTTTTTCATGCATTTAGCTCATACATCGATAGGTGGCTGGCTAAAACATTAGAACTTATATAACCAAAAAGCCGACCTACACAGGTCGGCTTTTTTAGTCCAAATCCATCTCATCTCGAATCAACAAGTCAGCGCTCACCCCAAAAATATTCGATATTTTTAGGAGCATTAGCACATTGGGCATCTTCTCTCCCCGCTCCATCCGAGAGACATGGGTTCTGGTCACGCCAAGTGTATCACTAAGCTGGCTTTGTGAAAATCCATGTTGTTGGCGTAAAGTACGTAGTTTTTCTCCAAATTTTTCCACTTGACATCCAATTCAAAGCATGTTAGAATAATCCGAAACCTATAGGTTTCGGATTATTTATTTTGAGATACAAACGAGTTGACAAAAGGAGTCTCCCATGAAGTTAATCAACATCAAAGACGGCACAATCACCATCGAACTGAATCCGCCCATGTGCCAAGCCTTGCTCAATATGTCTCGCACGGCTTGTCAGCATACCAACACCGAAGCGCTTGACCAGTATCAACTGTTGGCCGCGTTTTTCCATGCTTGCTGTATCGCCAGTTATAGCCAGTGGCACATCTCGGCTGAAACTGCGGAGATTGTCAACGAGCAATTGATGATGGTCGGGTTACGAGAGCAGACAGATGCAACTCACCCATACGATTACTCATCTATTAGATAAAGATGTTAGATATGTTGCAGAATAAGGAATAACAAAATCAGACACAGATTTTCACGGAAAAACACGAATTTTTTCAAAAGTTTGTCGATTCATTCATGACCTGACATGTTGACAAAATCAAAAGCATTTTTTGACAGGATTAACAGGATTTTTTTGCTTGTAATCCTGTTAATCCTGTCAGATATTGTTTTAGTCATGTTGAAATAATAAACTTCTGTTTTTTACCTGTTTTTGTTTTTAATTATAGTGGTCAGCTTGATGTTGAAAATGTTCATGTCACCCTGAGCGCTTTTTGCGAAGGTCTATTTGCCCCGAATCTAGGGAGATTCGGGTGGATACTTCGCCTTCGGCTCAATATGACATGGCTTTCAATATCATCTTGACCACCACAATTTTTTCATCATTCAAGAATCCCTATCTAGGATGGAACCTGTACTGCTGTTCGAGTAGGATCAAAAATACGACTATTATCGTGCTTTGAAATGCCAACAACTTCATAGGAATGGGGATTAAATAAGTTGCGCGTTTTCACATAAGAATGAATTCTTATGCTGACACGAGAAACCTGCTTAAGCAGGTTTTCCGTTTAAGACGCTGATTTCAATCAGCGGTCATCAGCGGTCAAATGCACAAGTTAAAAAAATCTCATTCCTTAGCTAATCTGTTCTTAAATAAATACTCCAAATTAGTTTTAGACAACTGCATTTGAACAATCGTATCTAAGTACAGGACAAAAAATTTTGGTAAGGATAATGGTGTCATTCCCGCACGCTTTTAGCGGGAATCTATGGATAATGGATGCCCGATAACTACATTCGGGCATGACATTTCCATTCAATCTGGCTAGTTTTTGTTTTTGTCCGGTACAGAGCAATCGTATAATCAGTCAATGCATCAACTGCTAAACTCCCAAAGAATTCAGCAACATCAATATCATACGCGGCATACCAACCTAACCCTGATTGAAGCGGTGGTTTCTGTTTTGCCTGTAGTTGCGCTTCATTCAGACCATTATTCAAGATGTCTAGGGCACTCTCGATATCCGTACCATGATAATAGGGCTGTTCAGTTCTCCATGCTTGTCACGCTACAAGCGTGACCTACACGGCCTCATGTCTGACAAAATTACTGTAGGTGACGCTTGTAGCGTCACGATTATGCTCATATAGATTAGAACTGAACAACCCTTACCATGATAAAGTGTAACGATGTAAACACTCATCTAAGTCTACCCAATTTGCTCCGTAATATCAACCAACTAAAGCGCGGCACCGCATTCCAGATTCGTCGCCAACGCCACGGTTCTTTAATGAGCCGATGCAACCACTCCAGATTGAGTCGTTGTACCCACTCCGGCGCACGGGACACGGTTCCGGCGATAAAGTCGAACGAACCACCCACCCCAATTGCTACCGGAATCTGTAGCCTCGCTTGGTTCCGAGCAATCCATTTATCCTGCTTGGGTGCGCCATACGCCACCAGCAAAATATCGGGCCGAGTGGGTAGAATCCGTTCAACAATGGCCTCGTTATCCTCTAAACGAGGTGAGCCAGCAAAAAAACCGGCCACTTGCAGGTTAGGACACCTCTGCTTTAGGACAGCAATCGCCTGTTCGGCCACCCCTTCCCAAGCCCCCAAAAAATAAATACGGTAGCCATGCTGATGGGACAGTTCGGCCAATCGCACCACCAAATCAGAACCGGCCACGCGTTCTGGTACAGCAGGCTGTCCCAAAAACTGAGCCGCTTTGAGGATGCCGATTCCATCGGGTAACGCCAAATCAGCTTGGTTGATAATCTGCCGGAACTGCTCATCAGACTGGGCTGTGACCACAAATTCGGGATTAACCGTCACAATTTGATGCGAGCCACCCTTAGCGATGAACTGCTCAACCAACTGAGCCGTTTGCTCATTGGTAACAGCATGGATATTAACATTTAAGATTGTAACGGTATGAAGTGGAGACACGTGGTACGTATTGCGTAATTCGTAATTCGTAATTCGTATCTAGTGATATTTAGATAGTACGTAATACACGAATTACGAATTACGCAATACGAATTACGAATTACGAATTACGAATTACGATAGTCATGAAAACCTGCCAAATCTGCTTGGCGGTGGTTGACCATGAAAATTTTTGGATTTGTTGGAAGCCATGTTCCGATAGCCGTTCCCGAAGCATGGGGTTGGTTAACAGAGCCATCAAGCCCACAGCAATAGATTGCGTGTTATGTGGGTCAACCAACAGAGCCGCGTCACCGGCTACTTCGGGCAAAGATGAGGTGCAACTGGTTAAAACCGGTGTGCCACAGCTCATGGCCTCTAATACTGGCAGGCCAAACCCCTCATATAATGAAGGAAACAGATAAGCGACCGCATCAGATAACAGGGTCGCCTTGTCCGCTTCGGCGATGTAGCCCGTGAAGATAACCTGCTCAGTCAGCCTTAGCTGTTGGGTGCGACTGAAAATCTCATTGTACAACCAGCCCTGCCCTCCGGCCAACACCAGTTTGATTTGCCGATTCTCCAGCGCCCTTGTGACCGAACTAAAGGCATCTAACAGACGGAGTAGGTTTTTACGGGGCTGTAACGTGCCGATATACAGCAGATAATCGCCCTCTATTTTATAACGATTTTTTACAGTTTCAACTTCTGCTCGATCATCGATTCTGGTCAGCGTCTCATCGCGCCCCAAATGGGCAACCGTAATTCGTTTAGAATCAGCTTGATAAATCTGTATTAAATCGGATTTTGTGGCCTCGGAATCGGCAATAACATGGCTGGCAACACGACTATGACGACGAGTTGTCCAGTCAAGATACCAACGGCTAAAACGTTTGTGGGCTGAGGGGTAAAAACGATAGCCCAGATCATGCACCGTCACCACGGCGGGGACAGGACAAAAAAGAGGTAAGACATGAGCCGGAACAAACAATAGGTCAGGGGGGGCTTGATGCAGTTCCGCGGCTAAACGGAGGTGTGTCCATAAACGAGGCCACGGAATGATACGAGTTTCCACATGCGGGGAGTCGGGCCAGTCGTTATGTTGGGGGGCATGAGGAGTGTAGAGGCGCAATCGGGTTGTGGGAGAGGCCAACCGCGCAAACTGTTTAATCAGTTCTAATGAATAGGTTTCGGTGCCGGTTCGCTTTGCTTTCGCCGCCCGACTAGCGTCGATGCCGATGAGGGTCATTGGTTCTTACTATCCAACAAAAAGTTTAGTCTAGATTAATTGTGGAATAATATCTGACAGGATTAACAGAATTAACAGGATTAAAAGCAAAAAATCCTGTCAATTCTGTTAATCCTGTCGAAAAAATCTTTTCTCTAATCAAGATGTCGAGTACCAAGTCATTGGTTTAAAACCGACTATAGATGTTCAGATAAATATTTTCAGCTATCACCTTCCCGCAAGTTTAGAACTTGCGGGAAGGTTGACCTTGAATTGAAAACCATTATCTGAAAGACTGTAGGAGCACAGAGTTCCAGTCTCTTACACGTCACTCCCCTGCCGAGCAAGAAAGATACCGCTTAAAACAATCACTCCACCGACAGCCTGCCCTAAACCAATCGATTCGGACAAAATAAGCCAAGCAAAAATCGTCGCTAAAACTGGTTGTAAAAGGAGGGTGACAGATGAAAACGGAGCCGGTAGATGAGCCAAGGCGTAGGTGATGAGGGATTGCCCGCCGACTTGGGCGATGAGGGCGAGACTGATTAAAACCAGCCAACCAAGTAAAGTGGTCGCCCAAAATATCTCGCCTGATAAAAAAGCAATGCCCAGTAAACAACCCGATGCCACTAGCCCGCTCCAGCCTAACACGGTGGCGGTAGGAAAGTAGTGCCGAGCTTGTTTAATCGACAAAATATAACTGGCATAAAATATAGCGGTCAAAACGGCCAATAAATCGCCGAACCAGTTTTGCTGATTCAAGTCGAATCCTGCGCCGACCAGTAGAATCGCCCCGACAATGGCAATTGTTAGGCCGAGCAGAAAGGTGGGCGTGACAGGTTGCCGAAAAAAGAGCCATGCCCCCAAGGTAACGAATATTGGAGCGCAGTTAGCCAAAATCAACGAGTTGACGACAGTGGTAAAATGGAGCGACCAGTGCCATGCTGTTAAATCAGCCGCAAAAAAGAGACCCGTTAGTAATACCCAACCAAAACCAGCTTGACGAGGAAGTTCGAGCGTGGTACGGGGTGTCGGTGATTTGGAAAGCATCCAGCTCCAAAAAAAGGGCAGAGCAAAGCTCATGCGCCAAAATGCCGTTGATACGGGGCCAACCTCGCTGAGTCGAACCAGAATCGGGGCGGCTGATATCGCGGTTGCTCCTAACAGCAGTGCCCCAAAAGCCATTTGGCTGATCGATTTTCTGTTTACGATTTGTGTAGTCAAAAAGGGTTAATCCTGTTGTCCGAGCGAACTTAACAATGGAATCAATGCTTTTCCAGCTCGTCCACGGTGGCTGATGGCATGTTTTTGAGCCGAGGTCAGTTCAGCCATTATTTTGTCTAACTCTGGCACAAAAAAGACTGGGTCATAGCCAAAACCGCCGCTACCTTTGGGCGCGGTGGCGATTCGACCCTCGACCGCGCCATCAACCGTGCCGACAATTTTGTTGGGCGTGGCTAAGGCGATAACACATCGGAAACGGGCCGTCCGTTGTTCTGTTGGCACATCAGCTAACTGTTCGAGAAGCAGTTGATAGCGACCCACATGGTCATCTTTGGCGGTGTCACCATACCTCGCAGAATAGACTCCCGGCGCGCCATCAAGCGCATCGACCTCTAAGCCGGAATCGTCGGCCAAAGTCAGCAGACCACTCGCTTGGGCAAATGCCTCCGCTTTGATGATGGCATTGGCCTCAAAGGTTGTGCCGGTTTCTTCAGGGTCAAGGTTCAGCCCTTCTTGTTTAGGCGAGGTGAGGGTGTAGGGCAGGTCGGCCAGAATCTCTTGAAACTCTTCTATTTTATGGGCGTTATTAGTGGCAATTAGTAGTTTGGTCATAGTACTACTCTACCTCGATATATTTAGCCGTGCCTTCTGGCGGTTGCCATTCAAGGACAAGACCCGTTTCATCAGTCAACACTTGGAAGACAAGTCGGCCTTGGGTGCCGGTTTCAACCGGAACAGTACCAAATCCTAGCGCGCCTTCAATCGCACCGACTTGGGGGTCGTAAAAACCATCAGTTTGATTGAGTAACTTAAACTCACGTTCGTCATCGTAATTAACATCTTCGGCACTGAGATTCTCCAACTCAACGGTGATGATGATGATTTCTGCACCATCAACTTCAGGGATAGTATTTGAAGCCGCGTTGCGGTTCACGTCTATCACCGACAGACGTAGACCTTGTTCACTCACAATTGCCTCATTTGAGCGAGCCGGATCATCAAAAGTTAGGCCGATGTCATCACCCGGATAGGTGGTGGCGAACATGTCGGCTCCGGGGTCTAGTACCCACAACCCCACGAGCAGGAAAAGACAGACGGCTAATCCTAAAACAATCAAACAGCCGCCACTAAAACAACCAAACACAAACGGCATTGCCGAACCACCGCCACCTTCATCCTCGTATTCATAATCATCGTACTCATCTTCGTAACCGCTTTCTGGGTTGCGAGGTGGCGGATAGTGGCCCGGTTGGGGTGGGGGTTGCTGGGGTGGATAATATTGACTCATGAAATCTCCTTAACATCACATCATAAAAATATCAGGCCATGTGCCTGACAATTTGCCATTATAACACAACTAAATTAACAATCGCCAATTTATCAATCATTCGTTGGAGGTTGACACCTCCTTTTTTTTATGTTATAGTCATGTCAACGTTGACGTTAAGGATGTCATAATGGCCATAACCATGAAAGATGTCGCCGAAAAAGCAGGCGTATCGATAAAAACTGTATCGCGGGTGGTCAATAATCAAGGTGAAATCTCCGCCGAAACACGGCAACGAATCGAAGCGATTATTGCCGAACTTGGCTATCGCCCTAATTTGGTGGCACGGAGCTTAATCACCCAACGCACTCTCACCATCGGGCTGATTGTGGTTGATATTACCAACCCCTTTTTTGCTGAGGTGGCTCGCGGGGTGCAAGATGTAGCTCGGCAAAACGGCTACAACGTCCTGCTGTGCAACATCGACGATAACTTGCATGAGCAACAAAAAGCGCTCGAATCGTTGGCCGCGCACAGTGTTGACGGCATCATTCTCTTTCCATTGGAATATTACGATGATCGTCTACTGAGTTTCGTCAACCAGTACCGCCCCGTGGTGTTGATTAACCATCTGTTGCAACATCCCAACGTGGCCGTGGTATTGCTCGACGGGGCACATGGGGTGCAACAGGCGGTCAACCATCTGCTAGAGCGAGGCCATCAAGAGATTGCCATGCTCGCTGGCCCCAAACCCATCACCGGACGGGGGCAACGGTTGCAGGGTTATCAAACTGCGTTGCAGGGGCAAGGCTTGGCCGACTCGGCGAATCGGGTCATTTTTAGCATTCCGACTCAAGCCCAAGGGTACGAGCAGAGCAAACAGTTGTTGAGCCAACATCCCCACATCACGGCCATTATCGCCTATAACGATTTGTTAGCGTTCGGAGTCATCCAAGCCTGTCGCGAGCTTAACATCGTTATTCCCGACCAATGCGCCATTGTTGGGTTTGATGATATTTATTTCTCAAATCTCGTCCATCCGGCTTTGAGTACGGTGCGGGTCAATAAGTATGAGGTGGGACAACAGGCCATGACTCGCCTACTAACCATGATTAACGACCCCAAACTGACCATCTCTCCCATCAAACTTGGGGTTGAGTTGATTGTCCGAGAATCGAGTTAGGTCATTATAGGAGTGCAAAAGCTGATTGCTTTTGCCAGAGGTAAACATGCAAAAGCAATCAGCTTTTGCACTCCTTTATCCCTGTAAATCCTGTCAAAAAAAATTTTTACCATCACTGACAGCGTTGACGTTATCGCTAACTATTAAGGAGAAACTATGCCAAAGATAACCTTTATCGGTGCCGGAAGCACCGTCTTCGCCAAAAACCTCATGGGGGACATCATGCAGTTCCCCGAACTGGCCGATTCAACCATTGTTCTGCATGACATTGATGAAAAACGGCTGGCCGAATCGACCACGGTGTGCCATAAGGTAGCCGAGCAGTTGGGCGCTAACCCGACCATTGAGGCCACTACCAATCGCCGCGCCGCCCTCGACGGCGCGGACTATGTCATCACTATGATTCAGGTCGGGGGGTACGAGCCGAGTACCATCATCGACTTTGAGATTCCCAAAAAATACGGTCTGCGTCAAACCATCGGCGACACGCTTGGCATTGGGGGTATCATGCGTGGCTTGCGGACGATTCCCGTTCTGCTCGATATTTGCTACGACATGGAGGAGCTATGTCCTGATGCTCTTCTGCTGAACTACGTCAACCCGATGGCTATGAACACCTGGGCCATCAGCAACGCCACCAGCATCAAAACCGTCGGGTTGTGCCACAGCGTGCCCCACACCGCCCACGAACTGGCAACCGACATCGGTGTGCCGGTCGAGGAGATCAACTATCTGGTGGCGGGCATCAATCACATGGCCTACTACCTCAAGTTTGAACGGCACAACGGCGAAAACCTTTATCCCCTGATTCAACAGGTGCATGACGAGGAGCGAGTACCGTCTTGGAATCGGGTGCGATACGACATGTTCAACCGGCTCGGCTATTTTGTGACCGAATCGAGTGAACATTTCAGCGAGTATGTGCCGTGGTTTATCAAACAAAACCGGCCTGATTTAATCGACAAATATAACATTCCGTTAGATGAGTATATCGCCCGCTGTAAGATGCAGATTCGGGCTTGGGAGTTTATGCAGTCCGCCGAGGGGGAGATTACCGAGGCCGATTTGGCACAACTGCAAACCGAGTTGGCACAGTACGCGGTCATGCCCGAAAGCATGGCCTGGAGTTTAGAAACCATCCGCACTATGAACGAGGTCAAATCGAGTGTGGAGTACGGCTCGCTGATTATCCACAGCATGGAGACCGGCACGCCCCGCACCATCTACGGCAATGTCATGAACGAGGGGCTGATTGATAACCTGCCCTACTGCTGTGTCGAGGTGCCATGTCTGGTTGACCGCAACGGTATCCAGCCGACGGTGGTGGGCGAACTGCCGGCTCATCTGGCCGCGCTCATGCAAACCAACATCAATGTCCAACTCTTAACCGTTGAAGCCGCGCTCAACGGAAAACGTGACAACATCTACCATGCCGCCATGCTCGACCCTCACACCGCCGCCGAACTGGATTTAGACCAGATTTGGGCGATGGTCGATGAGTTGATTGAGGCGCATGGCGATTGGTTACCCAAATATTTTTAATTCGTGAAACGTGATTCGTAATTCGTGAAACGTGATTCGTAATTCGTGAAACGTGATACGTGATGCGTGAAACGTGATTCGTGATGCGTGAAACGTGATTCGTAATTCGTGAAACGTGATTCGTGATGCGTTATAGATGTTCGGCTAAGTTATGTCTATGCTTTAGACCTAACAGGTTTTCCAAACCTGTTAGGTCTGGGGTTTAAAACCTCCCAAAACCATTGTGATACTCTACCCCCTCCCTAGGGCTGTTCAGTTCTCCATGCTTGTCACGCTACAAGCGTGACCTACACGGCCTCATGTCTGACAAAATTACTGTAGGTGACGCTTGTAGCGTCACGATTATGCTCATATAGATTAGAACTGAACAACCCTTCCCTCCCAGCCTCCCCCTGCTAGGGGGAGGAGCCGCTTCCCCCCTAGTAGGGGGGACTGAGGGGGGTAGAGACTCTGCTCAATTTGGGAGATTTATTTTCTTGGAATTGCCTAAGTTCCCATTTAACCATCCAATAGAAACACCCCAAATAAGTAAAAGTTCAGTAAAGCGGCCCTAGAAACCCGATTTCTTAAAGAAATCGGGTTTCTGACGCTCTTTCTGGCGAGTTCACTGAATATTTACCCAAATAAAGGAGCTATACAATTATGAGCTTTAAAACCGTAACCCCAAACTTAATGGTAGAGAGTGTTAATCAAACGATTGAGTATTACCAGACTCAGCTAGACTTTGAACTGATGGCTACCGTGCCCGAAAAAGGTGACTTTGCTTGGGCCATGATGCAACGGGATAGTGTTACGTTGATGTTTCAAAAACGAGAAAGCCTGCTAGAGGAGATTCCCGCGCTAGCCGACCAGAGCGGTGGCGGAGCGTTGACCTTGTATATTGATGTGGATAATGTGAGCAATCTGCATGGCGCTTTGCAGGATAAGGTGGAGATTGTACAGCCGTTACACACCACATTTTATGGTCGCACCGAATTTGCCATAAAAGATTGTAACGGGTTTGTGTTGGCCTTTGCTAGTAGCGAGGTTTAGGTGTTTCAGAGTGGTTCAGTTTTTAAAACTGAACCACTCTTTGTAAAAATTGTAGTGGTCAGACTGATGTTGAAAATGGAGTGCAACGGGTTTAGCCGTTGCCAAAAGCAATGGCTGAACCCATTGCACTCCAACATCATCTTGACCACCACAAATCTTTGTAAAAATTCAGTAAAGTAGCCCTAGAAACCCGATTTCTCAAAGAAATCGGGTTTCTGACACTCTTTCTGGCGAGTTCACTGAATATTTACCAATTTTTATCCTATCATTCGCACTGTTTACCATCAGCCATGATGGGTAGTTCAATTTCACCGAAAGCAGGGAACTCGTTGCCCTGTACCTGATAGAGGTTGACCACGAGGCTAACTAACGGTAGGTCGGTCGGTTGGCGGATGAGCAAATCGACCTCGTCGCGGACGATTTCGCCAGTACCGAGTTGGGAGGTCGGCAAAAAGCCCCGCATTAGGCCGAGGTGGTCATTTTTGTCCAGCACCGCATCACCACCAAGGGGTTGCACGGCCACAAAATAATCCTCATCAAGCGGGTTGTGGGCCTGCCAGAAGAGGGTTAGGCGCAGAAAACAGCCCGTCCGTTTATGGAGAATCTGCTGGTGACTGGCTAAGACCGACACTTGCCCCTCTAAAAATTGACCAGTGGGTAAGGTTTGCCATAGCTCATACGGCGGTAGCTCATGGTTTTTGCCACGCTGAATCAACTCCCATAAATAGGGATGTCCAGTCGGGGCGAGGAATATCTGCCCGTTAGCGATGGCTGTGTTGAGCCACGGAATGAAGCCTAACTCGATGCTCTCCAAATCAATCAAAACCCGCCGATTGTCGGCCAAAGCATGTTGAAGTACCTGTTGGCTCTCTACATCCGACATGCGGCTGAGTGTGGTCGTCGATAACGGCTCGATGTCGTAACCCAACACCACATCAGCATAAATAAAGTCAGGTAGAACGCTGTTATCTTGTCCGATGATGGTTAACGGGGTTCCGGCTTTGGCAATCGCCACCACCTCTTCGACCAAATCTTCGGCTTGCCAATCGCCACTTAAATCAACCTCGGCGTAATTGGTCATGGCGATGGGGTTGTAGATGAGGTAGCCTCCGCCCATGATTATCAGGCCGATAAGCACACGTGTCGTTTGCCGAACCAGTTTGCGTCGTACATCACGGATGCGGATATAAAGGATTGACCAGCGAGTTAGGGTGAAGGTTATGCTCCCAAAAAATATGCCTAATCCGACACATAAGGTTAGGGTTAAGGGGATGAGCATGCTGTCTAGGTCGGCGACTTTGTAGGCCGTGCCGAAGAAGGTTAGCGCGATGAGTGGTGGGCCAAAGAGCCACAGTCGGCGGTAGGCCAGTAGTAAACCGATGAGGCCAAATATCACCCCGCCAGCGGTAATTTGGTCAGCCTGTTGCTGAAACAGTGCCTTGAACGCGGTCAGCCATTCGGCAGAGTTTGCCGGAGGTTGAACTAAACCCCACCATTCGCGGGTCATCACCATGAACCAGAAGGTGTTCCAGTCAGACGCATCAGCGTAGAGCCATGTTTGTCCGATTCGGTTCTGGGCCGCCCAAGGTAGGTACAAATAGGTCAGCAGGGGGACAAAGGCCATGCCGGTTAATATCGACAAACGGGTGGCGATGCGGGGAAGCCGTCGCATGGGGCGAGTGTCGCGAGGGCAACTGTGCCACGAATGGAGCAGTACTCCCAGGGCGATGGTCGGCGGTAATATAAAGGCCGTGCGGTGATGAACCACGCCCGCGCCAAGCAGTAAGCCCAAAACTATCAGCATGCGGTTACGGCGGTAGGTTGTCCAAGTTAGGGCTAACCAGTAGGTCAGAACGAAAATTAAGGCGTTGAGGCTGTAGACCTCGGCCATGATGGCGGCTCGCCAAAAGACAAAACTGATGCCCAGCACTGCACTGACGACGAGCGCGGTAATCCGGTCTCGACTCAATTTCCAAATTGTAAAATAGAGGAACAATACGGTCAAGAGGCTGGTGCAGGTTGACCAAAAACTAACTCGCCAGACTACACTGGTCTGGTTGAGACTCGGAATCAGGTCGAGCCAACGGACAAACAGGTTGGCGAGAATGGTGTATAGCGGGTAGGCGGGTGAGTGGGGGATGCCCCATGTACTGCCCGTGATTTGTAGGACCGCCGAGTCCCATCCTTCGATGAGCCAAGAACTCATGCCGGGGGGCATGGTTTGCAAATAAAGCCACCCTAACCCCATAATAAGGAGTAATGATTCCCACGGCCAAGCGATAAATCGGAGCGCGTAACTCCGCAGGTTGAAACGTTCAAACTGAGATTGCATTGGCTTATCATAAAGCAGAGTCAGGGCTTTGGCAAGCCGTCCAAAACGAGTCGCCAAAGTTGGTAAAATCTACATTAACGCGGATAATCAGGGGAGTAAGAATGGGTATTAATTAAGTTGCACGTTTTCACATAAGAATGAATTCTTATGCTGACACGAGAAACCTGCTTAAGCAGGTTTTCCGTTTAAGACGCTGATTTCAATCAGCGTCTTTATACACAAGTTAAAAAAATCTCATTCATTAGGAAGTAGGAAGTAGAAGCCTATACTTCAATTTTTACTTATTGTAGCGGTCAGCTTGATGTTGAAAACGGAGTGCAACGGGTTTAGCCGTTGCTACAGGCAATGGCTGAACCCATTGCACTCCAACATCATCTTGACCACCACATCAATTTTTACTTATCTACATTTTTCTATTTAATCTCATAGACTAGGAAGTCAACATGGAAATTCGAGAAATTAGAACCAGTGATACACAAGCGTTCCTGAACTTGAGACAACTTCTTGATCGAGAGACGCATTTTATGATGCTGGAGCCGGGGGAGCGTAAAACAAACCTAGCCGAGCAACAGCAGGAGATTGAGCAGATTTTAGCGACACCCAATCAAACAATTTTAGTCGCCGAGGTGGAGGGAGGCGTGGTGGGCTATATCCGAGCTATGGGCGGAGCCTATAACCGAAATCGTCATTGCGCCTCGGTGGTGGTTGGGGTGTTGCAAGTCTTTACCGGCTTGGGTTTGGGTAAGCGGTTGTTTATTCATCTTGATGAGTGGGCACAAACGCATGGAATTCAACGATTAGAGCTAACGGTGATGGTCGATAACCATGCCGCCTCTGCGGTTTACCATCGCATGGGGTTTGAGATTGAAGGATTTCGTCGGCAGGCGTTGTTGGTTGACGGTAGATATGTTGACGAATATTACATGGCTAAGATACTTGATTCAAAATAGGTAAAAGTTCAGTAAAACCGCCCTAGAAACCCGATTTCTCAAAGAAATCGGGTTTCTGACGCTCTTTTTAGCGAGTTCACTGAATATTTACCAAAATAGGGGCGTAATGCCCTATAAAAAGGAAATTTTTAATGACGAAGACAATTTCAATCCAGAACATTGCCAATCATGTTGGCGAAGAAGTAACCATAAAAGGCTGGTTATACGCCAAAACAGGTAAAGGGAAGATTCAATTTTTGCGGTTGCGGGACGGCACCGGTATTACCCAAGTGGTACTTTTCAAGCCGAACCTACCGCCGGAGGTGTTTCAAGCCGGTAAACGACTATCGCAAGAATCGGCCATTATTGTGCGAGGTACGGTCAAAGAAAACGAGCGCGCTCCCGGTGTGCCGAAGGGGTATGAGATTGACGCGGCTGATTTACAGGTGGTGCAAATTGCCGAGGAGTATCCGATTACGCCCAAAGAGCATGGGGTGGAATTTTTGCTCGAAAACCGCCATTTGTGGATTCGTAGTCGTAAGCAGTGGGCCTTGCTCCGCTTACGGGCGACCATCATGCAGGCTTTGCGGGAGTGGCTCAATGGGCAGGAGTTTGTCGAGATGAGTACGCCCATCCTGACTCCGGCCGCGGGTGAGGGAACTAGCACCCTGTTCGAGGTGGAATATTTTGGCGATACGGTTTATCTGGCGCAGACTGGACAGCTTTATAATGAAGCAAACATCTACTCTTTTGGTAAGGTCTTCTGTTTTGGGCCGACCTTCCGCGCTGAAAAGAGTAAAACTCGCCGCCATTTGACCGAGTTCTGGATGTTAGAGCCGGAGATGGCCTTTTGTGACCTTGACGGTATGATGGAAATTGAGGAGCAGATGGTCAGCGCGGTGGTGCAACGCTGTTTAGAGGAACGAGCCGAGGAGTTGAAGGTGTTAGAGCGGGATACGACCATGCTAGAAAAGGTGTTAGCGCCGTTTCCACGGGTGTCGTATGATGATGCCGTCGATAAAATCAAAGAGATTCAGGCTGGTATGACTGATCCTGCTCAAAAGAAACTGCTTGATATTACATGGGGAGACGATTTTGGTAGTCCGCATGAAACCGAGTTGACCAAACTGTACGACCAGCCGGTTTTTGTCTACGGTTTCCCGACCCAATGTAAGGCGTTTTACATGGAGCCGTGGCCCGACCGACCGGAAGTATGTAAAAGTGTGGACATGCTCGCTCCCGAAGGGTATGGCGAGATTACCGGTGGCAGTGAGCGTATCAGCGACCCTGACCTGCTTTTGCGACGCATCCATGAGGAGAAACTGCCGGAAGAGGCGTTCAAATGGTATCTCGATTTGCGTCGATACGGTAGTGTGCCGCACAGTGGCTTTGGCCTTGGGGTTGAGCGTACTGTGGCTTGGATTGCGGGCATCCATCATGCTCGTGAGACGAACCCGTTCCCGCGTACTTTAGGGCGAGTTTATCCGTAGGAACGAGAATGAAGGTAAATATTCAGTGAACTCGCCAGAAAGGGTGTCAGAAACCCGATTTCTTTGAGAAATCGGGTTTCTAGGGCTATTTTACTGAACTTTTACCGAAGAATGAAGAACGGGAGATATTGCCACCTGCGAGGTGTGTAGTTCTCCTCGTAGGTGTTCCGAAGAAATTTTTTGCTTACTTAGCGGTGCAGGATAGTCATCCTGCACCGCTTTTTTATCATTAAGGGGCATGCTTCATTGATCTTTCGTCGCTAACTCCTCCCGCCAAAGAACAACAGTCGTCATGCCTAACCCCATCGTCAACCAGTAGATGGCCGCGACGTGGATAAAGGTTAGGTTGAAATAAAAATGGTCAAACACTCCCCCGACCATAGCCCCCAAAATAGCGAACCCGTAGGCCAAGAGCGGTGTTTGGAGCGGATGGTCAATCGGAACTTGCTGAATGGTTTTGAGCATGATAATCAGATAGCTGACCCCGATTATAATGTAGAGACCTGCCCCAATAATACCCATTTGTTGAGCTAACAGTAGATAAACACTCGATACTCCGACGTAGATGTCGATGTCGGGCGTACCAAAAAACCCGACTCCCGTAAACGGGTAGCGGCTAATCAGGTCAAAGGCATCTTTATATTCGCCAAATCGCATTTGAGTGGCTAAATCTTGACCCTGAATCCCTTCAATAAAACGGGTCACATAAAATTGGGTTTGAGGCAAAATCAGCATGAGCGCGGCGACAACAATCATGACGATGATTAGTTTGCGGTAGCGGAGCAGACTCATCGCTCCTAGACCGGCTACTACACCCAACAATGCGCCTCGCGAAAATGTCAGGTACAGAGTCAGAGCCATCAATACAGCAATGATAATCAGATAGGGACGGGGCATAATCGGCTGGGTGGCAAATAGGTGAGCAAAGGTGATTATCGTCAGGAATACCATCAGCCCGCCCAAAGCGTTCGGATCAATCGAGGTGGCAATGGCTCGCATGGGTTGTTCGGGGTCATCCTCAATAAAGCGTAGGATATTGTCGGTTGGGTATTGGAATACTCGTAACAAAGAGAGCAAACGGATTGTTAATTCGCCGGGGATGACGTAAAAAAAAATTCCCAAGGTGGAAGTTAGTCCACCGGCTAGTATGATAGCTCGTGATACTTGCTCTAGTTGGGCGTTGGTTCTAACTTGGTTTACGACCATAAAAAAGAGACCCACCGAGAGCATAATCTCTAAAAAATTACGGGTGATGGTCATGTTGAGGCCACCGTAGCGCAAGCCAAAGATGAAGGTGAATCCGGCCCAGCCTAAAAAGGCTAAAACCCATCCCCCAATGGGAGACATGACAAAGCGGCGTTGTTGCCCGGTCAATAGACGTAAACCCCATACCCCAAACAAAGCCAGTAAGACAAAGTCTAAAAAGGTTGGACGAAAACCGACCTTAAATGGTAGCGCGCCGTATGGTAGTAAACAGATTAAGCCAACCAGCACAAATAGGCCGACTTGGGTACTTTGTAACATCAATACGCCGAGAGTTAGGGCGGCCAGTAATCCTATGGCGATAATTGGCCCTAAGCCACCAAATAACAGGCCGACCGTACCGCCAGTGGCGATAATGACCAGCATGATACCGAGACCCGCAACCCGTGGGTCGTCAGCAGTGATCCAGTCTCTTAGTTTAATGAAGGCGATATTTTCCATTTTTTGGTTCCTGTTTATAGGCTCTAAGTAAAAGTTCAGTAAAACCGCCCTAGAAACCCGATTTCTTAAAGAAATCGGGTTTCTGACGCTCCTTCTGGCGAGTTCACTGAATATTTACGGCCCTAATAGAAAAAGCCACGCGTTCGCGTGGCCTATTTTGTAACATAGCTGTATTTTGATTTTCTACCGCATATTTGGTGGAAGCCGTAACGGCCCGGTGACGACTCGGCGTTTAGCTCGTTCCGCCTGTTCGTTGGGAACATACAAGATAAATTTGGAGCCTTTGCCTTCTGTTGATTCGATCTTTAGCTCACCACCAATAATTTCGGTGCGCTCTTGCAGGTTGACCATGCCCAAACTGCCTCGCGACTCATAGCTGCTCATAACGGCACTTACATTAAATCCGGATCCGTCATCAACAATACTTGTATACAGCCCATCATAGTCATCTCGGAGGGTAACGATGATACTTTGGGCATGAGCGTGTTTTATGGCATTGTTGACCGTTTCTTGAACGATGGCAAATATAGTCGTTTCTGTTTTCTTGTCAACCCGAGAAATCTCACCAGAGGGAGTATTGGCCTCAATTTTAAGCATTAGCCGAGGTAAACCACCAATATCTTTCTGTCGTCGTTCCAAGAACATCTCAATTGCGGGTTGGAGACCACTTGTTTCTAGGACTAGTGGGCGTAACTCAAATAGTAGTGTTCGCATTTGATGACTGGCGCGTCCGGCTAAGTCGGTCATTTCATCTAATTCGCGAGGCACTAGGGAGGGGTCTTTTTCAAGGGCTTTTTTAGTAAAGTCGAGGCTCATCATAATACTGGCGACGAGTTGGGTTGGCCCGTCATGTAAATCACGGGCTAACTCTTTACGAGCTTGCTCTTCTGCCGCAATGACCCGATTCCGTTCTTCTAATACATGCTCATGTAATCGGGCATTTTCAATGGCAATGGCGGCGTAGGAGGCAATCGATTCCATTAACTCTAAATCTCTTTGGCTGTAGCTCCCCCGCCGTTTGTTCATAACTTCTAGCACCCCAATGACATTATCATGCAAAATTAATGGCACGCCCAAAATATTTCGGGTTAAGAAGTCGGTCTGTTTGTCGAGTGCCCTAAAGTGGCGTTTGTCCTTGTGAGCATCGGATATTCGTAAAGATTTACCTGTTAAAGCAATTTCTCCGGCAATTCCTTGCCCTTTAGGGATTCGGAATGGTTTAATCTCATCGGCTTTACCCCCTAAGGCTATCTGGAAGACAAGTTCACCTGTCATATGGTCGGTTAAAAGCAACGAACCTGCTTCTGAATCAAGCAATGTCTCGACCTGCTCCATAATCCGAGTTAGAACCTCGTCCAAAGATAGGGTTGAGGCCAAGGTGCGGGCAACCTCATTGAGAGCCATAGACTCTTGAGCTTGTCG
Organism: Anaerolineales bacterium HSG25; assembly: GCA_030377865.1. GTDB lineage: Bacteria > Chloroflexota > Anaerolineae > 4572-78 > J111 > JAUCGB01. Next base: position 48,086 of record JAUCGA010000018.1, on the reverse strand, counting down.
CTGATATGTTTCGTGTAGTCGTATATTACGAATAGCAATGGCGGCTTGAATACTCAATGCTGAGGCTAACCAGACATCGCGCTCGGTAAGGCAGTTAGCTTTATAATCCCAAAACAGTAACGCTCCCTCGGCCTTTTCTTTGGTGGTGGCTCCAATAGGCATGCCCAGCCAAGCTCGGATAGGAGTGTCAGGCTGAATACGGTTTAGTTCGGTTTGATAGTCGGTGTCGGTTAGATCAACAAAAAGGGTAGGGCGATTGTTGGAGATGAGAAGTTTCGTTAAACGTCGGTTACTTGAGAAGCGTACTGCAAATGGAGCAATTTGTTTTTTTCCATCAAAAACTAGGCCAAAGCTTAGTGCGTCGTTAGCGGCATCATAAATAGCGATAGCAAAATTGGCTGTGTTTAGTAACCGACTACACTCTTTATATAATGTCCAAACGATCTCTTGCAAACTCAAAGCCGAACCGATTGCAATACCGGCATTATAGAGCGCGGTCATATCTTTTATTTCTTGGGCTAACGATTCTACATTCTGGTTAGCTAGTTTTTTAGGATGTAAACTTGGTGGCGGTTGCAACCGACGATAAAGGGATGATGAGCCTAATTTTTTCATAAGGTTTTTTACGTAATGTGTAGAGATTTATCGAGCAGGGTAATTATAGCATAAATTAGTTAGGTTGAGAAAAAGACAACTTTTGAGGTGATAATAGCTTGGCAATGTTAGATTATAATCATGCCATGTTATTGGTGGTACGTGGGAAGTTGACATGCTTCAAGCTAATTTGCTGGAGGAAAACAGATCGAATTTTCTACTATTAAACGATTATTGTATTATAGCGAGCCAAGTTTTGTACTTATAGCTATTTTTACCGCAACACAACTCCCCGCATCTTTGTTGGTGAGCCAACGCTTTCATCATGATGAGGCATTGTATGCGACTTGGGCCTTGCAGATAGCGACGGGTCAGGATTTTTGGTTAGCCGAAACAATTATCGACAAGCCACCATTATTCATCTACCTGATTGCCGGTTTTATGTGGTTACTAGGGCCAACCGAAACCGTGGCTCGGTTGGCCTCGTTGTTGCTAACAGGGGGCATCGTCGGATTAACATACTGGTGGGGCAGACGCTTGTACAACCCATCAATAGGGATATTGGCGGCTTGGTTAGTAGCGTTATCACCATTTACTATCATGTTTGCCCCGACAGTTTTTACCGACCCATTACTGGTCTTTTTGATTTTGTTAGGCTGTCTATTGATTAGCTATCAACAGTTTAGCGGAGCCGGATTTTGTTTGGGTTTAGCCTTTGCCACCAAACAACAGGCCATTTTTTTTGCCCCACTCTTGCTCGGATGCATGGCACTTGTCTGGTGGCAAACTCGGTTGCAATCAAGACATAATCAGATGATGATTGGTAAAATGTTTCATTTTTTGCTTGGCATCATGGTGGTTATGGGCGGGCTTTTCTTATGGGAACTGCAACGAGTTGACGTACCAGATTTCCTAACTCATAGTGCCTCTAATTATGGTGGATTGTATCTTGATGGAGCCAATTTTGCTGAACGCCTCACTGGGTTTTTGGAACTGTTGTGGTATGGAACAGGTTCATCAATGCTCAATACTCTTTGTATCGTCGGCGTGTTTTTTTTGTTAGGGCAATCTTTTTGGCTTGACCTAACCCCGACCATGCTGACCGATTGGTTATTGTTTCTATTCGGCGTGACTTTTCTCCTTGTTCACAGTCTGTTAACCTTTCAGATTTGGGATCGTTATTTGCTTGGTCTCATCCCCATCATGGCCTTACTGTTTGCCCGTGCCCTTTTTATGCCAATCAGCATGCCTTTTACTCGATTATCTGTATTTCAAATCTCACACCCCATGCATCACGCATTACGTATCGTGTATTACATCATTATCACTATTCTTTTGATGATAACACTCTGGCAACCTGTGCAGGACGCGGTTAGTGGTCGGTATCCGCTTGGCAGTAATAGCGGCACTTGGGCTGGTATCGACCAAATAGTCAACTATTTACACGGCCAATATGGAGACAACGTCACTCTACATCATCGTTGGTTAGGCACTCACTGGCGTTTTTATCTGTCCGGCTACCCGTATGATCTGCAATACTGGTCGACTCCTTCTGACCTGCACGACAAAGCCAAACCGGGTGATCTAATTGCCTTTCCAAGTTGGCGCTCTGATACGGAGGCACGGCTTATGTTAGCTGAAAAGGGTTTATTTTTGCATGATCTGCATCGGGCTTATAATCCACTTGGGGTGCCGACTATTATCCTGTACAAAATTGAGACAGTGCCTTGATAAATTGCATGGCAATGCTGAGAATCAAGAATATGCCCAATATTTTTAGCTTAGGCAGTTCCAGAAAAATAACCCTCCCAAGAAGCGTTGGCTGAGCCTGTCGAAGCCAGTTCCCTTCGACAAGCTCAGGGAACGTTGGGAGAATTTAAAAGTTGGAACTGCCTTATTTGATGAACACAGGAGGGGGCATGCTCCTTTTTTGAAGTTATGTGTTTCAGGGGAAGTTGGGGCTGGTGTTTACAATGATCCAAATGTTGTCCCATCGCTTGATAGTCTATATAATGCCGAGGTAATTCAAGAGTTTGTCGTTTCATTCATGACCTGATATATTGATAAATCAAAAGTATTTTTTGACAGGATTAACAAGATCAACAGGATTTTTTTGCTTGTAATCCTGTCAATCCGGTTAATCCTGTCAGATATTGTTTTAGTCATGTTGAAATGATAAACTTCTGGTAATTTTAACCATTAGGAGATAACATAATGAGTCATCAATTTAAAGTAGGCGATTCGGTGGTACTAAAACCGAATCAAAAAGATGTAGATACTGGGGCTGATATTAGCGGCTGGCAAGCTCGAGTAAAAGAGGTTCAACCTGAGCACGGCAATATTTTATTGCAGTTTGACAGTATTACCCTAAAAAATCTTCCTCCCGGCTATGTTGAACAAGGGGAAGAGGCCGGGTTTGCTTGGAGCGAGTATTATCTCTTTCCCGATGATATTGAACCAGCTACCCCGCGTGATACTCTCGCCGATGTAGATAGGGTTATAGGGCAGTTACAAAGTGAGTATGCTTGGGTACATCTAGGGCCAGAGGGACGGGCGATTGCAGAGATACTCAAAGGGGTAGACCCCCAAGATGAAGGGGCTATATTGGAACGATGGGAGACTCACTTAAAGAAGGTGCTACGCTTCCCCTTTAAGGCCGAAGTAGCAGAGTTCCAAGAACGAGGGCCAATCCCAACTGATGCAAAGGTTATGGTTCGTTCCATGACAATGGTCGATGATATGCGAGGTATTATTGTCGAGGTGGCATACCAAGACAACCGCTATCATTTTCCTTTGTGTGATTTGGAAGCTACTGATAAGCGATCAGACATCCATGACTATATCATGGAATATGCGGTTTGGCATGCTAATCGGTAGTTTGGTCAAATAAAGTGGGGATGTTTGGGGCTTTTCGTGCAAGCGTCATGGTTGTGTCATCATCTTCCCGCAAGTTTTAAATTTGCGGGAAGATTGCCCCATCAAAGTATCTAATTTAGGTCACAATTTCGAGTTGCACGGAATCTACCAGAGAACCTAAAGTGGTACTGTTTGAGGGTAAATATTCAGTGAACTCGCCAGAAAGAGCATCAGAAACCCGATTTCTCAAAGAAATCGGGTTTCTAGGGCGGCATTACTGAACTTTTACTATTTAGCGATAACTCTAAAAATATAGTCAATAATTATAATCACTATTGGCACTACACCAAAGCTATAAACTTATCCACATCGCCCAATACGCGGTCGAGCGCGGTTTCCCAGAACTCTGGTTTGGTCAAATCGACTCCAAGATGGGTTTGGGCCAACGTTTCGGTGTCCATCGAACCGGTGTCGCGCAACATGGCGATGTAACGGTCAACAAAGGCCGGCCCCTCACTCAAGGCTTGAGCATAAACGCCATTACTAAACAGATACCCAAAGGTATAGGGGAAGTTATAAAACGGTGCGTCGGTAATATAAAAATGGAGTTTAGAGGCCCAAAAATGAGGATGGTAGTTGGCTAAACTATTTTTAAATGCGGCTTTTTGAACTGTAACCATGAGTTCGTTCAGCTCATCAACGCTCAGTTGTTGCTTGGCTCGACGCTCAAAAAAGGCAGTCTCAAAATCAAACCGAGTTTTGATATTCATCAGCATTATGGCCGCGTTGTTCAGCTTTGCCCCCAATAGGCTTAACTGTTCTTTTGAGTCATTGGTAGCGCGTAAACTAGCATCATTGACCACCAACTCGTTAAAGGTACTGGCTGTTTCAGCCACACTCATCGTGTAATGTCGTGCCCCATACGGCAGGTCACGCATAACCCAGTCATGATAGCTGTGACCTAACTCATGAGCCAAGGTCAACATGCCGTTATAACTACCATTATAGGTCATAAAGATACGTGTTTCACCGATAAGAGGAAAACTTGTACAAAATCCACCGGCTCGTTTGCCGGGCCGATTTTCTGATTCAACCCACTCTTTGTCGATTGCCATGCGGCAAAACTGAGCAATATCTGGATTAAAGCGCTCCATCACCTCGATGACAAAATCGCCCGCTTCTTGGTAGGTAAAGGTTTTGGCTACCTGACTGATTGGCGCAAAAACGTCATACCAGTGCAGTTGATCGATGCCCAATAGTTTAGCTTTGGCGGTGAAATAGTCAAGCAGTTTACCATTTTTGCTATCAATCGTTGACCACATGGCATCCAAAGTATCGCGGCTGATACGGTTATTCATCAGCGGCTCTTTTAGCACAGAATCCCAGCCACGATTTTTGTATAGGGTCAACCGGAAACCGGCTTGATTATTTAGCGCGGTGGCGCATGTTTTTTCTAACTCCGTCCATGACGCTTCGTACAGTTCATAGGCTTCGCGACGTATTTCTCGGTCAGGATCATCCTCGTACCGATTTTGAAGCTGTCCGAGTGACAGTTCTTCTTTTGATAGTGTGACCTGTTTGTCACCACTAACGGTATTATGCAGTCGATTCCAACCATGATACCCGTCCGCGGAGAGTTCAGCGGCCAAAGCTTCTAGCTCAGGAGGCATTTTTTGTCGAGCCAAATCGCGTTCTTCGTTTAAGTTAAAAGCTGTTAGCTTGAGGTCGGTATTAGTGACCAAATCGTTCCAAGCGGCCTCGTCTTGTTCAGCGAATAGGGCACTCATTTTTGTCCAATGGGTGCGAAGTTGAGCCGACAGTTGGTCGATTTGAGCATCAAGCTGAATGGCTCGATCATCCTTTACGTTATGCGAGACCAAACAGCCAACAAAGGCCGAGGCTTGATGAAGTCGGGCGCTGAGGTCATACAACTTCTGAACCCGAGTCACCCACTCGGGTTGATTTTGTGAGGTTAGCGGGTCGAGATGGGGTTGAAACTCATCTAAATCGACGATAACCTGTCCCAAGAAATCAGCCAAGGCTGATGATTGGCTACCTCCAGTAAAAATTGATTCTAAATCCCAGTTTAAGCTGATTGTCATTATATTACTCCTGTTGTTTATCGTTCTGAGCGTAGAGCAACTCTACTCCCACAACACGTCAATAAAATAATTGACCGCCATACGCGGCCACTCGTCATTCAAAAATATCGGCCTGAGCATCATTGTTCACATCTGCTGTCCGATTGTTGTCATAAAGTAATGCGGGGTTTTGTTCCAAACACCTCCGAGGAACTTCGCACCTCAGAGATAGAAAATTCTGCGACCTTCATAGTCGTTTTCGGAACTAACTTATTAGAGTTGTTTGGCAATAAAGGAGTGCAAAAGCTTCTTGCTTTTGCATGTTTGTCTCCGGCAAAAGCAAGAAGCTTTTGCACTCCGCAGACCCCGAATGTGCAAATTATAATACTGATGAGTAAATTTCGCAACTATACAGGGTGCAAATGACCATAAAGGCGTATATTTGTATATATTATGAGGTTGCAATTATAACCCTTAAAATAATCCAAACCATTTTTTCTTCTTCTTCTTTGTTGGCACCTCTTTTCGAATCACTCCTGCACTTTGCACGTCAAAATTTCGGGGCCATTGAGTTTTTTCATTGTATACGGCGTTACGAAAATTGGTTTCATTCAAAACAGCGTCTCGCAGATTTGCACCGCTTAAATCGGCTTGTTCCAGAAATGATTTTCGCATGTCAGCCCAATTGAGATTCGTCTCATTTAGGTTTGCCATCTGAAAATTTGTACCACCTAAATAGGCTCCATTTAGATTTGCTTTCGTTAAATTTGTCCGCACTAAGTATGACCGATCTAAGTTAACGCCGGATAAATTGGCCTGCGTTAGGTTAGCCCCATCAAGTTTGGTCTTATTCAGTTTGGCTTTTTCTAGGTTGGCCTCAACCAGATTAGCTTTAAGGAGATACACCTCTCTTAAATCAGCTTGAGTAAGATTAGCCTTGCTAAGGTTGGCTCCGGTTAAATTTGCTTTGGCTAAATTCACCTTCCGCATATCGGCTCCGGCCAAATTTGTATTACGAAGTTGACAGCCTGACAAGTTTGCCCCCTTGAGTTTGGCTCCCGTCAGATTGACGTTGGACAGATTCAATTTTGATAGGTCGGCTCCATTAAGGTTCTCTTTCTCAAGACTTAGCGCCTTCCCCTTGGTTTTTAAACGTTCCTCAACAGTTTCACGGTTTAAGGTTGCCATTGATGTGGATTGTAGATTTTGAATGTACAGATTACCGATGTAACCTATTAACCCAAAATCTTAAGTCGTGATTTTTGCTCCGATTATAAACCCTGATGGGCGTAGGGTCAATGTGACAAACTCTTAATTTTGACTAGCATAAAAATTCATTCTTATGTGCAAACGCGCAGGTTAATTAATCCCGATTCCTAGTCTTGTTTTCAACTGAACCAAAGAAAAAGTTAGGGTGAGGAATTTTTCTTATGCTACCTTGTTTAGCAGGCTAAATACAGGATATTTGAATAAATAAGAGATGTCTACTCATTTGACATGAAATCAGACTGGACTATAATTCGCTTCATCTTTATAGGGTGCAAAAGTACCCCTCCCCGCTAAGTTACAAAACAACACAATTAAAAAATGATCAACGAGGAGTAAACCAGTGAAATTAGAAGGCACATATACTTTTCAAGCCCCCCAACAAGCCGTTTGGGATGCGCTTATGGATACCGATGTTTTACAACGGGTTATACCCGGTTGCGAATCTCTCACCGAAATCGGCGAGAATCAATACGAAAGCATCATGAAGATTAAAGTTGGCCCAGTACAAGGCAAATTTAAAGGCTCAGTTACCTTGTCCGACATAGAAGCCCCCAACGGTTATCAGATGCAGGTTAAGGGCAAAGGTGCGCCCGGTCACATGACTGGCGATGGCACGGTACGACTAACAGCGAACGATGACGATACCGAAACGACCATGCATTATGGTGGTGAGGCCAAAATCGGCGGTAAAATCGCAGGAGTTGGTCAACGGTTGATGACCAGTGTCGCCGAATCGTTAACTCAAAAAGGGTTAGAGGAGCTAGACAAACAGATTCAAGCACGTTTAGCACCACCTGCCCCCGTTACTAGTGATGACGATTCTATGCCGACACCACCGCCGCCAGTATCACCCCCACCGCCAGCCCCTTCACAAACTGAGTTTGCTTCTGGGGTTGCCAAAAACATGCTTGATGATCTGATTCCACCAGAGACTCGTCCGCAATTAGCCTTGACCGCGGCTGGAACCGTGGGCATGGTGCTACTGGTTTGGTGGTTGAGCAAACGGACAGGTAGCCCATCTATCAGCGATTTGAGTGAGCAGTTAAGCGAGTTGGAAGAGACACAACTGCGTCCCTTTGTTAAAGATTTGACCAAACAGTTGGCCGATCTGGACACCCAACAGATTCGCCCCTTTGTGCAAGAATTGGGTGAGCAGTTAGCCGAGTTGAACCAAAGTCAGATACAACCCTTTATCCTTGAACTGGGCGACCAGATGTCCATGCTCAACGAACAACAAGTACGTCCATTGGTGCAAGAGTTGGGTCGTCAACTGGCCGACATCCGTAAACAAGAAAACGCTCTTGATTATGCTCGGAGCATGCTCAGCGAGATTACCCCGCAACAAAAACAGACCGCCGCCCCTGTTGGCCTATTGGCCGGATTCACCCTCATGGTCGCGGTTGTATGGTGGTTCTTAAACCGCCAAGCATCAACCTAATTTGTAACGTTAGCCCCAAGTCAAATTTCTTTGTGCTTGGGGCTTTTGTTTTTCCTCTCTATTTTAATTGATTTTTTCTTACCTAACTTTTTTTAGTTCGGTTAAAAACAACACTACATATAGAATTCAGAATACAACGAATATGGCTTGTTCGCATATAAGAAGCTCTCAAAATGAGATAAAATTTACTCAATGTGGGAGGTTTTATTCGTTTTTTTCATCATTCGTTGTAGTGTTGCCCAGTAGAGTTGTTCGGCAATAAAGGAGTGCAAAAGCTTCTTGCTTTTGCATGTTTGTCTCTGGCAAAAGCAAGAAGCTTTTGCACTCCGTAGACCTCGAATTTGAGTTTTTATGCGATGGTAAGTTATTGCCGAACAGGTCTAGTAAATTGCAAAATGAAAATCAAAATTTATGCCACACTGCGAGATGTTGCGGGTAGCAAATCCGTTCATCTTGATACCGCGTCAGAGATAACCGTAGGCCAGATGTTAAAAGAGTTGTCTATCAAATACCCTAACCTGCATGCTAAACTACATAATCCTGCTACAGGTGAACTGTATACAGCCATCCAAATTTTGATTAATGGTCGAGATATGCGTTACATCAAGGGTATGGAAACAATTATGACCATTGAAGATGATATTCGTATGTTCCCTCCGATTGGGGGAGGACTGTGACGAAACAATGAAACTCATTTTTGGAATACCTCTGTGGTTGATGAAAAAATATTTAACCGACCTGGATGCAACTGAGACAGAGGAAAACGTCATGGTTGCTGATAATTGGCAGGTGGTAGTTAGAAAAAGCGAACCACATAAAATTGGCTCGTTGGTGGTGGGCCGGATAGAGGTGGATGTGTCTGGTGATGAAGCCGCTATTGAGGCGATGCTGGAAAAACTGCATTGGAAATCGTTACGTGGTGGTGGATGATTGGGAGCACAAGCATCTTGCCGACCACAGGCTTTCCAGTTTGCGCTCAGAGTACACTATGGAGACTTATAATGAATCCCTTTAAACAATTCAATGGGCAAAATAGCAGTTCAAAACATGTGATATTAAACAATTTGGAACCTACTCCAGAAGAAGAATGGCAACGAATGTATAAGTTCGTAAATTTGGAGCAGACCGATATTGACGCGATGTTGGAAACCGTCGAGCCGCTTTTTAAGCGAGGACATGAGTTGGTCGTAGGCAATTATGATTATTTACTGCAAAATCACGATACAGCCATTATCTTAGGCTGGGAGCGTGGAGCGGACGAAAAACATCTGTCCGAGCGTCGTCGATTTATGACCGTTTGGCTGGCTCGTACATTGGGGCTTGATTTTAGTGATGATTTTGCTCGGTATCTTTTTCGGGCGGGTCAGATACATGCCGGACATGGCCCACGTCAAATACACGTACCAGATATATATATCACTGGAGCGATTAGTCTGGTCAATGCTACATTTGCTCGTTTTTTATCTGAGGAGATGCCCAGTGAGGCCATTGTGCCAACCGCATTGGCTGGTTGGAATAAGATGCTGAGTATGCACCTGCACATGATGATTCAGGGCTACTATATTGCCCGTGCCCTAGATTATGGTGATTTTTCGGTGAATGTATCACTTTTTGGTAAAATGCGTAATATCACCGGACACAAAACATTCCAAGTGCATCTGCCTATCGGAGCTTCTATAGAAACGCTATTGCAAAAATTCTTCAATTATTTTCCTCATGCTCGTCAAGATGTTTTTGACATCAACTGGCTTGGCGGTGAGCGTCTTGATACCACTGGTACGCCGTGGTTTACAACAGAAAGGATTTATCAAATTAAACCAATGTGGCGCGTGCTTTTGAACGGTAGAAATATAGACTACATTGGAGGGCTAAGTATTTCTGTTTCGCCTAACGACCATGTCAGTATTTTTCCACCGGGGCGGTGAGGATAGTTTGATAGTGAATAGTGAATATAATGGATAATGGGCCTTGGTCTGCCTTGCTCTTCGTTTGGGCCAACACCTTCAATACCCATTCGGGCACGTAAGAGAAAAGCACACCTTGAAGGAGACTACTCGACCTCTCCTACGAGGTATGTAGTTTTCCTCGTAGGTGTTTAATACTGATAAAAAAACAGTAGTGAGGATAATACTCTCACTACTGTTTTTAACTATCCACTAATTCACTAATTCACTACTCAATAATCTCTAATTCTCTTAACTTTTCTTCTGGAACCACCCCGTTTACCCAACCTCGCTCTTGATAATATTCTTCAAGCATTTTGTCGAGTTCGCAAACGTGACCTTCGGAGCCGGGCATGGTGCTAGGCTCATCGGTGAAACGTTTGGGCAGGGTATCAGAACCTTCGCCAAATCCAGCCAGATTATTATAGTGTCGCTCTAGGTTGTAAACACGTTCACCACACCGGAGCATTTCTTCAGTGCTATACTCTAGGCCAGTTACACCATTAAACTGGGCCGTATATTCATCCATACCTTGAGCAAAGGCTGAGAATTTGCAGATATTAAACGAGTCAGATACAGCATGGACATCTTGGAAGATTTTAGCCAACCCACCCTTGCCTTTCCAATCCAACGGGTCAACCTTGAGTGACCCAAAAGGCATTATACCTAACTCGGCGGCGGGGGTATAGGCTCGTAAATGACAAGCTCCTCGGTTACTAGTCGCGTAGCCAATGCCCATTCCTTTTAGCCCACGGGGGTCGTAAGCCGGAATACCTTGCCCTTTTACATCCATAGAAATTTCAGGATGTCCCCAAGCCTTAGCGGCTCCTGCCGGACCTTCGGCCAATTTGTCGCCCACACCTTCACGCATGGCAACCTTACGCACCATATCGGCCATGCCTTGAGTATCGCCCCATTCTAGGTTGCCATCACCATTCGTGTATCCTCGCTGGCTGGCTTCCATATAAATCGAAATAACATGACCAATTTCAATGGCATCCATTCCAAGATCATTAGCCAAATCAATAATATATGCCACCGCATTAATGTCATTATTACCGCAGTTCGCACCCAAAGACCAAGCTGGCTCGTATTCCACGCTCTCCATACGCACTTTGAAGGGGCCTTCGGTTACTTCAACTTGCTTCTTGCAAGCCACAGGACAGGCATGACAGGTAGGATTGCTTATCAAAATGTTATTAACGACATGCTCGCCAGAGATTTTTTCGGAATTTTCTGCCCCAAACGCGGTAAATTGCGAGTTTTTGGCTGGCAAAGCACCAATGCTCTCGCTAATATTCATAAGCACGTTGGTGCCATAAACGCTCAAACCACCTTTTTTGGGTGAAGTAATGTTTTCTTCGGCCATAATCGCGGCCAGTGCTGTTTTACGAGCTTTTTTATCAGCTTCTTTGTTTGCAGGTTGGGGTTTATTTTTCTTATCACCCTTAATCACAATCGCCTTAAGGTTTTTGCTACCCCCCACAGTGCCTGTACCACCGCGTCCCGCCGCTCGGTCATCGGCGTTGACCCAACTGGAAAATTTAACCAGATTTTCCCCGGCTTGACCAATAGACATTACGCCACATTCTTCGCCATGTCGTTCACGCATAGTTTTTACTGTTTCGTGGACACCTTTGCCCCACACATCAGAAGCATCGTGCAACGTCACTTCACCGTTTTCAACGTAAGCATAAACCGGATTCTCAGCTTTGCCCTTGAAAACCAAGCCATCAAAACCAGCCCATTTTAATTTAGCCGCAGTCCAGCCACCCATATGACTATCGGTGACAGTTCCGGTTAAGGGCGATTTGGTGACAACGCATAGACGACCACTCATATTCACATCAGTGCCGGTCAACGGGCCGAGCATGACGCACATAAGATTGTCGGGAGAAAGTGGATCAACCTCCGGGCCATTATCGAAAACATATTTTACACCCAGACCACGTCCGCCAATATATTTTTTGGCATCATTTTCATCAATGCCTTTGTACTCTACATTACCATCACTTAGATTAACCCAAGCAACTTTGTCAGCATATCCTCCAAACTTCATTTGAACCTCCTTGTTCATTCATCATTGTTAAGATTTATTTTAATAATGCCTTAGATTTTAATATAGGCTTAAACTTGTGTCAAATAAATTGTTGAGGAACAGGATGTGTAAAATCACCCCACATATTGATATTGCGTGTTTCTGACGCTAACTGATCTGTAGAGACCTCAAAAATATCGGCAATATTTAGAATCATGGCCGCATTAGGGACTTTTTGACCATGCTCTAACTTCCAAATAAAACTTTCGCTGATCTCTAACATGTCGCTCAATTGTTTTTGGGTTATGCCCGACTGTTTTCGCAATCGGTTTAATTTATCGCCGAATCGTTTCATGTCAAAAATTGATAGGACAACTAAACTGAAACCTACTTTTTGATTGAGATAAAAAGGTGGGGTATACTACGCCACATCATCATCATCTATTATTAGCTTGGAGGGTATACCCATGAAAGACAAATCTAACAATAATCAACAGGTCGGCCCGATGGATATAATGATTTTATTTCTATCGGTTTATGTACTAATTATCTTATTTATTGAGGCGGTATTTAACATAGTAGACCCTGATATAAGAAAAATCCTCGATATTATGGATAATATTATCTGCTTTATTTTCCTTGCCGATTTTTTCTTTCGGTTATATAAAGCTGAAAATACAGTTCAGTTTTTGAAATGGGGTTGGGTTGATTTTATCTCTAGCATCCCAAGCGTTCTAATAGCAGGTGATACCCTACGTTGGGGGCGGGCGGTACGGGTTTTTCGGGTGCTTAGAACTATACGTGGCGCTCGCTCAGTCAAAATGATAGTCGATTTTGCCCTTCGATTTCGTGCCCAAAGTGCGCTGGCTTCAGTGTTAACCATTTCTATTACCTTGTTAACATGGTCTTCGATTGCGATTTTGAGCGTTGAAAAAGTATCACCAGATAGCAATATCAAAACTGCCTCTGATGCGTTATGGTGGTCGTTTGTGACCATGACCACGGTTGGTTATGGTGATTTTTATCCTGTGACCCTCGAAGGACGTTTGATTGCCGGAGTACTGATGGTGGCTGGTGTGGGGCTATTTGGGACGTTCACTGGATTTGTGACCGCTTGGTTTATTGATGATGATGAAATTGAGAAGGAACAAACGACAACCTTACACGAAATTCAGCAAGAGTTACAACTTTTGCGAAGAGAGTTAGCCAATCATGGTGTTGTACCTGTTGCTTCGACAACAGAAAAATAAGTGGTAGTCCTGCATAGGTAGTGGTCAGCTACCCGCAAGTTCTAAACTTGCGGGTAGCTAACGGATCCGTACCACTACTTCTGCACCACTACCCAAATAAGTATCTAAAAGGAGATATACATGCTTAAGCTGTTTTCACGAATATTGATTATCACCATTGTTACCACTCTGCTTGCCGCTTGTCAAAATTTTATCCCCATACCGGGCCAAGACCCCGACGAGTTAAGAGGGACTATTTTGATATGGCATGCTTGGGAAGATAACGAAGCTCAGGTGTTAGATGAAATTCTGGACGAATTTACTGACACTCATCCCAATGTCACCATTATCCGGCGTACACTCGCTGACGATGTGATCATTGAGGAGTTTAGTCGTTTGGCCGCTTCGGGATTAGGGCCAGACATCCTAATCGCCCCAGCAGATCAGGCTGGTGATTTGGCTCAAGCGGGTTTAATTCAAAACCTACAATCATATACTATTGATCCAGAGGCCGCGCTTGATGAGGGTACGGTTCAAAGCTATAAGATAGACCCTAGTATCTATCTTGCGGCAGCGATGGACATGCTCCGTGATCGCGATGATTTTTATGGATTACCTTTATCCCTAAATACCACTGTTTTATATTATAACAAAGAGTTGTTGAACCAATTTTCGGATAAAGCCTCGCCCCCAGAGCCGGAGGTCGTGGAGGTCGCAGAGCCAGAACCAGAATCGGTTGCAGAAGGAGGCGACTCTGAAGTGGTGGCAGAACCAGTACCAACCTCAGAGCCGGAGCCAACCCCAGAACCGATTGAAACAGTTGCAAAACCTGCCGCAACATTACAAGAGTTATGGGAACATGTCAATCAAGGCCATCAGATTGCCTTTCCCATAAGTTTCCATAACTCTTCTTGGGGTATTCAAGCCTTTGGGGGCAACCTTTTTAATGAAAAAGGGCAGGTTGTTTTGAATCAAGGTGGTTTTGCCAACTGGCTAGGCTGGCTTAAACGGTTGCAGGATATACCAACCGTTATCTTTAATACCGATCATCAAGTTTTAACGGAGTTATTTACCGATGGTAGAGTGACCTATTACATCGGTAATACTAATGAATTATCAGCACTTCAAGCGGCTTTGGGTGAGGAGGTCGTTGGTACCATTCGGTTGCCAGCCCGTCAAAATAAGCCTGCCGGCCCGTTCTTGCAAGCAGAAGTCATGATGTTTAATAAAGCCTCCTCCCCACAAGATACGGAATTGGCTTTACGGTTAGCTCGTTTTTTAACCAATATCGACCAGCAACGAGAATTGGCCCTAGAAACAGGGGAGCTACCTGTGCATAAGCGAGTACGAATCGATCCTCGCGTCTCGCTGGTTGTTTCTGAAATGATCGCCCAAAGCAGAACCTCTGTTCCTGTCACCTTAGATAATATCTCTAAGCTGAGAGATTTAGAAGAGGCTGGTGACGAACTTTACCAACAGGTTTTATCAGGTGAGGTTGCAGGTGGTGGCGCGGCAACTTTATTGACCCAAGAAATTAATATCAAATATGGGTTTGAGGCTTTACCGACTGCCAAGGAGTTTGCCTGTCTGACTGGGAGTACCATAGAAGTATGGCACAGTTGGCCCAGCCCAGAGAGTGCCGTCTTAGATGAGATTAAAAATAACTATCTCAACCTTTGTCCCGATAGCTCGGTTCGGATTGTGGCGGTGGAAGCCGATGAGTTTTATAGTAAGTACAACGAAGCAACCCTTGATAAACAAGGGCCAGATTTAATCATCGGAACTAACCGGATGCTTCCATCTTTGGTAGCAAACGGGTCGGTAAAAAATATTGATGATATGATGGATCCAGAGTTCTTACAACGTTATATTCCTCAGGTAGAACAGTCCATGCGATATGATGGTGATCTGCATGGTATTCCTATATCCTTGGATTTAATGGGCCTTTACTATAATACCGACATGGTCAAAGACCCGCCGGTAGTCCTAGATGATTTGCTTGTCGCGGCTAGCCCAGAAACCCAAGTGGCTTTCCCGATTGGGTTCTATGAGTCATATTGGGGAATTTCGGCCTTTGGTGAAAGTAGCGACAGCCCTATATTTGATGAAGAAAACCGTCTGATTCTGGGTGAGGTTGGATTATCAGATTGGTTAGCATGGTTAAAAGTTGCTAAAGAGGAACAAGGTTTCGTCTTTAGTGAAAATCTCGAAGAGTTAAAAACGATGTTTCTTGATGAATCTGCCGCTTATCTGATGGGGGAAGCCAGTTTATTAAGCGAACTACAAACTAACCTTGGAGAGGATAAAATAGGCGTTGTTCCCCTGCCTGCTGGTGGCCCACTACTCATTGTCAAAAGCATGATGCTTAATCCCAACTCGGATGAGGAAAAGAGTGCCTTAGCCCTTCATTTTGCTCAATATGTTAGTAGTTCTGAAAACCAAATGTTATTGCTTGAGCAAGCTAATAAAATTCCCGCTAATGTGAATGTCAACGTCACCTCCCTCGCGATTGCTGGTTTTGTTGAACAAACCAATGCGTCGGTTGTTATCCCTAATCAAACTGAAACAGTCGCAGTATTTGAATGGGGAGATACTGTTTATCAACAAGTGTTAGACGGTGACATAGATTCGACGAGAGCAACCCAAGATTTTACAACCTTGGTCAACTTGGTCAACGGTTTTGATGTCACAAGTGAAGAAACCTTAGCTGAATATGCCGATTGTACCGATGAAGGGCAAGTGTTGTTATGGCACAGTTGGTCTGGGGCCGAGATTACCGCATGGCAAAGCATTGTTGATAATTTCACTGAACTTTGCCCCGGTATTCAGTTGCAAACCCAGCATGTTCCAGCCGATGAGTTGGTAGACGAGTTGCTTGCTCTTATAAAAGCGCCGACTCTAACCGATACGGTTGAAACAACAGCAACATTAGGGTCTGCCTTGCCCGCAGAAACATCAGAAACCTTAACGCCCACCGTCGAGGTTGAAGTGACAGAATCGGCTGAAGCAACGGAAACAACTGAATCTGCTGAAGCAACGGAAGTGACGACTGCAACCGTCACCATGCCTGATTTTTTCATGGCTTCGCATGATTTGATTCTGCCATTGCTTGAAGCAGAGTTGCTGGCAGACCTAACCCCCTTAATGGATGAAACTGCCTTAATCAACTATGTTCCCAAGGCAGCAGTCGCCATCCAACACCAAGAAAAGGTATATGGTATACCACAATCACTTAATACAGTGGCTTTGTATTATAACAAAAATCTGGTTGAGGAACCCGTTTCTACCTTGGATGAGTTATTAAGATCGGCTACTCCAACGAAACAAGTTGCCTTAAATCCTTTGTTTTATGAATCATTTTGGGGTGCTTCCGCTTTGGGATGTGAACCTTGTCAAAATGGACAGATGTTTGATGAACAGGGGACTATTGTTGTAACATCAAACGATTTTTCAACCTGGGCAAAGTGGCTCGAAAATGCACAGGACAAATCGGGGTTCATTCTTAGTGCTGACTCAAAAGAGTTAGAGGAACGATTTGTAGCAGGTGAGGTCGCTTATCTGATTGCTGGACCGCATGCCCTAAGTGTATTGCAAAATGCGTTGGGGAAAGCCAATGTTGGCGTAACCACACTCCCCGAAGGGGAAACAGGGGCTGCCAAGCCATTTTTACGGGTAGAAACATTCCTGTTTAGTAATGAATCTAATGAAGATCAAAAGGCGTTGGCCTTAAAGTTTGCTAAGTTTGCCAACTTGCAAAAACAACAAACCTTGCTTTTGCAAGAAGGAAACTTTATCCCAACCAACAAGTTGACTACGGCAATTAACGATGATGCCTCGATTGATAAATTTGTGACGCAGGTTGGAAGCAGTATTCTTGCCCCTGATGTTCAGAATATGGAACTTCTGGAAACAACATCAGGCATTACCTACACAATCGTTACAACAACGACAGTTACAACAACAACAAATAATAATTAGGAGGTTATGATGTCAGACTATAATGATTTTAATGTATTACTTGACCCATTCTTGAAAATTATGCTCTACTTAGGTCGTGCCGCAGTACAGAGACAGTTGGTAACGATTGCCGTAATTTTGGTCGCGGCTGGGTTTATCTCGCAAGCCATCGGGGTAGGTATTAAACGTTTTGTCGTACCAAGAATTGAACGCAGTCTTGCGGGGCGTTTACAAGCATTTCTGAAACATGGCTTATTGATTATAACAGATATTGCTTTTCCAGTGATGTGCCTTTACGCGACTGACTATGCTCGAAATCAGTTCATCGCCGACGGTGAGTTGTATGGCTTGTTAGACAATCTATATTTCTTACTGTGGGTTCTATTCATCTACAGGTTGTGTATTTCTCTAGCCTATCAGATACTTGGTACCAAAACGAGTCGTTTCCATTATCGGCTTATAGGCCCTCTGTTCGCTCTCTATATTTTTGGTTATGCTTTGCTTGATCTAGTAGACTTTTATCAACTTGCTAATTTTGAATTGTTAAAATTCTCTGAGGAAGATGTTCCTTTAACACTAGGTGCTTTATTCTTAGCGACTGTTGGATTGTATTTCTGGATAGATTTAATTTTGGGTGTTGAACATATCATCCAGGGTTCTGGTGAGAAATATACAACTTTTGAATCCGGTACAATCGCGGCCATTCTAACGCCGGTTCGCTATATCTTGATTTCTATGGGGATTATCTTTGCTTTTGGTAACTTGGGGCTTGATGAAGATACGATGACCGTCATCACCGGGGGATTGTCCGTTGGTATCGGTTTTGGTATGCAAGAAGTGCTTAGTAACTTCATCAGTGGTCTATTGCTAATGTTTGAACAATCCGTTCGTCCCGGTGATGTTATTAGTGTTGATGGTCAAATGGGCCGGGTTACAAAAATGAATATCCGTGCAGCCACTGTACAAACACTTGACGATGTGGATTTGATTATTCCCAACCAACAACTTTTTACCTCAACAGTTACAGCCTACACCCAATCTAGTAAAATGGTTCGGTTCTTGGTTTCTCTTGAAGTGAGTGAAGATACAGCCGGCCTAGACTATATGAAATATTGTATCGGTCTTGCTGAACAACATCCTTTGGTTATGTCTGAGCCAGGCCCAAATATTTTGGCAACCGGCTTTGGAGATTCCAGCGTTACCTATCAACTAGAGGGTTGGGTTGTTGACCCAATGAAGATGGAGGATGTTGTGAGTGATTTGAATAAGGCAATTTGGGCTGGTTATGATGAGCATGGCTTCTCCAACTCGACACCAGAACGAAACTTGAATGTTTTGTCAGTTCCTTAAATTTGATCCAGACCTGACAAGTTTGTCAAACCTGTCAGGTCTAAACAGCGTAAATATTCAGTGAACTCGCCAGAAGGAACGTCAGAACCCCGATTTCTCAAAGAAATCGGGGTTCTAGGGCGGTTTTGCTGAACTTTTACATTTATGACACCTCATTCACCATTCATAACTCACCGTTATCGCATAATCATCGGCAAATAAAGCCCCTGAAGCAGATCATCATTGAGCAAGACCTCATTCGCGCCATTGTTGGCGATGAGGATATCCACATCGCCATCGTTGTCCACATCGCCGGTGACAACGGCTTGACTCGACTCCGAGCTGATGGTTTGTCCACTGTCAACAAAGATACCCTGACCGTTATTAAACCAGATTTCACTGGCGCTACTGGCGTTGCCCAACACTGCGTCTAAGTCGCCATCTTGATCCAGATCAGATAAGGCAATCGACTGGGTGTCACTGTCACCGATGGTATCGGTTCCTTGGCTAAAGGTACCCTGTCCATCATTAAACCAGACTTGGTTGGTTTGGCTGATACTGTTACCAACCAACATATCCATGTCTCCATCTTGATCAACATCGCCCAAGGCAACAGTATTGGTATCAGCCTGACCGAGTTGTTGCCCGCTATTGTTAAAGTTACCTTGCCCATTGTTAAACCAGACTTCATTCGCTTGGTCTGATCCGTTACCTACCACGACATCGGTATCGCCATCATTATCTAAATCGGCCAGAGCGACGGCATTACTGTCTGATGTGCCGAGGGTTTGTCCGGTGTCGCTAAAGACTCCTTGTCCGTTATTAAACCAAACCTGATCTGCCGCGTCGGTATCGTTAGCCACAAACGCATCATCATCACCATCGCCATCGAAATCGGCGAGGACGATGGCATTACTGTCGCTACTGCCCAAACTCTGGCCGGTATCGGTAAAGACTCCTTGTCCGTTATTAAACCAGATTTCGTTGGCTTGCCCCGCCTCATTAGCCGTAACCAGATCATCATCCCCATCATTGTCGAGGTCAGCTAAAGCAACCGAGTTGGTATCGTTATCACCAATACTCTGACCAGTGTCAGTAAAGACCCCTTGCCCGTTATTAAACCAAATCTCATTCGCTTGGTCGGTTTGTCTCGCCGAACCGGTTTGTTTAGACCGACTGTTAGCAACAAGCATGTCTAAATCTCCATCACCGTCCAAATCTCTCAACCTGACTGCTCGACTGTTTCGACTACCGAGTTTTTGGGTTGCTTTTTTAAATGTGCCCCGCCCCTGTTTCTCATTGAGCCACACTTGATTGGCTTGCCCGGCCCCATTGCCCATGAAGATGTCCAAATCACCATCGCCGTCTAAATCGCCTAGAGCCAGCGCGTTGGTAGTGGTCGATTTACCTAACCCTTGCAATGCTTGCTGAAATCCAGCAGAGCTATTGTTACGGAGCATGACATTAGACTGATCATCCCCGTCACCGTTACCAAGCAGAAGGTCTAAGTCAGCATCCCCATCAACATCCCCCACCGCGAGGCTCAAACTATCGAACGAGACTAACGAGTCACGATGTTTGTCAAATCTACCTTTTCCATTATTGAGCCAAACTCGACTCGGTTGACCATAGTTGGCCTCACCCACATCTAAATCACCATCTTGATCCAGATCGGCCACAATAATGGCCGTGGTGTTGCTACTCTGTCCCAGTCGCTGTTGACTATCGGTAAAGTTGCCGAGACCGTCATTGGCCCAAACCTGATTAGCTGTGCCAACGTTACCGATAAAGGCATCTAAGTCGCCATCGTTATCAAAATCGGCCAAAGCTACCGCACTACTGTTGTTCGGAGTGCCACTTGCATCAGAACCAATCGACTGCCCGCTATTGGTAAAGTTGGCCTTGCCGTCATTTAGCCACAGGCTATTTGCCCCATCGTTGGCAAACAGAATATCTAACGAGCCATCCCCGTTTACGTCACCCAACGCGACCGCGTTACTGGTGGCAGTGCCCGACATTTCGGTGGAACGGTAGAATAGCGTGGGAACGTTGTTACCTCTCAGCCAAATTTCGTTTGGCCCGTCGTTAGCCCAGACCGTATCGAGCCAAAAATCTCCGTTCAGGTCGCCTAATGCAACATGGCGGCTACTTTTTCCGCCAGTTAAGGTAATCGGGTCAGGAAACTGGCCGGAGCCATTATTCAGCCAAACCTTGTTATTTTGACCATTATTATTAGCCACCAGCGCGTCTAAATCGCCATCTCTATCAATATCGGCTAAAGCTACATCGGTACTATCAGACTGGCCCAACGCTTGCTCGGTGTTGATAAATGAACCACCACCACCCAAGGCTTTGATTCGGAATTGCCACTGATACGGCGTAAAATCAGCAAATAGCCCTTTTAAGGGCGGATGCGTATGAATATGAATCGTCTCACCGGGTTTAAAGGGTTGACTCGCCTCAAACTGATAGATTTTAGTACCTGTCGAGAGCTGACCGCCATACCTGCCGGTTTGGTCGCCCCAAATTGTTACGGATTGACTGGTGACACTACTGGATTCGATTGATTTGTCGAACAGAACAGTAATTACCTGTTGCGGCGAGACCAGTTTATCATTGTTAGGTGGGCTATGCTGAGTGACCTGCATTGACGCATTGATGGTCTGATTCAGCCAGACCTTATTTGCGTTAGCATTAGCAACAAACACGTCGATATCACCATCCCCATCAACATCTCCCGCGGCCACTCCATAACTTAATTTGTTTGTACCAAGGGTTTGTCCGGTTTCGCTGAAATGTCCCGTGCCATCATTACGCCAGACTATGTTTGGCTCACCCAAATTAGCGACAAAGGCATCTAAATCGCCATCTTGGTCAATATCAAACAGGGTCACATCTTGGGTGTCACTGGTTCCAAGTAGTTGACTCGTTTGAGTAAAATTACCTTGTCCATCATTGAGCCACACTTCGTCGGGCTTATTATCCTCATTACCAATAAAAATATCAGGCCAATCGTCGCCGTTCAAGTCGGCCATGCTCACTGCCTGTGCGCTATTTTGGCTTAAGATTTGGCCTTGGACAAAGGTTCCATCGCCCTGATTAAACCATACTAAACTAGGGCTACCATCCGGTGTACCGCTGACCGCGTCCAAATCGCCATCCCCATCAATATCGTCTAAGGCTACATCCCAACTGGTCGTTGAGCCATACGCCACCCCGTTATTGCTGTAAAATCCGGTACCATCATTGTTAAACCAGACTGTGTTTCCATCACTCGACAAACCGATAAGGGCATCCAAGTCATCATCGCCATCTAAATCACCCAAAGCCACCGCGTTGCTTGTACTCTGCGAATCAACAAGTATTTGTTTCGCCTCAAACGATTCTCCGTTCTGATTAAGCCAAACTTTATCGGTCCCGCTAAAATTTGCCACAAAGGCATCCAAATAACCATCCCCATTAAGGTGACCTAAAGCTACATCTTGACTAGCAGTATCGCCAAGCGTAGAGGTACTCTCAGCAAAGTTTCCCTTGCCATCATTGCCCCATATTTTGTTACCCGAATCGGATCCGCCATTCGCCACAATGGCATCAGGGAAACCATCTCCCGTTAAATCTCCTAGAGCGACGCTCTGGCTAGTTTGGGAGCCAAGAGACTGACCACTATCGACAAACAGACCTCGTTCCCAGTAAGGTTGGTCACGGATAATCAGTTCATCCAGTAGACCATCGGCAGGGAAAACGCCTGTCAAATCTCCAGAGCCAACATAGATATACTGCTCCGCCATACTACCTAAATCCCAGCCGCCGTGGGTGGAGGTGGTGTTGACCTGCTCGCCATTGACGTACAGTTTGAGGGCATTGCGGCCTAAACTGCTATCCCAGCAGGCTCGGATATGTACCCACTCATCGGCTTGCCATAACGAGGCGTGGTAGGCTGATTGAACCTCATACACAATATCATGATCCTGATTGAAGGTCAGATATAGTCGGTCACTTTCATGAATCAGTAGATTCGGTGGGTTGTAAATGTCGCCCACGGTCAGCAGAGCATGGGTTTCATCATCTTGATCCGCGTCGTAGTTCGGTTTGTACCAAAACTCAACTTCTCCTTGGCTAAGGTTGATATTGTCTTGGGCCGGAAATTTGATCACTTCATTGGTGGAATCCGCGCCAAACTGCGGTGCGTTGCCCATCCGACCCGTAACAAAACTGCTCGTAATTAGAGTGGTAAAACCACCGGCCTCAACTATCTGGTCGGGGCTGTCGAGGTTGTTGTGCAGAACTGTTTGGGGCGAGGTTTGGGCATGGATACTCAAGGATTGGTTCAAAAGAGTACCAAAAAACAGGATCACGGCTATCAATAAAAAAAATCGGGGCAATTTCATGGGAGAACTCCTATTATTAGTAATTACAGCATGAAATAAGTTTTGCGTGGTTTTTTCAAACACCTCCCCGAACTACCAACGGGCAAACCCGAACTACCAACGGGCGAACCCGAACTACCAACGGGCAAACCCGGAGCAGAGTACCTCGGAGGAGAATGGCTTCGCGTCCTCCAAGGTGTGGTTTTCTCCTTGGAGGTCTTACCTTGAAAGTAAATATTCAGTGAACTCGCCAGAAAGAGTGTCAGAAACCCGATTTCTTAAAGAAATCGGGTTTCTAGGGCTACTTTACTGAACTTTTACCTTGAAAACCCCGCAAAATTTATTTTACACTGTACCTACTCAGTTTGTTCGGACTCTTCGGCCATAAGACGAATTACATCGCGACGACTGACCACTCCAACCAGTTTACCGTTCTCAACTACCGGTACGGGGTTCATACGTTTATCGACCATGATGTTGGCCAAATCCTCAATGGACGCGGAGGGGGCAATCGTGACCGCCGGTTTCGACATGATCTGCTCGGCTCTGGTTCCTAGCACATTACGAAGACGCTCTTCATAATCTCGCTTCGATTCAAGATGGATGACGATGTCCAGAATCATGACAAAGTTGGGCATCTTAAAATGGGTATTGCGGACAATCATGTCCAATTCGGTGACGACTCCTAACACTTCCTCTTGTTCATTGATAACTGGCACGCCAGTAATCCCTTTTTCGGCAATCAGTTTGGCAATCTCACTGACTGCGGTTCCGGGACTCACGCTAATCACATCGGTGGTCATAATGTTACGGACTCGGCGCTTGGCCGATTCTGGAATTTGATGTTCCATGGTTTAGCTCCTTTGGTTAAATGGTAAATGGTGAATGGTAAATTACCTGACGCTAACAGAATTTTTGGGCAGACAACACCGCAACGGATCGTCGGATATTCTGGTGCGTGTGATTGGCTTGTGCCTTCATAGCGGCTCATTTACCATTTATAATTCACCATTTATAATTTGGTGTTGTTTCAAACTATTCAGTGGTATCGATCCCCTGCCATGTCTCTTTATAGAGTCCAGCCATAGCCACTACAAAATCCTTTGGTTTTGGAATCATAACGATTATCCCGTCCTGAACATCTATTAATAGTTCATCTCCCTCCTGTAATTTGAGTTTTTCATGAACAATGGAAGGTAACGTGATTCGATATTCGGGTTGCACTTCAACAGTCATCATTTCAGACATGGTAACAGCCTCCAAGGTTAGGCAATTCCAAGAAAATAAATCTCCCAAATTGAGCAGAGTCTCTACCCCCCTCAGTCCCCCCTGCTAGGGGGGAAGCGGCTCCTCCCCCTAGCAGGGGGAGGCTGGGAGGGGTAGAGTGTCACAATGGTTTTGGGAGGTTTTAAATTCTGGAACTTCCTTAATGGTCGTACTTTTTCTCAAAACGCACCAACAGCTGTCCATCGACCATCTGACTATTGGTGACATGATAATAGGTTAAAAAACGGGGCAAAAACAGATTATGTCGCCGCTGTTTGGCCTGAATAATCAGTTCATCCTCCCGTTGAGTCACGCTGACCTCCTCGTCTTGCAATGAGGGCAGACGTACCATGAGCAGATAGCCATGCGTCTGCTCCACAAACTGATACGGCTTTTCGTTGAAGAAGATTTGGCGCGGGTCTTGCTCGGCATAGACTTGTTCGGCGATGTCCCGTAGACGATCCAAGCCGAACACCTCCCGCCCAGAGTGAGGCACTCGGAAAATTGGCAGGGGTTCAAACTTATGATCGATGTCGTTCAGATACCCTTTTTGTGCCTCCAAATATTCACCAAAAACGGCTTGCCCGCTATCCTCTGGCAGAATCCGATTGACAATGATCGAATCGACGGGGTAGCCGTACAGTTGCAGATAGGTGTAAGCCCGCAGAGCCTCCTGAATCACCATGCGCTCTGGGTTCAAAACAATACGGATGGTGCAAATATCGGAGTTGCTCATGATCTTTTGGGCGCTTTGCAGTTTGTTATAAAATAATTGTAGCTCGGCCAGCCCTTCATTTAAAGGAACTCCGGTTGCGAGTTGCACCATTGTACCTAAGCCTTTGCGAGTCCAGTTTTTGAGTGGTACCTGTTGTCCCCGCGTGACCCACCATTGACTGACCTGCGGCAGGGTCAAATGTTTGAGAGTTTCCCCCGTCGGCGCGCTATCGACGATAATCAGGTCATACTCGCCACTTTGATAAAAATGCTCCAGCCACATAAAGGCCGAGGTCTCCTCCATGCCGGGCAGAATCGCCATCTCTTCGGCAATCACCCGCTCCACCCCTTGCCATTTGACGAAGCTCATGATGACCTCGCGCATGTTACCCCAATATTTTTTGATGGAGTAGTACACATCCAACTCTTGAGCGTATAGATTGGGGCGTAGTTTCGTCGGCTCCGGCCCAATCTGACAGTCGAGCGCATCGGCCAAACTGTGCGCCGGATCGGTGGATATGACCAAAGTTTTGTAGCCCATCTCTGCCGCCCGCAAGGCCGTCGCCGCCGAGATGGTGGTTTTGCCGACTCCGCCTTTACCCGTAAATAGAATGATTCTTGTTTTTGGTATCATAAAAAACCTCACTTCTTTATTTTCGAAAAACTCTAATTATGTGGTGCTTTTGCATGGAATCGGGATTAAATAAGTTGCGCGTTTGACTGGAGCGCTGGCTTCCAGCCAGCATGCCGGCTGGAAGCCAGCGCTTCGACTCGCCAAATATGCACAGGTTAATTAATGCTCATTCCATGTTTGTCTCCGGCAAAAGCAAGATGCTTTTGCACTCCTTTATTTCCGAACAACTCTACTCAACTTCAAGCGCGGCCAATGCCTCAGAGGCAAGGCCAAAGTTGGGATTATAGTCCAACGCGGCCTGAAAGTTCTCCTCGACTCCGGTTTGCCCCGTCGCATGGAGCGCCAAACCAAGGTAGTAGTACCCTTCTTCTAACCCTCCGGCACTGTTGAGTGTGGCTTGACTCAAATCAATCACATCCTGATACCGTCCCACCTGATAATAGGCCTCAAATGGGGTAAACTGATACCACAATCGTCGCCAATGGAGCTGACGTTGACGAGCCTCATCAAACGCGGTCGCGGCCTCCTCAAAACGCCCCAAACGAGTTAGGGCATCCCCTTTATTAAAATAAGCAATCCGGTCATCGGGATTCTCGGCTAACTCCTGCTCGGCCTGCTCAACTAGTTGTTCATACATGGTCGTATCGTCCATGTCCGGCCCAATGATTCCGGCCACAATATCAGCCTGTTCCGGTTGATAGATGACTCCGTACAGATCGTTAAAGACGCGCCATTCGGCCTCAAAGGTGTCATAATCGACCCGAATATTCGGCCCATTGTATGAGTCAAAAGCGATCAGTTGTTGTGCCGTATCGTCGTAGCCGGTAATCAGTCGATAATGACCCATCTGATCCCCATCATGGGTAAACCAAAACTCAACCAAAACCGGCAAATCATTACTGAGCAAGGCTTTCAGGATGTCTAACGAGCCACCTCGCCGAACAATCGCCTCTAAGCCATGTTGACGGGCATAAGCCACCAACTCTTGGGGACTGACATTTTTGTCGTCTCGATTCGGCTTCAAAAACTCCGCCGCCTCAGCCTGACTGTTTGTATAGCCAAACTGAGTCATGTTCATGGTGATGGTTGCTGGCCCGCAGTTGTTCCAAGTTTGATATTGATGGCTAATCTCTAGCAACTGTACTTGAGACAAGGCCGGACGCGGCGTGACTGTCGGCGTAGCCGTTGGTGAGGGGGTGCTACTCGGCAGGGAGGTGGGGCGCGGTGTGGCTGTTGGTTGTGGAGTGGGTGTTGCCGTAGGCGCGGTGTCATGCATCGCCACCACTAACTCTAATTTTTTTTCAGCTGTGGGTAATGGCTGACTAACCGTCACCGGAGCGGGGGTGGGCAGATATTGTGGGGGCGGGAACATCTGTTTGTAGTAGCCTCGCGCTCGGTAGGATAAACTATCAGTCTTGCTGAACAGTTCCGGCCATGAGGTCATCAGCACCATGACAATCATGGCGATAACGGCAATGATGCCGATAATAAAAAAGAACAGCCCTAGCCAGCTAAATTTTTTCTTGTTGTATGGTTTTCGTTCGCGCATAGCTTTTTACTCCTTGTTTGCCTTCAATGCTTCTGGTACACCCATTCCACTAGGACTCTCAAAGTTGGTACGGATGATGTGGGTGTGAATCCGTTTGCCGTCAATGATATCTTCATCGGTTAAGGTGTCTGTTTCGGTGTGAACATTGCTAAAGATCACATAATATCCCTCGGCCAACTCCTCCGATTTTAGATACTCGGCTAGTTGGCCTTTGCCTCGTTTAAAATCAGTAATCTGACGATATACCTTTACTTCAATGATATAAGATTGTTTCTGATACCGAATTAGGATGTCGGTTCGCCCTCGTCCAGACGGCACTTCGACGTAGGTTTCGCCGTCTAATTGACGGATAAAAAAGTTCAAATACCCATCCAGAGAGTAGTGCCATGCCCCCTCTTTCAGATGCTCCGTATCAAAGGCCCGAAAGCCACGTCGTCGCACGTAAGCACGATACGCCTCTATCAAGGCATTCAGATTCAGCCGACCATCCGCCGTCAGATAATCTCCCAACACATTCCGAGCTGAGGTCAAATAGTGCTGACTCTCGCCATTGATTAAGGGACGGAAGGCTGTGATGAGAACCTTTTTATACAGCGGCACGACCACATCAACATAACCGACCACATCATCAACCACCCCATTGGCATGGAGCCAAGCGATATCCGGCTCATACATGGAGAAGAGAATCGGCTCCGGTTGGAAGAGCAGTTTTAGCATAAAACGCCGCTTTTCTCGTGCTTTTTGCACAATGTTCATGATATTATTGGTCGTGTATTTGGTGAGGAAAAACCTGAGTGTGGGGTAAAATGCCTCCATCGTCACCGGCTGGCTTTTGTCAGGCACCGCCTTCGTCACCAAATGCTGACACAGGGCGCAGACCAACCCCGGTTGACCTTGGCTGTTATCATAAATGGCTCTGATGATGGCCTCATCAAACGGTTGACCAGATTCGGTGACATACTGGTTAATCAGGCCGTTCACCTCGTCTCGGCTGAAATAGTCGATCTCAAGCTGGTCGGCGATGTTAAACGGAGAGGCTGGCCCAACGACCAAATCGGCAATGGTGCTGACCCCAACCAGCATTAATGCTTGAAGGGCGTAATCATCTTTCTGATGATAAATTTTCCGAAAGGTGTGCATCAACTCACTCAAAACAGAATCGGGAACACCTTCAAACTCATCAATAATGAGAACCAACGATTGGGAGTCAATATCGGCAAAAAATTCACTCAAATCGAACGCATCACCAATTTTGGTATCAGTTTTGATGCCCAGCTTTGCCAACGCTCGTTGGAGATTGATGGTTAAGGCTTTATAAAATTTCTCTTCGCTCAACCGTTTAAAATTTTCAAAGCTAATCCATATCGCGGTGTATCCCTCATTTCTAAGTTGCTCCATCAGCAGTTGAAAATAGGTCGTTTTTCCCGATTGTCGAGGGGCAAAGATAGTGAAGAATTTCCCTTCGTTGACCATCTTCCGCCCAACCCCCATTAAATCTTCTCGCATGACGGTGTAGTGCCGAGTTGGTTTACATGGCCCAGTAGTGTTAAATTTACGCATGATTTTGTTTCCTCCCAAAAAAGGATATAACCCGAATTATGCAACATGCAACAGGTTTCATGTCCATATCCGTCAACTTAAGGATTGTTAACGACAGACCTACAAGGTTCGCCTACGGCGGAAACCTTGCAGGACATGGGCTTGACCTTGTAGGTTTTGGAAACCTGCAAGGTCTGATTGGCCTAAGTTGACACTTATGGTTTCATGTCATCTATTTTGCGTCGGTCGATAGCAATTGTCAATTTGTTTAGATTTCGGTTTGACAAAGAAAATAGGTGGCATCATAATTAGGGGGCGTGTTAGAATCAGGCAAGATTTGCATCATACCGAGATCGCTCACAGAACATATTTTAGTCATCGAATTCGGTTGACACTTTCGGTGATGATGAGACTTGTTCGGGAATAAGGATTTGTGCGGAGAGGAGTGTCAAAATTCCATTTTGACTGGCAAGAATACAATTCTTGCACTCCGATAGCCCAATAAATACCCACCTTTCTTATTGCCGAACAGCTCTATTATTGTTTCAGCCGTTTTTAGAACATGATGCGTGGAATGACACTGATTTTGGCTCACCCTAACTTTTTCTTTGGTTCAGTTGAAAACAGGACTACAACGGATAATTGAAAGAAACGGATTGGTTCTTGATGACACGAATTAACCGAATTTGAATGTAATCAATCCGTTATCGGGGAGTTTTTTATCCGTTAAATCCCCAAATCTGTTGTAGTCTTGCTCACCCAAAGATTCCGTTAGCGTCAGGAATTTTTAGAGCAGGTTTTTTAGAACAACATTCAAGATTGGTTCAGTTTTAGAAACTGAACCAATCTCATCACAAGGAGATTTTTTATGAGTGTAGAATTACCCTCCGAAGAAACAGCAGTATTACCGTTTTATAAAACAGTTTGGTTTTGGGGCATTCTAATCTGCCTTGTCTTGATTACCGGTGGTTTATGGATCAACGTCTCGCGGCAGATGCAACAGTCAGCCGCATCTGATAGTAGCAATACAACTTTCGAAGCCGCGCCTATGGCCGGACACCCCGCGCCCGATTTTACCCTTAAAACTCTCGATGGTGAGAGTTTTACTCTAAGTAATTTTAGAGGTAAACCCGTACTGGTCAACTTTTGGGCCACTTGGTGCGGCCCATGTCGAGCCGAGTTCCCTGATTTTCAGGAGGCCGCAGTCGATAATGCCGACCAACTGGTGATTTTAGGAGTCAACAGCACCGTCAACGACCAGCCCGAAAAAGTAGCTGATTTTATCAAAGAGTTTGGCGTAACCTTCCCCATCGTCATGGACACCGATGGTGAGGTCTCTCGCACGTATCGGGTCATGGGGTTGCCAACCTCCATCTTTGTTGATGCCGAGGGTACCATCATAGAGGTATTCACCGGCCCCATCAACAAAGCCTATATCGAAGTCAAATTGTCTGAACTGTAATCAACATGCTACCATAGACCTGTTCGGCAATAACTTATCATCGCATAAAAACTCAAATTATGGGTCTGCGGAGTGCAAAAGCTTCTTGCTTTTGCTAGAGGCAAACATGCAAAAGCAAGAAGCTTTTGCACTCCTTTAGTAAATATTCAGTGAAGAGTGTCAGAAACCCGATTTCTTTGAGAAATCGGGTTTCTAGGGCGACTTTACTGGATTTTTACCTTCTTTATTCCCGAACAACTCTAATGACTGTCACAACTTAAGAGATTTGTAGTAGGCATTTTAGTGTCACTTAAAGGCGATAAATCGCCTACTACAAACGTTATTAAGTGATGTATTAACATGCTACCTATCCTAAATATTGGCCCTTTAGCCTTGCCAACTTATCCGTTTTTACTACTAGTAGCCTTTTGGAGCGGCACATGGTTGGCGGCTCAACAAGCCAAACGATTTAATTTCGATGGCGACTATCTTTATAATGCGGCTATTTATGGCCTCATCGCGGGTCTTATTGGGGCGAGGCTCTGGTTTGTGTTGGAACATTGGGAAAACTACGCGCCTAACATCAGCCAAGCCTTCTCCCTATCACGCAACGCCATGTCGGTTTACGAAGGTGTTGTATTTGCCCTTCTAGCCGTTCTGATATACACCCAATACTATAAAATCCCGCTCGGCATTTTTTGTGATGCGGCCGCGCCGGGAATGGTCTTGGCTCTAATTATTACCCAAATCGGTGGCTTTTTAGGCGACCTAACCCTCGGACAGCCCACCACCATGCCGTGGGGCATCCCCATCGCCAGCGTGACTCGTCATCCGGTGCAACTGTATCAAACCGCGGGGTGTGGAATCATCTTACTGATACTATTTTTGATTCGACACCAGCGTCCGTGGTCGGGCTTCCAGTTTTGGCTATTTGTTGCCTTGTATAGTCTCAATCGGCTAATATTAGAGATATTTGTCGCCAACCCCGAAACGATTGGTGATGGATTTTTAGCCATGCAGGTTTTCAGTTGGGCCATGTTGATTGTCGCCTTGGCGGTTATGGCCTATAATTTTAGAATGGATTCCCGAAAAAACGACTTAAGTTAATAAAGCTGTTCGGCAATAACTTATCATCGCATAAAAACTCAAATTCGAGGTCTGCGGAGTGCAAAAGCTTCTTGCTTTTGCATGTTTGTCTCCGGCAAAAGCAAGAAGCTTTTGCACTCCTTTATTGCCGAACAGCTCTAATATCCGACAGGACTAACAAGGTTTATAGAATTTTTTGTGGTGGTCAAGATGATGTTGGAGTGCAATGGGTTCAGCCATTGCTTTTGGCAACGGCTAAACCCGTTGCACTCCATTTTCAACATCAAGCTGACCACTACATTTTTGGGTAGTCCTGCATAGGTAGTGGTCAGCTACCCGCAAGTTCTAAACTTGCGGGTAGCTAACGGATCCGTACCACTACTTCTGCGCCACTACCCATTTTTGCTCATAATCCTGTAAATCTTGTTAATCCTGTCGAAAATCGCCTTTCATGAGATTACCCACTATCCAAATTATCGTGGAGCAGATTGCGCTCCTGTTTGCCAGTCTGGTGTGGACAGTCGTCGTCTTAGCGGTTGTCTGCCTTTTATGGGCTTATCAAGATATTCAGGCTCGTGAGCAGTTGATTCAAAATCCCCCGCCGGAACTGATTGCTCAAATTCCTACTCATACCCCTTTCCCCAGCCCGACAGTCTGGTCGCCACCGCCAACGCTACCACCAACAGCTACAGTTCCGCCCACAGCAGTGCCGACGCGGGTGGTTAGAGAGCCAGACTTACTTCCTGAAACTCTCAATCCCGATGACCCAACTCCGATTCCGGTGATTATTCACACCGAGGAGGCTGAGGCAGAAGAATCTCCTCAAGAAGTATCTACCGAACAACCCGCCCGACTACCAACCATCACCCCAACCGGCTCATCCAATTCTACGGATCCAACGCCTGCCGAACCAACAGCTATCCCGATTGAGCCGACCGCCACCCTCGGCATGGAAGCCGCCATTGTCGGTACCGCAACCTCTACCCCGCTACCCACATTGACCCTTGTGCCGACTGTCACCCCACCTCCGGCTCCGCAAACCGAAAATGTTGCAGACGCTTCGTCGATAAATCCAACCTATCTTAAAGTTCCTTCTGTCGGCATCGATTCGAGTATTGTTTCCGTCGGTTGGAATGTTGTCGAACAGAACGGACAGCAGTATAGCGTCTGGCAAGTGGCTGATAATGCCATAGGCTGGCATAAAACATCTGCTCTTTTAGGTCAAGCTGGAAACACCGTCATGGCCGGACATCATAATGTCAACGGTGAAGTGTTTCGAGATTTGGTAAATGTGGAGGTTGGGGATAAAATCACAGCATACTCAGGCAATCAAGTTTATGAATACGAAGTGACCTTTAAGACCATCGTCAAAGAAAAAGGAGAATCGTTAGATATACGAAAAAAGAATGCCGAGTGGATTGCCTCCACTAACGATGAGCGAATTACCCTTGTAACCTGTTGGCCCTATACGAGTAATACCCACCGCGTCATTGTAGTAGCAAAGCCAGTTTCGTGAAACGTGATGCGTGAAACGTGATGAGGCTTATCGGTCAATAAGAGCTGTTCGGCAATAAAGGAGTGCAAAAGCTTCTTGCTTTTGCCGGAGACAAACATGCAAAAGCAAGAAGCTTTTGCACTCCGCAGACCTCGAATTTGAGTTTTTATGCGATGATAAGTTATTGCCGCACAGGTCAACAGGTCAACACCATAAAAATAGGTAAATATTCAGTGAACTCGCCAGAAAGAGCGTCAGAAACCCGATTTCTCAAAGAAATCGGGTTTCTAGGGCAGTTTTACTGAACTTTTACAAAAATAGTATACAATAGGAGTTTATCATGGGATTTTTTGATTTACCATTTATCGCCAAAATACGCCGTAATCACGGTTTAGAACATGCGACCATTCATATATTAAGTGAAAAACACAAACGTCTGTCGATGGTTGGGCGCAGTGATTGGGGCGGCTTTACTTTATATGGCACGATTGACACCGCTGATGTACAGAGCGCGGTTGAGGAAGCCTTGCACCGCATGCGTCGCGGTGAGAGCCATTTAGCGGTTCATCCTCGCTGTGGGACAGTCCTCGCGACTACCGGTTTTGCAACTGGCTTGGCCGCGTTCTTGGCAATAGGAATCGACAGCCGAACATGTGACCGATTTCGCTGGGCCACCTTACCCACAGCACTTTTGGCCGCAACCGGCGCGGCGATTGTTGCTCAACCATTAGGGCTATATTTTCAAGAGCAGTACACTACCTCTGGCTACCCTGCCAATTTAGAGATTAAGCGTATCACTCTGCAACCGAACACCAAAATGGTCATCCATCGGGTGGAGACAGCACAGTAAATTTGGACCTGTGCGGATAACCGGAAAATCTTTAAAAACCTGCAAGGTCTGTAAATATTCAATGAACTCGCCAGAAAGAGTGTCAGAAACCCGATTTCTCAAAGAAATCGGGTTTCTAGGGCGATATTACTGGCGAGTTCACTGAATATTTACAGAAGTAACAGGTCACAAAACATTTATGATCTATCTATTTCATGGCCCAGACGATTTTACCCGTAGCGAAAAGATTGCTAAATTAAAAGCCAGCATGGGCGACCCCACCACGGCTGACTTGAACATCACCATAATTGAGGGGCGCAAAATCAAACTGAGCGAGATTCAGTACCATGCCAGTGCAGTACCGTTTTTAGCTAGTAAACGGCTAATCCTTGTCCGTAACTACCTCAGTCAGTTGGGGCGTAAAGCTAAGGATGTTCAGCCAGTGATTGACATGCTGGATAAAATAGCGCCGGTTAATGACTTGGTCTTTGTCGAAGCGGAGACACTTGACAAACGTCATCCGATTCTCAAAGTCAAATCGGTCAAAGTAGTGTCCTTTAACGCGCCCAGCAAAAAGGGGTTGCCGAGTTGGATTAGCAAACGAGTCCAAAAAGAGGGTGGGAGCATCAAACCGGATGCGGCAGATATGTTGGCGCGGTTGGCTGGCTCGAATCTACATCTGCTCAATAACGAGATTGAGAAACTTCTGCTGTATGTCAATGGTCAACGCCCTATTGGACGTAAGGATGTGGAACTGCTGGTTCCGTATATCGAAGAGGCCGAAAACTTCGGTTTCTCCAACGCGCTCGGACAACGGAACGCCCGCATGGCCTACGACCAACTCCACAAAATGCTAGAGGAGGGGCGGCATCCGATGGCGATTCTTGCGGCCATCGCCACCCAAATCCGAGGTTTGTTGGAAGTGAAGGACATGCATGAACGGGGCATGAATGCCCGTGCCATTGCCCAAGCCAAAGGCTGGCGAAGTGATTTCGCGGCCAAAGCACGGCTACGGGATGCTCGTAACTTCTCTATCGTCCGCTTAGAGCAAACGTTAGAGGCTCTGCTAGAAACCGACCTTGCTATCAAAACAGGCCGGATCGATGCCTATCTTGCCCTTGATATTTTGATTGGTCAACTGTGTGGCCCGACTCAGCAAAAACCGCCATCATCGTCATGGATGTAGCATGAATCGGACTGGTATTTGTGCCACTCAAGTAAATATTCTCGCAGGTTGGATATTTTATGGGGGCGATATAGTTCTATCACAATATTCTCCTAAATATTACGCTTTGCAGGATTTTGAGCCATTGACCTTCAAGGAATTTCGTACCTTTTGTCAAGTTAAGTACACTGTTAATTAAGTTCTATGGGGTTTTTGCGGTTGTTGTAAAAATTCTATCATCCTTGAAATTCTGCTCTAAACCGGCCATAAAAGAGCAGAATTTCAAGGATGATAGAATAAAAAAACCTAATAATACAGCATGCATGAATATCGAAAATCACGCATCAAAAGTTTGTCGTTTCATTCATAACCTGACATGTTGATAAAACCAAAATCATTTTTCGACAGGATTAACAGAATTAACAGGATTTTTTGTCTTTAATCCTGTCAATTCTGTTAATCCTGTCAGATATTGTTTTAGTCATGTTGAAATGATAAACTTCTGCACGCATTACTTTTTTAAACTAAGCTATGCTGATAACCTAATTAACTTCAATCACCACAATCGTCATATCATCATGCTGTTCGGCTGTGCCAGTAAAGGCAAACAGGGTTTGATTGATATGGCTGAGCATGGCTTGCGCGTCGCTGGTTGGCCCGTCTTGAATAATCTGCTCCAACCTGTCAAAACCAAGCATCAAGCCAACATTATTATTGGCTTCAACTACACCATCGCTGGTTAAAATTACCAAGTCTCCTCGCGATAGTACAACTGTTTGCTGTTGATACCCCAATTCTGCCCCTAGCCCTTGCCCCAAGGCAAACCCTCCAATCTCTGACTGCTCTACCCCACCATTTTTTCGCTTAATATAAGGTGGAATACCACCTGCATTGACTGTTTTTAATACATAATCGCACGGATAACGATTGTTTGTTTTTCGCCTATCTTTCTCATCCTGCCACCTACCATTCGGTTCTGTCGGCTGGTTTTTTTGCCGTCTATCCACGACAAGCTCAAGATAACACAAGGCGCAGTTTTGGCGATAGGGTTTGGTGTAGGGCATAATCGCCAAATCTAAATCAGCCATCATAGCTGAAGGCGACAAATTCTTAGCCAAATGGCTATCGAGTTGAGCCAATGCTGTCGCCATCAGCAACGCCGCCGATACTCCCTTGCCCGATACATCTCCCACGGCAACACCATATTTTGCCGGATTTTCTGAAAAAACATGATAATTATAAAAATCCCCCCCCACCTCACGGGCTGGAGTGGTATGACAAACTAATACAATGTCCTGACAGGTTAAGTTAGGTTTTGGCAATAGGCCATACTGCATCTTTTGGGCTAACCCTAGCTCACTCTGCATGCGGATATTGGTGCGCTGGATTTTATCAAACAAGCGTGCATTAGCGATAAATCCAGCGACCTGACCTGTAATAGTTTCGGCCAGTGAGATTTGCTCATCTGCAAAATGGTGATTAATTTGATCGGTATCTACGCCTAGTGTACCGAGTAATTCACCCCGATTGATGATAGGGATAATCAGTAACCCTTGGGCGTTTCGTTCTCGTAACATATCATGGCTTCCGGCTGTCAAAGGACTGGTTTGGGGCTGGATAATGTTCAACGATTGTTTTGTTTGTAATACATGCAATGCCATTTGATTATGTTCTATTGAAATTTTAAGTCCAATATCACTAGGAGCATGTTCATCTTGAGCATGGTAAGCCACAATCGTCAATTCAGACTGACTCTCTTGAAATAGAGCAATGCCGGTACTACGAGCGTTGAAGATTAAGGTAATATTTTTAGCGACAATGTTTAGAGCCGCCTCAAGGTCAAGCATATTACTGATGGTTTGCGTAATCAGATTCAGGGTCGAGAGTTCGTCAACCCGTTTTTCTAAAGTTTTGTGAGCCTTACGTAAAGCCAATTCAGCCTGCTCACGCTGAATAATATTTAATCGCAGATCGTTACGTTCTTGCTTGAGATGTCTCTCCAAATGAACATGGGCTGTTTCGTCGCTAATTAGGGCTAATAACAGTTCTTGAGAGGAATGGAGTCGCTCAACGTTTATCGAAAAAAAACTTCCTTGTTCGTCATCCTCTTTTGAACGAAAGATACGAGATAAGGCGACTATTTTTTCAGGAGCAGTAAACAGTTTATTAAGTTCATCCTCAAAACCAAAAAGCTCCAAAAACGCTTCGGTAACATGTAAGCCAGCAATCGTGTCAGGTTGATCCTCAACCCACTGATTAAATTGGGGATTACTAGTTTGGACAATGAGGTTTTTGTTGACGATTGCATAGCCGATGTGTCTAACTATTTGAGAGAAAACAGATGTTTCCCGTTGGGCATTTTTTCGTTCAAGAATTTCGCCCTGTAATTTTTGATTGGTCTGAACCAAATCTTGAGTGCGTTGTGATACTTTATCCTCTAGGGTGTGACTATATTCTTGTAAACTGATATTGGCGTTCTCTAGCTCATGATGCAGTTCGGTTAATTTTTCAGATAAAGTTTCCACTTTGTTAAAGGCTCTGGATTGGCGCAGGGAGAGAGTTAGTGACTGCATAAAAACAAACGCTAACAACCCAAAGGGGGCCAAAGATCCGGTATGAACAACAGCGTTGGCAAAAAGAATATCGTTTATCACCGTGACGAATAAAATTATTTGCCCGATGGCAATTAGCCATGCCCCTTCTCGATGATGAGCAATTGCCAAACCTAGCCCATAAATCAAGTAACAACTCGCAATTAAGGTTAATAACTGGTAATAGAGTAATGCGTGAGTAAAAATATTGGGTGAAGTGAGGATAACTATCAGAGAGAATGATGTCCCTACTAGCTGTACAATCTGAATAATCGGTCGTTTATAATCTTGAGGATAGAGATGATAGACAAAAGTGGCGAATATCGGTAAACCTACGTAAAAAGTTAGATATTCAATTTTTGTTAATAATACCCAAGGAATATTAGGTTGCAGTGTCGCTAGAAAATTTTCACTTGTGACAATTATTCGGATGGCAACAATAGTACAAAATAAAGCAAAATAAAGTGCATAAACATCTTTACGTCGTAGGGCATAAAGCCCAAAGTGATACAACCCCATCATCAGCAAACTACCAAACAGAAACAGGTCTAGGGCAATGTTTTGTTGCTCAAGTCGCTGTATATCATGAGACAAACCAAACTGAATTGGATGCCATATCCCCCCTTTACGATGGTGAAAATTTGACTGGTGGATGATCAACTCTACATTTGTTTTTTCTGGTGTAAAGTATACCGTTTGCCTTAAATTATGAGGTGTTGTTGATTCTGCATCTATACCGACCACACCACTTCCGACAAAAGGCTGACCATTGATCCATAGTTGATAGGCTGTACCAATATCGGGCATTTTTAGGCCGTAGGAACGATTAGGTTGCTCAATAATTAGATTCAGTCGGAAGGTGGCATACCCTTGTCCCGTTAATGACTCGCCGTTAAGTTCGTAATCATGCAGTTCGCCGGGGACGGAAACATAAGCGTCTATGATTGGGGCAGGATTAGCCTGAAAACTATCCGGCTTGAGGTGTTGTTGCCAATAAAACTCCCACTCACCATTAAGCTCAATTAAGCCCTGTTTCTCAAAGTTCCATGCTGATAAATCAACATGCCCCTCTTCAATTGGAGGCGGAGGGCTAATCGTTGTATTACAAGCTGTTAAAATTAAGGCCAGTAAGGCTAAAAGATAGAGACGCATGATGCTATGATTATACCACATGACTTAAAACTGACCTACCGAAAAGTATCCATTTTGGGCCTTGATCTTCGTTTGGGCCAAGAACACAACAGCGAATTTGTGAAAAGAACGAATTGTGTGGCGTGGTGGTCAAGATGATGTTGGAGTGCAATGGGTTCAGCCATTGCTTTTGGCAACGGCTAAACCCGTTGCACTCCGTTTTCAACATCAAGCTGACCACTACAGAAATCAGAAGTTTATCATTTCAACATGATTAAAACAACATCTGACAGGATTAACAGGATTGACAGGATTACAAGCGAAAAAATCCTGTTAATCTTGTCAAAAAATGCTTTTGATTTTGTCAGCATGTCAGGTCATGAATGAATCGACAAACTTTTGAGAAATCATTGAATTAGATATTTTAATGGGGCAATCTTCCCGCAAGTTTTAAACTTGCGGGAAGATGATGATACAAACATGACGTTTGCACGGAAAGCCCAAAGAGCCTATATTCGTTCCTTTCTAAAATTCTAAAATTCGTTGTTGTGTGGCCGAAACGAAGACTATAGCCATTCATAACCTGACATGTTGATAAAACCAAAAGCATTTTTCGACAGGATTAACAGAATTAACAAGATTTTTTACCTTTAATTCTGTCAATTCTGTTAATCCTGTCAGATATTGTTTTAGTTTTGTTGAAATGATAAACTTCTGAGCCTTTCTTTTCTTCTGCCTTATAGCCGATTGATTGAAAATTATCATTAAGGCAAGTTAACAGAACTCAATTCGTAAACATCCTCCCCATTACTCAGCCTCAATCGCTCTAGGGTCGTCGCATCATACAACCCCAGTTTGATGGTGTATTGCCCCACCGATAACTCGTCAGGCAAGGCCAGATGGTGTTGGTCGAGCATAGGCTGGTCGGCAGGCCACAGGCTAGTCGGGGCAGGGAATATCCATGTCGGATACTGGTCGTTTTGGCTGACTCGGTTGCCCTCATGATCAAACAGATGAATGAAGACGGTGTAATCGACGGGCGGTGGCTCTTGAGCCAGCCAACGGAGTCGAATTGACAGGCTGTCCGGCTGACTTGACTCAATCTGATAGCCAGTTAGCTGAATCAAATTGGCAAAATTGACCTGATTCGACTCTATGGGATGCAACGGCGCATGCGTCAAGCGAGGTGGTAAGTCGAATAGATAGGCTCCTTGGCGCGTAAAACTGGCAACCTGCACCCAACGGTTCGGCTGGATGAGTGCCTGATACCTCTCCTCCGAGGTGCGAAGCTCCTCGGAGGTGTGACTTTGCAGAACACCACTTTCCCACCGCCCAAACAAATCATAAAACCGCCCGGCCTCACCAACCGCCATGCCCACATGGAACGAATCGGGCAGATGTTGGGGCAAGGTCTCGGTCACGATAATCTCATCGGTAGACCAACGCTCCGGCGGATACCAGACCGTGGCAATCATGGGCACTTGGGTCGGGTCGCTGAGTAGACGGCCAGAATCATCATAAATCAAGGGCCAAAGTTGCAAATCGGGGGGCAGGTCGGTCAACGCTCGCCAGTAAAACCGGAGCGTCACTCCATCGTCGGGGTCGTCATGATAGTCGTAATCGAGCAGTTGGAGTTGTTTGTCGCCGAATTGGATGGGTGTATAAGGCACCTCCGAGGAACTTCGTACCTCGGAGGAGACACACCCGTCCTTCAAGGTGCGTAGCTCCCACATGCCCGAATGGGTATTGAAGGTCTGACATGCAATCATCTCATCCGACAAACGCGCAAACTCAAAAAAGCTGTCGGGCAGAGGTTTGGTCGTGGCCTGACTCGACCTCTCAGCCAGTAGCAGGCCATGCGTCGCGGTTAGCACTTGCCAATCGGTTTCCAGCAGACTGCTGAGTTGATTCTGCACATCGTAGGGATGCATGCCGGAGATGTCAGTCACATCGACCAGTAGATAGTCGGCCTGCTCAACAATGGGGAAGATGTAGGCTACTCGGCGATGGGCGATGTGGGGATGCAAGCCCGGACTGGCCGAGACCACCGCCTCCGCTGGAATCTGGTCAACAAGATTTGGTAAGGTTTGCGCCGCCGGAGTCATAGCGTAATGCTCCGTCCGCAGGGAGAGGGGAGTCCAGCCGTGCAGAGCATGGTAGCCAACCGACCAGGTCAACAGCCACAAACAGAGATAAATGCCAACCTCGACGGGCTGACGGCTGTAGCGCATTAGTCGAGCCATGCCGTAAATGGTCGAGACCGCCAAGGCCACTACCAACGGAGCCGAGTAATGTTGCTCGCCCGAATATTGCCCGGCAAAGTTAGAGAAGAAATTCGCCAGCAGTACCGGCAAACCGAGAATCAATCCTTCTGGCGCGGCGAGGGAGAGAAATCCAAATGAGGCCAATAACCCTAACAAATAGTACCAGCGGACGGGTTGCTGGAGCATGTCAAACAACGACATGCTATTCGTGTAGCGATTGGCTAGATAAATTGGCCCATCCGTGCCGAAATATTGCTCGGCCAAAGGTGCAACAATCCAAAAGGTGGCGATGTAAAACCAAAGGGTGCTGACCAATATGAGCGCGAGGGCATGTTTGATTTCTCTCCTCCAAGGTGTATTTTTCTCCTTGGAGGTGTTTGGTTCGGAGGTGTTGAACGCAGAAACACCTCCGAGGAGAAAAACACACCTCGGAGGAGAATTTCGTACCACCACCCATACCCCCAACATGGCCGTCAGAGTTGGCAGAGTCTCTTTACTGCTCATGGCGATAATTGCCCACAGCCACATCCAGCCCCAGCGTTGTTGGCTGGCATACCAGACTGCAAACAGGAGCGGTGTAACTACAAACGGGTCGGCATGAAAATCGGCGATATTGGCCGCTTGCAGATGGGGCGAGAGCAGGTAGGCCACGACGACGGTCAGGGCGAACCATATTGAGGGGAGCATACTATTTTTCGGAATAGCCCTCCCCCTAACCCCCTCCCAAAGGGAGAGGGAACTAGCTTCCCCCCCTTTGGGGATTGAGGGGGGGCGAGACTCTGCTGACTTAACGGTTCCTTTTTTTGTGGGGAATTGACTTGGAAGCAAGCTATCAAACTGCCACCGTGCCAACCAAAAAATCGGTAGCGCGCCCATCGCCAGCGCTACCGATTTGGCAATCAGTATGATTCGCACATCATCCCAAATCAAAAAGAGGGAGGCCAGCGGAACCAGAATTGGCTCAAAATGTTCGGCCAAGCGAGGTTGTTGCTGACGACCCCAGGTTAGCTCCATGAAGTCGCCGGGGCCGAGGATGGTGTTCCACATGGGCTGGTCAATCAGCGACAGGTCGGCGGCGTAGGAGTTGAGGGTGTTGTGGCGGTTGATGCTGTACCATGAGAAGTAGATGGCGTAGGTTAGGATGAGCAGGGTCAGAATGAGGTATGTGAGGCGTGAGGCGTGATGTGTGATGCGTGATGCGTGATGCGTGAGACGTGATGCATGAGACCCTTCTGTTACGTGCCCGAATGGGTAGAGGTCTGTTTTTGACCTCGTAGGTGTTTCGTGAGGTCTATTGCGTGAGGCGTGTTTATCGGTGTTCAAAATCTATAGTAGGAATCGGGATTAATTAACTTGTGCAGTTCGCCATGAGAGTGGTTCAATCTCCAAGATTGAACCACTCTGGAGCGCGCAATTTATTAAAATCCTATTCCTAGCTTCCTTGGCCGTGGTGATGATGTCGTCGAAATAGGTAATTTTTCTCACCCTAACTTTTTCTTTGGTTCAGTTGAAAACAGGACTACAACGGATAATTGGGTAGTGCTGACCTGTTGACTGATAGCCTGTTCGATGTCATACTGAGGCGAAGCCGAAGTATCCCCCGACTCTTCATAAGAATCGGGTCAGAGAGACCCTTCGCCAAAAACGCTCAGGGTGACATGTCCATCAGTCAATAATGCAACACTACCGATAATTGAAAGAAACGGATTGGGGCTACCAACTTAAGGTGCGACAAAACACATCGGAATAAATCCCGATGCTGATAGCTAAAGCAGGCTAAAGCCAGCTATTATTCCTGATCGTTGCGATTATGTAATCGCAACGGGTATTTGGCGGGTAGCGCGAAGCCTCCTTGAAGGAGGATACACCCGCCTGTTATGGGTAACGGGTACACACCTGTTACCATCATGGAAAGAGTGTCAGAAACCCGATTTCTTTAAGAAATCGGGTTTCTAGGGCTACTTTACTGAACTTTTACTCAACGAGATAATCATCGAGGTTTCTTTTGGCTTTGTTAAATCCAAACCCCACCATGACAACCTCTCGGCGGTCTGAGAGATAGGGAGCCTGATATTTTTTGCGTTTAATCTGATCAATCGCACTTTGGGCACTGCCCATCTTAAATTCAATAACATAGATATAATTGTCTGTTTTTATAACCGCATCGGTACTGCCAAAGTTTGATTGAACCTCGCAGGCGATTTGAACGCCCACAATTTTTAACACAATGTAGATGATGGAATGATAAAACCCCTCATACTCTTTGACTTTGTCTAACTGTTTGATGGTAATTGAACTGAAAAGTGCCTGTAGTGCCGACACAAAACGTTTTATATCATTGTGGTGCAGAGCCTCAAGTAAGGTTTCAACAATTGTTTCCATTTCAAGGAGGGAACTGTTGGCATAATGCTTTACCGCAAAATCAAGAAAAGCCTCGCGCACCTCTTCGTTGGGAAAATCAAGCAAATATTTTCTTGTTTTTCTATCGTATGCTTTTATAGCCAAGTAGCCGGTTTGGAACATGATGGCGGTCAGATTGATATTATCAATATCATATTTATTAAAGGCTGATTCAGGGATATGTTTATTGATCGATTCATTGATTTTTGTATCGGCCTCTTTTAATTTTTTGATAAGGAATGTCGGGCTTCCGGTTTCAAACCAAAAGTTTCTAAACTCTTGGTGGTAAAACAGACTGATGATCGAATAGGGGTTAAAGACAAATGTTTTACCGTCCCAAGAGTAGCCGTTATACCAACGGGTAATCTCTTGCATCACTTCCGATTCAGATTGTTCAAGCT
This sequence comes from Anaerolineales bacterium HSG25, assembly GCA_030377865.1. GTDB lineage: Bacteria > Chloroflexota > Anaerolineae > 4572-78 > J111 > JAUCGB01. The sequence continues at coordinate 4,480 of JAUCGA010000018.1, read as the reverse complement.
CTTGACTAAGACTGCTCAGATAATCGGCGTAATATTTTTTGATTTCGGCTTCCGTGTAACCAACAAGCGTGGCAAAATGTTTGGAGATGGTTATATCGGTCAAATGATTAAGGTCACTAAATATTGAAACCTGACTAAACTTTGAGACTCCAGTGATAAGGAAAAACCGCAGATATTGACCTTGGTCTTTTACCCCCGCATAAAAGGTTTTTAATATCTCTCTATTCTCATAAGCCTGTTTCAGTTCGGATTTTTCGAGATAATCAATAATCGGCTTATCATACTCATCAATGAGTACCACCACGGGAGTTTCTTGGCCCAAGGCTTCAATCAGCTCTAAAAATCTACTGCTATAATTAGGCGTTGTTAACTGGATGCCATGCAGGTTGGCCTGCTCTAACAAACTAAGCTCCAATGCCGCTTCCAGCCCGTCTTTTCGATAACTCATCTTGGCAAAGCTAAGTTTAATGACCGGATATTTTTGCTTCCAGTTCCATTTATCATAGATCCAGCACTCTTCAAAAATCTCTTTGTTAGCAGAAAAAACCTCTTTGAGGGTATCTACGAGCAATGACTTACCAAAACGTCGCGGACGTGACAGAAAATAGTATTTTCCATCGTCGATGAGCTTATAAATATGCTCGGTTTTGTCCACATAGATTAAGTTGTTTGCCTTAAAATCGGCTAATTCTTGGATGCCTAAGCCTAATTTTTTCATGCTGTTTCCGTTTTCTGAATGATAAAGGAAGTTCCAAGAAAATAAATCTCCCAAGGATCGTTCCAATGGCATCATTGCAACGATCCTTGGGAGATTTATCTTCTTCGCACTGTCCGCCAAGGATGGGTGCTAGCCAACCACTACGCAGGATTTCCCAAATACGTAGTGAAATAGTTTAACCAAACGTTCAATCTCTTGTCTATTTAAGAATACTAATAATCTCTGCTAAAAGTACATCCATATCATTTGAAAAATTCACTTGAGTCTCATTTGGCAATGTCTCAGATTTTCTGATTTGCCTATGTAGATAAGCATCAGCTATTTTAACCAGATAACTAACTTGTCGCTAGTTTTGTTCGTTGGATGGAATCGGTTCAACCTCAATCGAGTGGATGAGTGCCGAAATCGTCGGCTCGGTCAGGCCGATGTGATTGGTGACATTGACTGGCTGGAGCGGGTCGGTTCGGCTGTAGACCGTTCCGTCGGGCTGGCGGATGATGGCTTGGCTACAGCGGAAACAGTCACGCAGGTCAGCCTGAATGTTGACCGATTGCAGAGCGTTGATGGTCGTTTCGGTCAGGTTAAAACTGGCCTCGTCGGCCACGGCAAGGGCGATAGTCTGGTCAGGCAGGGCGGTGCTGATGAACTCGGCTAGTCGGTCATTGGCGCTGACATCGGCATGGGTGTCGAAGTTGGCGACCTGATAACTCCCATCTGGTGAAATCAGGGCGATGTTGTAGCCCCGTTTGTTGGGGGAGATGTCGCGTCCATTCAGGTAGATATGCCCTCGGCCACCGACCTCTTCACCCGCGCTGTAGGCTGTTACCTCCGGTGGTATTAGTTTTCTGAGGGACAGTTCGGAGATTTTCAGCCACAGATTATTTAAACCTTTATTGGTGGCTTGGGCTGGAATATCAAACTGATAACTCGCCAAGTCGGGTGACATCGGTTGGCTCTCACTTTGCCAGCCGTTTAGGCTCAGGCTGATGGTCGGGTGACTATTGGGCTGAAACGCTTCAGGGCGACGGGCTTGAATCGTCAGCCGATGTGCGGTTTGGGTTAAAGGGAGCATCAGCCGCACCGCCTCTCGTTGCGCCAAAAGTGGTTGTTCTGGATTGACCGTACCCCATCCCTCGCCAAGGTAGAGCGGGGTTAGAGGGTTGTTACTGTCAATCCGGTAGCGGGTCGGGTGGCTGACCGACTCGTCAACCTGATAGATGATATATTGCTCATTATCGTACCCTGAGTTTGCCGAAGCGTACCCTGAGCTTGTCGAAGGGTCGATGCCTTCGACAGGCTCAGGCAACACTTCGACAGGCTCAGGCAACGTCCTCACCGCAGGATAGATTTGAGTGACCGGAAAGACCTGCTCGATGTAAGGCATGGTCGCTCTGGGGGTGACGGGGCGGGGCGAGTCGCTCTCATCCGGCCCGATGATGATATACCGTATGTCGAAAAATGCCAACACTGCCGAGGCCAACGGCTGGTCATGAGCGATTCGCTCTGGGGGTAACGATTTGCCGGTCTGCAAGGCCAACAGACTGTTGATGACCGGCGCATGGCTAAAATATTGGAACTTATAAGCCGGATTACGACTGGTGTTCCCTTGTAGGTGGCGCTGTTGATGATGAGTCTGGTAAAACTGGCTAAACATGAACTGCGTCGTCCACGCTCCCATGATGTCGAAGCCATTTCGCCACGCGAAGGGGATATTCAGCACCGTGTGCGGCTCGGTGGGTGGCGTGTCGGCTAAGGCATGGTAGGCCGATGGCAAGCGCATGTCCGACTGGGGCAGGGGCGCACTGAGATGTTCAAACAGGAACAGGGCAGGAATCAAGAGGAGAATTATCACCTGCGAGGTCTGTTTTCCTCCTCGCAGGTGTTGGATTGCCATAATCTTCGCATAGCCAATAGCTATCACATACCCCACAATCACACTCAGCGACAATATCAGCATGACCGCGAATCGACTGGGGTAGCGATTGCCCTTAAAAAAGGGGAGTTGTTGCAAAATCACAAACGGGCCGGGAATCTCGGTGTTATAGCCGTTGACGATAATCGACGGGCCAAGGCAGAGCAGGCCAAACAGGAGCGCGCTCATCAGCCAGAAGCGTAGCTCGGCATGGCGACGGCTCATGGGCAGGGCGATGATGGCTCCGCCAAGCAGAACCAGCCCCAAATAGATATGTTGCCCCTTGTCGAAATGCATGACCCCGCTCTGTTGAATCAGGTCGCCCAACCACGGATGGTGCATGGTCGGGATCAGGAAACCAATCAGGTCGGCGCTGAACGCCTCGGCAAAACCAGTTCCCTCAACCAGAAAGTCACCTTCGGTCAGCATATCGGGGAGCATGGCCGCCAGAATCGGGCTAAGTCCGATGAGGAAGGTCAGCCCAATGAGGATGAAGGATAGGGACACGGATACACGCGGATAAACACGGATTTTTAAAAAAGGAGTGCAAAGCTTGCTTTGCCACAGAACAACCTTTGTTGAATCAAATTTCTCGCGGAGACGCAGAGACGCAGAGTTATAACTTCTCTGCGCCTCTGCGTCTCCGCGAGAAATGGTTGCTTTTTCTCTCTTGTCTTTGCGTTCTTGCTCATCAGGGGCGTTTAAAAAATCCGTGTTTATCCGTGTCAATCCGTGTCCCATTTCCCACAGCCAATACAGCCCGATAAATATCAGCAAAAATGAGGCGTAGGTCATCTCGGCCCAGGCTTGGCAGGTCAGGAAGAATCCGGCCAGTAGGGGATTGCGCCAGCGAGTCGGCTGGTGGGCGGTGCGCATGACGAACAGCACGGTGAAGGGAATCCAGTGGGTGCTGGCGATGTTAAATTGCCCCAAGGCGACATAAAACAGTTTGCTACTGGCAAAGGCGTAACAGATTCCGCTGATGAGGGGGGCGAGCCATGTGAGCGATACGACCTTCAAGGAGCTTCGTACCTTGAAGGACAAAGATGCCTCCTGCGAGGTATCTTTTTTTCCTACGTGCCCGAATGGGTATCGTAGGTGTTGGTGGGCTAATTCCCAATTCAACAAATACCGCACCAACAAATACATGCCATACCCACCAACCACAAAGCTAAACCACAGGTGCAAGTTGCTGGCCGTGACCACACCAAAATTCAGAGTCAGGGGCATGGCGGTGATGCCATTGAGCGGGGTCAAAGTGTAGAAAGCCAGATTGATGCCGACCGGATAGAACATGGAGTCGCTGGGAAAGGGGCTTTGGCCGAGGTTGAGCAGGGCATATTTGAGCCACCAGATATTCCAGGCTAGGGCAGGATCGTCACCCCCGTCACCGGGCAGATGGCTGGTCAGGTTGCGGGCAACGGGCCAGGTCAGGGCAATGGCTAACAGCAGGTATAGTCCCCACACGAGCAGGGGATGGGGGGGGCGGGTTCGAGTGGGCATAAGTTGTTTTATATGGGTTAGGACATCGAATTGGGGGAAAACTGAATTCGCTTATCCCTTAATTCGGTGTACTGCTTGGTTAGGTAGAGAACAGGATTGCCGGAATGATCGGATTTGTGGTGCGCTGATCCGTTCGTTCGGGTAATCCTGTTGTTTTGTATGATAGGACACCGAATTGGGGGAAAAACGAATTCGCTTATCCCTTAATTCGGTGTACTGCTTGGTTAGCCCCTCCAGTCGCGCACCACGCGCCTTCATTGTTCAAGAAACAGGGTTTGTGCTACCATGGTCATGGTTCAGACAGTTAAGACCGGAATTCGCTTGGTGCGTTAGTGCCCGTTGGTTAG
>JAUCGA010000108.1 GCA_030377865.1 Anaerolineales bacterium HSG25 | reverse complement strand
TTGATCAGGAATTTTAGTAGATAAATCAAATAACCTCTTTTTAAAATCCTTAACTTTCACAACTATCTCCTTCGTAAACTTAACTATTTTTATATTCTAAATATCTGAATAATAAGAGATGATGATTAACGTTTTGAGTTAGTCGCCACCATCAGCATGCCAAGCCCACGATCCGCTTGACAAAACCAATCGCCCGACCTATATTGCGCTAAATAAAAACGCCAACTCAAACCAGCCCGCGCAAGCGCAAGCCATGTTTGGTTGGCGTAAAAAGTCCAAAATTGTTCTTTTGTTACTTCAAATTGAGAATATCTACTCTGAGTGAATTGCCCCGCCCATGCGGTTAGTAATCTAGCTCCCCATCTGAGAGAGCTACTTGCCATCTGTGGCGGTGGCTTTTTTCTTTGGTGCATCTTTGCCACCCTAATTATCAAATTAGGTCAATTATATCATTGAACAGGAGTATGGGGCAAACTACTCAACATGTTTTCCTTGTTGTATCATCGGCGGCGTATCATCATCCGGCAGTTGGTCGGCGACAAACTGCTCAAACAGGTCAATCGATTCGATGGTAACGGCCTTTTTGTGTAAGGTTTTGAGCAACGGCAATTTATCGAGCCGTTTAATCGTCTTGACTAGCAGTTTTGGTAGCTCGCCAAAGCGAATCATCAACACTTCAATAACATCTTCGCGTACAACTTGCAAGATTTTTTGTTTACTTTCTTTGGTGATTTCCTCAACCTTCTGTTCACTTTGCTGAATACCCTGCTGAATCCCTTTTTCTATGCCTCGACGCTCTGCTCTAAGCATGTAAGTCATCTGTTGTTCCTCCTCATACTGCTCCAATTGTTCATCAAACGTAAAAGCATGTATCGTTTTTACAAGATCTCGTTTTGTCCGTGCTGGAACGGTGTATAGGTTACAAATACGAACCTGACCATCTGGCAGAGTAGCAAATAAAATTGGAGCGCGCCCCATGTTCCATGCCAAACGATGCAGTTCAGCTAACTCCTCATTTATTTTTGGCATGTTTCCCTCTAACTTACCAGAAGCTAATATTGTACCATCAGGTGAGAAGTTAACAGCATTTACACTCCCATTATGATGGTCTAAAATCATTTAATCAGTCACTCAGCGTCTGGGTTGTCGCTAGGTAGGATGAAGTAAAAGGTCGCTCCTTGTCCTTCCTCGCTATTTACACCCACCGAGCCGCCTAGTTTGTCGGCAATTCGTTTCACAATTGACAAGCCTAAGCCATGCCCTTCGGCTTTACTATGGTCAAACCGAGTGAACTGGTCAAATAGGGTTTGTTGTTGCTCAATGGATAGACCCGTTCCGTTATCTTTAACCCAAAAACTTACCGTGTTATTCTCGTGTGGGGTTGAGCCAAGTTCGATATAGGGCGGAGTACCACCATATTTGATGGCGTTGCTGATGTAGTTGGTCCATATTTCCTCAATCCAAGGACCATACCCCCAAGCGGTGTCCCAACTTGGTGGTGAAATAATTTTGGCTTTAGCTTCATCAATGACGTTGGTCAAACGATTTTTTGCGCTACGAATTAGGTAATCATTATCAAGAGGATGATACTCTATCTCTTCTTTGTCGAGGCTGGCCAGCAAGAGTAGCTCTTGAATAATGCTGTTCATCTGCCAAGCGGTACTCTGAATCGATTGGCAAAACTGTTTCACTTTTTCTTGGCTTGCCTTATTAAATGCAGAATCAGCCTCGTAAGATAAAATATCGGCGTAGCTAATAATCACTCCAAGGGGGTTTTTTAGGTCATGGGCGACTGTATGGGCAAAAGCATCAAGGGCACTGTTTTTTGATTCCAATTCATGGGCATACTCTTTGAGTTTCGCCTCGGCCATGATTCGCTGTTCGACATTGAGGCGTAGCTCATTTCGTTCTTGACGAAGCATCTGCTCCAAATGAGCCTGTTCAGTTACATCAGAAATCACCAGCAAAATATCTTGCTCGCTGGCTGAGCCAATTGGTCGTAAATAGAGATCACCATATCGACCCAACTCATCCTCACTATCTCGATGAATTTTGCTCAAGGAGAATGTTTCGCCTTGATACAGTTGTTCTCCGATTGCATCTTTGGTGCCGATTAGCTCCGGTAAATAATCGGCGAGATTCTGCCCAACCAAACTATCTGCCACTATTGATGATGAGGGCATGAAAATCCAGTTTAAGAGGCTGGCATTGTGGCCGAGGATGATTAAATTGTCGTTTAATAAGGCGTAAGCGATGTCGTATTTGTGCATAGGTATACCGTTCCGGTTAGGTTATGTTGAATATTAAAAAGTGTAGTACAAACAACGTATTCTGGCAATTTGAGCTTAAACAAAGACGACTAGTAAATATTCAGTGAACTCGCTAGAAAGACTGTAGAAACCCGATTTCTTTGAGAAATCGGGTTTCTACAGTCTTTCAGATAATGGTTTTCAATTCAAGGCCAACCTTCCCGCAAGTTTAGAACTTGCGGGAAGGTGATGGCTGAAAATATTTATCTGAACATCTATAGGGCGGTTTTACTGAACTTTTACGACGACTATAGATCGTCGTTACGGTAACAAAAACAGCCCCAAAACTATAATCCCCATGTAAAGTAATCGAGTAAATTGTTCTGGGTCTAATCGTTGATTCAACTTGCCCCCCAGAAAAATCGCCAACAATATACCGGGCAAAGAGAACAAGTACAACTGAAATACCTGCCAAGTCCATAACCCCTGTATCCCATGCCCAAGAAAGATTAAAACAGCGGTAAAAAGAAAATGGCCCTGTAGCGTGGCTCGAAATTTGTCTGGCGGCCAACAACGTAAGGTTCCGTAAATTACAACCGGTGGCCCACTGGTGTTATAAGCGCCACCTAACATGCCGGCTATAAAACCAAACAGGTAGCCCCAGTTATCGTTTTTAAGACTGAACAGACTCGGTTTGAGCAGGTTGTACAAACCAAATAGAATCAAAATCGTACCTAAAACCCGTTTGACGATACTTTCAGGTGCGTTAGTCAATATCCACAATCCCAAGGGAATCCCTAGCGTCGAGGCAATAATCAACCGCCAAGCGGCTTTAAAGTCAACCTTGTGCCAGTCTTGCCACAGAACTATAAACGAGACGGTCACGCCTAAAAAGGCAACCAGCGGGCTAACGGTTTGCATGCTCCAAATAAAAGCCAATAGAGGCATGGCCAATAGCGCATCACCAAAACCGAACGTTGCTTTTGTTCCCGCGGCAATAAATAGGATAATCATGGTCAACAAAATTGAGGTTAACATATTGAGATGCAGTATACACCTTGCCCGATATTAGCGATAATCATCTGTTGTTGGAATTGATTGACGTGTGTATTTGGTCATGAGAGTGGGTTAATCTTTAAGATTGACCCACTCTGGATAGCCCCTAAAAACAAAAGCGGGTTAGAGATTGAATCTCTAACCCGCTTTGATATTTATGATGCTTTATGTCACTAACGCCAACTGATTACCCGTTCATCTACATAGTTGTACTGAATATCCAGTTTGGCTTGAATTTCATCCGAGAACATGGGGCGTGGGTCAGAGCCATCGACGTTCATGACCCATACTTGCCACGAGCCTTCTCGGTTGGTCACAAAGGCAACCAACTGCCCATCCGGCGACCATGCCGGAGCCACATTATCCCATGTTTTTCCGTCCGAATCGGGGTCGGTGATGACGAACATGGGCGTTTGGGTCAGCCTAACTCGGCCATTGCCGTCACTGTTGAGGCGATACAGGTCACGCCCACCACCAGACATACTACCATGCTCAACCGCCAGATACTGTCCGTCCGGAGAGAAGACCGGCACTCGGTCTTTGACCAAGTCAGTCAGTAAAACCTGTTGACTGTTATCAACATTGTTCGTATCTAATTGCGTATCAACCAGACCGCCTCCACCAGAGGAGACAATTCGCAGATTGTTGGTCGGATCCCATGTTGGACGGAAGGCAAACGAGCCACCATCAAAATCTTGGGTTGCTCCATCCGCCAGATTGACCAGTTTGAGATTCCATAGGGCGCTTGGAGGCAACGTCCAGCAAATAAAGGGAATACCCTTGTCGTTGACTTTCACCTCAAAGTCATTAGAACCACCGGGCGGACGGCGTGCTCCTTTGGCTAAACTCAGACACTCCCGTCGCTCTCCCTTATAGTTTGCTTCATAGTTAATCACCAACATCGACCCATCGGGTGACCAGTCGGCTCCTTTTGGTTTGATGATCCCATCGACCACCTGTCGCTCGTTGGTGCCATCAATATTGATCGTCCAAACCGAGCCGTTGTTACCCTGCCAGCGAGTAAAGGCCACCTGTTGCCCATCGAGTGAGAGCATGGGGTCGATACCTTTGGTTAGGGTGCGTAAACTACTTCCATCAGCATTGATGACCATGATGTCATCACCGCTAGAGCGTTGGAAGACCAGCGTCCCCTGCGGAGTGATACGTTGTTCACCGCGGAGGCTGGTACTTGTGTCAGCGACTGGTACTGCGGGGGCGGACAGTTCTGGAATTTGAGCCATCAAACTACTGTTGGCGGCGAGGAATGTTCGCATAATCCAAACTGGATTGCCTCCCGCAACTGGTTGTACCAGCGCCCAGTTACGCCCTTCATGCAGACCCAATAAGAGTACCAAAGCATCATTCCCCAACTGTCCGGCTGAGGGGTGGCTGATGCCGGGGCCTTCTCGAACTTCGACTCCATTGCCGACCACCCAACTGGTTAAAACTTGAGGAACTGAGGCGATTGAGCCGGAGACGGTCAAGTCATTCAAGACCATCCAGCCAAGTTTTGGTTCTTCAAAAGCGGTACGTTGTACCAACACCCATTGCCCATTGGCATCAACTGCCAAAATGTTGAGTGTCTCATCGGTGTTGTTCAACTCGGTCAACTGCCCATAGCTTGAGGCTGGCCCAAGGCGCATGGTCGTTTCACGTTGACTGATGTTGGCCGTAGCCACCGGAGCTAAACTGATACCGAGTGAGCTACTCTGACTGGTTGAGCTACTCTGACTGGTTGAGGTGCTACTACTTGTTGACGTTGTGTCTGTAGTGCCAGCCATGCCTGCAACTGGAGCAATCTCTCCGGCGGGGATAACCGCGTCGGGTCGAGCCGATAAAATCACGGGGGCATCAGCAGTAGAGCCATCGAGTGTAAGCAACCCTTTGGATATCCAGCCGATTTGGCCGGTGTTGGTTTTAACCAACAGCCAATCTTGGGGTTTGTTTTGAGCTAAAATCTCTAAACCGGTATCGGTAGACAAACTATCAATTAAGCCGTAAGCCGCGCCGGGACCTTGGCGCATGTTCACTTGGTTGGTCGGTTTGGCCGTGGTAACGGTCTCCATGTCGGCGATTGCGGCCATGTCGGTCACTGTGGTAACACGGGTCGATGTGTTACTAGTTGCCGAAGTCGAGGCGTTATCGCTACTTTCGGTGGGGGAGCCGCCAAAAACATTGGCTACGGCTGATTGATTCGGGCGGGGGTTGGGAGGTAACACCGGATAAACTGAGGAATCACCAACTAACCATAAATCGGCGACTGGAATCCAGCCAAATCCATTTTTTGGGCTAATCACATAGACCCAACTGCCGCTACTATCTTGCCCAAAAATTCCGGCGATACTGCCTACATCCAATGTTCCCATTGAAGCGTAGTTGGTTCCGGGACCGGTATGTTGTGGAATACCATCTTTTTGAATGACAGACGTACCGACTAGGGTTAGGATGTTTTCTTCTACGGTTGCGTTGACTTGATTAAAAAGAGTCTCGGCATCAGCTTCACTCAGCAAAGCCAACATTACCTCTTGGTCAACATTGTCGGGTAGTTGTATGGGTGTGGCCGATTCTGCGGTCGTCGTTTCTGCACCGTCAACTGTTTCGGTTGTGGTTTCTTCGGCTGATGCTGAACTGGTATCGGCGGGGGCTGGCATGCTGATATCCAAACCAAGCAGGTCGATAACGGCCTGTTGCTCGTCCGGCTCAAGCTGTTCCACCAACTCCCGAACATCATTAAAATCTAAACGGTCGATGATTCTCTGTCGCTCATCCGGCTCAAGCTGACCCAAGATTGTGACGGCATCTGCACCTAGAGCGACCTCTTTCATTAAGGCTTTTATCTTATCGGCCTCTAACTCTTGCATGATGATTTGCATCACCCGTGGTGGAAGCTTCGATTTATTTGTGGTCGTGTCAGAAGTAACCTCGGCTGAGGTACTGTCCTCTGTCACGGGGTTGTTGGAGATCATGACCCCGTCGGGTTTGGGGAAGGGGGTGGCTGTCGGTATTGCGGTTGCCATAATCGGAGTCGGCCACTCTTCAACCGTTAGGGTCTTAACCTCTGGGGTAGGAGTAGCTGGCTCGCTTTGGCAAGCCACAAGACTCGTGGTCAAAACTATTAAAATCAATAAAATTAGGGTTTGTTTCTTCATATAGTCCTCTATGCGGATGGGCAAATATGCGAATTAGCGAATGGCAAATTAGCGAATGGTGAACAGTATTTATTCATATTATTCAAGACTTGATTAGGCTGTTCGGGAATAAAGGAGTGCAAAAGCATCTTACTTTTGCCAGAGGTAAACATGCAAAAGCAAGATGCTTTTGCACTCCGTGTAGTCATCCGATGACTTAAAGTCATCGGATGACTAATCTGAACGGTTACGCTACATCAGGCGACATGGCTGACCCGGGTTGTGGCATGGGGCCGGTCGGTTGGCGTGGTCGGGGGTCTGGCTCAGGTTTTCCTTGTGGTTCGGGTGTTTTTTCTGGTTCTGAGCTAGGTTCTTTTTCGGGTGTTGTCTCAGGAGAGCTACCTTCGGGGCCATCTTCAGTTCCCCAAACCGCTCCCAGCACTCGTCCGGTTAGCCCGCTACTCCAGTCGAAGAAGTTATAGATGACCGGAACGAGAACAAGCGTCAGGAAGGTTGATGAGACTAACCCACCAATTACCACCGCGGCCATGGGGCCACGTGTTTCTGCGCCTGCCGCTTGACCTAATAACATGGGCAGTAGGGCAAAGATAAGGCTGAAACTGGTCATGAAGATGGCACGGAGACGTAAACGTCCGGCTTCAATGAGGGCCGCTTTTGCATCTAGCCCCTCTTCGCGCAGGGCGTTGGTAAAGTCAATCAACAAAATGGCGTTTTTGGTGACCACACCCGATAACAGGATAATCCCTAAAATCGAGAACAGGTTGAGACTGTGTCCAAAGGCGTATAGCCCCCCAAAAGCTCCAACTAGTGTTACTGGTAAGGAGAACATAATCGCCATAGGTTGTAAGAAACTTTGGTATAGTGCCACCAGTAGGATATAGATGAGGACAATTGCTAAGGCCAAGGCCGCGCCAAGGTCAGCAAATGCTTCCCGTTGGAACTCTGCCGAGCCAGTAAACTCGTATCCATAACCAACTGGAAACTGTATCTGTGCATCAATGGCTGTTTCCACGTCGTTGGTTACGTCACCAACACCAGCTCCTCCCGACACGTTCGAGGTGACATCTAGCACCAGTTGGCGATTGAAGCGAGTGATTCCAGCCGGAGCTAGTTCTCGCTCTATTGAAACGACTTGATCGAGCGTAACAGGTTGCCCATCGTTATATTTCAAAGGCAAGCTCATAAGATTGTCGATATTTTGACGGTCTTGCTCTTGCAAGCGAATCGTCATGTCGATTTTTGTCCCTTCTGGCGGGTCAAAATCGCTGGCTTTGCTTCCACTTAACGCGGTTCGCAAGGTTCCGGCAATTTCTTGAGGGAATAAGCCTAAATCTTTGGCTCGTTCTCGGTCAATAATAAACCGAGTTTCTGCCGACTGTATGGCATCATTATTGGCAATGTCCGTAGTGTTGGGAACACTTTTCATGATTGCTTCAACTTGGTCGGCTAATTTAATCAATTCAGTTTTTTCTGGCCCCGACAACCGAACTACAAGTGCCGCGCCGGGCGGACCAGCCCCTTCACCAGCACTTAGGGTGATGGAGGCTTCGGGGATTTTTTGCATGTGAGGACGTAGCGCGGTCACAATATCTTCGGCACTACGCTCACGCTGTTGTTTGTCGAGTAGAGTAATGTTAACCTGACCAGCGTTACTGGCGGCAGATGCACCAACCCCGCCACCTTGACTGGTGCCGACAGTGGTCAAAATATTAACGGTTTCTGGAACTTCTTGTAAGATGGTTTGTTCAATTTGAGCGGCAACACTATCCGTGGTATCAAGATTGGTACCGGGCGGTAACTGTATCCCAATTAACACTAACCCTTGGTCTTCGCTAGGGATAAACTCAGCCGGAATCAATCCTGAGCCAACCAGCCATAATCCAGCCCCAAAGGTAAGCGCCGAGATAATTATGACGAGTGTTTGGGTCAAGAAGTTAGCCAGCGAAAATCGTAGCGTTAGGGTGTATGTTTTAATGACTAAGTCGAAGAAGGCTTCCCAAATTCGGACAAACAAGGCCCATATCCAACCAATGGTGTAATATAGCAGTTTGCCCAGAAACTTTTGCAACCCCTTCGGTTCACCTTTTGGTTTACTATGATCGTCTAACAAGAAGGCGGCCAGCAGGGGCGTTAGGGTAAAGGCCACAAAGGTCGAAACGATAACCGAGGAGGCAATAGTCACCCCGTAAGAGTAGAGGAACTGACCGACGATTCCCGACATAAAGGCTACGGGTAAGTAGATAACCACCAACACCAGCGAGGTGGCAATTACGGCCAACGCCAACTCACTGGCCGAGTTTAGGGCGGCTAGTTTGGGCGGCTCTTTTAACTCCGTCGAGCGGCGCTCTATGTTTTCAAGCATGACGATCGAATCATCCACCAAAATCCCAATGACTAAGGTTAAGGCCAACAGGGTAATCCCATTGAGCGAGAAGCCGAAGTAGTACATGATCGTAAAGTTGCTGATGATGGAAGCGGGCAGGCACATCAGCACGATAAAGGTGTTTCGTACGGTATGTAGGAAGATGAGAATCACGATTCCGGTAATGATGACCGCGCTAACCAAGTCACTTTGTACCGCGTCGAGTGAGTCTCGTACAAATTTAGAATCGTCTTTGATGATATTGAGGACCGCGCCAGCCGGTAGCTTTTCGTTTACCTTTGGTACTAAGGCTTTTACCTCATCGGCTAAGGCGACAGTGTTGGCATCACTGGTTTTGACGACGTTAACGCTCACCGCGTCTCGACCGTTAAATCGAAAAACCGTTTCGCGGTCTTTATAGGAATCTCGGATGGTGGCAATGTCTTTTAGGTAAACCAGTCCGGCTCCGCCTCGACCATCTTTGTCCGGTTTTAAGCTTCCGGCTACTACCATGTCACCCAGTTCTTGCAGGGTGTTAAACTCACCCACAGAACGGATATTCATTTTGTTACGACCAATTTCTAACGACCCAGCAGGAATCGTTACGTTGTTGGCGGCGATGGCCTGCTGAACTTGGCCGAGAGACAGTTTGTAGGCGCTGAGTTTTTCCGCGTCGATGTTAATTTGAACTTCTCGTTCGCGCCCTCCGGCTATGGCCACGGAGGCAACTCCCGGTACACTTTGGAACTGATCTTTAAGGGTGTTTTCGGCAATGTCAAACAGTACATCTTGCGACTGTGGCCCTTCTAGCACCATCTGCACGATTGGCATTGCGCTAAAGTCGAACTTTAGAATTTGAGGTTGCTCTGAGCCATCAGGAAAATCTTTAATGGTGGCGACTTGGCGTTGGACATCGACCGCGGCCGCGTTTCCATCAACACCATCTTGAAACTCAAGGGTCACTGCCCCATAGTTCTCTGCGGCTCGACCATGTATGGCATCAATACCAGCAATACTGGCAAGAGCATCCTCAATTTTGAGAACAATCTGCTGTTCTACATCTTCGGGCGAGGCTCCCGGCCAAATCACACTGACCGATACGACGGGAATATCTATCGTCGGAAATCGTTCTAGCGGCATGTCATTATAAAATCTAGCCCCAATAATCACCATGCCCAAAATAAGCATAATCATCGTTAAGGGTCTACGAATAGATACAGAGGTTAAGAACATAAATTTTTTCTCCTAGCCACCATTTACAACTTCAACTAAGGCTTCATTTGACAAGTTACGCTGACCAGCTATCACAACCACGTCTCCGGGTTGCAGACCTTCAATAATTTGAACCTGTTCGTTGTCAGATATACCTGTTACTACTTTTCGTTCTTCAACTTTATTATCTGAGTCAACAACAAAAACAATCTCTTCATTATTATTGTCTAGGGTGATAGATGTAAGTGGGGTTAAGGTCGTATCCTCTAACTCGTTGGCGAGTAGCGAAACACTAGCAAACATGCCACTTCGTAACACCCCAGTTTCATCTTGGGGGGTGATCGTCACGGCAAAAGCTCGTGAATCTTTATTAGCTAATGGTGAAATACGGGTCACGATTGCCGGAAAATCCTTACCCGGTAAGGCTGGCACTTGAATCGCCGCAAACTGCCTCGGTTCAATCAGGCCAATATTTGTCTCTTCGACATTAATCTTAACCTCAACCTCTTGAGTCACAAACCGAGCAATAGGGGTTTGCGGACTAACATTACTACCGAGGGCGATATGAAGGTCAACGATAATTCCATCAAACGGAGCCTCAATAATCGTTTCGTCAATTTGGAGTTGGACAGCGTCGATGCTTAATTCAGCCTGCCTGATACCATTTTTAGCAATTTCAAAGTCAGTTTGCCGAAAAGGTTGCAGAATAATCGCTAAATTTAACTCGGCTTGAGCCACTTGCACCATTAGCGGCGCGAGTTGGGCATCGGTGGGAGTGGTGCCTAAGTTGTATCCAGCTAAAGCATTTTCATAACCGATGGTTGCTTCTTCTAAGGCTTGAGCTTCTCGGCTTTGACCGATGTCACCGGCCCAAGCGATTTTGTCATAGTCGGTTTGAGCACGTTTTAGGGCTGACTGGGCACGGGCGACGTTGGCCGCGGCCGCGGTGCGCTCATCGTCATTTATAGTAGAAATATCAGCCAATGATGCTTTAGCCAACTCTACTGCAGCTTGGGCGGTAGCAATCTCTGCCGGACGAGAGCCAAGGGTCATTTTGGCTAGTTGTAGTTGGGTATTTTTTAGCGCCGCTTGGGCCTGTTGAAGCTGAATCTCGTAGGCATCACTTTCTATAATAGCTAACGGGTCTCCAGCTTTTACCACATCTCCTTCAGCGACTAAAATCGTTTCGATTTTACCTGCCGCGCCGGGAAAGATGTTCACATCTTCAACCGACTGTAAGTTACCACTGTAAGCAAAAACCAGGTCGATATTTCCCTGCTCGACCTGAGCAACCTCGACAGGGATACTCGGTATTGCGGTTGGTTCTACCACAACCTGCTGTTGCTCGCCTTCGGCGGCGGTGTTACATGCGCCCAAGGCTAGTAGTAAGCCTATTAAAATAACGGCAAGGGTTAGGTTTTTTTTCTTCATAACGAATAGTGTCTCCTGATACATCAGTTAAATAGTTGTGATTTATTATAGTTCCAGAAAAATAAATCTCCCGCCGTTCCCTGAGCCTGTTGAAGGGGACTGGCTTCGGCAGGCTCAGCCAACGATTTTTGGGAGATTTTAAAAGTTGGAACTGCCTATTACAGTTGTTCGGGAATAAAGGAGTGCAAAAACAATCAGCTTTTGCACTCCATGTATCTCGACTTTGAGTTTTTATGAGACGATTAGTATTCCCGAACATGTCTATTATACGCGTCCTCTCACGTCACAAAATCATGACAATAACCTCTCTAGGAATCGGAAATTAATTAACTTGTGCAGTTCGTCATGAGAGCGCACAACTTATTTAGGCCTCATTCCTAGTCATCAATTTACTACAAAATGGTTATGGATTCTGTGGTGGTCAAGATGATGTTGGAGTGCAATGGGTTCAGCCATTGCCTGTAACAACGGCTAAACCCGTTGCACTCCGTTTTCAACATCAAGCTGACCACTACAAATGGTTATGGATTCGCTCCATTTTCGGCATGGTGTTTTCCATTGTGCATCTTTGCATAATAGATTGGATCTTTTTTGAACATCTTTAATTTTTTTAAGGTTTCTTCAACATCTACATTTTGCGAGGCCATGTATCGACGTAGATACATACGTAAAGTGTAGGTTAAGAGTTGCTCCATATTGGTTAACTCATCATCGTTAAGAGCGGCATAACCACATAAATCGTCATGGAGCGCTTCCTGCTCAATCTGTTTAACCACCTCAATACCTGCATCTGCCACTTGAACCAACACCACTCGGCGGTCAACTTGGCTACGGGTACGCTCAACATAGCCCATTTTGATAAGACGGTTGATGATACCTGTCATAGTTGGGCCGTCTTGAAACGTGACCTCTCGTAAATCTCCCATAGTACAGGGTTGATTATGTGCCGCTAAGGCTGATAAGGCCATAAATTGTGGTTTGGTTAAGCCAAACGGCTGTAACCGTATCGAGAACTGCCGTTGCGCCGTCCACATCAACGAGATAAAGGCATCTCGGATCGAAATAATCCGTTCTCGCCGTGTCTCAATTATATCTGTCATCTATAAAACTCACTTTTATTCTAACTGTTTTATTTCTTTCGTCTGCCTAAAATAGTCAAAAGTGACGAATTGCGTGACGAATACAAGCCGTCAGATTTTCCTGTTCCTTTGGTGCGCGCAGGTTG
>JAUCGA010000107.1 GCA_030377865.1 Anaerolineales bacterium HSG25 | reverse complement strand
AAGGAGGTGATTGCAAATAACTCAGAATAAAAAACAAGAAGTTTACCATTAAAACATCATTAGTTTTAAAAAATCTGTAGTGGTCAAGATGATATTGAAAATGGCGTGTTGGCTTCCAGCCAACATGTCGGCTGGAAGCCGACACGCCGTAAACCTTTTCAACATCAAGCTGACCACTACATTAGTTTTAAAAAATCAAAGGATTTTCACGGAGGAGTGAAAGAATTATGAAACGTTCGTTACTTATTCTATCAATTGTTGCTATACTAAGTTTGATTGCCGCCCAATGTGGCACGGCTCAACCAGAAACCGTTACTGTAGTTGAAACGGTAGAGGTTATTAAAGAGGTAGAAGTTGAAAAGATCGTTGAAGTAGAAGTTGAAGCACCCTCTGAGCCGGAAGGTGAGCTGGTTGTTACCGTCTCTACTCTGCCAAACTCCATATACACAGCCAATGCGGCCGAGCGGAACGCCATGAACATCTCATGGCAAATTCAAAATGGGTTATCTTGGGAAAATGCTGAGGGTGAGATTGTGCCTGATCTGGCCGAAAGCTGGGAAGCGAATGACGACGGTACGGAATGGATATTCCACCTACGCGAGGGTGTAACATTTCACAATGGCGAAACATTTGATGCCCAAGATGTTGTCACTACTTGGGAAGTGGGTAAAGACCCGGCCAATGCTTATGCCTATAAATATGACGCAATAGAAAATGTTGAAGTCATTGATGATTTGACTGTAAAACTGACCATTCCTGCTCCGGATCCACTTTTCTTAGCTAAAGTAGGACATGCCTGGGGGATGATTCCGACCGACTACTATAACGAGGTTGGACTAGAAGGCTTTGAGGCTCACCCTGTTGGGGCTGGCGCGTTCATGTTTGTTGAATGGATTAAGGGTGACAAAATTGTCTTGGAAGCATTTCCAGATTATTGGGAGGAAGGGTTGCCCAAAGTGGCCCGAGTTATCTACCGCCCCATCCCAGAAGCCTCTACCCGAATTGCCGCGGCCCAAACTGGCGAAGTTCATATCGCCAACCGCTTCACCTCAGAAGAAGTTGCAAAACTAATGGGCGAATCCGAGGTAAATATTATCAGTTACCCGATTAGTCGTATTTACTACATTGCCTTCAATAACCTCACGACCGGTATTGATACCCCCATCGAAGACCCCAAGGTACGCTTGGCGCTAAACCATGCTGTAGACCGACAAGCTATTGTTGATGCCCTTTTTGAAGGACATGCGGACCTAGCCACTGGCTGGATTAGCCCTAACGAATTGGGCTATGATGACAGTCTTGAACCGTATGCCTATGACCCAGAATTAGCTCAAGAACTGTTGGCTGAAGCTGGCTACCCCGATGGATTCGAGATTGGCATGGCTTGTCCGATTGGTGCTTACTCCAACTTTGAACAAGTGTGCGAGGCTATCGGCGGTTATCTGGGTGAAGTTGGCGTAACAATGGAAGGCGGTGAAGTGCAATTTATGGAATCGGGTCAGTATTGGGATTTAGAATCGGCCAAGGAACTGCCGCCACTCTTTGGCGATTCATGGTCTGTAACCGAATCTGAAGCCTTTGTACGTTTACAAGGCGGGGTACTAGCCGACTCCAGCTATGCGGCCTGGGCCGAACCCACCATTGACGATTTAATGGATAAAATTGGCACAACTATTGTTGATGATGAACGAGCGGCCTTGTATACCGAGTTACATAACTACATGTATGAGAACCCGCCCTTTATCTACCTTTATTGGCCAAAAACCTTTGAAGCAGTTAACTCAAAAATTCAAAATTACGAACCCCGTTTTGCCGAACACTATTTTTTGAAAGATGTGTTTCTTGCTTCATCTGACTAGTACTAGTCGGCAGAAGTTCTCCGGTAGTTGGAGCGCAAACATCCTTGTCTGCACCGCACATCCTGCGGAGTAGTCAAGATGACGGCGTTCCGTAATAGACATCTTGTCGCTTAAAAAATCGGTATCCTCAAATGCTCTAGCATTTGAGGATACCTCACCACAGAAAGAGGGGCCTTGATCTTCGTTTGGGCCAAGAACACAACAGCGAATGATGAAAAAAACGAATAATAAATTCGTTGTTGTGTTAGCCGAAACGAAGACCATAGCCGAAAGAGGCACTTTCCTATGCAACGATATCTAATAAGTCGTGTTATCCAATCTATATTTCTTTTAGGTGGCGTTTTAGTCGTTGTCTTTTTTATGATTCGTCTCACCGGCGACCCGGCCTCACTGATGGTGTCACGCAACGCATCAGAAGAAATGCGAGAGGCTTTTCGAGAAAAAATGGGCTTTAATCGCCCTTTATACGTACAATTTTCCGATTATCTTTATGGGGTTTTACAAGGTGATTTTGGCAACTCTCTTCATTTTAAGCAACCCGCTCGGGAGATTATTTTAGAGCGTCTACCGGCCACGTTTCAATTGGCTACCATAGCTCTCTTGGGGGCTGTTATTATTGCGGTGCCAATTGGTATTATTGGTGGCTCTAATCCGGGTAGTTTCGTCGATTCGCTGGGCCGTGCCTTGGGGTTATTAGGACAAACCATACCCAATTTCTGGTTAGCCCTTATTTTGATCCTTGTTTTTGCCGTTAACCTAAGATGGTTTCCAACATTTGGTCGTGACAGCTATCTTTCGGTTGTTTTACCAGCTATTGCCTTAGGTTTGGGCAGTATGGGTCAGTTGGTTCGACTAACTCGATCGGCCGTGCTGGAAATCAGGAACGATGACTATATTCGTACCGCCAAAAGCAAAGGGATATCCCAGCTTAAAATTGGTTTGCGTCATATTGCCAGAAACACCTCACTGGTTCTTATCAGTGTGATTGGCGTTATCTACAGCTATTTGTTAGGCGGTTCCATTTACATTGAGATAATTTTCTCTTGGCCGGGACTAGGTAGCTTGTTAGAACAAGCGATTAAGAGTCGAGATTTTCCTTTGGTTATGGGCATTACCATTACATTTAGTTTTTTTGTGATATTTATAAATCTCTTAACCGATATCGCGTATGCTTTTATAGATCCCAGAATTCGGTATGGAGGATGAGAGAGGAGAGTTATGGCAGTCGCACAACAACCCGTTTCGTTAGGTGATGATGAATATGAAGAGCAAGGCGCTTGGCAACGTTTGGCATACATAGGCCGCCTGCTTCGGCGTGACCGAGGCGGCATGATCGGTTCTGTTCTGTTTGTACTCATTGTCTTAACCGCTATGTTCGCGCCAGTTATTGCACCCCACGACCCTTTGAAACAAAATCTACGAGCGGCGAAACAACCGCCTGCTTGGACGGAAGAAGGAACATGGGAGTACCCACTAGGTACCGATAATTTGGGCCGAGACATGTTCAGCCGAATTATTTATGGAACCCGTGTTTCGCTGACTGTGGGATTTTTTGGGGTACTTATTGCCTGTATGTTGGGACTAATAAGTGGATTGGTTGCGGGGTATAGAGGGGGCACGATTGATAATGTTCTCATGTCCATCATAAATCTGTTTTTAGCCATACCTTATCTGGTAATTGTGGTGGTGATTGCTTCTATTCTGGGCCGAAGTCTGTTTATCGTCATTTTGATTTTTGGCATTACCGATTCACCCCTCTTTGCCCGTGTTACTCGAGGTGAAGTTTTACGTATCCGACAGTCGGGTTACGTCGAGTCGGCCAGAAGTGCCGGAGCCAGCAACTTCCGTATCCAATTTGACCATATTTTGCCTAATTTAATAGGGCCTCTCATCACCTTAGCCACTTTTGAGATGTCGGCAATGATATTTTACGAAGCAGGACTTGGTTTTTTAGGTTTGAGTGTTCCACCTAGCGTGCCAAGTTGGGGTAATATGTTAGCTCAAGGACGTAAATATCTAGATATTTACCCTTGGATTGCCATATACCCCGGCATAGCGATTGCCATTACGGCTTTGAGCTTCAACTTGTTAGGTGACTGGCTACGTGACGTGCTTGACCCGCGCTTGCGTCGATCCAGATAATAGGTCAAGAGATTAGAGATAAATCCAATGATTTTACAAGTTAAAGATTTAATCACCCGTTTTTATAGCGTCGATGGTGTTGTTTATGCCCTTAATGGCGTTAACTTTGCCTTAAATGCGGGTGAAACATTGGCGGTTGTGGGCGAAAGCGGTAGCGGTAAATCTGTTACGATGATGTCGTTATTAGGACTTATTCCTCAGCCACCGGGTAAAATTGAGGGGGGTCAGGCTTTTTTATTTGAGAATGACAAACCACAAGATTTACTAAAGCTATCAGAGCGGCAAGTTCGACGAGTGCGAGGGGGGCAAATCGGTTTTATCTTTCAAGACCCTATTAGCTCGCTCAACCCTACCATGACCATCGGTAAGCAGATAGCGGAATCGATGATTGAACATTTGAGTTTGAGCCAATCAGATGCTCGAAAACGAACCGTAGACCTGCTAAAAGAGGTTGGCATTGCCGATGCCGACAGACGGTTTGACAGCTATCCCCATGAATTTTCTGGAGGAATGCGTCAGCGGGTGATGATAGCCATTGCCGTCGCTTGTCAACCCAGAATTGTCATTGCTGATGAACCTACAACAGCTTTGGATGTCACCGTTCAGGCTCAGATTATCGAGTTGATTCAACGATTGCAGAAACAGTTGGGCATTGCGGTCATTTGGATTACCCACGACTTGGCCGTTGTCGCCAGTATGGCCGATAGGGTACTCGTTATGTATGGGGGTACGGTGGTCGAGGACGCGTTGGTCGAGGACCTGTTTGATAACCCGCAACATCCTTACACCATTGGCTTATTAAAAGCCATCCCCGGAGCGACAGGATTGGGGGAGGAACGTTTAGAAAGCATCGAAGGTTCACCGCCTGACTTGTTACGTGAGCTTACCTCCTGCCCCTTTGCGCCTCGTTGCCAATTTGTGTTTGATCAATGTTGGGCTAAACTCCCGCCATTAATCAGTGTTACTAAACACCACAGAGCCGCCTGTTTTTATGATGTTGAAAATGAAATCCCAAGGAAAGAGGTTGAACATGGCTGATAATAACGTTTTGGTTCGCGTTAAAAACCTAAAAAAGTTCTTCCCCATCAAACAAGGGGTCATCTTTAACCGCCAGACTATTCAGGTCAAAGCGGTAAACGATGTATCTTTTGAGATTAAACAGGGCGAAACGCTGAGCTTGGTAGGAGAAAGTGGCTGTGGCAAATCAACCACTGGTCGGGCGGTTTTACAGCTACATAAACCAACCTCAGGTCAGGTACTTTATGAGGATCAGGATTTAACGACCTTGAGTGAGGGAGAGTTACGAGCCTTGCGTCCCAAAATACAAATGATCTTTCAAGATTCCATTGCCTCACTTAACCCCCGTCACTCGGTGCGTAAAATTATTGGCGAACCCCTTGTCATTCACAATGTCGGCACGGCCAAAACTATCCACAATAGAGTGGTTGAGTTAATGGAACTGGTTGGCTTAAATCCTAAATGGATGAAACGCTTCCCGCATGAATTTTCAGGGGGTCAGCGACAGCGTATTAATATTGCCCGAGCATTGGCCCTTAATCCTAGTTTTGTTGTTTGTGACGAACCTATTTCGGCCCTTGATGTCTCTATTCAAGCCCAAGTTGTGAACCTGCTTAAGGACTTACAACAACAGTTAGGTTTGACCTATTTATTTATTGCCCATGATCTGAGCATGGTACAGTATCTCTCAGATCGAGTCGCAGTCATGTATTTGGGCAAAGTGATGGAACTAGCTGACAAACGAACCCTATTTAGCGATCCCCTTCATCCCTATACCCAGTCACTTATGTCGGCAGTACCGCTCCCGCAACCCAAACTGGAGCGAAAACGCAAGCGAATTATCTTACAGGGGGAAGTCCCCAGTCCTTCCAATGCACCTAGTGGCTGTGTGTTCCACACCCGCTGTCCGCTGGCTATTGACAGATGTACCACAGATGTACCGGAATATCGCCAGATTCACCTCGGCCATTCCGTAGCCTGCCATCTTGTCGATGACCAACAAAGTAGCATCATACCCACCAGATTGAATAGTAAATAAACTGCGGATGTGCAAAAACCTACATTGTTAATTAAGTAATACGGGGTTTTGTCGCCAACACCTCCGAGGAGCTTCACACCTCGGAGGAGAACGACTCCGCGACCTTCAAGGTACAAAGTTCCTTGAAGGTCTAAATCGCGCAAAATTTATTTAACGCTGTACTAAGCCACAATCACCGAAGTTGTTGAACCCTACCTTCTTTACCCAACAAAAAATAAGCAGTTTGTTGAAATTTTGTTTTCCAAACGGCTAATTTGTCTTTCAAGCGAGGTTTAACGGGAATAGTTCCTGTTTCATCCCTCATATAGGTTGTCGCCAATTCCGCCTGTTTAACCTGTTCTTGATAATATGTTCGAGCCGCTTGAATTTGAAGATTATCGTACATTTTCCCCATCCTTTTACACATTTAACCAGTTATGAATAAACACGCTTAACTAATTACACTGTTAAAAAAGTAATGCAGGGTTTTACCGTAGCGCAGATTTTAGCCTGTGCTTTGAAACTCGGTCTAAAAACCGAGCTACGAAACCCTACAAAACTTATTAACATTGTACCTAATTTATTTAGCCATAATGTACCAAAGAATTGTATAGAATGGGTATAAGTTATGTGTAAGAAATGTAGGAAATTGGCTGACAGTATATCAATTTTGTATAGAAAAAGGGGCCATGTGGGGCTGAGTTAAATCTTGGAAATCCGGCTACCAACTTAAGGTGCGACAAAACACATCGGAATAAATCCCGATGCTAATAGCCAAAGCAGGCTAAAGCCAGCTAAATAGGCCGCTTTTAGCGGTCTTCAGCTTTTAGCGTGGGGATTTATTCCCACGTTATCTGTTTCGCCTTATGTTTATAGCCGGAAATCCCTTACTAGCCATCCAAGGAAAATTGATAACCAACACCGGGAATCGTTTTGATAAAGCGGGAATATTTGCTCCCCGGCTCTAATTTATGACGTAATCGACTGACGAGACCCCGTACCAGTTCACGATCTCCTCGATCACTATAACCCCACACTCGTTCTACAATAATATTGGTAGGGATCACTTGCTTTGGGTTGGTTATTAAAACATAGAGTAGGTTAAATTCAAGCGGAGTCAGTCGGCATGGTTTTTGACCAGCCACTGTTACTGTGCGGGTTGATGGGTCAAGTTTGACCTCATTCAGTTCAAGAGTGGGTAATACAAAGGTAGGAATAGCCCCGGTTCGCCGTAAAAGTGTTTGAATATAACTGCTTAATACTCGCAAAGAGGTTGGTCGCTCAAAGACTAAATCAGCCCCAGATTGGAGCATGGTACATAACAAAACCTCAGCGGGTGGGTCAATAATGATCACTAAGGGAACTTGGGTAATGGCCCTGATTTGTTTAATCTCTTCCAAAATTAAGGCCGGATCATCTACTGCCAACAAAATAAGGTTGGCCCAATTATGTGACCAGTTGTTTAGAACATGCTTGAGGTTTATGCTTGTTACCGTTTCTAGCCCAGCATGGCGTAAGGCAAATTGAAACAGTTCACATTCGTCTTGGCTATCGGCAACGATAAATATTTTCATAATGAAAGTTGCTTACACCTGTGAGTTGGCATCTGTTGCTGGAGTTGTCAGATCCGGCAACTCACAAGTGTAAGCATATAAAATCACTACACCTCAATCATTTGCTATTTTAATATATTTTGGTACGTGTTGCAACCAAAGGATTTTTTAATGAACATAAGTGACCCTGAACAACATGGTTTTTCAACATCTGGCCTCAAGCAAATCGACCAGATGATGGTGCATTACCTTGAACAAAAGCTGATAGCCGGAGGAGTCACCTTGGTTGCTCGGCAAGGTCAGGTTGTTCATTTTGAAAAATTTGGCCTGCAAGATATTGCGGCCAATACCCCAATGGCATTGGATACGATTTTTCATATCTACTCAATGACCAAACCGATTACCAGTGTAGCCTTGATGATGCTCTATGAGCAAGGATTGGTGCAGTTAACCGACCCTATCGCTAAATTTATACCCCAATTTGAGCATGTTAAAGTTTTTAATCACCCTAAATCACTGATCGACCTAACCCGTAACATAACCATTCAAGATTTACTGTGTCACACGGCTGGGTTAAGTTATGGCTTTTATGAAGACACCCCTGTCGATGACCTATATCGTCAGGCTGACCTATTTTTGCCTGATATTACGCTTCAGGAGATGGTGCGTCGTATAGCCGGCTTACCTCTTGTCCATCAACCCGGCACAGGATGGCGATACAGTGTGGCGACAGATGTGGTTGGTCATCTGGTTGAAATTATTTCTGACATGTCTTTGGCTCAATTCTTCGCTGAAAAGATATTAAATCCCCTCGGCATGGTTGATACCGCGTACACCATATCACCAAAAAAGGCAACGCGTGTGGCAACGTTATACAGCCTAAACTCAGGTAATTTACAGCCTAATGAGAGTGGCAACGAGATCATCCATGCCCTAACGTTGCAGGCTGGTGGGCATGGCTTACTTTCGACCGCGACCGATTATTTACGTTTTGCCCAATGTATGTTGAATCAAGGTGAATTGGACGGTGTTCGTTTGCTTAGCCCCAAAACTGTTGACTTGATGACCAAAAATCAGGTATCCCCAGCTTTACTGCCCTTACGCTATAACGGGGTTATTAATAAAAGTGTACTCGGATTAGGCTTTGGTTTGGGCTTTCGAGTTATGTTAGATGCTGATTTGGCGGGGATTAGTGGGTTCAAGGGGGATTATGGTTGGGGTGGTATGGCGAATACCGTCTTTTGGATCGATCCTCAAAAACAATTTGTTGCTATTGCTATGGTGCAATGCTTTGCTGATGAAATTCATCCCATAAAAAACGAGTTTAGAACATTAGTCTATCAGGCTTTATATTAGAGTTGTTCAGGAATAAAGGAGTGCAAAAGCATCTTGCTTTTGCTAGCATGACAATAAACTGAAAAGAATTATCTGAAAGATAATAATTATAAAAAAACAGGATGCAAAACTAGTGGCTATAAAAAAATCAGAACTATACAGCTCGCTTTGGAAAGGCTGTGACGAATTACGAGGCAATGCCCAAAGAGCCTTGTTTGACAACTTGGGTGAAAATGAAGAGTTAGCGAATAGGCTTGACCATAAAATAAAAACTACCAAAAAAGATGGCTGGAAGGATCATCGGATAAAAACTCGGCAGGTTTTCCGTTTAAGACGCTGATTTCAATCAGCGTCTTAAACGGTCAAATGCACAAGTTAAAAAAATCTCATTCCTAAGCTCTACATTTATACGAA
This sequence comes from Anaerolineales bacterium HSG25, assembly GCA_030377865.1. Classification (GTDB taxonomy): domain Bacteria; phylum Chloroflexota; class Anaerolineae; order 4572-78; family J111; genus JAUCGB01. Next base: position 3,484 of record JAUCGA010000107.1, on the reverse strand, counting down.
GAGGTCATTTACAATGAAAACGATTGGACTACTCGGCGGCATGAGTTGGGAATCAACTGAACTCTACTACCGCCTCATTAATGAAGGTATCAAAGCCAAACTTGGCGGACTTCACTCGGCTCGAATTGCGCTGGTCAGTGTTGACTTTCACGAGATAGAGGTCATGCAACATCAGGGTGATTGGGCTAGTGCGGGGCAAGCACTCGCCCAATCTGCTCAACATGTGGAGGCCGCAGGCGCTGATTTTTTGCTGATTTGCACCAACACCATGCATAAAGTCGCCCCTCAGATTGAAGCGGCCATCAATATCCCGATTCTCCATTTGGCTGATGCCACGGCTGAACGGATTAAATCAGCGGGCATGAGCAGTATCGGCCTGCTGGGTACCAACTTTACTATGGAGCAAGATTTTTATCGTGGCCGTCTGGTCGAAAGACACGGTCTAAACGTGCTTGTGCCGTCCAAAGAGGATCGCGACATCGTACATTCTATCATTTATGATGAGCTTTGTTTGGGGCAGGTCAAGGACGCATCACGAGTCGAGTATCTGCGAATTATCGACCAACTCCGTCAACAGGGAGCCGAGGGCGTGATTGAGGGCTGTACCGAAATCGTCATGCTGGTTCAGCAGAATCATACCGACATGCCGCTATTCGATACAACATCGATTCATGCCGAGGCCGCGGTTTTAGCCGCGATAGAATCTTGTTAATCCTCAGAAGTTTATCGTTTCAACATGATTAAAACAATATCTGACAGGATTAACGGGATTGACAGGATTGCAAGTAAAAAAATCCTGTTAATCCTGTTAATCCTGTCAAAAAACACCTTTGGTTTTATCGATATGTCAGGTCATGAATGAAACAACAAACTTTTGAATCCTGTCAAAAACTGTTTGTCTGTAAATATTCAGTAAACTCGCCAGAAAGAGTGTCAGAAACCCGATTTCTTAAAGAAATCGGGTTTCTAGGGCTACTTTACTGAACTTTTACGTTTGTCTTAACCTGCATGTCGGATACTGAGATAAAAGGAGAGTCACCGTATGAAATTTCCTATATTAGGTGTCATTGTAGCGACTATTTATGAGATTGGTCGCTGGGTGATTCGATTGACCATGTTGGTGATTGTGCCCCGCCGTCAGCAACCCTCTGTGGCTACGGCTTGGTTATTACTGGTGTTGTTTTTTCCTTGGCTGGGCGGATTATTATATTTTATGGTCGGTGAGAACCGCTTACCCCATCGGCGGCTCAAGAAACATGCTCGTATCTTAAAAGGACTAGAAACAGTCAACGAGGGGCTGAAATATCGAGGTCAGATTCATCCTGATGTCGCGCCAGCGATGGAACCTGTCATCAAACTAGCCGAAAAGTTGGGGCAGTTTTCAATTGTGGGACATAACGGCGTTGATGTTATCTCCGGTTATGAAAATATTATTGACCGGATTATCGAGGATATCGACACTGCTGAGGAGTTTGTTCATCTGGAATTTTATATTTATGCCAATGATGAACAAGGAAAACGGCTCAGCGAAGCATTGGCTCGGGCAACTGAGCGAGGCGCAAAATGTCGGGTTTTGGTAGATGCAGTTGGAGTACGTAGTTTCTTAGGCTCGTTATGGGGATGGATGGAAGAACGAGGCATCGAAATTCATGAGATGTTACCAGCCAGCCCATTTCGGATGCATGTGCAACGGGTTGACCTACGTAATCATCGAAAAATCGTAGTGATTGATGGTCAAATCGCCTATACCGGCTCGCAAAATATAATCAATTCTGATTATGGATACAACGTAGCCGGTTTGGTCTACGAAGAACTGATGGTGCGTTTGACCGGCCCGGTGGTACATCAGTTACAAGCCGTGTTTGCCAGCGATTGGTATTTTGAAACTGATGAACTACTAGGTGCAAAATATTTTCCCGAATCGACCAAAACCGGAACCATTCCTGCTCAAACCCTGCCCAGTGGCCCCACCTACGATATGGAGAATTTTCAGCGACTAGTGATCAACATGCTGTATGCGGCCAAAGAGCGAGTGGTCATCACTACCCCCTATTTTTTGCCCGACCAACAGTTTATGCACGCGGTCGAAACTGCTCGTTTGCGGGGTGTGGAGATTGAGGTGATTGTTTCTCAACGAGACCAACTTTTAGTCGGCTTAGGGCAAAGTGCCTTTTATCAAGATATGTTAGATGCCGGAGTCAAAATTCATAAATATATGGTCGCTCTTTTACATGCCAAACACATGACCATTGATGACCAGATTGCCTTGATTGGCTCTAGCAATATCGACGTGCGATCAATGGCCCTAAATTTTGAGGTAAACGTCCTGTTCTACGGCCCCAAAGTGGTCGAAATGTTACAAGTTGAACATAAGCGGTATATCGAAAATTCGGAGCTGATAACCCTCGAAGAATGGAATAACCGTCCCTTTGTTGAACGAGTTATCCAAGATTTTGCAAAACTATTCAGCCCACTGATGTAGGTTTTTTGGCCTTGGTCATCGTTTGGGCCACTACACAATTTTCCAGTTATCCGCACAGGTCGAAAGTTTGGCTACCATCCAACTTTAAGGTAGAATTACAGAACTATGTCAAAATCGAAAAACAGTCCCACTACCATTCTACTTATTCGTCATGGCGAAAATAACTGGACTGAAACTCACAAGTTAGCCGGACGCACCGCAGGTGTTTATTTGAATGATTATGGCAAACAGCAGGCTCTTGCCTTGGGAGAGCGTTTATCAAACAGTACCCTGCACACCATCTACGCCAGCCCCCTAGAGCGCACCGTTGAAACCGCAGAGGCCATTGCCAAACATCATGCCAAACTAGAGATACAACTCCATCCCGGTATCATCGAGGTTGATTATGGCGACTGGACGGGTGAGCCGATTAGTAAATTGGCTAAAAAGGAAGCATGGTCAAAGGTGCAATTTTGTCCGAGCGGAGCCAGTTTTCCAGAGGGTGAAACGATGTATGACATGCAAGCCAGAATGGTGCAGGTGATTAATCGGCTGGTCAAAAAACATGGTGGTGAAACCATCGCCATTGTTGGACATGCGGATCTAATAAAAGGAGCCTTGGCCCATTATCTAGGCGTTCATTTTGACCTATTTCAGCGAATTATGATTAGTACTGCCTCCATTAGCACCATCCGTTTTCATGGCGTTATGCCTCGGGTTGAGTGTGTCAATGACACCAATCATAACCCATCACGCGCAAAGAAACATACTAAGAAATGAGCATTGATTAACTTGTGCAGTTCGTCATGAGAGTGGTTCAATCTTAAAGATTGAACCACTCTGGAGCGCGCAACTTCATTCCTAAGTAGTTTTCAGAACTAACTTGTAAAAAACAAAAGTGTACCCATAATAGGCGGGTAGCGCGAAGCCTCCTTGAAGGAGGATATACCCGCCAAATACCCGTTGCGATTACATAATCGCAACGATCAGGAAAACAGGAGTGTCAAAATTGTATTTTGACAG
>JAUCGA010000017.1 GCA_030377865.1 Anaerolineales bacterium HSG25 | reverse complement strand
TGGAACTGCCTTAAGGTAACTCCAAGAAAATAAACCTCCCAAATGTCATGCCCGAATGTTGTTATCGGGCATCCATTTGTATGCAGAATGTGGATTCCCGCTAAAAGCATGCGGGAATGACATAGACGGTTTTAAGGTAACTCCAAGAAAATAAACCTCCCAAATGTCATGCCCGAATGTTGTTATCGGGCATCCATTTGTACTAGCTTCATCCGCTAAAACAAATTTAGGCGGGTATCGCTTTGCGTCTCTTTTCTGTAGGGAGTATAATCCTCGTTTATTATGAAACGAGAACGACTATATCGCACCGATGCCATTATTTTACGGCGCACCGACCATAAAGAGGCCGACCGCCTGTTGACCGTGCTTACGCCCAAACTAGGCAAGTTGAAACTGCTGGCTAAAGGCGCACGTAAAATCACCAGCCGTAAAGCGGGCCATATTGAACTGTTTATGCTGACCGACATGCAGATTGCTCGGTCGCGTACGTGGGACATTATCACCCAAACCCAAGCCTTACAGACCTATCGTGGTTTGCGCGAAGATTTGGACAAAACTAGTCAAGCCTACTACATGGCCGAACTGATAGACCGCTTTGTGGAAGAGGCCGACGCGAATCCCTCGCTGTTTGAACTGTTCGCCTTTACTCTGGCTCGTTTAGCCCATGCCCACAATTCGTTTCTGCTCTTGCGACATTTCGAAATCCATCTCCTACGGTTGACCGGATTTCAGCCCCAACTCCATTTTTGTTTAGCCTGTAATCAGCCACTCCAGCCAGTGGACAACTTTTTCCATTTTGGCGATGGCGGCACTTTTTGTCCGGTGCATGGACAAGGGAAGGCCAAGGCTCAACCGATTCCCGTATCGACCCTAAAAGTGCTTCGCTATTTGCAAACCCAACCGTGGGAAAAGGTGGCCGGACTGCAACTCACCCCGCAAACCCGCTACCAAACCGAGAATCTGCTCTTGGGTTACATCACCCACACCCTAGAGCGACGCTTGAAGAGCGTGGCCTTTATCCATAAACTACGTAAAACAAAATAGACAACGATATAAACCCGTTGCACTCCGATCGCGTTGCACATCGTTTCCGCTCCGTTTGCTCAGAGCGCCGGACTGGATTACACTAGGGGCAAAATATTTGTTTTGTGAGAGGCTCAAACTCTCCACAACAAAACAAACCCTTAACAAACGAGGAAATCAATGAACAAACCATTAAATTTTCAACAAATCATCATGACCCTACAACAATATTGGGCTGACTTGGGCTTTTTGGTCTGGCAACCCTACCATGAATCGGTGGGCGCTGGAACAGCCAATCCGGCCACCATCCTCAAGGTGCTTGGCAAAGAGCCGTGGAACGTGGCTTATGTCGAGCCATCGTTTCGGCCTGACGATGGCCGTTTTGGCGACAACCCCAACCGCATGCAGATGCACCATCAGTTTCAGGTGATTATTCAGCCTGATCCGGGCAATCCGCAAGAGTTGTATCTGAACAGCCTGTTTGCGATTGGCTTAAACCAAGAAGAGCATGACATCCGCTTTGTGGAGGATAACTGGGAAAGTCCGGCGCTGGGCGCATGGGGCTTGGGCTGGGAGGTGTGGCTCGATGGCATGGAGATTAGTCAGTACACCTATTTTCAACAGTCGGGTGGCTACGAGCTTGACCCCGTCGCGGTCGAACTGACCTACGGTCTGGAGCGGATTGCCATGTATCTGCAAGACGTACAACGGGTGTGGGACATCGACTGGGATGGTCAACAAACTTATGGCGACATTCTGCTCCGGCAAGAGATTGAGTTCTGCGAGTATGAGTTTAACGTGGCTAATGTAGACTCGCTCATTCAAGCCTACAACATGTATGAAGCCGAGTGTAAAAACTGTTTGGAGAAAGGACTGGTCATTCCGGCCCATGACTACCTGTTGAAATGCTCTCACACCTTCAATATTTTAGACACCCGCGGCGCAATCGGTGTGACCGAACGAGCCGGATATTTTGGGCGCATGCGTCGCATGTCGCGCCAAGTAGCCGCCGCTTTTGTCAACCAACGTGAGGAGGCCGGATATCCGCTCTTGAAATACATGCCGGAGCGAGAGATTCCCAAAAAAGGGGCGTTGGTTCAGGTTGATGGTGAGGCCACCCTCCTGCTAGAGATTGGCTCCGAGGAGTTACCCTCGCATGACGTGACCGCGACCATCGCCCATTTAGAGACCGCCGTCCCCAAGTTTTTGGCCGACCTACGCCTGAGTCATGGTAACATTCGAGTCTTAGGTACACCCCGCCGCATGGCGATTCTGGTCGAATCGGTGGCCGTCCGTCAAACCGACATGGAGGAGACCGCCCGTGGCCCGGCGGTCAAGATTGCCTTTGATGCCGAGGGTAATCCGAGCAAAGCCGCTATTGGCTTCGCTCGTGGTAAAGGGGTCGATGTAGCCGACCTGCAACGTCAAACCTTCAAGGGCAAGGAGCATGTGGTGGCTATTGTCAAGACGGCTGGACGCTCTAGCGCCGAGGTATTGGCCGACGAACTGCCTAACCTAATTCGAGCGATTCCGTTTGGTAAGTCGATGCGCTGGCTGGCTTCGGCGCAGTACGGAGATGACGTAGCTAAAACCGCTTACAGTCGCCCTCTGCGTTGGATTGTGGCCTTATTGGGTGAGCAAATTGTACCGTTTGAGTATGCTGGCGTAGCAACGGGACGTACTTCCATCGGTCTGCGTCCGCAAGGCTCGCCACAGGTGGAGATTGCTCAGGCTGACAGCTATTTAGAGACCATGAGCGCCAACGAGGTTATGGTTGACCATGTTGAGCGGAAAGCCAACATCAAAAACCAGCTTGATGCGCTGGCCGCCGAAGTGGGCGGAGCCGTGCCCGACGAATCGGCTCTGCTCGAAGAGGTAACGCATCTGGTTGAACAGCCGACCGCGCTCATCGGGAGTTTTGAGGAGGAATATCTGCAACTGCCCGACCCGGTGTTGATTACGGTCATGAAAAAGCATCAACGTTACTTCCCCATTATCAGCCACATGAGCGGGAATTTGATGCCCTATTTCTTAGCCGTGCGTAATGGTAATACTGACCATCTCAGTACTGTTCGGAGGGGTAACGAGCGGGTATTACGGGCACGTTATGCCGATGCCAACTTCTTCTTTAAGGCTGATTCGGAGCAGTCGTTGGTTGAATTCTTACCTCGCCTGAACACACTAACCTTCCAAGAACAACTTGGCTCCATGCTCGATAAGAGCAAACGGCTGGAGCAGTTGGTGACCCAACTCGGCCAACACCTAAATCTTTCTGCTGATGAGCTAACCACCGTCGCCCAAGCGGCCAAACTCAGCAAGGCCGACCTCGCCACCAACATGGTGGTCGAACTGACTAGCCTGCAAGGTATCATGGGTGCGGAATACGCCAAATTGGCCGGTGAATCTGACGCGGTAGCAAACGCTATTGTGGAGCATTACTATCCGCAGGCTAAATTGCCCCAAGCGACGATTAGTCGGCCCGGTTTGGTGCTGAACATGGCGAATCGACTTGATAGTTTATGCGGACTATTTGCGGTCGGCAAAGCGCCGAGTGGTTCGGCTGACCCGTTTGCTCTGCGTCGTGATGCTCTCTCGCTAGTGACGATTTTGCTCGAAAATCAGGTCGATTTTGCGACCACGACTGGTCTCGATTTGGCCGCATCGCTCATGCCGGTTGAGGTGTCGACTCAATCCCTAACCGAAACCGCCGAGTTTGTGCAACGTCGCTTAGAGGGGATTTTGCGGGATGAGTATAATTTGCCCCATGATGTGGTACAGGCGGTGTTAGCCGAGCGAGGAAATAATCCGTGGTTAGCTCTGCAAGCCGGTCAAGCCTTGGCCGAGGCGGTCAAACAAGAAAGTTGGGACAACACCTTAACCGCCTACGCCCGTTGTGTCCGCATTGTGCGCTCGGTTGAGGAGGCTCACGCCATCAACCCCGACCTGTTCGCCGAAGAGAGCGAGCAGGCGTTGTACAAGGCTTATCAGCAGGTGCAGGCCAATTTGGGCGAGGGGGCAACCTTGGCCGAGGTGATTGCTCAGATTGAGACGAATCTGGTCAGTCCAATTAACACCTTCTTTGATGGGGTCATGGTCATGGCCGATGATACCGCGATTCGGAATAATCGGCTGGCACTTTTGCAAGCAATTCGAGCTTTAACCAGCGGACATGCCGATTTCAGTCAGCTACAAGGATTTTAGGATGTTAGGAACCACTCACCTCCGAGGTATGTAGTTTTCCTCGGAGGTGTTCCGCAGAATCTAGGCCACTGATTGAAATCAGTGGCTTAAACGGAAAACCTGCTTAAGCAGGTTTCTTGTATCAGCCTGTGAATTCATTCACAGGGCATAGCTCGATTTATCAGAAACTTTCAACCTGCATAGATTGTTAGGCTAACAAACATGCTCACCGTTTGGCGACTATTATTTTGAATTTTTGAGTTTATTGATAGAAAAGGTGCTAATCGGTCTGTTTTTGGGGCCACAATAACCCCACAATCATGCCGCCCACAATGCCAAGCCCACCACCAACAGGGATTCCTAGTACCGCCCCATAAAAAACATAATCTATCAAGGTACGAGGAATAGCCGAAGTTTCTGCCTCTAGGGCTAAAACAATGATGGTTAGTAAAAACACACCTCCCGCGGCACCTATAATTATACCACCAATAACCCCAACGATAGCTCCATCAATTGCTTTTAGAATTACGGCTTGAGTTCGATGATTTAACTTCATTTGCTTGTATTGGATATTTCTACTCCTCAAAGATTGTTAAGGCTGATATTTTACCTTAAGCCCAATAACCCCACAAATCTTTTACCTGAATTCGTGAAGCCCAAAGCGAAAAAGCTATTAGGCTGAGAATCCTCGTTAAATAGAGATTTCCGGCTGTCACTCAAAGTCAGGGATCGCTCACAGAACATATTTTAGTCATCGAATTCGGTTGACACTTTCGATGATGATTATTAGATCTGTTCGGCAATAAGAAAGGTAGGTATTTATTGGGCTATCGGAGTGCAAGAATTATATTCTTGCCAGATGGGGCGGTGTGTCAGTAAGCGCGCAGAGCGGTTCACTCTTTAAGAGTGAACCGCTCTAAAAACACGCGACAGACATCCTGTCTGCGTTCCCCAATCTAAAACAGAACGGCCTCCCGATTTAGACAGTCGGGAGGCCGTTTTTCATTCTTCATTCATAACTCCGCCACACCAACCGGTCATACCCGACCGCTACCACGGTAAAGGTTCGCAAGTCGAGTAAATCCCCATACTTTTTGGTCAAGATTTGCCGATAGCTGGTCAGTTGTTCCTCTGCCTTAGTGAAAGCCGTTTGCACCGCAGACAAAGCTTGCAACTCGACGCGGTTTTTACCTCGTACTTGTTCGCCAGTCAACTTGACCTTATTCAAGGGCACATACTTAAACTCAATCAACACGTCCAACAAGATGTACTGTCGTTTGTCGGGCCGAACCAGCATGAGCAAATCGCCATACCGTCGCCCCAAAACTGGCTCTGAATCCATGATGTACATGATGTCGTTGAACAACAGAGCCAGAAAGACCGCTTTAACGACTAACTCATCGGCCTCGCGATAGTCTCTATTGTCGAACACCTTAAACTGACGTTGTTCAATGAAGTCACACAATGGCTCAATCTGACCTTTTTGGTAGAGGAGCTGGGCTACCCGTTTTCCGGCATCAAGGTCAGGGCCAGTGGGCAGAACCATCTCCCGAATCCGTTCGGCATACAACCCCCGAATCACCATGTTGGGTATCTGGAAGGTTGGCTCGCCATGCCCGGTTCGCTCGGTGGTCAGAGTTAACACCCCAAAATAGTAGAGCAAGGAAATCAAAAACTGATTATCCTTCTGACTGGCTAGAATATCTTCAACTCCGAACCGATAGGCTAATCCCTCTAAAGCAATCTGTTTTTTCTCATTCAGCGTATCCCAAACCAGTTCTTCCCCTCTCGGCAGTTGGGCAATATAAGCAATCTTACCTCGATCCATCGCCAAATTTTGGTCTAACAGTCTTTCTGGTGGTATACAATCTTGTCGCAGATGTTTCAAGAAATAAAGTACCAGCGTCGGGTTGTAGATAAATTCTTGAGAGCGAGGGCTGAAACAGTAGCCGTCATAAAAAGTGCGAATCAGATTCAGCAGTTCAGTCGCTTTTTCAGGAGGAAAACCACACTGCGCCACAAGTTGTTGCAATATAGGGCTGATTTCCGCCTCCGTAAAACCACACAAATCATTGAACTCTGGTCTCAGATAGATATTATCGGCCACATTAAAGCCGCTGGTTACATCACTCATGACCACCGGCGAAACTCCGGTGATGAAAACGCGGTCTATCCCCTGCCCCTCGGTGCCATCCTTGACCACCTTGAACAAGGTCTTCAACATGCCCTCTCCTTTGATGAGGTCGTCATATCGGTTTTCATTGCCCCTCCGCCGAGCCATCAGCACCTCGTTGGCAAAGTTATCATACTCGTCAATTAGTAGATAAACCTTGTAGGGAGTTGCTTGAACGGCGGTTAAGGCCAATTCTAAAGAGTTGAGGGCATTATGGGGGTTAAACTCAATATCAAAGGGTAATAATGACTGATAGCGTACAAAAAAACTTTTTAAGCTAGCATTGATATGGTCATGCAACATCTGCCGAATCTCTTTGATATCCCCTTGGGTTTCTACCGTTGAGAAGTTCCATTTCAGGATGAGATATTGATTATGTTTGGCGGTCGGATTCTGTCCAATCGCCAGATGACCGAACAGTTGCTCAAACTCATCGGCTCGATTAACGTCGTAGTAGTTCCACAGGGTTGAGAGCCACAGACTCTTGCCGAAGCGGCGCGGACGTAGGAAGAGCAGGGTTTTCCCGAACTCCTCTACCAACGGAATACGGTCGGTGCGGTCTATGTAAACATAATTTTCGGTGATGATTTGGTGAAAATCGGCATTGCCGTAGGGAAATTTCATGGTTCTACTCCGTAAATATTCAGTGAACTCGCCAGAAAGAGCATCAGAAACCCGATTTCTTTGAGAAATCGGGTTTCTAGAGCTACTTTACTGAACTTTTACATTGGAATTAGCACTCGTTATTCTAGCATGCGGAGGTACTGTGAGGATTAAGCTTTACGTTTTTACGACTACAACAACCGTCATATCATCACTTTGTTCAGCTTTACCCATAAAACTTTGCGCGACACTGATGATATAATCCGCCACCGTTTCTGCATCGCGTACTCCGGCAATCTCGTTGATTGAAGCCTCTAGCCGGTCAAAACCGAACAGTTCTCCGGTTTCATTTTGAGCCTCGACAATGCCATCGCTGGTAAAGATGATGGTCGTAAATGGGTCAAGTAGGAACATGTCATCCTCGTAGGTTTGGTCGGGAGGGGGGAGCGCGCCAATCGGCAAGCCACTGACCGGCAAAAATCGACAACCTCGTTCGGTAGCTCCAATCGGGGCGATCATGCCACCACTAGCCACGGTCATCAATACCCCGCGAGCCTCATTATCAGCACTGCCATCAGGGCCAAGAAGTGGCTCAAACGTTGCCACCTGCAAGCCGATATTCATCTTGTTTTCTTGCAGACGTTCATATAGGGCTTGATTCATCCGATTCATCAGTTCGCCCGGAGGTGGGTCGCTTCTGACCTGAATGTCAATCGCGGTGATGGCGACGGCCATGTAAAGCGCCGCCGGAATCCCTTTGCCGCTGACATCTCCCACCGCCACGCCGAGTTGGTCGCCCCCACTAACCGGGAAAAAATGGAAAAAATCTCCTCCAACCTGACGAGCCGGTAAAATACGCCCGCTAATCTGTAGTCCCGGTACCTGAGGTACCACTTGAGGTAGAAGTGTCTCTTGAATCTCTTGGGCAATCTCTAGCTCTCGGTCTAACTTGTTGAGAGCAATTTCGTGTAGACGAGCGTTCTCAAGTGCTACCGCGACTTGATGCCCAAAAGCGAGGCAAATTTCTGCCATTTCCTCATCATAGATATTTGGTTCAGTTTTATAGGCACTGACCAAACCGACAATCTGATCATGGGCGATCAGTGGAATACCCATCCATGACTTAAAGTCAGGCCCAACGGGATGTTTGAATTTAGGATATGCTTCGGCCAAATTGTCTATAGTTTGGGTGCGGTGGGTATGAATCACGTTTGACAGTGGATCATTTGGATTAAATTTGGTACTGTTTGTTTGCCCAATGACTTTGTGCAGTTCAGGATAACCGCTCCCCGCAGTTAGATGGCGGTTGCCATTTTCAATCAAAAATACAAAAGCTATATCATAATGTATGATCCGTTTCAACTGAATTAGCAGATTGTCTAACACTTCATTCAGTTTGAGACTGGTTCCAACGCTAAAGGCTACTTCTCGTAATGTGTCAGATAACTGACGTTGCTTTTGTTCGTTCTCGTATAAATTTACGTTTTGCAGGGCTAAACTAAGCTGATGTGCGATTACTTGCCCGATGGAGATAACTGAGCGATCAAACCTACGAGTTTCTTGCGATTCGGCCACTATCGCGCCGATTAATAAGCCTCGCATTTTTAGTGGAATAATCAGTGCCGATTTGGTGTCGCTTTCAAACCAGTTAATTGCGGTCTCAGAGAGGAAGGTCGCTCTGTTGTTGGTGGGGTTGATGATAGACTGGGCTATTGTATCGACGATAACCGAATTTTGTAGATCACTCAATAACTTGAATAATGGGTCAACATGTAACTCAATATGATGAGTACTATTTTGAGGATTGAAATATTTATCCATAAAAACCGTTTCATATTTAGTTAACCGGCGATTAAATCGAACAACCCGCCCCTGACTAAGGCCCGTTGCTTGTAGATATTCAGACAAACCTATATTGATGATCGTTTGCGCGTCATGAATAGTCGCCAAAACGCTGGTCATCTGATATAAGCTAATTGTCTCATCGGCAAATGTTTCGGTTAGAGGGGGAATATATTTTGAGGATCTAGCAGGAGTTTTATAAGACCAATCTCGCTCTAGTCTAGCTATATGGCGACCCAAGCTCAACATTCCAGCAGGGGATGCGGTCACATAATCGCTATCGCCCATGGTAAGCAGTTCTAGCAGAAACGTTTCCTCATCGTCTGAGTTGGTTAGTAAGATGAGCGGTATTTGAGGATAAATGTTACGAAGTTTTTCTAACGTACCAATTTGATTATTTAATTGCGATAAGGTTAATATCAGTACCTGAGCGGTTTCAGGGTCATCAATCGCATCTTCTATTTCTTTAATAACAGACAGGCGGTAGTTGGCTAATTGTTGACCAATCGCCCGAACAACTTTAGCCGCAGTGGATGTGGTGCGTTCGATTAAAAGAATAGAGAATTGATTCATGGTGATAAAAATTTTTGTATCAAGATAACCTTGTTACAAAAGATCTGTTCGGCAATAACTGAGTCGGGCATTTATAGGGTTAATTGGAGTGCAAGAATTTTATTCTTGCCGTCAAAATGGAATTTTGACACTCCGTTCCGTGCAAAACCTTATTGCCGAACAAGTCTAAAGGAGGACAATATTAAGGCAATTTTAGCACGAGGTTGTTGGAATAACAATCTATCACCTTAGATTTTAACATCTTCTTTTATGTTTGCCAAGCAAGTCGGACTAAAAGCCCATATTCGGAAGATGGTGGGATTGTATTGCGAAAAGAGGTGATATTTTGAGCGAGTGAGGTGTCAACGTAAAAGGATAGATGCTTCGGAATACCATGACATCTTGTGGGGTCTGAGAGTGGTTCAATCATAAAGATTGAACCACTCTGGTTAGTCGTGCTTATATTTTGTTTATATTGATGTCTTTGCAAAACATCTCGAAACATGTGAACGAGGGTGGCTACGACTGAGCCAATTCTTCGGGACGGCGATTTGTATTTTGGAAACCAATCATCCAGCCCGGATACTCAGGCGGGAGTTGGCTGACCTCATCCAGTTTCGCTAACTCATCGGCGGACAGCTCTAAATCGACGGCCTTGAGATTATCCTCCAACTGCTCCATGCGCTTGGCTCCGATGATAACACTGGTCACAACATCCTGATGAAGTAACCAACCCAAGGCCACCTGAGCAATAGATACCTCATGGTTAGTGGCAATCTCTTGCATGGCCTCGACACAGTTGTAAGCCCGCTCTTTCTCAATCGGTGGGAAGTCAAAGTTCGCTCGTCGAGCCTCGTCATCTTGACCCTCACGAGTAAATTTACCAGACAAAAAACCTCCAGCCAGCGGACTCCAAACCAATAAGCCGACATTTTGATCTTTTAAGACCGGCACGATCTCTCGTTCTAAATCTCGTCCAGCTACCGAATAGTAAGATTGAATACTGACGAAGCGTTCCAGATTACGGAACTCCGAAATCCCCAACGCTTTCATTAACTGCCACGCGGCCAAATTAGAACAACCAATATGGCGCACTTTTCCAGACCGAACCAGATCATCCAAGGTTCGTAATGTCGTTTCCATGTTGGTTAAGGTATCAAATCCATGAATTTGATACAGGTCGATATAGTCAGTGTTGAGCCGTTTGAGGCTGGCATGCACCTCGTTCATAATATGAACTCGAGACAGCCCAACCTGATTGGCTCCGTCTCCCATACGACCTCGAACTTTGGTAGCAATAACCACGTCTTGCCGTTTGCCCTCTAAGGCCACGCCTAACATTTCCTCTGATAAACCGAACGAGTAGACGTTGGCGGTGTCAAAAAAGTTGATACCGGCCTCAAGGCAATGGTTGACGATTTGATTCACTTCGTCTTGTGGCGTTGTGCCAATGGCAGTCCAAAAGCCACGCCCGCCAAAGGTCATGGTGCCAAAACATAACTCTGATACCAGTATTCCAGTATCGGCTAACTCTCGATATTTCATGTCATATCTCCTTTGATGTAAGAATTACTATGGAATCGGGATTAATTAACTTGTGTAGTTGGTCATGAGAGTGGTTCAATCTTTAAGATTGAACCACTCTGGAGCGCGCAATTTAATTAGGCCTCATTCCTACAGTCTTTCAGATAATGGTTTTCAATTCAAGGCCAACCTTCCCGCAAGTTCTAAACTTGCGGGAAGGTGATGGCTGAAAATATTTATCTGAACATCTATATGTAGATGTGTGTCTTTGACTTAACTCTGCCACTATACTGTTATTTGCTCTACCTGTCAATCAGACTCCTCACCTTTGAGCAATCCTCCAACAGCCTGATAGGCGTGTATGTGATGGAGGGACTTCTGCAAGGTCTGCTCAGTTGGAGAGTTCAAACGTAATTCACTACGGTCCCTTTTTTCCAAATGCCGAGGCGGGATATACGGAAACAATTTTTGAGTTAGAAAGTTTCCCAATTATCAATGAGTATAAACAGTTGTGGTATAGTACGCCTGTAAAGCTACATTAGGAACTAATTTTATGAATAAAGAGTATGTTTTCGCTCTCACTGATGAACATAAATTATGGCGTAACAGCGATAATCATGAGGAACATTTCGTCGAGTTGAACTTTAACTTTACTCGGCCATTAGCCCACGCGGAACAGAATAAGGCGATTACTCATTTTATGAATGGTTTGGTTCAGTTTAACCTCACAGAGGCATACATCATTTATACGGTTGATTTTTGTAATCCAGAAATGATGATTTTAACTTTTAGGAATTTACAGGTAGATATGCAAAGAGGTTTACTACAGATTATTATTGAGTTCAGGAAATTATTTCCAGTAAAACCTCCGAAAGTCTTGTTTGATATTCATAATCCACCCCCGTTACAAGCCTCTAAATCAGTTTTGGATTGACAGAGGATAATGAATTTGGGAATAACGAATCGTTGAATCAAAGAGCCAGCCCCTGATGATAAGGCAATTCCAAGAAAATAAATCTCCCAAATTGAGCAGAGTCTCTACCCCCCTCAGTCCCCCCTGCTAGGGGGGAAGCGGCTCCTCCCCCTAGCAGGGGGAGGCTGGGAGGGGGTAGAGTGTCACAATGGTTTTGGGAGGTTTTAAATTCTGGAACTTCCTAATTAGGACTGGCTCTTTTTAAGTAGACATGTAAATCGTGCCAAATCATCACCTATTTTATATTGTGGGAGATCGCTACTCGCCGATTTGTACCTTTGCCAGCCGCCCATTGGTCTCATATCGGCTGGCTAAAAGCTGTAGCACCGGCGGTAGCGTAATCAGGATGGTGGCCCAACTCATCACCCAAAAACCGACCGAGGCAAACAGAAAGCCACTGCCAAAACTGCTCATACCTGAGGCAAGATTGAGCCAAGAATCGGCCACACCTTGGATGCGTCCTTTTTCGTGTGGCTCCAAAATATTCGCCAGCATGGTCGAACCAGCCACAAAACAGAAATTCCAGCCGAGACCCAATAAAAAAAGAGCCGTGGCTAACCAATAGACATTATCGAAAAGCGGGGCGGTGACACAGGCCACCGCTAAAATAAAACAGCCCCAAATGATCATGACCGATTCCCCGAATCGATCAATGAGGCGGCCCGTTAAAAATGAAAGGCCGAACATGCCCAACGTATGAGCCATGATCACAAAGGAGATGGATGAGAGTTCATGATTATGGCCGTTCATATGAACCGGCGTGACCACCATCACCAAGGCCATTGACATTTGCCCGAATATCATGGCCGAGACGGCTAATCTAGCTCTTGGGAGGCGCATCAGTTCAACAAAGGAGCGGCCTGCTTCGTTGGCCTTGTTGAGCGTTGGTGCGGGGTCAGCATAGTGACGGGCAATGAGTTGCGGGTCGGGGCGCAGAAACAAGGTCGCCAAAATGAGAGCAATGACGAAACAAAAACTGCCCAAAAACCACGGGCCGCTCATCTCTGGCAGGCCGATGTTGGCCGCCACGGCTGAGGCTCCACTAATCAGCGACGGCCCCGCCACCGAGCCGACCGTTCCGCCCAATACCACCATGCTGATGCCCCAGCCGCGTCGATGGGGTGGGTTGGCATCGGCGGCGGCATAACGTCCCAAACCGACCACTCCACGGGCGATGCCCAAGCCAAACATACCGACTAAAAACAGGGTGAGTGACTGGTAGATAACCGCTATACCGGCCACAAACATGCCGATAATGCCTACGATATATCCGAGTGATAAACCACGTCGTCGCCCAATCGAATCCATCAGTCGTCCAATTGGGTAGGCGATCATGGCCGCACCAATCATGGTCACCATAGCCGGAATCCCCGTCCAGCGTAAATTATTGGCGAGATCAACCGCGATAATCGAACCGATAGTAAAACCCATAATCATGGCGGCTGAAAATAGGCTTTGAATAATCAGTAAGGTGTAGGTTATTTTTGTTCCGTGTCGTTCCATTTAATATTTTAACCCCTTGCCTTCTAACATCGTGCGTAAGGTTTCGCGCAAAATCTCTAAATCGTACTTGAACAACTTCCATTTCGGCCAAGTGAGACATTGAGCCAGATACTCTAGGTCAATCTGTTGATGCTTTAGAAGGCTGTTATGTCCTTTGGTTACCTGAACTGGCCCAGTCCAACCGGCCATAATTAGATGCCGGTAGGTGATACCTTTTTCGATTTGCGCCTCGACCATGTGAACCGGCCAAGGCCGAGGCCCGACTAGACTCATGTCTCCTTTGAAGATGTTGAACAGTTGGGGTAGTTCGTCAAAATACCATTTCTTGAGCAGATACTGCCCCGCCCAAGTTAGATTTTCTACATCACCCTCGTACATGCGAGCATGTTTCCCTTCTCGTCGGCCTCGTTCTAACACATCTTCGCGTAAAATCCGAAACTTAAGCACGTCGAATTGCCTGCCGCGGGAAATGCGTCGTTCTCGATAAAACCAACTCCCTCGGTCGGCGGGGTGTAATAGCATGCCGATGGCTATTCCTACTATCGAAAACAGAAAAACGGGTGAGAATAGGGCGATAAAGGTTAGGCTGATTAATTTGTCCATGAGCCATTTGCTAATAGGATAGGTTGGTAATGGTTTAATTGGCATTTATGTTTCCTTAATGATAAGAGTGGTTCAATCTTTAAGATTGAACCACTCTGGATTGTGTAATTTATTTAGGAATGAGATTTTTTTAACTTGTGCATAAAACCACTGATTTCAATCAGTGGCCTTATGCACAGGTTAATTAATACCCATTCCTAACACAACAACGAATTTAGAATACAACGAATATTGTTTGCTCGTATGTTCCTTGATGCGGGAAGTTTTATTCGTTTTTTTCATCATTCGCTGTTGTGTTCTTGGCCCAAACGAAGATCAAGGCCGCTTTTTGATAGATTCCCTATCCTTTCACAAAGCGGCTCCGCTTCATCACCCGCTCGACCAGATTGCCGCCAAATTGATAAGCCAGATGGCGATAATCGTTACAGTCAACGATAAGCAGGTCGGCCTGTTTACCCACCTCAAGCGAGCCGACTTTGTGCCCCACACCAAGAGCATGGGCGGCGTTGATGGTACTGGCGTTGAGCGCCTCGGCGGGTAGCAGGTGTTGATACCGACAGGCCAGCGCCATAACTAGCGGCATGGAGGGGCAGGGCGCAGAGCCGGGGTTGATGTCGGTCGAGAGGGCTAAGGCTACGCCGGCATCTATCAGGGCACGAGCGTCGGCAAAATGGTGACTCCCCAAATTAAAGTTGACCGCCGGTAGCACCACCCCGACGGTATCTGACTGAGCCAACTGTGCGACTTCATGCGACGGAGTGACATCCAGATGATCCACCGAGATCGCGCCTAACTCAACCGCGAGGCTGACTCCGCCCAAATTCTCAAACTCGTCAGCATGAATTTTGGCCGGAAATCCGAGCATTTGCCCGGCCTGTAACACCCGTTTCGACTGTTCACGGCTAAAGACATTGGCCTCGCAAAATACATCACAAAACAGAGGCGCGCCCAAGGCATGGGGCGGCTGTTTGTCTGACCATGTTTTCACCGCCGGTAACATCTCCTCAACCACCAAATCAACATAAGCCTCGGTTTGACCGGCATACTCCGGCGGAACCGAGTGCGCCCCCAAAAAGGTAGCAATCAAATCCAACGGATGGCTGACCGATAAGTCGGCAATGGCTTGGAGCATGGTCAGTTCGCTACGAGTGTCTAGGCCATAGCCGGTTTTTATCTCGACGGTGGTTGTGCCCAGCGCCAGCATGCTGTCTAGCCGAGGACGGGTTTCGGCCACCAGTTGACCAACCGGCGCGGCGCGGGTGGCTCGCATACTGCTGAGAATCCCCCCACCCGACTCCATAATCTCGACGTAGCTCTGGCCTCGAATTCGCATCTCAAACTCGGCGATGCGGTCTCCGGCATACACGACATGGGTGTGCGGATCGACGAATCCGGGGCAAACCACTTTGCCACTCGCGTCCAGTTCCTCGCGAGCTGTATAAGCGGACATGATCTCGCCCGTGTTACCGACCGCGACAATGTCGCCCTCCTCAATCGCCAGTGCCCCGTTTTGAATTTCGCCAACATCGAGCATGGCTAGCCCCCGTTTTGGCCCGTCAGGACTGGCACAGGTGACAAGCTGGTCTGCATTTTTGATGATTACGTCTACTTTCATAGTTGTTCTCTGATAATGAAGACAAGATTTTTCGACAGGATTAACAGGATTGACAGGATTTTATTGCTTTTAATCCTGTCAATCCTGTTAATCCTGTCAGATATTAGTTGTTAGTTTTTCTCAAAAAACCCTCGGTACAAAACGACCCGTTTGCTGGCAATAATTGTCATACTCATCGGGGAAATATTGCCGCATCAGCGCTTCCTCGCCCTCGATGTTCCAATGCCACACCGGATGTTGAGTCGTGGCCCATAGCACGTAAATCCAGTTGTTGAGCAAAATCGCCAGCCCAAAGTTAAAGAAGGTCAAAAACGCGCCATACAACGGATGGCGAAAATAATGGAACGCGCCGCTCGTCACCAGATTTCGCCCACGATCAGTGGGCGGCAAGGAGCGTACACTCCAACCGATAACCGCTACGGTCAAGGCTGATAATGCGCCAAACAGACTGTAGCGCAACAGCTTGTTTTTGATGATGCTCGGCAGACCTAGCATGGGCTTGAGCCAATAGGCCACGCCCAACAGGGCAATGCTGATGATGGTTCCTCGTGGGCCGGTGCCGAATATGCGTTGATAACTGTTCATTGATAGATTCTTCGTATTGGAGCGCCGTGTAGCCATGCGTTTGAAGCACTTTATCAGTTGCAACCGCAACCGCCTCGACAGGGAAGTATTTGGGGTTGGGTAATCCGTCCGCAAACGAGATCATGTCGGGGTTGTTGGGTTACTTTGAGGATTTCTCGGATGAATGATTCTTGAATATTAGCCATTCGTTTGGCAAACATGGGTAATCTCCCTAAAAGTTACTTAGGTAGTTCCAGAATTTAAAATCTCCCAAAACTATTGTGACACTCTACCCCCTCCCAGCCTCCCCCTGCTAGGGGGAGGAGCCGCTTCCCCCCTAGCAGGGGGACTGAGGGTAGGCTGGTGAAAATTAACGTTAATCGGAGCCATTTTGGGGTCACAAATCGATTCCAGTTTTGTTCCATGTTTCAGGTGCATTTAGAACAGGATGCGCAGGATGACACTGATTAGTACACGCAAAATCAGTGTCATCCTGCGCATCCTGTTCTTATCGTTTAACGGAATAAAAACGAGATTAATTAGCAAACCGAATCTGACCCTGTTTTCATCAGTCCAGACTGAGGGGGGTAGAGACTCTGCTCAATTTGGGAGATTTATTTTCTTGGAATTGCCTTAGCGGGGTAACGAAACGACAAATCTACTGCCTTGTCCCATCTCGCTGGTGACAGAGACATTACCATTATGTAAGCCTACCAACCTGTCGACGAGAGCTAATCCTAGTCCTGTTCCTTCGTATTGACGGGCAAGCGTGCTATCGAGTTGAATAAAGGGTTTAAACAAATAAGGTATCGAATCGTCAGGGATGCCGATGCCAGTATCTTCAATGATAAAGTCAACCATATCGAAGGTGGTTGAAACCTTTAGTTGAACCAACCCATTTTGAGGGGTAAATTTGACCGCATTCGCTAACAGATTAACCAATATTTGCTTAAGTCGACGTTGGTCAACCCGAATAATTTCTTGTTCTTCGGTTGGAATAAACTCTATTATAATCTGTTTTTTATGGGCCAGAGGGAGAACGGTTTGTACGCTAGATTGACAGATATCGTTAAGTACCGCGGGTCCGACGATTAGTTCAAGTTGGTTGGCTTCAATTTTGGCTAAATCAAGAATATCATTAATTAGCTCTAGCAGATGCCTCCCACTATCTTGGATCATCTGTATATACTCTTCTTGGCGCTCATTTAACGGGCCAAATGCCTGTTCCTCAAGAATATCAGTTACACCCAAAATAGCACTTAACGGAGTACGCAACTCATGGCTCATGCTCGTTAGGAAATTATTCTTAAATCGGTTCACTTTTGCTAATTCTATATTGGCTGTTTCTAGTTCTGCGGTTCGTTCAGCAACTCTTGTTTCTAAAATTTGATGAGAGTCTTGTAACTGTTTTTCAATCTCTTTTCGTTCGGTAATATCGTTCGAAATAATCTGTACAGCATCGTAGGAGAAGGTTTCTTTCTTCATGGGGTGTATGGTAGATAAATACCAGCGCCTGCCTATTGGCAAATCAAAATAATCTTCGACCACAAGGGTTTGGTCAGTTTCAATAACTTCTTGGTGTCGAGCAATGAGCCTCTCCGCATCATGGGGTAATAAATCCGCAATATTTTTGCCGATAAATTTTTTGGGATGATCCTTATTAAGCAGACGAGCGGCAGTGTTATTGAGCATCAATACCTTACCTGTAATATCAATAAGAGAAATCGGCATAGTTGCATTATCAAATAAAAGACGATACTTTTCTCGACTGTGACGAATTTGTTTTTCTAGAAGTTTACGGGCTGAAATATCTCGATTTACGGCCACCGCACCAACATGAGTTCCCTCGGCGTTTCGGACTAACGAGATTGAACTCAAAATATCAATGGGTTGTCCTGCTTGATTATGTTGAATTATCTCCCCCGCCCATATCCCCTTTTCGCCAAATTCGGCCATAATGGTTTCAATTGGATTCAGGAAAATGGTCTTTGCAATCTCATGCATGGGTTTGCCAACGACTTCGGCAAAGTCATATCCATACAAACGCTCTGCGGCATGGTTCCAACTTTTTATATGAAAAGTGATGTCTGTAGCAATAATTGCCTCTGATACCTGCTCTAAAATACTGGCTTGGTATAGCAGTTGTGCCTCGTTTTGTTTCTGAGTACTTAAATCTTCTAGTAAATGTCGATTATGAGCCAACGCGGCCTCAATTTCTCGCCAACGGATGACTACAGTTTTGAGCAGAGCCATCACTAATCCCGATTCTTGTGAGAGAAGGTAGTCAAACGTTTGTTTATTCAGCCTTAGGCAAACACAATCATTCAAAGCCATAGCTCCCGCAGTGCGGGGGAGTTGGTCTAAGAGTGATAGTTCACCGATTATTTCACCAGCGGTACGGATAGTGATGCATAGTTTTCCGCTAGGTGTTGTTTTGAATATTTCCACTTTGCCAGTTTTAATAACATAAACATGATTTCCAAAGGCTCCTTCACTAAATAGTAATTCCCCCTGAGCAAAGTTGACGGTTTCACCTAAGTCAGTTAACTGATTAATATCTAGCTCAAGATAGCCATCGCTATCTGTATAAATCGATTTTTGGTTCGCGAGTTGTTGACGTAATAGTTTCAGTTCGGTAATCAACTCAGTTTTTGTTTTTTCGTGGTCATTCATTGTGCCACACCTATTCCTTAATACTATAAATATATATCATTCCGTACTATTCATCAACTCAATAAAGGCTGTAACAACTTTGGGATCAAAATGAGTTCCCGATAACTGTTGAATATGCACTAAAATATCCTCGGTCGACCATGCAGAACGATAAGGACGGTCTGAGTTTAAGGCATCCCACACGTCAATCACCGCGAAAATACGAGCCGCGATCGGTATCTCTTCTCCCCTCAGACCGCGTGGATAACCGTTTCCATTCCACCATTCATGATGACAGTAGGGGATGTCTAGGGCTGGTTGTAAATAGGTGATTTTTGAGAGCATCTCGTAGGCATAAATTGGGTGTTGGCACATGGTTAAACGCTCGTCATCAGTTAAATCACCTGTTTTTAATAAAATATGGTCTGGGATTGCCATTTTTCCAATATCATGGAGCAATGCTCCTCGCCGAATATGAACCAGCCTGTGTGCATTTACACCCATATAACGAGCTAACTTCACGGTCAGCAACATCACTCGTTGTGAATGTCCTTCAGTTTCTTTATCTCGTAACTCAAGAGCATGCGCCCATCCTGATAAGGTTTCATCGTAGGCTTGAGCTAACTCTTGGTGGGCTTTTTTGAGATTGGCTCGTTCGGTGTGTAGTTGTCGGTACCGATTAAGGCGGGTGATACTCTTCACCCGTAACCGGAGTTCGACCTTATCAACAGGTTTGTTAATAAAATCATCCGCTCCAGCCTCAATCCCCTTCAAACGAGACCTCCGGTCATCTAAGCTAGTAATCATCACAATTGGTACTTCAGCCAGTACCGAATCATTTCGTAAGGCGCGACAAACAGCAAAGCCATCCATGCCGGGCATCATCACATCAAGTAAAACCAAATCCGGCAGAATTAGGCTGGCTTTAGTTAGCGCCTCTTGTCCACTATGAGCAAAAATTAAATGATACCCTTCATTAACTAACAAGCCATTTAATATTTTGTGAGCGACAGTTTCATCATCAACAACCAAAATTGTGCTTTGACAAAGCATACCAAAACTAACCCTCTACTAAAACAGATATTAGCCGACATTGTGTAGTGGTCAGCTTGATGTTGAAAATGGAGTGCAACGGGTTTAGCCGTTGCCAAAAGCAATGGCTGAACCCATTGCACTCCAACATCATCTTGACCACCACGTATTAGCCGACATTGTAACATAAAAGCCAAAGATATTAAATTATGCAAAATACATGTAGCGCTAAAACTGGCCTAAGCCATACGTCATTTATCTCCGCCAAATCGCCTAGCCCTAATTTATAGCCCTGTTTATCGCCCCTGCCTTAAATTTATGTTATAATTCTCGCTTGTTTATGAACCAAGAGAGACAAACTACACCCCATCCCAACCCAAAAACAGAGTTCCTAATTGCGACTTTCATCGCCTTGGTAGTATTCATCCTCTATCTGCTGACTCTCGCGCCAACGGTTTTACTAGCCGATCCGGGCGAGTTTCAGTTTGTGGCTTGGTTGCCCGGTATCGCCCATCCAACCGGCTATCCGTTGTACACCATGTTGGGCTGGTTGTGGACACACCTTTTCCCCGTGGGCGAGGTAGCTTGGCGCATGAACCTTTTTTCGGCAATATGCGGAGCCTTAACTGTGGGAGCAACCTTTGTAGTTGCCCGTTTATTTGTGGGACAGGTGTACCCCGAAAGTGATGTCGCGGCTCAACGAGTGGCGGCCATAGTGACCGCGACTCTACTCGCCACGAACGCCGTCTTTTGGAGTCAAGCCATTATTGCCGAGGTTTACACCCTACATAGCCTCTTTATCGTGAGTATTATCGGCTTGGCTCTAAAAATTCACAACAGTCCACAGACTCTAGAAATTTCTAACTCAGTTAGAATTTTGAAGCTAAACCTGTTAGCTCTGGTCATCGGTTTGGGGCTGACCCACCATGTAACCACGGTGTTACTCTTACCCGGTCTACTGGCTTACTGGGGATTAAGCTATCGAGCTAATCCTGACCTTACAAAGCAACTGAGCCTATCTCACCTGATAAGTAGCATTGTTTTAGTCGTCATGCCGATATTGCTTTACCTGTACCTGCCGCTGATTGCACCGAGCACGCCCTACGCCGTCATCTCGCTCAGTGAGGCGCAACAGTTGATACTGTATGACAACAGCCTGACTGGTTTTTTACAACATATTACCGGAACCGTCTTTACCAGCGAACTACGCCCCGAAGCAGTCGGACTAGCTCGATTTGGCCTAGTCTGGACATGGTTTCATGAGCAGTTTGGCTGGCTCGGCATGGGGCTGATGCTCATCGGCGGGTTCAGTCTGATTCAGCGCCGCCAATGGCCGTTATTAGCCCTGACCGGCCTAAGTTTGCTGACCATGCTGACCTTTAACCTCATCTACTTTATCGGCGATGTGTACGTGCTGTTTATTCCGGTCTGGTTTTTGGTCTGCTTGTGGATTGGGTTAGGCTGTTTGACGGTTGCCCACACGTTAGCAACTATCATCGTCAGACAACAAGCCGAACCCGCAACCAACAGCATCATGCAGAGCCTAGATCAACGCCTACAAGAGCGAGCCTATCAACTGCTCTCGCCCCTGATTCTGGTTCCATTTTTAATCTTACCCATATTAAGTTTGATTAGCCAATTCGACTCAATTAGTCAAGCTGATAACACCCATGCCCGTGATGGATGGCAAAAAATTCTGGCCGAGCCATTGCCACATGGTGCGGTTCTGCTCAGTAACGACCGCAACGACATCATGCCCATGTGGTACTATCAATATGTAAACCAGCAACGCCCCGATTTAATTGGGCTGTTTCCCTTAATTGTCACCGATCCAGCCTATGCCAACGTGGGTCGTCTGCTCGACCAAGCCTTACGGTCTGAGCGTCCCGTCTATCTCATCAAACCGCTCGACGACCTGCGCCTAAAAGCCTCTCTTACGCCCACGGGGACACTGTTTCGAGCCGAATCATACCTCAACCCGCCCGACCATGTCACTGAGGTGAGACTAGCCGACAGTATGGCTCTGTTGGGATATGACAGCCAACTGGCTCAGGCTGATGATGGCTCTCAAACCCTGACCATCACGCTCCATTGGCGGGCGCTACAGCCATTGCGCGTCGATTACAGCAGTTATGTTCATCTGCTTGACGAGGCTGGTAACGGGGTGACTCAACACGACCATCTACCCGGCGGAGTCATCTATCCGAGCCACTACTGGCAACTCGGCGAAACGCTCCGAGACACACATCAACTGACCCTGCCGCCGAATCTGCCACCGAGAACCTATAATTTGCGAGTAGGCATGTACCATCAACCAGAACCCGGCCAGTTTGAAAATTTGGGCGACGGACAGATTGTGGGGCAGATTACCGTTGTTCGGGAATAAAGGAGTGCAAAAGCATCTTGCTTTTGCCAGAGACAAATATGCAAAAACAAGAAGCTTTTGCACTCCGCAGACCTCGAATTTGAGTTTTTAAGAGTTGTTCGGGAATAAAGGAGTGCAAAAGCATCTTGCTTTTGCCGGAGACAAACATGCAAAAGCAAGATGCTTTTGCACTCCGCAGACCTCGAATTTGAGTTTTTATGAGACGACTAGTTTTCCGAACAGGTCTATTAGAGTTGTTCGGGAATAAAGGAGTGCAAAAGCATCTTGCTTTTGCCAGAGACAAACATGCAAAAGCAAGATGCTTTTGCACTCCGCAAGCCTCGAATTTGAGTTTTTATGAGACGACTAGTTTTCCGAACAGGTCTATTAGAGTTGTTCGGCAATAAAGGAGTGCAAAAGCATCTTGCTTTTGCCGGAGACAAACATGCAAAAGCAAGATGCTTTTGCACTCCGCAAGCCTCGAATTTGAGTTTTTATGAGACGATTAGTTTTCCGAACAGGTCTATTAGAGTTGTTCGGCAATAAAGGAGTGCAAAAGCATCTTGCTTTTGCCGGAGACAAACATGCAAAAGCAAGATGCTTTTGCACTCCGCAAGCCTCGAATTTGAGTTTTTATGAGACGATTAGTTTCCCGAACAGGTCTATTAGAGTTACATCAAAATAGGTAATTCCATGCGAAAAAATCCTGAACGCACCGCGTGGATCATTATATCCACCGCGTTTGTTATGTTTTGGGTTATCTCCTGTTCAATAGCTACCAGCATTTATTGGTACCTGTTTTATGGGACAGAACCCTTTAATAGTGACCTGACCTCGGTACGGGACATCGTTCTACTTGAGGAGGTAGGTTCTGACAATAGCACCTTTGTTACCGACGGACAGAGCAGTCTCATTGCAGAGGGTGCAACCATCACCACCGACGATACCTCACAGGCGATTTTGGCCTTTGGCGATGACAGCAGTTTGACCATGTACGGTAACACAACCATCACCCTGCTAGAGACACAAGAGCCTCGTTTTTTCTTGAGCAGTCTGCCGATTCAAACTCGAATTTATCTGCAAAAAGGACGAATTCGGGTTACGACCGCGCGTGGGCGCGAAACTTTAAACGTTGACGTGACCACCCCCCAAACCGAAATTAACTTTGACCAAGGCAGTTTTTCTGTCGAGGTTAACGACGACGAAACACAGGTGATTACTCGTTTGGGGCAAGCCCATATTATCGGCGACGAGGTCATGCTGACGTTGAATCGCGGTAATCGGGTGGTGGTTGGGGCTGACGGTCACCCCTCGCCCCCTCTTCCGGCGGCTCAAAACCTGTTGGGTGAGGGTAGTTTTAGCCCGACTTATACCGACACTTGGACATCATATCAGTATGACGAAGCGGAAGGGGTAACGACGAGCATCGAACCACTTGAGGTCAAAAACCAAACCGTCATTGAGTTTAAGAGCACGGGGCAAGACAACACCCATAGCGAAATCGGCATCGTGAAAGAGGTGAACAAAGATGTGCGCGATTTCCGCTCGCTTAAATTGTTAGCGGATGTACAGTTGATTAACCAATCTCTTGAGGGGGGCGGTTATCAAGGCACCGAGTTTCCGATTATGTTAGCTATTTCTTACAAAGATGCCGAAGGAACCGACCGCAACTGGTTTCATGGCGTTTACTACAGCATCCCACCCGACAACTACGTGCTGACCAGCCACCCAAGCAAATCAACCGAACGAATCGCCCGTTTTATCTGGTATCCCTACGAATCGGACAACCTGCTAACGATTCTGGGCCGCGAAAAACCGGTCTACATCACCTCGATTCGGGTCTATGCCTCCGGCTGGTTGTATCAGGCCCGCGTCGGCAACGTCTCGTTGTTGGGTGAGGAGTGAGGAATGAAACGTGATTCGTGAAAACGTGAGAGGTGAATCTCCTGCGAGGTCTGTTTTTGTCCTCGTAGGTGTTTGAGAGGCAATCACACAAAACTTGTTTAACGCTGTACTTACAAACACAAAATCAACGTTAGGGAGATGGAAAATTCAAGTCATCCCAAAATTTCTCGCAGAGACGCGGAGACGCAGAGTTTTTAAGTTTTTCTCCGCGTCTCTGCGTGGGGTAATTATTTTTTTCCACGTGCCTTATCATCATGAAAGCCAATTTACCATTAACCGCCATCATTCTACTCTACCTCGGCCTGAGTCTCTACCAGCTTGACCTGCCCGGCCTCCATTATGATGAGACATTCGAGGCCGTGCCCATCATCCAACTGCTGACCGGCCAACCTGTTAGCAGTTTCCGCGGACATGGAATCACTATCGGCGGGCAGACCATCCCTTTTATGACCCAAGATTATATCGGGGCGCTGAACAGTTACGCCGCGCTCCCGTTTATTATGATTTTTGGCTCAACCCCCACAGCGTTACGGCTCATGTCGGTTTTGGTTGGCCTACTGACCATCATGGCGACCTACCTGCTGGTCAGTTATTTGAGCCGTAACCAACGGGTCGGGCTTGTGGCCGCGTTAATCTTAGCCGTTGATCCGACCTTTATCTTCTGGAATCGACAAGGTATCTTTGTGACCAGCATGACCGCCACCATTGGCGTGTTCGCCACCTACTGCTGGATGCGACGTTGGCATGACGGTGGTTATCGCTGGGCGATGGCGGGGTCGTTTCTGTTTGGCTTAGGACTATACGCCAAGTTCCTATTTTTGTGGCTCATCGCCGCCTTGGGAGCGCTGTTTTTACTTTACCTGCTCTATTACCATTTTATCCTCAAACAACCTTGGCTCGACCTGATTCTGTTTCCTGGAGCTAGTCATCGTGATAGAACTTCCGCGGATGCAGGCAGTCTGCCTGCGCGCCAATTGCCGACTTTCCTAAAATGGGAACTCCCCATGTCGATGGTGGCCTTTCTGATGGGCGCGCTTCCGCTCATCATCTACAACCTACAAACATGGGGCACCTACCTCGCCATTACCGAAAACGCCGGAACCTCCTACTACGGCGTAGACAACACCGCTTTTATCGACAATTTAGGACAACGACTGTATCAGTATCAAGTGCTACTCAGCGGGGCGCACCTGTGGTATTTGGGCGACATCATCAGCAATCCGTTGCCGCCGATTCTGTTTGGGGGGATGTTGGTGCTGGTACTGTGGGCTGTTGGTTGGGGAGTGCTGACATATTCGTATAGGGCGTTGCCTGAGCCTGTCGAAGGCATAGAACCAGCCGAAGATGACTATACGGGATTGAGTAACTCTCTACCCCCTCCCAACCTCCCCCTGCAAGGGGGAGGAGCTATTTCTCTCCAACAACCCAAGTCTGTATCTGAAAGTCAGACCCTAACCGCCCTCTTCCCGTTTGCGGTGATTGGCTTGGTGATTTTAGCCAGCATCGGCACGGTGTCGGCCTTGTGGGTCACACATTTTGCTATTTTGATGCCGTGGGCGGCAATGGCGTTGAGTTTGGGGGGCTGGTTTTGCTATCAGAGTTATGAGCGATGGCTGTCAGCTTTCACTCGACAAGCCATGCTGAGTTTGGGGCTGACCATGCTGGTGCTGACCAATCTGGTTGGCGTGGTCAGTTATCATCGCGCTTTAACCGAATCGGGTGGGCTGAGTACCCATTCTGATGCCATGTACGATTTGAGTGACTGGCTAGTCGAGCGGGGGAGTCCACCGGTGGCGGCGATGGATTGGGGTTTGGCCGCACCGATTTTCTACTTGACCAACGGGCAGGTCGCACCGGTAGAGTTATTTGGCTACAGTTGGCAGAGTGATGCCGATTTGACCAGTCGCATGCAAAAATTTATCGAGCAACCAGACACCTATTACCTGTGGCGCGCTCCCGACGAAATCATCTTCGACCGGAGCGGCGAGTTTAAGAGCATGTACCGAGCCGTCAACCTTGAGGAGAACATCGAGGAGGCATTCTACGAGCGAAGTGGTCGCCCGCTGTTGGGCATCACTCGGCTCATGGAGAAAGGGACTGCGCCACATCCACCTTGAGATGAGTGATGAATGTCCTTCAAGTTCCGGTAATGTTGTTATCTTGACTGATGATACATCGGAATAAATCCCTCTGCTGATAGCTAAAGCAGGCTAAAGCCAGCTATTTAGGCCGCTTTTAGCGGTCTTGAGTTTTTAGCCAAGGCCATCAGTCAACACGTTAGCACTAGGCTGGTGAAAATTAACGTTAATCGGAGCCATTTTGGGGTCACAAATCGATTCCAGTTTTGTTCCATGTTTCAGGTGCATTTAGAACAGGATGCGCAGGATGACACTGATTTTGCGTGTACTAATCAGTGTCATCCTGCGCATCCTGTTCTTATCGTTTAACGGAATAAAAACGAGATTAATTAGCAAACCGAATCTGACCCTGTTTTCATCAGTCAACACGTTAGCACTACCCAGTCAAGGATAGTGTTGACTTAGGTAGTTCCAATTTTTAAAACCTCCCAAAATCGGCCTTGCCCTGTGAATTCATTCAGTGGGTTGTTTGGGAGATTTATTTTTCTGGAATTGCCTTAGGAATGGGGATTAAATAAGTTGCGCGTTTTCACATAAGAATGAATTCTTATGCTGACACGAGAAACCTG
The DNA here is from genome assembly GCA_030377865.1 of Anaerolineales bacterium HSG25. GTDB lineage: Bacteria > Chloroflexota > Anaerolineae > 4572-78 > J111 > JAUCGB01. The sequence goes on along the minus strand of JAUCGA010000017.1, from coordinate 41,872 downwards.
CTTAGGTAACTCCAAGAAAATAAACCTCCCAAATGTCATGCCCGAATGTTGTTATCGGGCATCCATTTGCTTGTAAACCGTGGATTCCCGCTAAAACCATGCGGGAATGACATAGAGAAATTAATCAGTTTGGGAGATTTATTTCCTTGGAAATCCCTTAAGCAGGTTTTCCGTTTAAGACGCTGATTTCAATCAGCGGTCATCAGCGGTCAAATGCACAAGTTAAAAAAATCTCATTCCTTATTAACTGATTATCATTGAGACTTCTCACCTTGTTTGAGATAACCTGTTTAATCTATATTCACCGGCTCTTTGGGGCTTTCCGTGCAAACGTCATGATTGTGTCATCATCTTCCCGCAAGTTTGGAACTTGCGGGAAGATTTTTCATATTCACCTACTTGATCAGTCAAAAATGCAATACTACCCATCCTCACAAGGTTGCAGTTGCCGAGGTGTTAACCGCCAACAACTGCGCTCCGCAAAATATTGACGTAACTGTCTGGTTATTTCAGGGTCGTCATCAATAGCGTACACAATTGGCCCGTCAAGTGTTGGACTATTGGCGACAAAAGGTAGGGCAAAATGTCGCCAACGGGTCACATCTGTCACCAGAATTAAGGCTGGTTCCTGCAATTGAGCCATCTCTACAGAGTGTAACTGCTCCGGGCTAATACCATATTTCCCCTTTTGCTCGGCCATTAAGGACGGTAAACGCCACATGCCACTGTAAATAGTTGCCCCGACAAGCAACATAATCAACCCGTTACTTGCTACGTGCCCCCATGTCGACTGGTAACGCAAATATCCCCACACAATCAAAATGCCCCGAGCGGTTAATAACAACAGTGCAGGTAAGGCATCGTAGTAATATCTCGGAAAGCCACCGTCTACCCCGCCAAAAGCCCAATAAAAAGCATGTACTCCAATCAATCCGGCAATCAATCCCAATAATAACCAATCCCACCGATTAGCCCGTCGAGCCAAAAACGGCACAGGGATGAATATCAGGTTACTCCAGCCGGGCCAGCCGAATAGCCCTGTAGCTAGGGCGGTTATTTTAAGTCGTGTACTGAGCAGAGATTCGGTTAGACCAAAACCATACGGCCCAATATCTGAGCCAAACCCGACCCGATCATAAGGCCACACCAGCAGATACGGGTTAAAGGTCGGATCACCAGTGATGGCCCACCAGTATAACGGTAACATGGCACTCACTAGTACCCCGCCTATAAAACAGGCCACTAAACTCAACCAAGGCAGTTCAGCCCGCGCAACAAGAATCAGCCAGAATAAGGCAATGGGGATTCCAACGCCCAAGGCGGCAAAAGGGCGAGTAATAAAGACGAATCCTAGCAGTATGCCAGTCAGCATGGCATACTGCATGGTTTTCCTGACTAGAGAATCCGCTTGAGCATTGTGATAGGTTTGGTAGAGAGTGATTAGGGCTAATGTTACCCAAAATAAGGATGTGGCGTGGGACAAGAGGGAACTAGATAAAAATAAGAAGCCGGGTGTTATCAACCCCAATCCGGCGGCTAACAGGCCGATCGTTGCCCCTGATACAGAAGATTCGGCGGCCTCGTCAACATAAAAAGAACGGCCAAGCCAGGCAATCAGAGCCAAGGTCATGGTTCCTAAGCATGCGTTAACCAACCATAGAGCCTCAAAATAAACGCCAATGCTTAACAATATCGGCCAGCCGGGTGGATATTTACCAAACCGTTGACCGTTATAGTCAACCACAAAGGGTGTCCAAAATGCGCGGGGATAAGGAGGTGTATCAGCCGATAGCTGGCCTTGAGCAAACAGTTTGGCCTGAAAAATATAGGCTACTTCATCTTCTGAATGGGGAACATGCTCGAAGATGTTGGCCGAGAGGTAGGCCATACTCAAAAAGGCGAGCAGGCATATCGAGCTAAGAAGAAGCCACTGGAGAGAGAGAGAGGGGAGGGATGAAAATCTAATTTTTTTCACTCAATTCTGATAAATCTAGATTATCAATTAACGCCATAATATCCTTATGTTCAGGAACGTTTTCCCGATAACAGGTTTGAAGTGCCTCGTCTTTAATATATTTCAGTTGGGTGAGAATATATTTATGCCCCTGTTGTAACATGCTCTGAGCCTCCTCTTGGCGATTGCCATACTGTAAAATACGATAACAGCTTAAATAGACCAAGGGTGGATGTTCGATGCCTTGTACGCCATGATCATCCAAATATGTTACAATTTCCTCGGCATAGGCTTCGGCCAGCATCATATCCTGTTGCGCTAAGGCAATACGGCCTAAATGCGCTTTCACCTCAATCGCGGCCGCTTGTTGCTGTAACTCCCGTTCTACTTGTAAGGCCTCAACTAAACAATCTTCGGCTTTCGTAAATGCTTCAGTATGAAACAAAGCCCAGCCGTAGTAGGCCAACACATCACCCAAAGCCCAAGGATCGTTGACTTCTCGCAAAATAATCAGGGCCTCTTCCAGAAAAACTAAGGCGGTTGAATAATGCCCCAAACGGTTATGAAGCAATCCCAAATGATACAGACTACGTGCTTCACCTCGACGGTCGCCCACCGCTTGATGGATTGTAAGGGCTTTTTCTAACAAATGACTAGCTTTATCGTAATCACCTAAATTACGATAAACTTGCCCTAAATGATGCAAAGTATAAGCTTCGTTACCGCGATCGCCAATGGTTTTATTTAGAGCTAAGGCTTCGTTAAACTGATTAATAGCCTCTACATAACGCCCCATGTGAAAAAATACGCCGCCCAAATTGTTGATACTATCAGCCAATCCGACCTGATTATCGCCCCCACGCCGAATGTTAATCGCTTCCTCAAAGAAATATATTGCCACCTCAAAATCGGTCTGGTAATGGGCAACTGTTCCTAAACTGTTCAAACATTCAGACTGAACATTCTTGTCATCTTGAACCTGAGCAATCATCAGGGCATTTTGCAGGTATTTTTGAGCAGTCTCATACTCTAGGCGCAAATAGAGTAGTCGCCCCCAATAGTTATACCCTTCACCAACTAACCGTTCATCACCGACCTCTTGAGCCAATTGCACCGAGCGTTCAATCAGTTCAATTCCAGAATCATAATTGCCGTAAGTTCCATATAAATAGGCCCACTGACGAGCGCATAAGGCCCGCCGTCGATCATCGTTTAACGCCTCGGCTAGCACCCCTAAAGTCCCTAAATCTTCTGTTTCTTGATGACGATCCCCCATAAGATTATACAGTTTGGCTCTTTCCATCAATACATCCCAATATCCGGTCGAAACAATACCTTTGGGTTTGCCTGTAACCGGGTCTGGCCTTGAGAAACAATTAAGAATTTGGGAGTAATAGTCAATCGTTACTTGGTTAGCATATTCACGACGAGCTTTCTGCGCGGCCAATTTAAGGTATTTAATAGCCCTATCTATTTCAAGACTATGATTATAGTGGAAGGCCAACTGCTCTACGGCATCGGAGTTTGAGGTTTCTAATGACCGAGCCACCTCAGTATGGAGTTGCCGTCGTTGAGCGAGCAATAATCCTTCATAAACAACCTCTTGAGTGACCACGTTATGAAAAACATATTCCCACTTAGGAGCCGGTGCCTCGAGGTGAATCAGCTTCTCTTCCTCTAACTTTTCTAACTGAGCCACGATGTCATAGCGAGACTGTTTCATGGGATGGATGTCGAAGAGAAGGCTACGAGGAAAACGCGCCCCAATCACCGAAGCAACTTTTAGAGTCACTTTAGCCGCTTCCTCGGGCAAGCGGTCTATCCTCGATAAAATAACATCCTGAATCGTATTCGGTAAATTAAAGCTATCAAATTCTTGCTTATCATCCTTGTTTTTTTCGTCACCATTTTTTGAGGCGGCGTTCTCTTCTTGAGAATCAAGTACCGCTTGGGCAATTTCTTGCAAGAAAAATGGATTACCCTGAGTACGGCTCAATAACAGATCCATCGTTTTAGCAGAAAATTCTTGATTATTTAGCAGTAAGGTCAATAGCTGGCGACTCATCTCCAAAGAAAGTGGTTCTAAAAAAATGGTATCTGTATAAGGTAAATCACGTAGATATTGCATTTTAGGCCAAGGTTTTTCAACCATAGGCCGATGCACCAAAATCAAAATAAGGGGTGTATCTGTTAAAGTGGTACTTAAATGCTCAATTAATGACAACGATAGCTCGTCGGCCCAGTGAACATCTTCGAGGAGAATCAGTAGGGGGTGTTTTTCGGCTTGACGACGTAAAATCGTCTCAATTAAAGAAAATGTATTATTTCGACGTAGTTGGCCGGAGATTTCGCGGGTAAAGTTATTTTCTGGAGCATCGACACTCAGTACCTCGGCCAATAAAGGAAGCCGTTTGCGCCAATAGTTTGGCTCATCAGGCGGGTCTTCCAAATCATCGACACCCGTTGCGAGACGGTCAAGTTGTCGATCAGGGGTTAAACTAGCGGTCAAACCATGAATCGCTCCAAGTACCTCACGCCAAGCCTGATACGGAACTTGACGACCATAACTGACACATTTACTCCCGTATCCTACCCCACCAGATATAACCCAATCGCGAATCAATTCGGTGGCGAGGCGGCTCTTGCCTACCCCCAACTCTCCTTCAATAAAGAGGATTTGTAGCTGTCCAGTTTTAGCCTTCTCCGAAATTTTGTGGATGGTTTTAAGTTCATTATCTCGCCCAATCAGAAAATCTTCGTTAAGTAAATGGCGAATAACAAACTCATCTTGAGCATCTTGTACCCCTTGTACAGTATAGGCAGGCAAAGTTTGACTTTTACCCTTAAGGGTAATATGCCCTAAATCCTCAATGAGAAAATGTGGTCCGGCCCGTTCTTTAACCCGCTCACTAATGGTGATAGAGTATGGAGCGCCATACTGCATCAGTCGAGCGGCCAGATTTACTTGGTCGCCTAGCACTGTATACTCTCGGCGATTCGGCCCTCCGACCGGCCCGGCAAAAATTTGCCCTTCAGCAATACCGACCGATACTCGCAAATTTTGTTCCATGGCCGCTTCTTGTAAATCTAAGGCACAGGCCACCGCACGGGTGGCATCATCCTCATGCGAAAAGGGCGGCGCACCAAATAACAGAAGCAGAACTGTCCCCTTATCATCGACTGCCACCTTATTCAACGCGCCCTCAAAACTATAGAGCCGTTCTTGTACCATCTGTAAAAAGGTTTGTAACTGCTCTAGGGCGGTATCAGCTTCGTACCGAAAACCGCTGATGCTCATGAACAGAATAGTCATACGGCGTAGTTCGGCCAACCATTCTGCTGGTTCATTAAGCCGTACTTTAACCGCGCCGGGAACATAACAGAGGAGTGCTTTTTCTGCGATTTGTCGTTCTTCGAGAGATAAATTTTCCCAGATAATGGGGGAGGTATCTATATTGGGTAGAGGTTTGGTGGTCTGTTGAAGACGGACAAAGCCTTGGCTTTTGGGGATAATCTCACCATTAAAAATGTCGCGTGCTTCTTTCCATGCTTGGGGACTGAGGATGATTTGGCCGGGTTGGGCGTAATGTTCGGCCATAGCAACCTGCACTAACGGATGCCCTGCGACCAGATACTCCCAACGACCCAAGGCTCCGCCAACACTGCACTCGAAAATTTGACCTGCTCCAATCGCCACCTTCATCGACAGGGAGGCCGTGCCGCGTGAGGTTTCGAGATTGGCAAAGTTGCTCATTTGGCCTTGCATAGCTAATCCACAGGCCGCGGCATAATGTACCGATACAGCTAACGAAACATTAGCCGGAAAAATAACGGTTAGCGCATCACCAGAGAATTTAACCACCTGTCCATGAAAACTTTCGATGGTGTCAATCATTTGGGTAAAGTAGCCGTTAATCAGGTGTGTTAGCTCTTCGGCTCCTGTCGGCCCAGCCTCACTCAAAATTTCGCTTAGGTGGGTAAAACCCGAAATATCAGTAAATAGAACCGTGGCAAAATAACGATGACCGAGCGGTTCCGTTAATAGTTTTGGCTGGTGATAGATAGATTGTACGACCGGTGTAGGTACATACGCCGATAGTTTGGCAAGCGTTTTTGGCAAAGCCATGAGCAACCATTAGCCTAAAATTTATTTGTAACCGCTCATTACAGCGTTAAATAAGTTTTGTAGGATTTCGTAGCTCGGTCTTTAGACCGAGTTTCAAAACACAGGCTAAAGCCTGCGCTACGGTAAAACCACGCATTATTTTTTGAACAGTGTACTGAGAAATGAGCGTTAATTAACGTGTGCAGTTGGCGCGTCGGCTTCTAGCCGACATGCTGGCTGGAAGCCAGTAGCTCTCCAGTCAAACACGCAAATTATTTAATCCCGATTCCTAACGTAGTCGAGCTAAAACTGTAGTAGCACCAACAAAAACAAAGATACTCGGTACGATTGCGGCAAAAAAGTTTAAGGGAATGAGAATGAACGGCAAACCCGCTACCATAATGCACCCCGCCACAACATGTCCTAAATAACGGGAGCGTCGTTTACTGACCCCCCAACGCACTGCTTCGGCTATAAACCCCGTTACAACTGGTGTGCCAAAAAAGGCAAACAACAGGCCAAAAAAGCCAAAACCGCTGAGTAACTGGGTAAACAAAGCCACTCCAAAAAAAGCCAAGGGGAAAGAGATTACTGCGGCCACCAGATAATCGCTATTAGAGCCAGTATAATATTTATCCTCTTGCTCACGAATACATTCTGAGCAACGGAATCCGACGGGTGTTCGTTTGGCACATTTTGCACAAATTGACTTGTTGCATCGATTACAACGCAAACCTGTTTCTGTTTCAGGATGCCGATAGCAATACAGAGTTTCGCCATCTTTTGGTTGTTGATGCGTCAATTTTTCTTGTACCAAAGAGAGAGCCGCTTGAGCCTCCTGATGGTCGGGAACCAAAGCCAACACTTCCTTAAAGCACCATTCTTTTTCTTTTAAGTCGTCAACAACACCGGCCAAACCAAGCCAAGCCTCTATATCATCAGGATGTTGTTGGATCGCTTCTGAGAGCAAGCGGTGTGCTTGATTGGTCTCTCCAACTCTCGCGGCCGTTAAACCTCGCTGGGTTAGATCATTTGCCATACATTATCATCAACATTGATTAGCGGTCGTTGTCACAAACGAGCGTTAATCAATGTTATAAGTTTTATTGCGGACCACCTAAACGGTTGAGCAGGGTACTATAAAAATAGTTCTGTTCATGCAAACGCACAAATCTGCCCATCCACGGACTAGCAGTTAAGGTTAGTATATCTCCATCAGCTATTTCAATCTCAAACTGACCATCAATCGTCATCAATGCCGTATGATCGGTTTGAATCTGTATTTGTAAGACGGTGCTTCGCGGTAAAATTAATGCTCGGTCTAGGCTTAGGTGGGGAGCGAGGGGCATTAAGATAATATTTTCTAACTCTGGTGATAATATCGGCCCCCCCGCGGCTAGAGAGTACGCGGTTGAACCGGTAGCGGTTGAAATAATAAGTGCGTCGGCAGTATAAGTAGTTAAATAACCCTTATTGATTTTTGTGTGTAATCGAACCACACGAGCCATGCGCCCCCGCCCAATTACTACTTCATTCAAGGCTTCATATACGGCCACTTCATGCTGTTGATGGTTATGTTTTACCTGCACCATCATCCGTTTTTCAATCCAATAATTGCCCTGCAACGTTTGTTCAATACATTCAGGCCATTCAGCAGGTTGGACTTCGGTTAAAAATCCTAGCGTACCCATATTAATTCCTAAAATCGGAAGCGTGTAACGGGTGGTCATACGAGCCGCCCGCAACATGGAGCCATCACCGCCAAGGGTGATGATCATGTCGGAATCTTGCAGACGGTCTCCCACAGAAGCCTCATCCCAACTTGAGCTAACCCAAGCCGAGACTCCAAAGTCCTCGATAAATTCGAGAATTTCAGCCGCCATAACCCGTGATTCAGCCAATTTGGGATGATATAGTACTCCCACATTTTTGGAGATCAGGTTCTTGCCCGTTTGATTATTGCGGTTAATCACCAATTTTTATATCCTTGTAAAAAGAGATAAAAAGATTGAATCATGGTGTGACACTATTTAGCCAACTGTTCCTGCAACCAACTGACAATCTCTGACCAAGCTATTTGGGTTTGCTGACTGTTCTCCATGTCGCGCACCGTTGCTTGTTGATTAGCCACCTCATCATCACCCATGATGATTGAAAAGGAAACTTTGGCTCGATTGGCCGCTTTAAGTTGGGCCTTAAAACTGCGGTCACCGGGAGTCAGCATAGCTCCAATATTGGCCGCATGAAGGGTCTCAACCAGTTTTAAGGCGGCTAGTTTTGCCTCAGCACCTAAATAAGAGACCATTACACGTGGCTTAGGCGGTGCGGGAGGTTCAATATTGAGGTGAGCCAAAGCGGCCGCAATACGTTCTATCCCAGAACCAAAGCCGATTCCGGGCGTAGCTCGTCCACCGACCTGTTCAATCAGTCCATCATAACGACCTCCACCACAAATCGTATCTTGACTTCCTAGGCCATCTGCTTTTATTTCAAACACAGTTTTGGTGTAATAATCAAGACCACGCACAATCCGATAATCAATGGTGTAAGGCCGTTCAAGAACATCCAAATAAGTCGTTAGTTTTTGAAAATGGTTGTCGCATGCTTCACACAAATAATCGGTGATATGGGGCGCATTGTCAAGTAAGGGTATCGTTGCTTGCTCTTTAGTGTCAAGGATACGAAGCGGATTCTGTTGCAACCGTCGTTGATCATCAGACGGTAACTGATCCTTAAATTGAGTAAAATAGTCTACTAATTTTTCTATATAAACAGGTTTACAGGTTGGACAACCAGTAGAGTTGATATAAAGTCGCAAGCTACTGAAGCCAAGGCTACTAAAGAGATGCCAAGCTACGTTAATCACCTCCACATCAACGGCAGGGTCTTGTTCCCCTAACACCTCGATATCAAACTGACTATGTTGACGGTAACGATGGGCCTGCTTTCTTTCATGTCGAAATAAGGGGCCAGTAGTCCAGACTCGTAGTGGGGCAGGCATAGTGTGCAATCCATTTTGCACATAAGCTCGCATAATTCCGGCGGTGAATTCAGGTCGAAGAGCCAACATGTCGCCATCACGGTCTTCAAAAATATACATCTCTTTTTCGACGATGTCAGTCCCTTCGCCAACTCCCCGAACAAAAAGCGAGGCTTGCTCTAAGAGTGGGGTATCTATCCGTTGGTATCCAAATAGATCGGTTGTTTCTTGAATTTTGGCAAGGATGTAGCGCCAATATTTTTGGTCATCAAACAGTACATCCTTCATGCCTGCTAAGGTTTTATATTTAGGCAAGCTGAAAACTCCTTTGCATGTGGCAAATCGTTAATTTTACTTTGTTGTATGGTTAATCTTGTGTTAGGCTTCAACCATGAGATACGCTATTTTGGCTCTTTGGGGCTTTCCGTGCAAACGTCATGATTGTGTCATCATCTTCCCGCAAGTTTAAAACTTGCGGGAAGATTGCCCCATCAAAATATCTAATTCAGGATGCAGTTTTGAGTTGCACGGAATCTACCAGAGAACCATAACAATATAGATGATTTAGAAGCCGTGTTGAACGACGCTCGATCACATCGGGCAGATAGCTTTTTTTGTTTGGGTGATGTGGGTGTTGATAGCTGTGTTAATCTGTCGGGGTCGGTAGCGTGGGTCAACCAACAGACGGACCGGGTGCGGCATACGTAATTTACGATGAAAAAATCTAACAAATACAGATGAAACGTGGGCTCTTTGGGGCTTTCCGTGCAAACGTCATGATTGTGTCATCATCTTCCCGCAAGTTTAAAACTTGCGGGAAGATTGCCCTATCAAGGTATCTAATTCAGGATGCAGTTTTGAGTTGCACGGAATCTACCAGAGAACCGAAACGTGTTCAGCTTAACAGATAAGTACCCAAACAAAAATTTTACGGACTTACCACCTCCGAGGCATATAGTTTTCCTCGGAGGTGTTCCGCAGAATCTAGTTACGTCTACATCCCTGCGATATGAATTTTGGGAGGTGGCTCCTTAACAGGTGTTTCGGGAGTCTGCTCTGGTACACCCTGTTGGGCTTCTTGAGCAGTCTGCTCCTGCAACATCGCCATCGCCATCTGCATGACCATCTCCATTGCTTGAGCCGCTTCTGGTTGATTTTGCTGTTGAGCCTGTTGGGCTTGAGCCGATAATAGTGAGAAGAACGGCTGATTCACCTTATCTAAATTCTCGGCTAGTACCTGTTGAGGATTGTTAGACTGGAATATTTTTCGCAGAAGGTCAGAGGCGGCCTCAAATGCTTTTTTGCTCTCTTCCTCCAAAGCAGATTTGGTATCCAAAATTTTAGATCGTAATGCTTTTATCTCAGTGACCTGCTGATGGTTGCCTTGTGCGGTCGCATCGTCAATTTGTTTAGCCATAGCTTGAAAGAACTCATAATCGAGCATGGTATGCCCTGTAGCAATCAGTTCGGTAAACTCTTGCTCATTTTGAGCTTGACTTAACCGTTTTAGCAAATCAGGCTTATCTTTTAAGATAAGCAATCCTAGCTTTGCATCAATTTCGTCAATAATGGTCATATCAATACCACTGGCTTCAACCAACAACGGACGAATAGTGATTAAATGTTGAGCCAACTGTGGATTCCCCTCAACATTAGAGACTTGCGCCATGTTGGTTAATACCTCAAAAAACGTACGGTCTAGCTCTTCTTTATGTTCCTCGGCTTTTGCTTTTAGTTCTGTGGGAGTCTTAATAGTAGCAAGGTCTTGCAATAGCTCCAACTTACCCTTTTGAGCTTGACGCATCTCTTTGGTAATTCCGTCAGCCTCTAAAATTGTATCAAACATGGTTTCTAGTTTTAAGAACTGTTTGGGATTTAAGATATAGAGCTTCCGTTTTTTTGGTTCAAGTTGATTGAATAAAGTATTGGTTAAATCACCAATCGCTTTCTCTTGGGCTTCAATCGCAACGTTCAGGCCGCCGGGAACAAAAACTAAGGCCAACTCCTTTTCTAAATCGTAATATAAAATTGGGATTTGAACCGGAGAGACGTTGTGACACTGGGGACATTGAGCGACATTTATTCGACCTTGTAAAAAGGCCATTTTTACGTACGGGTCCTGACCATCAATAAGAGGTTGAATGGGTGCATTAAACTGAGCGTGGCATGATGGACAAACCGTGGGTGTAACTTGTTGAACTGCCATAAAAATTAGCCGATTGTATCACGATTTTTAGATATGATACAGCGGCATTCCTCCTTAGGATTTGTTTACCTGTTGTAATGAATGAAAACTATCAGGTAATTTTACTATAAAACAGATAAAACAGAAATTTAGCGAATGATATGTTTTATGTGGTGGTCAGCTTGATGTTGAAAAGTAACGGGTTTACAGCGCGTCGGCTTCCATCTGACATGTTGGCTGGAAGCCGACGCGCCATTTTCGACATCATCTTGACCACTACAGAATGATATGTTTCAAAAGTTTGTCGTTTCATTCATAACCTGACATGTTGATAAAACCAAAGTCATTTTTCGACAGAATTAACAGAATTGACAGGACTTTTTGCCTTTAATCCTGTCGAAAAAATCTTTATTTAATCAGCGTGTCGGGTACTGAGAATTACCATAAAAAAGTTTCGGTTCCCAAATTAATCTCAGTATAGTTCTTAACAGTAAAACGGCATTTGGCGAACCTCAAAATTGACGCGGTATAGGAATGATGATATAATCATCACAACTAACTGTATTGTATGCGCCACTCTACTTAAATACAGTTCTAATTTCTATCCCCTAACCAACATTTCTCTCAAAATAGTATTTTAAATTTCATAACTGGGCCATTTCCCCCAAATACTATTTAAAAGCTACCTTAATATTAGTACAACAATCCATCAAACAAAAACATTATTCTCTTTTTCATCTCATATATTTTCAATTGATTTAAATTTTTAAAGCATTGTTGCTTAATCGGTTACCCCCATATCCTCAATACGTGAGGATTTATGGCAGTGCTATATGATGGGTTTGTTTTAGTTATATAGTGAAACTCTGGACTCCACACGTTTGCTTGCTTAAGACAGTTCCAACTTTTAAAACCTCCCAAAAATTGTTGGCTAAGTTTATCGAAGCCAATTCCCCTTCGACAGGCTCAGGGGACGGTGGGAGATTTATTTTTCTGGAACTGCCTAATGGCATCTCCAATTCACGTCCCAAATCTGATTATACAATTTTATAGTAGATATACGATAGCTCTAACAAATTATTGGTAGGGCAACAACTATACATGTATTAAAATAGTTAGAATCGAAACCGTTACGGTTAATTTTAGGAGTTTTAGACAATGAACATGGCAGAACTTGAAGCCAAGACTCTTGACGATCTTCGCTCAATTGCACGCGAACTTGGTATTTCTGGATATAGTAAACTAAAAAAGAATGATCTAATACTTAGGATATTAAAGCATAACGCTGAGGCTCAAGGGTTGATTTTCGGTGGCGGGGTATTAGAAATCATCCAAGATGGGATCGGCTTTTTGCGTTCCGTTGATTTACTCCCCGGCCCTGATGACATTTATGTTTCACAAAGCCAAATTCGTCGCTTTGGATTACGAACCGGCGATATGGTGATTGGACAAGTCCGCCCCCCAAAAGACACCGAAAAATACTTCGGCTTGTTACGAGTAGAAGCGGTTAATGGATTAGACCCCGAAACCGCCAAACAACGCCCCATATTTGAACGTTTGACCCCCATTTTCCCTACAGAACAACTAAAATTAGAAACTAACCGTCGACCATTGTCCACTCGTCTCTTGGATATGTTAGCTCCGATTGGACGCGGACAAAGGGGGCTAGTAGTCTCCCCACCAAAAGCAGGAAAAACAACCATTCTGAAACAGATTGCCAACGGGATCAGCCTTAATCATCAGGATATTCACATGATGGTTGTGCTAATTGGTGAACGCCCCGAAGAGGTCACCGACATGGATCGTTCGGTCGATGCAGAAGTGATGGCCGCCACCTTTGATGATCCCGAAACGGCTCAAACCCGTGTCGCAGAAATGGCTTTAGCTAAGGCCAAACGGTTGGTCGAAGGAGGACGTGATGTGGTGATCCTCATGGACTCATTAACTCGGCTGGCTCGAGCCTATAATTTGGTGGTTCCACCTAGCGGGCGTACCCTTTCCGGTGGGATTGACCCCGCGGCTCTATATCCACCCAAACGTTTCTTTGGTGCGGCTCGAAATTTAGAAGAAGGTGGTAGTCTAACAATTATCGCCACCTGTCTGGTTGATACGGGTAGCCGTATGGATGATGTTATCTATGAAGAGTTCAAAGGAACCGGCAACATGGAAATGCACCTCAGCCGAAAACTATCTGAACGACGGTTCTTCCCCGCTATTGATATTGAGCGCTCTAGTACCCGCCGTGAAGATTTACTGTTAAGTCCTGATGATTTAGCAAAAGTCTGGACTTTACGCCGCATGATCTCTGCAGTTGGTGGTGGTGCAGAGGCAACCGAAATGATCTTAGATCGTTTACCCAGAACAACTACAAACGCTGAATTTTTAGCGACACTTAATCGAGATTTATAGACCTATCGGAGAAGACAGCTACTGCCTTATGAGCAAACATCATAGGAATCGGGATTAAATAAGGCATGGGGATTAAATAAGTTGCGCGTTCTCACATAAGAATGAATTCTTATGCTGACACGAGAAACCTGCTTAAGCAGGTTTTCCGTTTAAGATGCTGATTTCAATCAGCGGACTTATGCATAGGTTAATTAATGCTCATCCCTATTTTCCCATAGAAACCAAAAAACAGCTAGGCGCAACATCATAACTAAACAATGTATCAAATAACTCTAATATCATTGAAGGATTTTTGTCCGATTAAATCAGTTACCCCTTTATAACCCTAGATTTGGACAATTTACTTATTTGACACATCAACAAAGGTCAGCTATCATGCTGACCTATTTTTTTATAAAGGCCGTTTAAGCACGTGTTTTGGCTTAGGCTATTTGGCGTATAATTCTAAAAGAAGAAAGGCCATGCAACAACCACTTACTAAAAAATATCATAAATCGATTATCGGTACGCCCTCATTTAGTAATCATGCTCAACCTGCTCCATCACCACCAGCTATTACTAATAGTCCACAAGGTGCGACCATTCCACTCCCTGAGCATCCAACTATTTGGGACGGTATAGTATCGCTTCAAAATAGTCTCCAACCTCTTATTCAAAATGAGGCTCTGATTAGCCGTTATTCAGCTCATATGGTTGTTCTTTTTTTGACCGTATTGGTTCTAACAATTAGCCAATTTGAACTACCACAACGAACCTTAGGAACAATACAGCCTTATAATCCTACCGTTCCAGAAGTACCACTGGTTGTTAGTTCTGAACCAGAAACCGCCGAAGCCCTAACCTTGCCCTCACAGTTAGCTCCATCAAGCAACGGAATTTTTTCTCGTCGTGCAGTTCCTCACATTATTGTCGTTGCCCCTCCTCGTGAAGAGATCGCCCAATATATTATTAAAACTGGTGACACAGTCTATGGTATTGCCTACAAATTCAATTTAACTCCCGAAACAGTGTTGTGGTCTAATCCTCATTTAAAAGAAAACCCTCACTCCCTGCAAGTTGGGCAACCGATCAACATTTTACCGTTTGATGGCATCTATCATCAGGTTGGAGGTAGTGACACGATTGAGGGGATTGCCGCCGCCTATAAAGCTGATCCAGAAGCAATTATTAATTCATCCCTAAACGAGATTGATGCAGAAAATCCGATTGTTCAAATTGGACAATGGATTGTTGTTCCCGGCGGAAGCAAACCCTTTGTACCACCAAGAGTTCGCTCTGTCGTAAACTACAGTACCAGTGCCGCACCAGAAGATGCACCAATTGGAACCGGTATTATGAACTGGCCGGTTACAGGTCGGATTAGTCAAGGTTATTTCGGTTATCACCCCGCATTAGATATTGAAAGTCCTATTGGAACTCCGGTCTTATCCATTGATTCTGGTTTTGTGGTTGGGGCGGGATGGGATGATACAGGTTATGGCTATCACGTTGTTGTTGATCATGGGAATGGTCTGCAATCATTGTATGCCCATTTACAAAGCTACTATTTAGATGCTGGCGAAACAGTTAATAAAGGTCAAGCAATTGGTGAAATTGGTATGACGGGTCGTTCAAGCGGGCCTCATCTTCATTTAGAGGTTCGACAAGGAACCATCCAATTGAATCCAGCGAGTTACCTGCCGTAGTCTCTCCTTTAAAATTCAAAGCCTCACGTCGAATAAAATTGACGTGAGGCTTTTTTTGTTTAGGTCTAAATAAGTTGCGCGCTCCAGAGTGGTTCAATCTCCAAGATTGAACTACTCTCATGACAACCTGCACAAGTTAATTAATCCCGATTCCTACCTATAAAGATGGAAGTTGTCCCGATCGTTGCGATTATGTAATCGCAACGGGTATTTGGCGGGTATATACCCGCCTATTATGGGTACACTTTTGTTTTTTACAAGTTAGTTCTGAAAACTACTTAGGAAGTTCCAGAATTTAAAACCTCCCAAAACCATTGTGACACTCTACCCCCTCCCAGCCTCCCCCTGCTAGGGGGAGGAGCCGCTTCCCCCCTAGCAGGGGGGACTGAGGGGGGTAGAGACTCTGCTCAATTTGGGAGATTTATTTTCTTGGAATTGCCTTACATACAAAGATGGAAGTTTAATTTTTAGGGTTGAACCTCTCTAGCACTTAAAAAGCAGTCAATTACCTGAGCCGCTAGAATAGCCGTCTGAACCAATTTTGCCTGTTTGTCAACCTCTAATTCTAGTTCTATAGCCTCGTCCTCAAAAAGTGATTGCCAGCCTTGTCGCCGAGAGGAAACCTCAACCACATCAAATCCAACTACGTTAGTTTGATGTGTAATACCTCGTACCAAGGTCAGTAGTTGCTCGACGGTCAGTCCCCCTTGAGCTACCGCACTCACTCCCGGTGCAGAAGAGGATTGAACGGAGTCAATATCAACACTCAGGTAAATACCGTCTGTACCCGTTGAGACCAGAGCTACAGCTTCAGCAATAATGTTAGGGAGTCGGTCTAGTTTACATTGGTAATCATAGATAATTGTGGCACCATGTTGAGAAGCAAACTCACTCAATTGCCAAAACAATTCACTCTGCGTTGGATGAATTCCAATAACAACCATGTTTTGGCCGTCAACAATGTTATTTTTTATCAATTGTCGAAAAGAGTTGCCACTACTGACTATGTCATCAACGGCTCCATACTGCTCCAAGGGACGCATATCCAGATGAGCATCAATATAAATCAGCCCTAGTTGTTTATCGGGCTGAGCCTGATGTACTCCCCGACAAAGCGGATAGGTAAGTGAATGATCCCCGCCAATCGAAATAGGCAGATGTCCTTGCTGAGATATTTTTTGCAGAGAAGCCGTAACTATTTGTTGAGCCGTCTCAGTTGCTTGTTGTTGATGACGTAAAAGTCCCGCATCATCTTTATTCGCCGCGGTAAGGGGAATATTGTATTCTTTGAGAGGGAGTATAGTTTGGGATAAATTGTATTTGGTTGCAAACAGTTGATTAAATTCACTTAAAACGACTTCTGGTGCATCTGCCGCGCCAGTAACACCTCGCCGAAAGCGTAACATAGTTTGAATACCATTATCAAATGGACAACCAATAAGAGTAGGGAGCATAGCAATACCTCACTGCATTGAAAAGAATATTCGCAGTAGAACTCCGCACCTACCATAATACCCAAATGTGTGGTGGCTCTACGATGCTCAGATTATAAGGACAAGGTATCGTTTCAAACAAATCGAAACCAAAGAATATATGATGGATGCAAAATACAATAGCCTTGCCCTGATTCGAGTAATATAGATTTATTTGCTATAATATCACGTTCAGTCGTTAAGGAATCGGGGATTAATTAACTTGTGCGTAAATATTCAGTGAACTCGCCAGAAAGAGCATCAGAAACCCGATTTCTCAAAGAAATCGGGTTTCTAGAGCTACTTTACTGAATTTTTATACTTGTGCAGGTCGTCATAAGAGTGGTTCAATCTTAGAGATTGAACTCTGGAGCGCGCAACTTATTTAGGACTCATTCCTAAGGAATAAAAATAGTATGGCAGACGGAAGAAATAAAATATCCCAATTGAGGAGTCAGCACCCGCGGTGCGGCACGACGCGTGCCTACTCCACGGGACAATTATTTTTTTCCACGTGCCTATAACGTGGTTGACCATTGATAAATCTATCTCCATTACTCAGGTTGTTTGACCAAATTCCAAATTATAGTCAATTTGCAGATGCGCTTCATGCCGGAGAATACACCCCTGCCATGCAGGCTCCACTAGGAGTCTTGAGTGCGGCTCGTCCAGCACTGTTGGCGGCATTGCAAGCAGAGCTAGAACGCCCCATATTGTTCATTACCGCTCGGGCCGACCGAGCGCGGGTACTGGCCGAACAGATTCAAATCTGGTCTGCCCACCCCAATTCTGTACATCGCCTGCCCAATCCCGATGCTCTCCCCTTTGAGAAGGTTGATTGGGGACATGAGACAGTTCGGAAACGTTTGGCCGCGCTAACCGAATTGGTTATCTATCAAAAAAGACCCAATTCTACTGCTCCACCGCTAATTGTCACCTCGGCAAGATCGTTAATGCACCCCACCATGCCCGTTGCTAAATTTCCGTTACAAAATTTACGCGTGGGACAACAAATCAACCTTACGCAAGTGATTCAACAATGGGTAGCTTGGGGGTATCAGCCAGAACCAGAGGTGGAAGGTTCTGGAACATTTAGCCGCCGGGGGGGAATTTTGGATATTTTCCCCCCCAACAGCCAATATCCGATTCGGATTGAACTGTTCGGTGATGAAATTGACTCATTACGATATTTTGACCCAGCCAGCCAACGGTCTCAAGAGCGACTTAAAACTGTGACCATTGGCCCCGCATCCGAAGCCCTGCCCAACCATAATCACCATGTAAAAACAGCCCTCGCCCACCGAGATTTAGCAAGCCTACAGCCAGCGGCCAAAATCATCTTTGAGGATGATCTGGTCAAGCTAGAACAAGCCACCTACTTCCGAGGCCTAGAGTTTTATCTACCCTTCTGTTATCCTACTGAGCCGGAGGAATCCCCTGCCTTAACCTCCTTGCTCGACTATTTACCTGCCAATACCCTTGTGTTTATTGAAGATTCATCGGAACTGTCATTGGTAATTGATGAACTGGAGACCCAAGCACGTAATCTTAAACGAAGTTTGACCGATACGGGTGACCTATTTGCCGATTGGCCTAAGACCTATTTCGGCTGGAAACAGATTCAGGAAATGTTGGCTCAACGCATGCCTCTTAATATGAGTGTTGGCTTTAGGCAAGCATCGATCAGCAAAAACAATGGTAAAAACCAAGCCGATACCCCACCCTTATTTCAAGGTGTGTTCCTGAATTCCCCTGTTTTTGGAGGACAAGTAAAAAATGTCGTTGACGAGGTTACAAAACGACAAAAACAGGGCGATCGTATTTTGATGGTCTCTCGACAGGCGAACCGATTGAGCAACCTATTTCGAGATCAGGCCGATTTTATCGTCACCCCCATCGACAGTTTAAGCGTTGGTTCACCGCCGCCAAGTTCAGGCAGTGTAACCCTCATCAACAGTGTGCTGATGGAAGGATGGGCCTTGAAACATGACCAGACTGTAATTACGGTATTAACTGACTCGGAGATATTCGGTTGGAAAAAACCGACCACAACCCGTCGGCGTAAACCCCGTAAGGGCATTACGCCAGAGACTTTTTTTGCTGATGTGAATCCCGGCGATTTGGTTGTTCATATTGAGCATGGCATCGGGCGCTATGTGGGTCTCATCAAGATTGAGTTAGATAGCACCATTCGCGAATATCTGGCGGTTGAATATGCAAAGTCAGACAAACTGTACGTACCAATCCATCAAGCTGACCGGCTGGCACGGTATGTGGGAGTTGAAGATAAAGACCCCGGCTTAACTCGATTAGGGAGTGCCGATTGGAACACGGTCAAACGTCGAGCGAAAAAGGCAATTGAAGATTTGGCTCAGGATTTGCTCAAGCTATACGCCCAACGAGAGGTTGTACCGGGGCGAGCCTTTGCGGCAGACGCAGAGTGGCAAACCGAATTAGAGGATACTTTTCCTTTTGTGGAAACTGATGACCAACTACAAGCAATTAACGATGTGAAAGCCGACATGGAAAAAACACGCCCTATGGATCGATTGGTCTGTGGAGATGTGGGATATGGCAAAACAGAAGTCGCCCTAAGAGCGGCCTTTAAGGCGGTTTTGGATGGGACGCAGGTTGCTATTTTAGTACCAACCACCGTATTGGCTCAACAACATTACCAAACTTTTACCGACCGCCTGCGTAACTACCCAGTAGAAATAGACATGTTATCCCGTTTTCGCACCAAAAAACAACAAGAGCAGACAATCCTTAAATTGGGCATGGGAACTGTTGACATTGTGATTGGCACGCATCGCTTAATTCAAAAAGATGTGGCGTTCAAAAATTTGGGATTAATGGTGATTGATGAAGAGCAACGGTTTGGGGTCAAACACAAAGAAAAACTAAAAGACATGCGAGCTAATGCTGTAACGGGTAAAAGTGTAGATGCTCTAACCCTGACCGCTACGCCGATTCCACGCACCTTGCACATGTCACTCAGTGGGATTCGAGATTTAAGTATTATCGCCACCCCACCAGAGGAACGATTGCCGATCCATACAACGATAGCCGAATATGACGAAACCCTAATCAAAACAGCCATTAGTCGCGAACTTGACCGAGGTGGGCAAGTTTTTTACGTCTTTAACCGAGTGATGGGGATTGAACAGAAGGCCAACCGAATTCGGAGTCTCCTACCATCAGCCAAAGTGTCGGTTGGACATGGACAAATGGGCGAACGCCAGCTAGAACGGGTCATGGTTGACTTTGTAGCTGGTGAGCAAGATGTGCTGGTCTGTACTACTATTGTCGAAAGTGGGCTTGACCTACCCAATGTTAACACTATCGTCATCGACCGAGCCGATAAGATGGGGTTGGCCCAACTGTATCAGCTAAGAGGACGGGTCGGACGGGGGGCTAGGCAAGCATACGCCTATCTATTGACAGCCAAACATCATGAACTAAAGCCAGATGCGTACAAGCGACTAGAGGCGATTACAGAGGCGAATGAACTAGGCGCTGGTTTTCAAATCGCCATGCGAGATTTGGAGATTCGGGGTGCGGGTGAACTACTCGGCTCTCGACAACATGGTCAAATTAGTGCAGTCGGGTTTGATCTATATACCCGTTTACTGGCTCAAGCAGTTAATGACCTTGGTGGCATGCCCAATGAAACCAGTAAAGGCATGAATGAAGCCCTAACCTATCTAACGCCTCTGTCAGAAGGAATTCAGCTAAATCTGCCAATTCCAGCCTATGTGCCAGAAAACTATCTACCCGAAGAAAAAATCCGACTACGCCTATATCGGCGCTTGGCCGGACTAGCCACACTGTCCGAAATTGAGGATATGTCAAAAGAGTTAGAAGACCGATTTGGTGACCTACCCGAGCCAGTAGCCAATTTATTATATCAGCTTAAGTTGAAGATATTGGCTCAAGAAGCCAAAGCCAAAGCGGTTATTACGGAATCAGGTCAGTTGGTGATTAAAGCCGATAGTTTAGAGTGGATTGATCGAGCCGGTTTGCAACGCCGAGTAAAGGCGATTACAAAAATGACCCCTCGTCAACTATGGATGTCTCTCCACCCTGATCCACAGGTGTGGCAAATCGAGTTGGAGAAGGTGCTCCGTTTAATGAGCCGCATGGTTAACGACCCCGGTGGATGATAGTTTCGGCATCATACTTAACTGCAATTAAGGTAAGATTTGACGAAAGTGAGTGAGTATGGTAAATTAGGGACACTCTGCTTGATAATTCAATTCAAGCAACTGTTTAATTTATTTTCTCTATTGAGAAGAGGGAGAATACTCATAGGTATTAGAAGACCTCGAAAAAAGTATCATAAACCCATTCGCATTAGCCGCAAAATCAATCGGCAAATTAGAGCGCCTGAAGTACGACTAGTTGGCGTTGATGGTTCCCAATTAGGTGTAAAACCAATTGCAGAAGCATTATCGATTGCGGCTGAATACAATACTGACTTGGTTGAAGTAGCTCCAACGGCCAAACCACCTGTTTGTCGCCTCATGGATTACGGTAAGTTTCTCTATGAAGCCCAGAAAAAAGAGAAAGATGCCAGAAAATCTCAAACCAAAGTTGAAATCAAAGAGATTCGCTTACGCCCAAAAACCGGCGATCATGACATCAATTACAAAGTTAAAAATGCTCGTAAATTTTTAATGAATGGCTCAAAAGTTAAGGTACGAGTCCGTTTTCGTGGTCGAGAAGTCACGCATCCTGAAGTGGCAAGGGGTCTTATGCAACGCATTTCTTCTGCTCTAGAAGATGTCGCTATTATTGAAAAACGGCCATCTATGGAGGGAATGACTATGTTAATGATTTTAGGGCCAAAGCCTAAATAGTTGCCTTTGTAACACAACTTAGTAGGTTCAAACTTATTTTGTTAAATAAAGTGTCTTCAAAATTATAGAGGACACTTTAATTTTGTTTAGTGAAAAAATGATAGGGATGTGAAATATGCCAAAGATAAAAACTCATAAAGCAACGTCAAAACGGTTTAAGTATACTGGCTCTGGTAAATTAATGCGTACCAAAATCGGTAAAAGCCATTTGCGTCGTAAAAAGAAACGCCGAGTTAAGGCTCAGTTCGACTCGATGTTAGAAGTGAAAGACCAAGGCACAATTAAACGTGTCCAAAAACTTATGCCATATGCAAAAAAGAAAGGTAAGTAGAGGTATACCATGAGAGTAAAAACTGGACCGCGTACACAGCGTAAACATAAAAAAGTATTAGCCTTAACAAAGGGTCAAAAAGGAAGTAAGCATAAGCTATTTAAACGTGCTAATGAAGCGATGATGAAATCGCTTGAATACTCCTATCGTGACCGACGAACACGAAAACGACAGTTCCGACGATTGTGGATTTCTCGGATTAATGCCGCCGCTCGCCAACATGGCTTGAGCTATAGTAAGTTTATGAATGGCTTAAGTAAAGCCGGTATTGAACTTGACCGTAAAGTATTGGCTGATATTGCTTATAGTGATGATGCCACATTTGGTCGAATTGTTGACCAAGTTAAAGATTCGTTATAGAAAACATAACTTAGGCAATTCCAGCAAACAACCCACTGATTGAAATCAGCGTCTTTACATGATGGTATCTGTTACTCATACTAGGCAGTATATACCCGCCAAAATACCCGTTGCGATTACATAATCGCAACGATCAGGAAGCCTGTGAATAAATTCACAGGGCAAGGCCGATTTATTGCAATTAAAAAGGCGAGGTAATTACCTCGCCTTTTTTGATTCTTATTCGTTGCTTTTGCCTAAATTTGACCACTACAAGAACTCATTACTTAATCCTCATTGGTGCATAAGCTCCAGAGGTATAGTTAACGTCTGAATTCCAGACCATAAAGCCTTCACTGCCTGAGTCAAAACAGCCTTTAATCTGTTGCTGAATCTCCTGTTTGCCGTACACTCGTTGGTCAAACGTATGGTCAGGGAAATCCTGAATCCAAGGTCGAACGGTGCAGTTCAGTCCATTAATCCGTTGTATGGCTCGTTCAGCGCTCCGATACACCACCTCATACGGGTGGGCAATCGCGTTTTTGTAGCCGGGGATACCTTTGTTAAAGGTAGAAGGATACAACATGGGACATAAAACATCCACATGAGGCGCTAACCGCTCAATATCTTGGCCGATTAAGGTGTCATCCCGTCGCCAACAGGTATAACCAAAGATGTCTGCGGCGATTTTCACTTGGAAGGGACTAAGTTGCCCACGAGCCATGCTCAAAAAACTAGTAATCGCCGATACCCGAGAATCACGGGTGACGTTTTGTGAAAAATAGGGTTCGCCATGCTGACTAGCGGTAGGGAAACGTAGATAATCAAACTGAATCTCATCAAATCCCAATTGAGCCGCCTCAACCGCGATTTGCAGATTATACCCCCAACCCGGGGTTAAAAATGGATCATTCCAGTGCTGTCCTTCGCTATCTTGCCACAAATTTTCACTACCTTGGGTTTTAACTGCATATTCGGGATAGTTTTTGGCAAACAGATGATCCTTAAATGTAACGATACGGGCTACAGTATAGACTCGACGTTTTTTGAGTTCGGCCATAAAGTCAGCAAAGTTATTATGGCTTGGTGTGTCTGCCCCAATCTCTTTGGCTATGGGGATTTGGGTAGAATAGCTAATTAAGCTGTTATCACTTTTCGCGTCGATAACCACCGCATTCAGTTCAGTGCTGTCTAGCCAACCAAGTACCCGCTGACGATAGGTTGATTGACCAAGAGCCGAATAGCTCATGTACAAGGCTCGGACAGCCTCTAGCGAACCAATCGGAGGGAAATCAGGGTCGGTTTGATAGGTTGGAGCGGCTGAAGCAATTTCAGGTTCTGGCTCCGTCGGTTCGGGTTTAACGATAATTGGCGGAGGAGCAATCGGTTCAGGTTCAAGCGGAATCGTCTCGTCAGCCAAATCATCAATTATTAATGTCTGAGGTTCTTCATTAAATGAGGGTGTCTCGTCAAGTGACGGTTCGAGATCACTTGTGTCCTCATCAATGGATAGCTCAGGCTCAGTCAACACAGAATCGAGTGCTTCTAGCTCTGGTAGAGCTTCTATCGACACCGTTGCCGGTTCAAAAGGCTCTTCTGCCACAATCGGCTCCGGCATTGGCTCATCGAGTGGTTCCAGAGCAGGTATGATTGGTTCCGGCTCAGGTGCCACCGGTGGCGGAACAGGTTTTGTCTCAACCGGAGGTGGTTTTGGTACGTCTGCTACTTGTTTGGGCGCAGATTCGCCCAATAGATATTCATATCCCTCAGGTGCATCAGCACCCAACCAGACCATAAAACGAAGGTATAGCTCAAATAGTTTACTCATATCTCACGTTAGTGTCTTGCATGTAATTTTGAAAACAGTTAATTTAATCAGTTCCATTATACCATACATGTTGACATAATCCTACTGATTCTTATCAATTTGAGCCTAGCAGACTCACGCACTTTTTTCATCATCCGCCGAAGTGTTCAAAAAGCTGGTCACAGCGGAAAAGATGTCGATAGGCACGGGGAATACAACGGTTGAGTTACGTTCTGCCGCAATTTCGGTTAAAGTTTGTAGATAGCGTAACTGAATAGTAGTCGGTTCTTGCCCGATGATATGAGCCGCTTCGGACAGTTGTTTGGATGCTTCTAGCTCACCACCAGCATGGATAATTTTGGCTCGTTTTTCCCGCTCGGCCTCGGCCTGTTTAGCCATAGCCCGTTGCATAGTTTGAGGTAGTTCCAAATCTTTTACCTCTACCAGCGAAACTTTAATGCCCCAAGGCTCAGTTTGCTCATCAATAATTTTTTGTAGTTCGTTATTGGTTTTCTCTCGATGAGCCAATATCTCATCAAGTTCACTCTGACCAATCACGTTCCGCAAGGTAGTCTGAGCGATTTCTCGGGTAGCGCGACGATAATCTTCAACCTGAATAACCGAATCGCCGGGGTTAAAAACTCGGAAATAAACAACCGCATTAACCTTAATGGTGACATTATCACGAGTAATCGCCTCTTGAGTAGGAACATCTAAGGTTACGGTTCGTAAATCGACCTTGGTCATCTGGTCAATAAATGGCACAAGAAAAAATAGCCCCGGCCCTTTGGCTCCGACAAAACGGCCTAATCGAAAAATCACGCCTCGCTCGTATTCTTTTACAACTTTGACTGCTTGTAAAAGAAAAAAAGCCACAGTAATCGCCGCAAATCCCATACATGGCAGTAACGCTAAAATGGTATCCATATCAACACCTCGCTATATAATTATGAATCGGGATTAAATAAGTTGCGCGCTCCAGAGTGGTTCAACCTTAGAGATTGAACCACTCTCATGACGAACTGCACAAGTTAATTAATCCCGATTCCTATCCATTCCTATCCATTCCTTAGCACCTCTTAATAAGTAATTTTCAATTCTGAATTGTTACTTTTGTTGATGTATCATTCTCACTTACAGCATGCAGGAATGATTAACAGGTTAATTCTGAAAATTATTATTTCAGAGAGTCTATCCATTATAACCGAAAAGTTTGTAAAACAACAAGGTCGTTATATTATTCATGGGCTATGGTCTTCGTTTCGGCCAACACAACAACGAATTTTAGAAAGGAACCTGATAACTACGCAGAACTCATCCAATGGCTAAGACGCATTTCCGTGTAATTTAGACGAGCAAATAGATAATCAGGATTACGTTGATAATTTTCTCGAATTGTTGCCTCAGACTTTTCTATTTCTCCTATTTGAGAATAGGCGCGACTAAGATAGTTATACAGCCTGGGTACATTCGGATATTTTTCAATCAGATCAAGAATTTCAGGGATAGTTTGCCTCGGTTGTTCTTGAACCGTATTCGGTTTTTGCTCCTTCTTCCGTATTTCTTACTCATCCTTCAACTCCAATCTGATATTGATTGAGTGATTCGGCTTGAATTATGGTGAATTTTACTTCATCTTCATGCTCAACCAACTGCGAAAACGGATCAAAAGACTTGGATGCAGTTTTTGACGCAATATTTTTGTCATTGGATAACTCGGTGCGATCTGTCTGAGAATATCGTAATAAATTTCAGCCGTATCCCGTTTTCCAGTTTCAAAAAAATAAATTCCCATAATTCCCATAAAACCCGCTACTTCCGAGATATGAAACTTGTTTCTCTTCGGGTAAAGTAATTTGAGGTCATATTTGCGATCAAATAACTCAAATGTTTTATCGTATTCGCCCTGCCTAAGATACAATTCGGCATAATTTAGACGAGCAAAGAGATAATCAGGATTACGCCTGTAATTTTCATAGATTATTTCTTTCATTTTCTCATATTGACCTAAGACAGAGTAAGCTAGAGAGAGATGGTTGTATAGTGTGGGAATATGCGGGTATTCCTCAAGCAAATCAAGCAGTTTGGGGATTACTTTCTCCGGTCGCTTTTGAAGTTGGATGTAAAGCCGATCAATCGTATCTTTTACATGTTCCGGTAAACGCTCATATTCAGGATAGTGAATAGGCTCATCCGTAATTTCATACGAAAGGCTAATCGTATCTTCATCTTCATCTTCATCTTCATCTTCGGCGTAAAACTCTTTTCTCGAACCATCTTTATATATTACAGTAATAGATGGCTCACTGTGTCTTGTTTTAGCCCTCTTTTTCTTTTTTCGATGTCTTTTTATTCTTGGCATGCTTTCTCTGTACATTTTAAAATGATCGAAATAGGTTTAAGAACCTAATCACTTCGCTCCATCACCCCGCTGTGCCAACCACCACAGCAGAGCCAGCGTCAGGCCGCTCATGATGATAAGGGCCAACAGTTTGTATAGCCGGTCGGTGATGAGCAAGGCTTGCAGGCCAAACAACCCGCAGAAACTGTAGTATAGCAAAACTATTTGACGTTGGCTAAATCCGAGGTCAAACAGGCGGTAATGGAGATGGTCGCGCCCCGACTGCATGGGGTTGCCCCGTTGTCGCCAGCGGTAGATAATCAGCCACGCTACATCTAAAATGGGGATGCCGAGAACGAGCAGGGCGGTGGCGATTTTGGCCGGAGCCAGAATCGACATGGTGGCGAGAGCATAGCCGAGTAGCATGCTCCCACCACCCATAAAGACTCGAGCCGGATAAAAGTTGGCCGGTAAAAAGCCCAAACATGCCCCGGCCAAGGCCAAGGGGAAAAAGGCGACCACACTCTGTCCCAAACGATAGGCATGGATGGCAAAAATGAGGCTGGCGATGGCCGTTACCCCCGCGGCCAGCCCATCCAGACCATCGAGCCAGTTGACGGTGTTGATCATGCCGACAATCCAAAAGATCGTTAGGGGGTAGTAGAGCCACCACTCAAACTGGGTTTCGCCAACAATGGGCAGAGTCACCACCTGAAAGATAATATCAAAATAGATGGCGATTCCGGCGGCCAGCAGGTGAATCAAAAATTGCAAGCGAGCGCTTAACTCGTACCAATCATCGGCCAAACTGAGGCCAAAAATGATGGTACTGCCGACCAAAATCCCGCTCAACAGTTTGTAATCCTCACCCTGAATTCGGAGCGCCTCACCGCCAAGTCCTAATCCACTGGCAATAAACAGCAAGCTCCCCGTACCAACAAACCCACCAAACAACGCCAAGCCACCCAATCGCGAGATAGCTCCGGCATGCTGTCGTCGCCCACCCGGTTGGTCGGCCAAATCCAATCGCTGACCGAGCCGAATTGAGAGCGGGGTGATGCTGTAGGCCAAGCCCCAAGCAATCATAAACACCAGTAGATAGGTCGTCATGCCAAAAGGATAGATTTAGGTGAGAAAATAGGCAAATTGAGACGTGTTGCGTGTTGCCTAAATTTTTGAAATCAGTTGCCACATCCGTTCGCTTGTTTATAATAAGGAATGTGCATATTGTCGGGAAAATGGTTCCGCAAGATTTATTTCACTAAAACATTACTTGCAGGCGACAAAATATTTTATTTACTAGTAAAAAAACCTAGTGGATGACGTATAATGCCCTAAACTCATTATATTCACCCACTAACTCAAACAATTATGACAACCGAATCTAAATGGTGGCAACATGGCATTGTTTACCAAATCTATCCTCGTTCGTATCAAGACACCAATGGTGACGGTGTGGGCGACCTGTTCGGCATCATCCAACGGCTCGACTATTTGAAGTCACTCAATATCGACGCGATCTGGATCTCGCCGATATTTCCATCCCCCATGCATGATTTTGGTTACGATGTGGCCGACTATACCGACATCCATCCCATGTTTGGCACACTCGCCGATTTTGACAAGCTCTTAGCCGAGGCACATCAGCGCGACCTCAAAATTTTGCTCGACCTCGTACCGAATCACACCTCGGACGAGCATGCATGGTTTGTGGAGAGTCGCTCTAGCCGTGATAACCCCAAACGAGACTGGTATATTTGGCGCGACCCCAAGCCGGATGGTAGCCCGCCCAACAACTGGCTCAGTTTTTTTGGTGGCCCGGCGTGGACACTCGACCAAACGACCGGCCAATATTACCTGCACCAGTTTGTCACCCAGCAACCAGAGTTGAACTATCGTCACCCTGAGGTACTACCGGCCATGCTCGATTGCATGCGCTTTTGGCTCGACCGCGGCGTGGATGGTTTTCGGGTTGATGTGATTTGGCTGATGATAAAGGATGAACAGTTACGGGATGAGCCACCAAATCAATCGGGTACGAGCGTTCAAATGGGTGAATATGGCAAACTTAACCATATCTACACCAAAGATTTGCCCGAAGTACATGGTCTCATCAAACAAATGCGGACTTTGGTCGATGAGTATGACGACCGAGTAATGATTGGCGAAATTTACGAACCGTTTGAGGTTTTGGTTCAATACTATGGTAAGCAGGCTGATGAGTGTCACCTGCCCTTTAACTTTCATCTGATTATTTCTGAGTGGGACGCGGTCGCAGTGCGCCAGCGGGTCGAGGAGTATGAGGCTCATTTGCCGGAGGGGGCTTGGCCCAATTGGGTGTTGGGCAATCATGACCAGCATCGAGTCGCTACTCGAACCGGATATGAGCAAGCTCGTATGGCAAACATGCTCTTGCTGACCTTGCGCGGTACGCCGACCTGCTACTACGGTGACGAGCTGGGCATGGAGGATGGCTATATTCCGCCGGAGTTTATTCAAGACCCACCAGCGCTGAACCAACCAGAACTGGCCGATGTGATTGGTCGTGACCCTGAGCGCACCCCCATGCAGTGGGATGATACGACCAATGCCGGATTCACTGTTGAGGGCGTGACTTCGTGGTTGCCAGTGACCGAAAACTATAAAACTCGAAATGTGGCGCTACAACTGAGCGATTCTAACTCGATGTTGAGCTATTTCCAGCAGTTAACCACGCTCCGCCGTGCCGAACCAGCCTTGAATCGGGGTGACTATGCCACCGTCAAGATTGTAGGTGATGACCTGTTTGCTTATCGGCGTGACCATGCTGAGAGGGACAGTTTTTTGATTGTGCTGAATTTTGGCGCAAGCAAACATCAGCTTGACCTGAGCCATGTCGGTCAGCATGTCCAAATCGCCCTGAGTACCGACCTGCAACGAACCGGTGAGGTTGATTTGGCGACCTTGACTCTGCATGGCAATGAGGGGCTGGTGTTGCGGTTAGGGTGAGGGAGATAGTAAGAATATTTACACTTAATAGAGGACAAGAGCGGTTCAATCGTAATGATTGAACCGCTCTTGTCGTGTAAAAGTTCAGCAAAGCCACCTAGAAACCCGATTTCTCAAAGAAATCGGGTTTCTGACGCTCTTTCTGACGAGTTCACTGACAGTGTACTTAATAGAGTTGTTCGGGAATAAAGGAGTGCAAAAGCATCTTGCTTTTGCCAGAGGCAAACATGCAAAAGCAATCAGCTTTTGCACTCCGCAAACCCATAATTTGAGTTTTTATGCGGTGATAAATTATTGCCGAACAGGTCTAATTAGTACATTCATCTTATCCATCATTTTGTACGGGGATATAAAAATCAGAATTAATCATTGTGCCGGGTAGCGTAAAATAAAACCTACTTCCCTGACCAATTTCCGAATCAACGCCCACTTGTCCACCTAGTTTTTCTACAATACGGCGAACAATCGACAGCCCCAACCCATGTCCATCGACACGGGTGGGATCAAGACGGGTAAAATCGGTAAATAGCTTTTTATGGGTGTCCGGTGAAATTCCCGGCCCATTATCTTTAACCCAAAACTGAACCATACCGTTTCGCTGGTGGTTAAATCCCAGTTCCAGTTTTGGTGGCCTGCCGCCATACTTTAAACCATTAGAGATATAATTAACCCAAACCTGTTCAACCCAAGGGGCATGTCCCCACGCACTCGGCCAATCTGTGGCGACCGTCAGTTCAGCCTGATACTCTTCGATCATGCCTGACAAACGAAATTTTACCTGTTCTATAACCTCAAGGGGGTCAAAAAGCTGAGGGGACACTTTTGCATGATGAACACCCGCCAATAAAAGTAGTTCATCAATAATATGAACACCTTTTTGAGCTGACTCCTGAATTAGGTTAAAAAACATGTGTTCATCCTCTTCAGAGGTGTCATCATTGGTAATGAGTACCTCTATACTACTTGAGATAATACCAAGAGGATTTTTTAGGTCGTGTGCCACAGTCCGAGAAAAAGCGTTTAGCTCGGCAACCTGTTTTTGTAAAGCTTTTTGCAGGTTACAGAGTGTAAGATGTGTGTTGATGCGAGCATAGACTTCTTCAGCCTGAATTGGTTTCGTAATGTAATCAACTCCGCCAACCTCAAACCCATGTAACTTACTGTTGATGTCGTCTAGGGCGGTCATAAAAATAATCGGAATATCTTTGGTTTGTTCAAACTCTTTCAGTTGGCGACAGGCTTCAAATCCATCAATACCCGGCATTCTTATGTCCATTAAAATCAAATCAGGCTTGGAGAATTTCGCTCGTTTAATTCCCATATCTCCATTTCGAGCGACAATGGTAATGTAGTCATGCATCTTTAAGCAATCGACAACGACTTTTATGTTAGCTACATTATCGTCAACGATTAGGATAATCGGTTGTTGTTTGATAAATTGGATTTTATGCTGTTTATTTTCCATAAACTTCGTGCTCAATATCAAACACGTGGGAATGTAGGTTTGCCACCCACTGTTTGCCTTCTTGGGTAATGCGTAAGTATTTTAATGCGTCTTTAACGTACGGTCTGACTACACTCCAGTAAAATTTAGCGAAATTTGTTCGCATATCTCCCGGTGTTTTGTACCCCATACCTTCATTGTAGCCAATCTCTTCAAACTCATAAAATAGGGCGGGGATTTTCTCTAAATAGCGAGGATCACCCAACTGTCCAATAAAATCAGCCGCTCGAGCCAAACCACGATAACTGTCGGTACTAGTCACTTTGGCTTCGCTATCAGGCACTTGAAACCGAGTCATTTCAATATATGAGGCAATCAGTTCGGTGTCTACATCAACCAACAGTCGCCCTCCAAACCGCTCTCGGACAAATAGTTTGCTTCGGTCTACATGGTATTGGGTTAAAGCGACATCGGTTCCACCGAAGGGTAACTCGATAGTTTCATGTTCGATACCGGTGGCATATCGATTTCCTCGGTCATTTCGACACACGCCACGCACATATCCAATATCATGAAACAGAAGCGCCATCATAAAATGGAGCCAGTCGCGAGGTGTAACCCCGCCATCATAAAGATGTTTTCCTCGCAAGATGGCCTGTCCGACCATCGACACCATCATGGTATGGTCGGTATTGTGGTACAGTGCATCTGAATTGGCAATATTTTCGAGAGCTAGTTGTCCGGCCCAGCCCAATATTTCGCTATAATGCTGTTCGTGAACGCTGTAGGTCTCTCGATAGGCGTTGGTTAGTTCTGCGGCAAACGATTTGATGACAACCTGTTGTAAATATAGCATAGCCTGTATCCTCTAGAGTTGTTCGGGAATAAAGGAGTGCAAAAGCTTCTTGCTTTTGCATGTTTATTTCTGGCAAAAGCAAGAAGCTTTTGCACTCCGCAGACCTCGATTTTGAGTTTTTATGAGATGATAAGTTATTGCCGAACAGGTCTTCTGTATTGGGTTATAAAAATGGTTAATCGTTACTGATGCTATGGGTGAGCAATCACCAACAATGTTGTTGCTCGGTTGAGGATACATTGCATGGCTTGTTGCAAATTTTCAGGGTCGAGTGAGGCGAAACTTTCATCAAGGACAATCAAGTCGGTTTGTTGAAGTAGGGCACGAGCCATAAACAGGCGGCTCTGCTCACCATGCGAGAGTTGCCAGCCACTTTCGCCGACCATCTGTTGCAAACCAGCAGGCATGCGGTCAATCAGTTCCCCTAAGCCTAACTCTCGGCAAACCGTCTCTGCTTCAATTAAGTCATCTTCTGGTGGCGGCCAATTACGTCCCATCAGCAAATTAAAGGCAAATGTTTCGCTTAACACATGGTTTTCATGAAACTGCGGGGCTGAGACCACATAGTCACGCCAACGATTGATGCCCAACGTTTGTTGATCTAATCCTCGTAATAATAGTAGCCCCGATTGCGGCACCCGCAGGCCGACCAGAATCATGGCGAGAGTCGATTTCCCCCCGCCCGATGGCCCTTCGAGCAGAATTCGGTCGCCTTTGCAAATTTGCAAATGACAGCGGTTTAACACAGGTTCAGTCCGTTTTGGATACCGAAAGATGATGTCACGCGTTTCGATAACCGTTTCGCCATGCTTGATGTTGGCTTGGGTTCGAGTAATCAAAGTCGGCAAGGTGATGCTCGATTGTTGTTCGTTAGCTCGATTCGAGGCTTCAAATAGGGGCTTGACCTGCCCCCAAGCGACCATAAATCCGACCACTGAATCGACCCCGCCGACTAAGCGAGTTAGAGCTTGTGAGGCCAACATCACGCCACCCAAACTAATAGCAATAGCTATTGGTGAGTTGGGATAGACGATGAAGGTATAGGCTACGCCCGAAAATCCTGAAATTAGCCAGCCACGGGGAATAACTGTCCCCATTTGAATTCCCACTTGGTCTAATCGTTCTGACAGTTTGAAGTACCGAGTTAGGCTTTCATCCTCAGAGTCGTGCCAGCGATGTGGCTCCTCTTGAGCCAAACGGGTGCGATGACCAACCATGTGTTCAACCAGTTCGTTGGTCATGTGGCGATAGGTTGAAACCCAGCTATGGGTTTGAGAGAAGTAACGCCAACCGAGCAGAACGGTAAAAAAGGCCCAGCAAAAAAGGGATAGGGCATGTAAAAAACCACCTGCTCCCATTGCCAAAACCGACATCGCTACCGCTAGTTCCAGCAAGGCCATGAGCGCCATAAAGCCACCCCCTAAGGCCATCAGTTCGACTGCTTCGGCCTCCATAACTCGCCCCAAAAACTGCCCGGCTCCTTGATGCCGAATCTCCTCCGGCTCTAGCTGTAGTGTGCCATGTAACAGCCGCTTTTTGAAGATAGCTCCAGCCCCAACGGCGAGTAACGCTTGTAGCCAAGTTAAGGCCAAATAAAAGGGGATGGCTGTCAGCAATATTAATGCCCAAGCAAATAGCCAAGACCACTCAAAATGACCTTGGAGTGCCCCCCAACCAATCATCCACCAACTAGTCAGACTAATTAGCTGAGTAACGAGGTTGACTCCAATCAGGATACCCAAGTATTGGTGTAGATTACCCTTTTTTATCTGAAGCCACAGGTTGGCTTGGGGGGGCAGACGAAGTAACCAACAGCCTGTAATCCGTACCTCACTCAATTGTTCTCGCAAAATCGATTGTCGTACCCGTGCCCAGCGTTCTTCGGGGATACTCGCCTCGACGAGTAACTGATCTAGTTGAGCCAATACAGGGGTTTCGTAAGGTTCGCATAAAATAGTCCGCAAAGCTTTAATCGACATGCGACGCTTTTTTAGTTCTGGGGTAAGGAGATTGACCTGTCGCCAACGACTCGATAGAAGTACCAAAAATCGAGCCTCTCCATCTTGGTCATAACTGGCCGGAAGGCGTAAAATAGCGGGGCCAGCTCCTTTTAACAAAGACTCTACTTCGGCATAAGGAGCTTCAATCGGTTCGCTTTCAAGACCAAATATATCGGCGATGCCGGGCAACCAGTGCTCAAATGAAATATGTCCCCTTTTATCCAAATAGTTTGGAATAACCGGAGCGGAGTCGTTTTGGGAGATATATCCGGCTCGTCGTCCAAGTACCTCAACGGCTTCATCAAGTTGAGAGACCGGCCATGATAATTGCTCTAAATTAGGAGTACGATTAAAAAACATAGGCAAATTGTGTTGGGAGCTATATTTGGTAATTCCAAGAAAATAAATCTCCCAAATTGAGTAGAGTCTCTACCCCGCTCAGTCCCCCATGTAGGGAGGCGGCGGCTCCTCCCCCTAGCAGGGGGACTAGCTACGCGTCGGGGAGGGGGTAGAATATCACAATGGTTTTGGGAGGTTTTAAATTCTGAAACTTCCTTAATACTAAGGAATCGAGATTAATTGATCTAGTGTACCATGTTGCCCCAATTGGGGCAAAGTGTTTGAACCAGCCCTTTGTTATGACTTATCACCTTCCCGCAAGTTTAGAACTTGCGGGAAGGTTGGCCTTGAATTGAAAACCCTTGCTGACTTATTCATGTAAGGCGTTGTCTGAGTTTGCCGAGTAAATATTCAGTGAACTCGCCAGAAAGAGCATCAGAAACCCGATTTCTCAAAAAAATCGGGTTTCTAGGGCGGCTTTACTGAACTTTTACTTTGCCGAAGACATCGCCCCTTCGGCAAGCTCAGGGGGCGATAATCTGTCAATTTGGCATATCTGGGCTAACAAGGAATCGGGATTAATTAACTTGTGCAGTTCGCCATGAGAGTGGTTCAATCTTGGAGATTGAACCACTCTGGAGCGCGCAATTTATTAAAATCCTATTCCAAGTCAGCGAGGGTTTGAAAACGTGCAACGTATTTAATTCCATGAACACCTCTTCCTTGCCAAAAACAGATATTTGTACCATGCTAATTGAAGATTTATATAACAAACCACCTATTTATACTATTGACCCCATAGGAATTTAAGGTTATGCTTTTTAACAAAGCTAAGATTATTAATACGTTAGCCCATGTTAGGCTGGAAAAGTCGAGGGTTTTAATGGAAAAACGAAGCATGAATATTTTGCTGGTCTCCAGCAACGAAAAAGATTACCTTCAGATTCGTAGAATGTTATCTGACATAGAAGAAAACACCCCTTTTGAGAGCTGGGTGTGTTACTTGGAGTGGGTTGGAAATTATGAAAATGCGAAGAAGATGATAACTCGCAACCGACATGATATCTACCTGATTGACGCGTCGCTAGAGAGCGTGGCTCAAACCAACGGGCATGGCAAACCTCAAACAGGATGGGAGCGTTTGATTATGGAGGCGCGGGCGGTAGAAAGTCGCGCTCCCTTTATTTTGTTAACTGACGATGCGACAAAAAGTCCTACATTGGTCGAAGCAACAGAGGTTGGTGTTGCTGACTATCTATTGAAGAAGCAACTTAGTAGCCCGTTATTGGAGCGCTCTTTACGATATGTGGTGGTGGGTCAAGAAACTGCCGCTCTAACAACCACTCATGATTCGCTCAAACAGTGGGCTAGGAAACGAACCACTCGTCTAAAACGAACCAATGTTCAACTCCGGCAAGAGATTGAGGTGCGACAAAAGACCGAGGAAGCGCTCCGTCAATCAGAAGAAAAGTACCGTACCTTGGTGAGTAATATTCAGAATGGTGTTTTTCTGGTGCAAGACGGTAAACTTGCCTTTGTCAACGAAGCCTTTGCCAAAATGATTGGCTATACGGTCAAAGAACTGCGAGGGCGTAAGTTTTCTAGTTTAATTGCTCGTGATGATTTGGAGATGTTGGTCACGCAATATGGCCCGATGGAGGTCAAAAAGGGTGTTCCGAAAGAGTATGATTTTAATCTGATCCACAAAGATAAAACTCGGAAAGTGACAGTTAATATCAACGTCGGCATTTTCCCCTATCAAGGTAAATGGGCCAGTATTGGCACAACCAAAGATATTACCGCTCGCAAACGAGCCGAAACCGAATTACGTAAACTCTCTCGGGTCGTGACACAATGTCCTATCTCGATTATGATTACCGATATTAATGGCGTAATTGAGTATGTAAACCCTGTTTTTTGTCAAATAGCAGGATATGATGAAGCAGAGGTTGTCGGTCAGAAACCTAGCATCCTGAAATCGGGCGAGCATGATACAGAATATTATGAGAAACTATGGGCCACCATCGCTTCCGGTACAACATGGCGGGGCGAGATAAAAAATCGCAAAAAGGCTGGCGAGTTTTATTGGGAGTATGCCACCATCTCACCGATTACCAATCGTGATGGAAAAATGACCCACTATGTGGCAATTTTGGAAGATATTACTGAACGTAAGCGAGTTCTGGCCGAACTGCGCCGCCATCGGCATCATCTGCAAGAGTTGATTGACGAGCGCACCCAAGAGTTACGCGTCGCTAACGAACGTCTGCAACAAGAGATTAACGAGCGCACTCGATTGGCTGAGGCGACTCGGCAAAGTCGAGAGCGATTACGCCTGCAATATAACGGCATTCCTGTACCGACCTACACTTGGCAACGAGTCGGGCGTGACTTTGTTTTAATCGACTATAACGATGCCGCCTCCAAAGCCATCAGCGGACGGATTATCGACTACATGGGCAAAAAAGCGGGCGAAATGTTCAAAGATAAAGCTCATATTTTGGAGGATTTCAAACGCTGTTTTATCACCAAAAAGACAGTTCGGCGAGAGGCTCCTTATCAACTATTGACGACAGGTCAGACCAGATATTTTGTTACTAGTTATATCTATGTGCCGCCTAACGTGGTCATGGTACACATGGAGGATATTTCTCGGTATAAAGAGACTGAGCAGAAACTACAAGAGGCGCAGTTGCGGCTTGAGCAGGTGGTCAACAAACGTACCGCCGAAGTGGTCGCGGTCAATGAACAGTTACAAACTCAGGTTGATGAGTGGCGTAAACAAGAAAAGCTCGACCTACCGATTCCAAGTAGTGAATCTGTTAAGCTCCCCCTAGAGGCCAGTATTGTCGGCACCTGGGATTGGGACGTTGAATCGGGAGAGATGAACTTTAGTGCTGAATGGGCTGAGATGCTCGGTTATACGGAGGTGGAAGTTCAGAAAAATATTCGCTCTTGGGCTGGATTGATGCACCTTGACGATATATCCAGAGTCATGGATAATCTTAATAGTCACTTTGCTGGTGAAATACCCTTTTACGAGGCTGAACATCGCTTGAAGGCCAAATCGGGGCAATGGAAATGGATTTTAGGGCAGGGACGAGTGATTGAGCGGGATGACAATGGTCGAGTGCTAAAAATGACTGGTGTTCATCGTGACATCAGCGAGCGTAAACAAGCTGAAGAAGCCTTACGCAAAAGCAATTCACGGTTCCAGAGCTTAATTGAAACGATTAGTGACTGTGTTTGGGAAATAGATCGAGAGATGACCTATACCTATATTAGTCCTAAAATTGAGGATGTTTTGGGGCTAAAACCAGAACAGGTGTTAGGCAAAAAAATATTCGATTTTATGCCCAAAAATGAGGGTAAACGACTTAAGGCGGTCTTCCAAGGGCGTATGAAAACTCGCAAACCATTGATTGCCGTCGAAAGCACCCAACTTCATAAAAATAAGCAGAGGGTACTGGTAGAGACCAACGCTTTGCCTTATTTTGATGAAGATGGCCTATATTGTGGCTATCGTGGTGTTCATCAAGATATAACCCAACGTCAAGCGGCAAAACAGTAGGAATAAGGCCATACCAACCTGTGCATAAGGCCGCTGATTGAAATCAGCGTCTTAAACGGAAAACCTGCTTAAGCAGGTTTGGTTCTATGGGATATTCCGTGCAAAACAAATCTTGATTTTTTAAGTAGAAAAAAATGCTCTCGCGGAGACGCAAAGGCGCAGAGAAAAGCATAAAAACTCTGCGTCTCCGCGTCTCTGCGAGAATTTTACTACGAATGGAATTTTGCACGGAAACTCCTAGAGAGCCGCAGGTTTCTCGTGTCAGTATAAGAATTTATTCTTATGTGAAAACACGCAACTTATTTAATTCCGATTCCAAGAAAGAACAAAAAAGAGAGAGAGCCTATGACGACGATTCAAATCCGTGACCTGAGCAAAACCTATTCTGACCCAACCAATGCCAATTCTGTATCGTCGCCAGAGCCGTTGCGGTATGCCCTGAATAAAATTTTTTTGACAGTGCCCCATGGGCAAACCTGTGCGTTACTCGGCCCATCGGGCTGTGGCAAAACCACCTTGTTAAAAGTGATTGCCGGAATCGAAACCGACTATACAGGTACAGTTTTTTACGATGAGCAGAACATCAATAATATTCTACCCAAAGATCGGCATATCGGCATGGTGTTTCAGAATTATGCGCTATATCCCCATTTTAAGGGCTTAGGAAACCTCACATTTTCGTTTAAAGTCCGTAAAGCACCCGACGCAGAAATTGAAGAGCGAGTACGGATTACCTCAGAGATTATGGGGGTGGGTTTTAATGATCTGCTCAAACAGAAACCGGGGCATCTGTCCGGCGGGGAGCAACAACGGCTGGCGATTGGGCGGGCCATAGTGCGGAATCCTCGTGTATTTTTGTTTGACGAACCGTTAGCCAACCTCGACGCTAAACTTCGTAGTAAAACTCGGTTAGAAATCAAGCGATTACTCCACAAGTTTCAGATTACGACTTTTTATGTAACCCATGACCAAGATGAAGCGATTACCATTGCCGACATTATCGCGGTCATGCGTGATGGAAAAATCGAGCAGGTCGGCACATATCGGCGGTTGCGCGAGCATCCAGATACTATTTTTGTGGCTAGTTTTGTTGGTCGTCCAGCTATGAATATTTTTAGCGGCGGCACGGTTCAATCAGGCTGGATTCACCTCAATGAGATGATCATGCCGATCCCCGCGACTTACAAGACTTATCTGCATGATGGTAATAAAATTACCGTTGGCATCCGTCCCGAAAAAACCTGTTTGGTTGAACAGGTAATAGGTACACCGGATGGAAGCATCCTTAATGGCCTAATTGACCATATCGAACCGGACTTTGCTCAGCAGAGACAGTTGCTCCACCTAAAAACGGGCAGTCAGCAATATATCGCCACCTGCCCGCTCAATAATTCTCACAAAATAGGCGACAGGGTTGATATTTTTCTTCCTGCCGACCAACTTTACTTTTTCAACTCACAAACCGAACGACGAATCACCACCATTTAGGCCGTTCCAACGTTTAAAATCTCCCAAAACGCATCGGAATAAATCCCGATGCTAATAGTTAAAGCAGGCTGAAGCCAGCTATTTAGGCCGCTTTAGCGGTCTTAAGCTTTTAGGGTGAGGATTTATTCTCACCCTATTTTGGGAGAGTTATTTTTCTGGAACTGCCTTAATTGGAAGATTTATTCTCGAAATGCCAATGCTCGTTTGACGTATATCTCCGCGGTTTGACGATTGGCCGCAATCTCCTCAACGGTCAAAGCTCGGATAACCTTGGCCGGACTTCCCAAAATCAACGACCCTGCCGGAAACTGCTTGCCGGGAGTCAACAACGATCCGGCTCCCACTAAGCAGTTTTCGCCGACAACCACGCCATTTAATAAGGTGGCACGAATGCCAATGAGGCTGTTATCCCCCACCGTAGCGCCATGCACCACCGCACCATGCCCCACCGTTACCCCTTGCCCCAAAATAGCCGGATACCCCGGATCGGCATGAAGAATCGACCCCTCCTGAATATTGGTACGCTCGCCGACTATAATCGGTGTGGTGTCGCCCCGTAAAGTGCTGTTAAACCAGACACTTGCCTCAGCGGCTAACGATACATCACCAACAACGACCGCGCCGGTCGCAATAAATACAGTTGGATGAACTTGATTCGGTCTAAATTTAGTTTCAAACATCTCTGTACCCCAATACTGATTAAATAAAAAATTCTTGCTCATTGCAGGCACTTTATATTATACTATTTAAACTTTTTAGGCTAACCAATTCTTGAAAAATTATATCGGCTATGGTCTTTTGTTTCGATCACACAACACCTGCGAGGAAAACTACATGCCTCACAGGAGAGGTTGAGTGTAAAAGTTCAGTAAAGTAGCCCTAAAAACCTGATTTCTTAAAGAAATCGGGTTTCTGATGCTCTTTCTGGCGAGTTCACTGAATATTTACCTTCAAGGTGTATTTTTCTCCTACGTGCCCGAATGGGTATTGAAGGTCTGGCTTGGCCCAAACGAAGATCAAAGTGTGGTGGTCAAGATGATGTTGGAGTGCAATGGGTTCAGCCATTGCCTGTAGCAACGGCTAAACCCGTTGCACTCCATTTTCAACATCAACCTGACCACTACATAAACAAAGATCAAAGCCACAAAAACTATGGAGAAAACCATGACCGATTACAGAACAGATTTAGAAACTCGTTTTTTACGATATGTACAGATCGACACCACCAGTGACGATAATACCGGAACCGTACCCAGTACGGACAAACAGTACGACTTATTGAACCTGCTGGTTGATGAGTTGACCGAACTTGGCGCGCAGGAGATCAACCTGACCGACTATGCCACCGTTTTTGCGACCATTCCAGCTACCATTGACCGGCCTAATTTGCCGGTGGTGGGGTTGTTGGCTCATGTTGACACCTCGCCCGCAGTGAGTGGAACAGGAGTCAAGCCGACGGTGCATCGCAATTACGACGGCCAACCGATAATATTACCCGCGGCTGACCTTATTTTGAACGAGCAGAGCGCGCCCGAACTCAAACAAAAAATCGGGCAAGATATTGTGACCACCGATGGAACAACCTTGTTGGGGGCGGATGATAAGGCTGGCGTGGCGATTGTCATGACCCTTGCCAAGCAGTTATTGGCCGATACGACGATTCCGCATGGTGAGATTCGGCTCTGTTTTACGCCTGACGAAGAGATTGGGCATGGGGTAACGCATCTTAAATTAGAGGACTTAAATGTTGATGTGGCCTATACCTTGGATGGGGGCAATACGGGCGAGGTTCAGTTCGAGACCTTTTCAGCAGACAAGGCCGAGGTGACGATTACTGGCGTACCGGCTCATCCGGGTTATGCCAAAGGAATCTTGGTCAACGCCGTACTTCTGGCCGGTAAATTTATTGAGGCTTTGCCCCAAAATCATCACACCCCCGAAACCACCGCCGAGCGGGAGGGATATATTCATGTCTATGAGATTACCGGCGGCGCAACAAAAGTGGCCTTAAAGCTAATTTTACGGGACTTTGATCGAGAGAACTTAAAGGCACATGGCGAGCAGGTAAAAGCTATTTGCGAGCAGATACAAGCTCTTGAACCGCGAGCCACCATCGAGTGTAAGATTACCAAACAGTACCGCAACATGCGCGACTGGCTCAAAAAGGACATGACCCCCGTCAACAAAGCCATTGTCGCGGCCAAACGGGCAAGCCTTGACCCTCAGCATACCATCATTCGAGGCGGGACCGATGGCGCTCGTTTGACCGAGCGGGGCGTGCCTACGCCGAATCTGTTTACCGGCATGCAGAACATCCACAGTTGTTTGGAGTGGGTTAGCTTGCACGACATGGAAAAATCGGTGCAGATGTGCTTGCAACTCGTCCAACTTTGGGCCGAGGAGGAGTAACCGCACCGCATCAGCCCGATAGTTGGTTGGCGCAACGACTGGCTCGATTCGGCCCCTTGCCCTGTGCTTACCTGCTGGGAGCCTCAGATTTTGGTAAATATTCAGTGAACTCGCCGGAAGGAACGTCAGAAACCCGATTTCTCAAAGAAATCGGGTTTCTAGGGCGGTTTTACTGAATTTTTACAGCCCCGAAGAATACTTTTTTGTGGCAAGGGTGAAACTTGGTAAATACCGGCTATCAAATCAGTAGAATGGGTTAAGTTAGGAGAAATACCGAAAGAACAGCTAAATGAGGAAGTTGGAGTAGTGG